>CP051187.1:1238333-1857500 GCA_038087035.1 Gloeotrichia echinulata CP02 | reverse complement strand
TACACCAGGAATTCCCTCTGCCCCGAACGCACTCTAGCCATGTAGTTTCCACTGCTTTTATCTAGTTGAGCTAGACTCTTTAACAGCAGACTTACATAGCCACCTGCGGACGCTTTACGCCCAATCATTCCGGATAACGCTTGCATCCTCCGTATTACCGCGGCTGCTGGCACGGAGTTAGCCGATGCTTATTCCTCAGGTACCGTCATTTTTTTCTTCCCTGAGAAAAGAGGTTTACGACCCAAGAGCCTTCCTCCCTCACGCGGTATTGCTCCGTCAGGCTTTCGCCCATTGCGGAAAATTCCCCACTGCTGCCTCCCGTAGGAGTCTGGGCCGTGTCTCAGTCCCAGTGTGGCTGATCATCCTCTCAGACCAGCTACTGATCGTCGCCTTGGTAGGCTCTTACCCCACCAACTAGCTAATCAGACGCGAGCTCATCTTCAGGCAATTAATCTTTTACATCTCTGCTCATCCGGTATTAGCCACCGTTTCCAATGGTTGTCCCAGACCTGAAGGCAGATTCTCACGCGTTACTCACCCGTCCGCCACTATCTCCGAAGAGACCGTTCGACTTGCATGTGTTAAGCATACCGCCAGCGTTCATCCTGAGCCAGGATCAAACTCTCCGTTTTGTTGTGTTTCGAGTTTGTGGCTTCAAAGAAGTTAATTCTTTAAAATTCCAACGTATCCTGCGTTTTTGGATATTCACCAAAAACAATTTGTTTTTGACGAGGATTGGTTTCTTTTAAGCTTTCAAAGTATTTTATTGTCTCGGTTCGGTTGCTTCGGCGTCTTTCGCCCTCGCACTCATCTACAATAACAAGACTATCTTTGGTCGTCAAGGGGTAAAAAGATTTTTTTTCAAAAAGAGCAACTTTCGGGATTCCAAGCCAGTTAAGAGCTATACTGGGTAAGGATTTCAAAAAATATAAGTGGAACTAAAACTTTGGCGATGGCTACGCCCGCCGAAGGTATAGCCAAAGTTTTCACTCTAACTCTAGTCAGTTTTGCTCTAAAACACTCATTCACCCCAAGAGTGAATTGGTATTTGGAGGGTTACGCCTGTTAACAAACTTTTGTGAAGGTTGCACGTAACCCGTTACAAGTTTAGCGATTAAGCACTTAACCCGTTTCAATTTACTTGATAGGCTTTGTCCAACATCTTGGGCAGTTTTTCCCATTGCCATCACAGCAAGGGCAATTTAAGAATTTAAAAGGGTAATAACGGTCGTCCATGTCAACATAATCAGCGACTAATTCACCACCATCACCACCACAAGCCATACATTGCCCCGGTGGAATTTTTAGCTTATTTCGTTTAATTACTGGCTGATTAGTCATAATTAACTCTAACTCTAGGCATCTGCTTGACCTTGGATTACAGCACTTTCCAGCAATGTGAAGTACAATATGTAAGATAGATAAATTATTATTATGAAACCATATTCCGTCGATCTGAGAGAAAAAATAGTCAATGCTTATCAGTTAGGAAATATTTCAGTTAGAAAGTTAGCTGTAAACTTTGGTGTTGGTAAAGCTTTTGTACAAAAAATGTTGAGACAGTATAAAGAGAAAGGACATGTTAATCCTGGTAAGCAAGGGACAAGAAAAAAAGCGGTATTAGCAGATTCTGCGGCTCAACTTGTTGCATTGGTAAAAAAGTATCCAGATGCAACTCTCTCTGAATATTGTGAATATTGGCTCTTAACTGAGGGGCAACTAGTGAGTTCCAGCATGATGTGTAGAGAATTGCAAAAATTAAATCTAACTCGTAAAAAAAAAACGGTTCGCAGCAGTCAGGCAGCTACCGATAGAGTTCAATTGCTCAGGTGTGAATACAGAGAGAAAGTCAGAGATATAGAGCCGAAAAATCTGGTTTTTTTGGATGAAGCAGGCTTACTGCTTGGGTTAATGCGTCCAAAAGCTCGTAGTGAAAAAGGAAGTAGAGTATATGATGTAAAACCATTTTATCGAGGTAAAAAAGTCACTATTATCGGCGCAATCAGTATGGATAAAGTATTGGCTGTGATGACACTAGATGGTTCAATGGATAGTAATGCTTTTCGCGTGTTTATAGAAAAGTTGTTAGTGCCTCAATTATGGAAAGGTGCAGTTGTCATAATGGATAACCTATTTGCCCATAAGATCGATGAAATTACGCCCATAATTGAATCTGTTGGTGCCAGTGTCATCAATCTATCTTCTTATTCACCAGATTTTAATCCCATTGAACATTGGTGGTCACAGCTTAAAGCTTTTATCAAAACATTTTCTCCAAAAACTACTCAAATGGTAGATGTATTGATTGCAATTGCTTTAAATCTAATCAATCCTATGCATCTGCGAAATTGGTTTGCTAACTGCTGCTACTGTACTTCATGATTCAGGAAAGTGCTGTATAATAAACCTTAGCAAAGTGGCGGAAATAGGAACGCGGCTCGCGACCAGAGGGCATTACGTGCGCTCCGACGGCTGAAAAGTACGTTAAAAAATATCGGATACCTCTAATGTGGGTGCAAGTCCCATCTTTGCTCTAGTCATCTGGTTGTCCTAATTCAGCCATAGCAAGGTTTCCAGCTATCAAATACGGATGTCGAGAATTTCAAGCTCAAAACACCATCCAGCAAAGAGCGATTCAAGCATTGTTTTTCGCGCTTGGCACTCCGAGAATCCCCCTTCTGTAATTACTCCGGTTTGTAATCCCCAATAATGGTGGTTGCGTTTAAATATGAGCTGGTACTGCATTTTGGTTTTCTTTACAAGGTGAAATTTGATAGTGGGCGCAGACGATTTTTTTTTCGGGAAATCGCCAACTTTCTGATGACCAAAAATCTGCTAAAATATCAACGATAAAATCACTCGTTACTTTTGATTCTGTAAAATATAAAAATAATTCGTCAAGACCTGGAAAGTGCTGTATGCCATAAGGAGTCACGCTTGTTTTAGGGTGGAAGTCATGGTCATCAGTTTTTGTCGGCGCTCGATTTCTACCCCCACGGTCAAATGACCCGATATTGACACGAGCTTTTGCATCCAAGCTTAAACGTAAAATACTTGGATCTTCTATTGCTTCTTCATGAACTATAGCTAATTGCTCAAAGATTGCGTCAGTTTGAGGAATTTTTTTTGAGGTTGAATTTTGGCAACCCGTTTGAGGCGATATCCTAAACCATTTAACTTTACACGAATTGTTTCTGAAGTTGGTAATTCTTCATCTGTATAACCAAATTTCTCAATTAATTGATGTCTGACTTCCGCAGCACTCAGGCGCGTGTAAAGCCTTTGACTTTTAAAACTTGGATCTATCTGACTTTGACCATCTACCAAGTTTTTGATATCTGATAAAAGATTTGGTAGATGTGATTCGGCTTTATAACGTCCTCGACCTCGATAATTATCTACACAAGTAATACCACTAGTTAATTCTTTAATTACTTTACTAATTGTAACACGATTCCATCCTAACTCTTGCTCTGCTTTCAACTGTCCTCCGTGTCCTAATGCTGCAACTGTTTGTGCTAGAAATTTACGCTTGTCCGTACCTTTTAATTGCTTGGCAGTTTCCTTCAACAAGTTTTTCAATGAATCCGTTAGTTGTATTGACACCTGAAACATTCCAAAATCGAATCATCATTGAATTTACTACAAATTGGGGTGGGATAGGCTGCTGTTGGCAGCCTATCCCACCCCCTTAACAATGATTATCATTCTTAATAACTGTATATTTTATTTTCTGGAAGTCCCTTATTTAGATCCACTAAATAATGAGCGCGTATTAAAACTCAAAGTCCCGAATGGAACAATAACACTCTGGGGTGGAGTTACTGCTGCTGGATTAACAGCTACTGCTCCATCTGGAAAGGCTGTTGTAGAAATCACTAGAGGCAGCAAAATCCGGCTCTTCCGTACTTAGCGTGCTGAATTTATTAAATAATCAGCTTGAAACCCTTCCTGAGATACGATAATAGCCATTATTTTCTGTATTTTTGGTCAAATTGATAAAAATTAAATCATGAACGCCTGTAAGTCTTAATTTAAAAGCAAATTTATAGACTTTAATTAATAATTAAGCACGCTAAGTACGCAAGAACCAGAAATGTCAAGCCTCTGACTGCTATGGTTTTACGCGAATAATATACTTAGTATCTCAATACTGCTCGGTTAAGGAAAATCGTAGGTTGGGTTGAGGCTCACCGCAAACCCAACAAAGCCCCGTCCATGTTGGGTTAGCCTACGGCAAGCAAGCTACGTTCCTCAACCCAACCTACGAATTTTAAGTTTTTTGAGCTTAACCGAGCAGTATTATTTAGTATTTTTTCTAACACAAGCCTACTTAATTAAGTTCACAACATTTTTAATCTCCGGTAATTCTGTGGAGGGAATTTAACCCTAATCTAGCGCTTTATGTCTATTTACTAATTCTTGAAGTTGTTGAAAATTGACTTTTCCTTGTTCATTCCTCGGCATAATATTAATTGATATCCATAATTTTGGTATTTTCAATCGAGTTATTTTTACATTAATTGCATCTTGAATTTGTTGATAAGCAATATTTTGATTTATCGGTACATAAATAGCAGCAATAATCTGTCCCCAGTAACTGTCATCCTTGCCAATTACAGCTACATCTTTGACTAAATTAGTAGATAGAATCGCTGCTTCTACTTCACTAGGAAAAACATTTTCTCCGCCAGTAATGATTTTATAACTGCTCCGACCAACTATATTGAGATTCGCTTCTGCATCCAAAAACCCCAAATCATCAGGATAGAAAATTCCTGATTCAGGAAATGGTTCAGGGTAATAACCCAGCGCCAACGATGAGCTTTCGATAACAATCTGACCTATTTTTTGAGAACATAAAAGTTCCCCTACTGCATTACAAATTTTAACTTTTGCATGGGGTAGAACTTGATAACTACTGTTTTTACCACTTAAAAAGCTTTCAGGTTTGAGAGTAGCAATCTGGGAAGCGGTTTCCGTCATCCCATAAGAAGGAGCAAGTTTAATGTGATGAAATCTAGCTTTTTCCAACAAATCAGACCAAGCAGGTGCGCCACCTAGCAATACAGTTTGACATTGAGATAACCAAGTAGTCAAATTCGACTCACTCAGTAGATATTGCAACTGTGTGGGAACTAAAGATATAAAAAAATTAGTTGGATTAAAATCACACGATTTACCTGTTTTTAGTTCTTTAAATGGTAAAATTAATAATTGCCCCCCCAATATGAAAGAACGCATAAATTGCATCAAACCACTCACATGATAAAGCGGTAACACACATATAGAATTTACTTCACTGACTTGGAAATATTCTCGAAATCCTTTCACTGATGCTATGAGTGTTTGCCAGTTATGCATAGCAAAACGAATTTTACCAGATGAACCACCTGTAGGAATCATAATTAAGCTATTGGTTTTATTCTCTGGTAAACTTTGATTATGAAAACTGATATTATATTGTTGAGCATATTCGCAATTACCCCAAACTATATCAGGTTTAACTAACTCAAACACTTGTTGCCATTCAGATAAACCCCAGCTTGGATTTGCCAAAAAGACATGATGATTTGTTGAACAAGCAGCAATGAAGCTAGCAAGAAACCGAATTGGATTTGGCTCTGATAGTAATATCTTTTGCGGAGGATATTCGGCAATTTCTTGGAATAATGTTTCAGTTAAAGATATAAATGTTTGCGATTGAGATTCATCACCCAAAAGCCAATTATCTTGAAACCTGTTTCTTAACTTTTCGATAGGTAATTCCATATATCTTCATGTGTTAAGTGACAGCGTGCATCCGGTATAAATTTATTAGTTTCTGCTTCAGAAAGAAAATCCTGATTAGGAAACCAGTGAGCAACACCAAAACCTGCGGCGCGATTGGTTCTGCTAAGTTCAGCACTCAGCTTTAGTGCAAACCGGTTTCCAATTGGTGTTTCAAATACAGTTGAAAAGACAGCATCTATTTCATGATTATAACACAATTGACGTAACATTTTTGGTGAGCCGGCAATGGCAGGTTTAATCACAAAAATTCCTCGCCAACCCTTTTCATAACAAGCTTGGAGTTGAGCAATACTTGCTACTGATTCATCCAAAGCTATGATGGTAGAATATTCTTTGCTCAAGTGGAGCATGGGATCGAATTCAGTTGCAGGTAATGGTTGTTCGAGAAATTCTATACCAATGCGATCGCCAGCTTTTAGCCATTCCACAGCTGCAAAAAAGCTTAGTCCACCATTAGCATCTAACCTTAATTTTGTTTCAGCAGGCAATACTTGCGCTAATTTATCAAAAACATTTAGTTCTTCTGCAAGAGTCCCTATACCAATTTTCCATTTAAAGGTTCGATAGCCTTGATTCCAAAGTATTTCCCAAGCATCTAACGCCTTTTTTCCCGATGGTAGCAAGCCACTAAAACTAACTGATTTAGCAGCAGTCAATTTGCTTACTTGTAGATAGGATGTAACTTCTTCCCATGCTGACTCGAAGCCGAATTGACAAGCAGGAAATTTTGAGGGGATAGCAAACACATCATCGGTAGTAATTTCTGATGGTAATTGACCACAAAATTCAAGTGCTTCTGGAAAACTTTCAGAACCAAACCAGCTTAGTGGCGCAATTTCACCAAAACCCACAATACCTGTTTCAGCCATCAGCCGGATGATAATTCCTTCCCTAGCTTCCCATATTCCGTGACTGGTTTTAAGTGGTTGCTGAAATTGACGGCAATAAGGTTGAAAATCAAAGCGGTACAGCATTTCCAGATATTAATTGAATATTCTTCCCATAGTTTTGATGATTAATTATCTATCTTGATGGGGACATATAGCAATCGTAAATGAGTTGTGTTGGCGTAGCCCGTAGGCATAAAATATTTTTTTCATCGAACCACAGAGACACAGAGAACACGGAGAGAAATTTAAGTATTCCTTGAGGATATGTCAATTAGAGGCACAAGGCTTTGTAGGGGCGCAAGGCCTTGCGCCCTTACCTTTCAAGGCCTTGCGCCCTTACAATTGTTGGGGGCGCTATTTTTTTTGGGGTTATGTGTTCTGTGGGAATCCGACAACCTTGTCTTGTAGCAGTACCAGTCGCCCTTCCTTATATGCCTGTCGCAGGGCAATGGCTTCTGCTACAATGTGCTGGGCACTCAATCCCTCCTCATCCATCATTGTTTGGAGGGTAGTACCAGTCTGCTCTGAAGCTTCGTGAATTGAGGGAATTTGACAGTACCTCCCACCATTTTTTGTCCGTCGCCAAATACTAGGTTTTTCGGGTTTTGTAGTTTTACGCGTACGCTGATTTTTAGTGAGAGAGCGTACAGCTTCTTGAGTAATTTCACGCAAGTCTAAGAGCCTATCTATTACTTCCTGGTATTTTTTGCTGTTCTCTGCTAGCTGATATATGGTTCTAGGCTCAACTTGTGCAAAATTTTGAGGCGAAAACTTACCAAATGCAGCAGCAATTTTAAGATACCTTTTTTCCTCACCTTCCCAACCCTGGTCAACAAGTAGCTTTCTATACTCTTTTAAAGAGAGGTGCTGTTTTTTGTCCGCTAACCAAAAGGCATAATGTAAAATTGTCTTGGTGACTTCAGTCAGGGTTTGGCAAGAAATATTTTCAGCACTAACACTCTGTCCCGCATCAGCTATTTGTTCAACGTATTGCTCAAACTGCGATGGAGCAATTGATTCTGAGTTAACTTCGGCTTTAATTGCACCCTGCACTGGTGTCATCATAGTATTGACCTTATACTAGGGGTCTTTTTCAAAGGTGATTGTACTCTTGTTGGCGGAGGTTGAACATTAGAGTTTTTTCGCATTCCTACTCCAATCAACGGTTATGTCTCAGACTAAAACCTTATCTAATAGAACAATTGTACTATTTTGCTCGTCAGAAAAAACCCCAAACATACCCAAATATTTAGGGAAATTATGTAAATTTTATACATTGTGCCCTTTAATACCAAGGGACGGACAATGGAGTAATGAGTAATGAGTAATGAGTAATGAGTAATGAGTAATGAGTAATGAGTAATGAGTAATGAGTAATGAGTAATGAGTAATGAGTAATGAGTAATGAGTAATGAGTAATGAAAGAATTATTAAGATATTAACAACTTCAATCAACAAGTTGAAAGAAAAATAAGGCGTTGCATAATTGCGGGATGAAATAGTTAAATTCAACTTTGAAAACTCTTCCTCTTCCCTACGGGACGCTCCGCGAATGCGTGAGACAAAAATCATCCCATTAATCAGCAACGCCAAAAATAATCCACTCATTACTCATTACTCATTACTCATTACTCATTACTCATTACTCATTACTCATTACTCATTACTCATTACTCATTACTCCTTACTCCTTACTCCTTACTCCTTACTCATTATTTATCGAAGCGTCATGCAGACTAGGATTAATTTATCAAAAATAAGTCTTGAGTAAATAGGTAATTGCACCACAAAAAGGAGTATATCGCCCGTTAACATCAAGTTTGTCATAACCTTGAGCAAGTAACTGTATTTCTGCATCAGTTAAACCATCAGTAGCCTCTATAGCCGCATCAATTGCTACTTTTCGCATATTTTTTAGTTTATCAATATTGAGTGCTAGTTTGGCAATTGTAATTTTAGCGGCTGCTTGCTTATCTAAATCATCTGTTGGTAAGATTTCTCCATAGCCAGAGTATCTAAAGAAATCTGCACAATTCACATCTAAGGGTGAAACCATTAACTCCTCATCGTACCAGTTATTTTTTTTGTGTCCACAATGTACTGGTACGCGGGGTCTTTTTTCATCTTCCCCTTGACATGATACTAATAAATTAGTGTAAGCATATGTCAAGTTTTTATACAAACTCTTTGGTTGAAAATGTTCAATATGACATTCCTTCCTGGCGATGGAATTACCACAATAACAACAGATGTAACCTTGCTCCTTTAATAATGCTTGGAATACATCATTTTTTACATCTCTATCAAAATGTTTCCAATTAGGTATGTTATTACCAAGCTGCTGATTCCATTCAGTCAAAGTACTCGGTGCTTCACCCTTTTGGATATGTTTCATTTGTTGAGAATTTCCTTACGTCTAATAAGTACATCTGCTCTGACAAATTCTGGTTCATCTTCGCCAATTTCGCTAGCTAAATCTTGGCGTAGTTGTCTAGCGCCTTCGAGATTTCCCTGATCAATCAATTTAAATAGTTGACGGAGATAATCTTTAATTGCTTGAGGTCTTTCTGGAACCCCCATTAAGTCTTCTAAAATGCGATTACTATCTCTACCGAAAGAACTTGCTGGTCGGTGGACAACAACGCCTTTATCTTGTGTTTCTAGGATATAAATTCCTTCAGGTTTGACATGACTAATTACCTGCGGTGAATGGGTAGTAATAATAAATTGACAATTGGGAAACGTTCTAGTTAATGCGGGAATAATTTCTCTTTGCCATTTTGGGTGTAGATGTAGTTCAATTTCATCAATTAAAACTATACCTTTACCCTGTATTGGTGCTTGTAACCCTGGATTAGCAATTGCTAAACGTCTGGCTAAATCTCCCACCATCGCTAGTAAGCATTTTTCCCCATCAGATAACTGATTAATAATTAGCTCTCTACCTTTTTTTGTAACAGTCATGCGTAAAGGAGAACGCCGCACCCGTAAATTATAAAAACCTGGAATTACTGAATAAATTGCTTGTCTGACTGCTTCTAATTGCGGGCTGAGATAGTTGGGGAAGTCGCGTTTTTCTTCATTTTCTAAATCCTCTAATGTTCTAAACCATTGAAAGAAATTATTAAAATTTATTTGCACGCCATTTAAAGCTTGGTCGTAGGCTGTGACTGGCTCAAAAGCAGCCTTTTTGCGAACTTTTAGAGGAATATCAATCACAGCGCGATTGACTGCATAGTAAACTACGACAGTCAGATTAAATAAGGGATTAGTTCGCAACTGATTGTGAATTTTCTCAACCAGTTCTCGTAACTCATTCAATTTGCTACTGCTATCTTTGGTACGTCTCTTTTGTACCTTGGTAAGGGACCATGTTACTTCCCCTGAGTCTAAAGCGATCGCAATTTCATTGTGTGTCTCACTACATCCATTATTGATGTCTTCTTCCCTAAATAAACGTCCAGTAGCAGTGGGATGTTGAACTGAAGTTGTAAACCGGGATAACAGAATAGCTAGACAGTCAAGAATACTTGATTTTCCTATCCCGTTAATCCCGATTAGTACCGTTGGTTCGCTAGCATCGAACTCTAAAGTCAAATCGCCAATCCCACGGAAAGCATTCATACTTAGGCGCTTGACTTTCATATTAATTATGTCGGCAAAAATAAAGTCTACAAACAGTCAACAGTCAACGGTCAAAAGTCAACGATCATTTTTCATCTATTTAATTAGGTTGATTTTATCTTAATCACACCTTGATCGAAAACGCGGTTATCGGTGCCGATACCACTTACTTCTATTCTATCTGCATATACTTGATATGCAGCAAAGCTTAAATTACTAGTAGAATATTCTGTCCAGTCATTTTTACCTACAGGACGATTACCAGCACCCGCACCGCAAATTAAATAAGTGGTGCCGTTAATCGCACGGGTGCGCTCATAATGGTGTTCATGACCATTGATATAAAGTTGCACATTATATTTTTGAAATAGGGGAGTAAATATTTTAATAAATTCTGGATTACTCCCATAGTGACCTGATGCATAAATCGGATGATGACCAAAGACAATTTTCCAAGCCGCTTGACTACGACTGAGTTCTTTATCTAACCAAACTAGCTGGTTTTTCCAATCAGCATTACCGTTAGTATCTAAGGCAAAAAATTGCACGTCGCCACGGCTGAAAGTATAGTAGCGTCCCTGCATATTAAACCCAGGATATTTAACTTGGGGGTCGCCGTTAGCAGTACGAATATCATGATTACCAAGACAAGCTTGAAACTTTACACCTGCTTTGAGTAAGTCGGCGTAGGGACGCTCAAAAACATCTTTAATTTTGGTAATTTCGCCGTTGTTGTAGATATTATCACCAGCTAAAATTACTAAATTATAATTATTTTTTTGGTGATAACTAGTCATTGCTTTAGCGACATCATACTGTCCTTTGGCGCCAGTCCCTGTATCGGCTACGGACACGAAACGTAGCAGTAAGTCTTTTTTGGCAATGGCGGTGGTGTCTGGTTGTTCTAAGGTATTATTAGCACTTGTGGGACTCTGACCACAGGCCGTGGCGATCGCACTAATGGTAGACAAAAATAGAAATTGGCGGCGTTTCAGGTTCATAGCTGAGTAAATACCAAATACAAGTGATAGATTAATGCTGTGGAAGGGCACTTGTAAGAATTTATCGCATTTGAGATTGATTCGCTGCTTTCTAGGAAACCTTCATGTCACAAGACAACCCAAATTCACAACCACCGTCCCGAAAAGAATCACAAACGAGTCAGTCACCACCTAGACGCAGGCGACGTACTCCCCCTCAACAGCCACCCTCGCCTACATTCCAGCCATTTTGGAAGGCGCAAATTATCAAACTGTTGCGTGGGACAATTGGTCTGTTACAAGGCACAATTGTGAAACTGGAGACAGCACCCCCATCAGGAAAGGCGCAAACCCCCAATTTCTGGAGTGGACTGTTAAGAAAAATCCGCTCTTTGTTACCAGCAAATTTATCGGCTAAGTTGTCAGATACAGCTTTGACAGCGATTATTGTTGGAATTACTGTGATTATAGCTTGGACAACTACGACCGTATTAATTAGTAAATCTACGGAAGTAGCAACAGTACCCCCAGTTCAGGAAATTCCCGCAGCAACGCCAACGCCAGAAACAGCAGCACCAGCACCCCAACCACCACAGGAAATCGCCCCACCACCAGTTATACAAACTCCCCCACCAGAACTAACGCCCACACCCACACCCACACCCACACCCACACCCACACCCACACCAACACCCACACGCACACCCACACGCACACCCACACCAACGCCGATAGCTACACCAACGCCGATAGCTACACCAACGCCTACACCAACGCCAACGGTGGTATTGACTCCAGAACAAATTTTGATTGCGGAAATTGAAAATCAAGTAGCTCAAATTAGCGATCGCTTTGCCTCTGGACTGATAAAATCTATCCAAGCTAATTTTCGGACTAGTGATTTGAAAGTAAAAATTACTGCCGATTGGTACACCCTGGAAAAATCGCAACAGACTCAACTCTTAGCCGAGATACTACAACGCTCTCAAGAATTGGACTTTAGTCATTTAGAAATTATGGACTCTCAAGATAGGCTAATAGCCCGTAATCCGGTTGTGGGTAATGAAATAGTGATTTTTCAACTACCGGATGGGTTTCTACAACCACCGCAGTAGGATTGGATTTTTGAACCGACATGATAGGAATTGGTCATCGAGTGGATTTAATATCAGGTTATTACACGGGTTTCTCCAAAAAGCGATACACGTAATATTTCCGAAAAAAGAATAATTATGTTATACATTCTAAGTGTAATTTTTTTGCTTGATAGATAAATGTTTTGATCTGGGACAGAAAACGGTAATTTCTGATTTAATGACTGAATTTGACTTGAATCCTGATTTTATGAGCCGTGATACTTAAGTTATTAAACTCCGTATTAACATGTGGCAAGAATGTATTTTTGAGTCAATCAACGTCTTTATCAAAACTTTACAATTAGAGAATTATTATAAAGAATATGTAAATTAATCAGCGTAAATACTTAATTTCTCTCAACACATGATAATTTATTTTTGAGAGCAAGGCATCACCCCTTTTGTGAAAGTAGAGTAATGCGCTCATCGTTTTAGACATTGATTACTCACAAACTAAGAAAAAGAAGGAAAAGACTTTATGAAACTGCAACAATTAGCTTGCGTAGCTGGAACAGCCCTAGCAATACTGGTATCTGTCGGTGACAAGAGTCACGCTGCGACAATACTTTTGCAAAACGCTGCACTTGCAACTCCTCCTGCAGGAGCTTCCCTATTTCGCGAAAGCGCTGATGGTGGACTGACTAAACCTGGTGATGTAACGACCTTTAACTATAAATCAGGTATTAGCAACCCACGTTTCGCTATTAACGATAGTGCTTACAATTTCACTAAATTCGTTTACACCATTCTCCCTGGACAGGATGCTACCTGGGACCCTGCTTCTGAATTTAAGTCCTTCAGCAATAGTGCAGTTTCTGCTGATGGCAAAACCCTAACATTCAGTAATGGAGTCTTTGCATCAGGAGCAACAGCTGTTTTCCAATCAGCGTATACCAGCACCCTTCCTACGGACCAGAGAAATCCAGTAGCAGTTAGTCTAACTTTTGACGGTACGTCTGTTCCTGAACCCGCAACTATTATGGGTTCTTTAGCTGCAGCCGGTTTTGGAATGATGCTGAAGAAGAAAAAACTAGCTGCTGCCAGCAAAGCTTAAGTTGGTGGCACAGCCAGTCAGATTAGCTTATAATTCCAATTCTAAACCGCAACTGGTAGCAATATGATGTTTTTTTCGTGTTGCTTTCAAGGTAAATAACCAGTACTCTGGCAAGTCAACCCCTAGTCCCGCGATTTCAAAGTCTTAGATCCCCCCAACCCCCCTTAAATAAGGGGGGTAAAAAGCCTTCAAAGTCCCCCTTTTTCAGGGGGATTTAGGGGGAGCAAAAAATTTAGACGCAGCAGTAGGAATAACGCAAAATTTAATTGCTCTAGTACTGGTACAACACGGCATTTTATGCTAAGGGACTAACAGGAGTTTTGCTTTCTAAGGTAGCTAGTCGTTCAGCCAATAATTGTTCTAGAGTAACTAGCGCCTTGGTGAAGCCGTCGATCCCTTCGGATAGTTTATCAGTTGCCATGCGGTCAGCAGCGTGCAACTTGTCATAAGCAGCCTTATCTACAGTTATCTTTTCAATTTCCAACCCTGCAGCCTTTGCGGGGTCAAGTTTGCGTGGTAGTTCCGCTACAGTGGACTGTAATTGAGCCAAAAGTGCTGGGGAAATTGTCAGCAAATCGCTACCTGCTAGTTCAGTAATTTCCCCAATGTTACGGAAGCTAGCGCCCATAACTTCGGTTTTATAGCCGAATTTTTTGTAGTAGTTGTAAATTGTGGTGACAGACAACACACCGGGGTCTTCTGCAGCCGGATAGCTATCCCGTCCGGTGTCTTTCTTGTACCAGTCAAGAATCCGCCCAACGAAAGGAGAAATCAGGGTAACACCAGCTTCTGCACAGGCGATCGCTTGATGGATGCCAAACAACAGGGTAAGGTTACAATGAATACCTTCTTTTTCCAAAATTTCAGCGGCGCGAATGCCTTCCCAAGTAGCGGCGATTTTAATCAGTACCCGTTCTGGTCCAATTCCAGCGGCTTTGTACTGAGCAATCAATTCTCTCGCCTTGGTAACGGTAGCTGCGGTATCGTAAGATAGACGTGCATCAACTTCCGTAGACACCCGACCAGGGATAATTTGCAAAATCTTCAATCCAAAGGAAACAGCCAGACGGTCAAAGGCTAGGGAAACCACCTCTGCTTGGGTTGCACCTGTTCCAGCATCTTTTTGCGCCTGGAGTAAAGTTTGATCGACAATTTCCTGATATTCTGGCATCTGCGCTGCAGCAGTAATCAGTGAGGGGTTGGTTGTCGCGTCTTGGGGTTTGAACTGTTCAATCGCTTGGATATCTCCCGTATCAGCGACCACAACTGTAATTTCTCGCAACTGTTCTAGTAAATTCTTCGACATAACATACCTCTTGAATTGTGTTTGCTCAGGACCTACACCATTTGGTTTTAAAGCATTTCATGCTGGAATTAGTCGTAATGACTAGTTGGTAATTGGTAACTCACCCATTTTTGTTCTTAATTACTTATTACCAACTACACCTGAAGAATTTCGCAAACAGTCCTGGTTTTAGCCTCCAGCCCTATTTTAGGCATGTCAGTCTGAGATTAGTTGTGTGATTTCATTCAGTTTTGTTAAATCATTTTGCTATTTTGGCGCCCAGACGATATTTTCTGTACCTTGGGGTTAGATACCGTGTGGTGGGCAATGCCCACCCAATACTGCGTAGGTTTTGGAATTTCTTGGTTGAGGCAAGCTCTTGGAGCAGGGGGAGAAATGGAGGCTGGCGTTGAGTTTTGCCTCCCCTGCTTCCCCTGCCTCCCCTGCCTCCCCTGCAAATCCTACGCAGTATTGAATGCCCACCCTACAGATACTACAGATACAGTGTCAAAGCTTTTCTTTCTGTGCCATTGACAAAATTAGGTCAACCACACGATTGGAGTAACCCCACTCATTGTCATACCAAGCAACCACCTTAAAGAAGTTGGCGTTCAGTTCAATACCAGCACCCGCGTCAAAAATACTGGAATGGGTATCACCCTGAAAATCTGTGGAAACTACTTCTTGGTCGGTGTAACCCAAAATACCTTTTAGTTCACCTTCAGCAGCAGCCTTCATCGCCGCGCAGATTTCTTTGTAACTCGTAGCTTTAGCTGTCTTAAAGGTTAAATCCACCACGGAGACATCGGGAGTGGGAACCCGGAAAGCCATACCAGTTAATTTACCCTTCAACTCTGGTAAAACCAGCGCCACAGCTTTAGCCGCGCCCGTAGAAGAGGGAATGATATTTTGGGCTGCACCCCGACCACCGCGCCAGTCCTTCTTGGAAGGTCCGTCTACCGTTGGTTGGGTAGCAGTCATGGCGTGAACTGTGGTCATCAACCCTTCGGTCAACCCAAAGTTGTCATTGATGACTTTGGCGATGGGCGCCAAACAGTTTGTGGTACAGCTAGCATTCGAGACGATCGCATCTTTGCTGGGGTCAAACAAGTGATGATTTACACCCATCAGCAAAGTAGGAATCTTCTCTGGCTCTTTAGTAGGAGCAGAAATCACAACCCGCTTTGCACCTGCAGTCAGGTGATTTGCAGCGCCTTCATAACCTGTGAACAGTCCCGTAGATTCCACAACATAATCTACACCCAATTTACCCCAAGGTAACTCCGCCGGATTGCGAATCGACACGCAAGGGATAAAATGTCCATCAATGACAATCCCATCCTCCTTAGCTTCCACCTTACCCGGAAACTTCCCGTGGGTTGAGTCGTATTTGAACAGATAGGCGAGGTTATCTGGTGGTACTAAATCATTAATCCCCACAAACTCAACATCGGGGTTATTAATCCCAGCGCGGAGTACCAGCCTTCCAATCCGACCAAATCCATTAATCCCAACTTTTAACTTTGTCAAAATTAAACCTCCTGTTTTCCTCATCTCTGCCAAACGCTATTGTTCTTCAACGCTGCATACAGGTGAACTACCTACACCGATTTGGAGTACCAAATACGGTTGCAGCAACTGGTACATTTCGCTTTTTATTGTGCGATAACGCGCAGCATTTTTAATACGAGGTTTACCGCTACGATTTCCTTTGTAATCACCTTCAACAAAGCGAGAGAAAGCTAAGTCTACACGCTTTGATACATCCTGTAATGTCTGAGATGGAACACTTGTAAAGTCTAGTAGTTACCAGAATGACTTACCTTTATCAAATCGGACTTAATAACAGGAAGTTGTTTTTTTTGTGAGTAATAGTCGGGGTTGTCTCGTAATTTTGGTATTGAACAAATTAACGGACAAAAATTAATTGCAGTCCGATTATGCTGATACCAGTCGAACCTGTCTCCTAACTGCCTGTTGTACCAGTATCGACAAATTCTTAACCAATTGTTTAGTTAGATTTTTTGCTTGGTGTCTGGATAAGCACGGTACTGATAGTTGAGCAGTATAAGGAAATCACCTACTTAATTGCATTTAGTGTTGTCATCTATTACTATAAAGTATTGAGAAGGAAAAGTCAACTATGAACAGTGATAGCGGAGCGTTAGCGAGTACTCGAGCGTCTTATATTTCCCGCGCCAGGGGAGTTTCAGACCTCAAAGCGCATTTGGTGTTAACAACAAAATACCGTCAGCGGGTATTGACAGGTGAGATGATTGATAGGTTAGGCGAAATTCTGAAAGACTTACTTTTAAAGTGGGACAGTAGGGTAGTAGATTTTAACGGAGAATCTGACCATGTGCATCTATTATTTCAATACACACCTCAAACTGAATTGCCAAAATTTATTAACAACATAAAAACAGTAACAAGTCGTTATTTACGGAAAGAATTTCCGGACAGAGTTAATCAATTTTATTATAAAGATGTCCTGTGGAATGGTTCTTACTTCATAGCGTCTTGTGGAGGTGTTACAGTTGAAACTCTCAAAGAATATGTTGAATCCCAAGACAAGCCAAAATAAAATAAAAGATTATTAATTACTCAACTACCCTAATTCCCGAATCAGCCTATGGCTAATATTGGTAATTGGGGCGTTTCGTAATTAATCGCCTTATATCCCGACACCAAACTGAGTACAGTTATGGTGCCAGGCTAAGGCGTGAAAGCTAAATAACAAATAATGTTTCACTAGGAGTATTAGCACGAAAAGCCAACTTACAGCTTTGGCCGACATCAAAATTGATACGTACAATTGTTACTGTTCGCCCTTGAGTTAACAGAGATTGTTCATCTACTTCTGTGATCGTGCCTGTGCCTAAACGGGAGTGTACAACTCGCATATCACTATGTACTGCTTGCCGAGACAAGGCTTTGCCCAGTTTCACACCGCTATAGCCTGGACGAATTTTCATATTGTCATGTTCACCAGCAGAAATTTTAGCTAGATCCTCACCTATGCGGATCAAAAATGGTGCATCTTGAATCTGCGATCGCCAGCTTTCAGGAATAGCTTCCAAACCAAAAGCAGCACCGCCTAAGCCACCTACAAAAGCAGCAATTGAATCAGTATCGCTGCCTATCATATTAGCTGCGATAATAATATTCTGTTGGGTTTGTTCTGGCTGACGGGCAAACAAGTAGATACCAGCGATCGCAGTCGCTAATCCAGAGCCTTTAGTAGTTTGATCAAAACAGCCTAGTTGCTCAAGTATACCTTGTGGGGATTTATATTTACGTAATCCCACCCAGACAAGCCGCAACTGTTCCACAGCTTCTTGTTTAGTTGTATCAAAGACTACCTCGAAAGATTCTAGCCTTCCTTGATTCCATTCAGTTAGCCATGTTTTCAACGCGGGTATTTTCGGGATTTCCAACTGTTTTACCCAGTTGCCGAGTATTTCAATCAACTGTTGACCTACACTTGGTTCCGGCAATTGCAATACAGTATGTAGTGCATATCCATATAAGAGCGCCCCAATAATAGCTCTTGGATGACCGTGGCTAATTATTGAATTACGCCAAATATCTGTTTCAGCTTGTTGCCAACGGGCGACATTAGCTAATACATGAGGTGATATTCGCATGGCTGCACCATTGGCACCACCATCACGGTAGTCTATGCTGCCTTCTTTCGTCTTACGGCTGAAGAAATTGCTATTCCAAGCAGCCGACTTGCGCTGTATTTTCTCGGCTGCTTCCTTGACGGTGGCACCTGCTCCACGGGCATATTCCAGCCACGTTGGATACTCAAACTTACAAAAGGAATGATAGTCAAAGCATCCATTTAAGGATATACAGGCAGCAGTACAGATAGTTAATTGTGTATCGTCAGAATATTCCCCAGCAGCAATATAATCTTCATAACCTTGGAAGCGTCCACCAACACGCTTACTCCACGACCTATAGTCGGTAACTTCCTCTAAACCCATTTTACGTTTGAGGTCGTTATGCGAACGGATAAATTCCGTCATCCAACCTAGTGCATCGCCAGCCGCAGCCGCAATTATCGAACCAGCACAGCGATCCTGGAGTGAGTCAATCAGGCTCTTGCGTACTTAGTGTGCTAAATTGATAGGATAATGCCAAGAAAGTAAAGCTCTAATCTCAAAATTACGAAAGTTTCTAAATCCAAATCCACTTCGCTTTATTAACTTCAGTTTATTATTTATTCCTTCTACTACTCCACTGGTAGTCCTTCGTTCAAAATATCCGACTATTTCTCCAAACCACCGTTTAATTGTCTGCACACTTCTTTGATAATATGGTTCAGCTTTTTTTAACCAATTGATTAATTCTAGCGTTCCCGTTACCACATTTTTATTGTCTTCAAATAAATTGTGAAAATCTTCTTTTAATGAATGCATTCTAGCTATTAAAGGAGAAGCTTGTTTAATTCTATTTAATTTATCTTTTTGCTTTTCGGTGAGCTTATTCTCGGCTTTTAGAATTGTAAATTTATTTCCTTTTAAACTTTCAAATACTTTTTTTCTTTCCGGGGCATTTAACTCAGATGCTATTTTATTTTCTGCTATCCTAGCTCGATTTAATTCTTCATGTACTAATTTAGTAACATGGAACCTATCTACCGTTACAAGGGCGTTTGGACAAATCTTCTCAATTAAAGATTTATAATTGCCTGTCATATCAATACTTACTTCTTCTATTTGTGACAAAACTTTTTCTCCCCACATTCTCATGGTTTTTTTGATTTCAATTTGTTTTCTTTCTTTTACTAAACCTATCAATTTACCTGAATCTATATCTACTAGCACGACAATAAATTTTCCTTGTCCTTTGACCAAACTAATTTCATCTATTCCTAATCTTCTTAAATCTTTGACATCTATTGGCATCACATTTTTAGCTACATCTTCAAGCATTGATATGACTTATTCATTAGTTAGTCCATTATTTCTTGCCACATTACTTACATTACTATTAATCACTTGTTTGATAATATATTCCGCATATCGGTATGTATACCTCTTTCTTGCTCCTAGAAAATCTAGCTTTTCATTAAATGTTTTTCGGCATTTTTTACACTTGAATCTTCGTCTATTGACATTCAGTATTACTTCAAAATCCCCCATCGGTAAATCTTTCACTAAACATTTTTGATTTTGATGTAAATGTCTTGAGTTTTGACCACAGTGTGGGCACGATGCACTTTTCGCTTTTTACCTACTGATAGAATTAGGACTTGACCCTCTTGTAGGCTTGATTCTACTAATACTTCAGGCAAATTTAGGAGTTGAGTCATTATTCGTTTCATAATTTATTTTATTAAACATTATTAAAAAATATCTTAACATTTTAGCACGCTAAGTACCCAAGAACCGATGATCGTGACAGTTGCTAGTGAGCGAAAGTCCATTTACCTAAATCGGAGAGAAGGCTCCCGCCATAATCTTTGATTTGGCGGCGAGATGAATCGAGGGCAAAAAACGAAACGTTCCCCGACCACAACTGGCTGCAAGCCAGTAAGGGAAAGGGAACAGTTGAGTTTTTTGCCAATCCATGTTATGGTTTACATTAATGTACATGACGTAAATATGCTGGTATTTGAGGCCAAACTTGAGGGAGAAGACGGACAGTATCAAGCGCTTGATGAAGCGATTAGAACTGCCCGTTTTGTTCGCAATGCCAGCCTTAGATACTGGATGGATAACAAGGGTATTGGGCGATACGACCTCAGTAAGTTCTGCGCTGTACTTGCGGCTAATATTGAGTTTCCTTGGGTCGCCAAGCTGAACTCGATGGCTCGTCAAGCTAGTGCTGAAAGAGCGTGGTCTGCAATTGCTCGGTTCCTTGATAACTGCAAGAAAAATAAGCCAGGAAAAAAGGGATTTCCAAAGTTTAAGAAAGAACAAACACATGGTTCTGTTGAATACAAAACCTGTGGATGGAAGCTTTCTGAAGACCGCAGGTATATCACTTTCTCCGATGGTTTTCAAGCAGGAACCTTTAAACTCTGGGGAACTCGTGACCTGCATTTCTACCACAAGAAACAGTTTAAAAGGGTGCGGGTTGTGCGTCGTGCAGATGGCTATTATTGCCAGTTTTGCATCGACCATGAACGAGTTGAAAGACGAGAACCAACGGGTAAAACTATTGGTATTGATGTTGGACTGAACCACTTCTACACCGATAGTAACGGGGAAACAGTCGCTAATCCTAGACCGATTCGCAAGAGCGAGAAGTCTTTGAGACGACTGCAACGCCGGATGTCTAAGACTAAAAAAGGTTCTCAAAATAGAATTAAGTTGAGAAATAAACTTGCTCGTAAACACCTCAAAGTAAGTCGCCAGCGTAAAGACTTTGCTGTTAAAACAGCAAGGTGCGTGGTGAGGTCTAACGACCTCGTGGCGTATGAGGATTTGATGGTGCGAAATATGGTGAAAAATCACCGATTGGCTAAGTCGATTAGTGACGCTTCATGGTCGCTGTTTCGTGAATGGGTTGAGTATTTTGGTAAGGTGTTTGGTGTTGTCACGGTTGCCGTTCCGCCCCACTACACCTCACAGAATTGCTCTAATTGTGGAGAGGTTGTCAAAAAGACTCTTAGCACCAGAACTCATATTTGTCCTCATTGTGGGTATACCCAAGATAGGGATTGGAACGCAGCGCGGAACATTTTAGCAAAAGGATTGAGTACGGCGGGTCACGTCGGAACTAACGCCTCTGGAGACATCGACCTCTGTATGGGTGGGGAAACTCCTCCAAGTAAGTCGGGTCGTGGAAAGAGGAAACCCAAAGAGCGATCTTTGGAATCCCCCACTATATTCGGTACTCCGAATTAGTGGTGGGAGGATGTCAATTGGCATGTTTTAAGGATTGTGGGGGGTCGGGGGCTGGGTGATCAACTTGCGCCGAAACACATCCAAAGCTGTATTCGCACTCACATGACGAATAAAAGACCGATTCCGCGTTGACCCAAATCGATATTCAAAACTAGCCACTTCACCGTTAGGCCCTGCTAAACCGACATACACCAAACCCACAGGCTTAGTATCCGTCCCCCCAGTCGGTCCTGCAATTCCTGTGATACTCAGTCCCCACGTGGTCGAGAGGCGGGTTTTGACCCCAAGGGCCATTTGCTCTGCAACGATAGCACTTACCGCCCCAAACTGATCTAAATCCTCTGGGTTAACTCCCAGTAGCCTGACTTTTACCGAGTTGTCATAGGAAATTACACCACCCCAGAAGTAATCAGAACTACCTGAAATTTCAGTTAAACTTTGCCCTAGTCCACCACCAGTACAGGATTCTGCTACTGCTAGGGTTTCCCCCGATGCTCGCAACAGTTGACCAACCACGGAAGCGAGGGTGTCGTCATTAACACCGTAATAATCTAACCCGGCAATTTCTTTAATTTCTTGCTCAACAGGGGTAATCAAAGCCTCTGCTGCTGCTTGGGAGGCGGCTTTGGCTGATATTCGCAGCCTGACTTCCCCCTTACCTGCATAAGGGGCGACCGTAGGGTTGAGTAAATCAAACAAAGGAGCTACTTTTTGTGCTAAAGCCGATTCACCAATTCCCCAAAACCTTAAACTCCGACTGTAAATAATTTCCTGACCCCAGCCTTGGTTTTTGAGATAGGGTACTGCTGTTTGTTCCCACATCGGATACAATTCTGATGGCACTCCGGGGAAGGTAAAAATAGTGACATTATCACGCGGTTGCCAAATGATGCCGGGTGCTGTACCAGTGGGGTTGGGTAAAATTTCTGCACCTTCGGGAATCAAGGCTTGTTTGCGGTTGTTAGAAGTCATGACCCGTCCACGTTGAGCGAATTTCTGGGTCATATCTTCGATGATTTCTGGACGTTCTCCCAACGGTGCGCCAAAAAAATCAGCGATGGTTTCACAGGTGAGGTCATCTGGTGTTGGACCTAGACCACCTGTAAAAATGAGAATTTGCGCTCTGGAAATAGCAATTTCTATAACTTGCTTAATTCGTTCTGGGTTATCCCCGACCACTGTTTGATAGTAGTGAGGAATACCTAGCTGCGCTAATTCTTTCGCCAGATATTGAGCATTGCTGTTGAGGATATCTCCCAGCAGCATTTCCGTACCAACACAAATAATTTCTGCACTCATTGGGAATAAAAGTTGGGAGTTAGGAGTTAGGAGTTAGGAGTTAGGAGTTAGGAGTTAGGAGTGAGGAGTTAACTCCTAACTCCTCATTCTTCTACAATAAAAGTGTACTGTTGTTATCAATCATGGTAGGAGTACTACCAGTGGCGATCGCTCCATATTTCTGAATGTAGTGGCGCACTTCTTGGGGAAAGTGGGGATAATCCACTAAAGCATCACCATCGGCAATAGTTGCCCAAAAGTCCCGCAAACTAGGGGCTAGTTCTTGTGCTTGTATCAATGGTAAGTTTAAAGGTGGTAGAGTCAGCAGCTTAATCACGAAGGGAAACGAGCGATCGCCCATCCATTGCCGCGATGATTGTTGCAAGTTGGGGAAATCAGGTACTGATTCCACACGATGGGATAAAATTTGTAACCATTGCTTACCGTGATTATCCTGATGATACTCCAACACTCGATAAGGGTGAGGATAGCTAACTAAAGAACCAGTAGTAATATCATATACTCCATCTGCGTGGGCAACATCTTGGACATGCAAATGCCCTGTAAACACTAGTCTAACTCCGTACCGCCGCAGCATGTGCAACAGTTCCGATGCATTTTCTAACATATAGCGATTTGCCATTGGATGTCGCGATTGATCGGGGAGATGTTCGACAACATTATGATGTATCATCACCAGCACTAATTCATCACCAGTCCCCGCCAACACTTCTTCTAACCACTTTAGCTGTTTATTATCTACACGCCCCACCTGCTGACCTTGGTCATTAAAAAAGTTAGAATTCAGACCAATCAGTCTGACTCCAGGCAGCAACTGACTAGTATAGTAAAGTTGCTGTGTATTGTCATAACCAAACTTGCGATAATAGTGAGGGAAATCAGCAAAACCAATTGATTGCTGATTTGCCATCAGCACAGGAACATCATGATTACCAGGAACAACATAGACGGGAAAAGGTAGCTCAGATAAACGTTTTTGTATCCAAATATGATTTTCTGCTTCACCGTGCTGGGTTAAATCTCCTGGAAGTAAGAGGAAATCTAAATCTAGTTGTGCTAAGTGTTCTAATGCACTTTCAAAAGCTGGGATACTAACTTCCACCAGATGAAACCGGCTTGGATGATCCCAGATTGTGTGGGGAAGTGCGATGTGTAAATCGCTGACTATACCAAAGCGAAAATTTAGAGTCATTGATTTGGGGATACTTTTAAAAGTAGGGTTTAAAACATGTCTTTTTCAAAGAGTATAACTCTTACGTTGTCAATCTGTGTAGGAGCGATTACACTTAATATATGTATACATTTGTAGTTATAACACGACACAGTGATAATTGATAATTGATATTTGAGTAAATACTTGGAATCAAGAAGGAATTTTTGTTTTAAAATACTAGAAATTAAATAACCGTCATTACCGCCTTACACCAGCAAAGATGATAAATTTTTGTCTTTGTCTTTTTAAGTCAGCTAATAACGGAAAAACCCCACCAACAAACATTAATTTCTCTTTCCCCAGTCCCCAGTCCCCAGTCCCCAGTCCCCAGTCCCCAGTCCCCAGTCCCCAGCGATGCACTGAGCTTGCCGAAGTGTCCCTGCTATTTGATGTTGTCACGTAAAGGAGAATCGATTTTGGCTGCTGTGCGAGTCCGTCAACATGTTAATCCACTTGCCAAAAAGTATCAAACACCGGCGAGTCCTTTGGAGTGGGAAAAAGTTTATATCGAACCAAATCAACCGCTACATTTAGATATTGGTTGCGCTAAGGGACGGTTTGTATTGAATATGGCACAGATAGAACCCAACTGGAATTTTCTCGGTTTGGAAATTCGCGAACCTCTGGTGATGGAGGCGAATAAGTTAGGTTCCCAGTTGGGGTTAACAAACCTGCATTATTTGTTTTGTAATGTGAATAACTCATTGCACTCACTTTTATCTTCTCTTCCCACAGGAACTTTACAGCGCGTCACGATTCAATTTCCCGATCCTTGGTTTAAAACCCGCCATGCTAAACGGCGAGTAGTGCAACCAGAATTAGTGGCAGAATTAGCGAATTATCTGGCTATTGGTGGTGTGGTATTTTTGCAATCAGATATGGAATTTATCGCCGTAGAAATGCGCGATCGCTTCGCCGAAAACCCAAATTTTGAGCAAGTTGGTACGGGAGAATGGTTAGGAGACAACCCCCTACCAGTCGCTACGGAACGGGAACTATTTACTCAACAAAAAGGTGAGCCGGTTTATCGCGCTTTGTTTGTGAGAAAGAGTTAATATATAGCGTTTCCCAAACTAGTGAGGTACACCCGTAAGGGCACGGCATTGCCGTGCCCCTACCAGTATACCTAGTTTCCAGTCTGTTTTTCATCCCTCATCGTGTACGCTGAGAATAATGGCTACTTATTTATTGTCAGATGGCAAAATTTTCGGGACATAAATGTTTCAGTTATTGCACGAAATCCCATTGGATTGACCATTGCAATTGTGGCTGAATGCTTTGATATTGAGTAAGGGACGGTTGATATCTAGCTTGTAGATAGTTTAACTGAAAGTTGGTTGTCGGATTTAGTGACATAAAAGGTTCATTTTTGTCCTATAAACAGTCCCGAAAAATTTTTAAATGCTTTTACGGACTCCTAGAATGATATTAGGCTATCAAACTCTTCAGGAATTGAGCCTAAATCTAGTCATAAATTGAAAGGAGAATCGGAATGGCAGAATACCAAAGAATGTATAACAGTCAAATTGAAATTAACGATTTGATTGATGATGCAGTGAAAAATGCTGTGGCACGTCGTCACGAAGTTTTGGATTCAGAAGAAGCTTTGTTATCTATGTCTGATGCGGAAGCAAAAAGCGTTACAGGTGGTTCTATTATTCATATTATTATAGGACTCATATTCAATCAACCTGAAGTCATCTAAAAAGATTATCTTCCGGTGAGTCTCAATTGATCGAAGACATTGCTGCTGATAAAACTACACTTTCCCCCAGTGGGCAATGCCACAAAAACCTGGATGTGGTGGCCATAGACATACCTACTACAGCTAGTTATAACTGTTCAAAAATCAAACCCGATTCCTATATTAGGCTATCAAACTCTTCAGGAATTGAGCCTAAATCTAGTCACAAATTGAAAGGAGAATCGAAATGGCAGAACACCAAAGAATGTACAATAGTCAAATTGAAATTAACGATTTGATTGATGATGCAGTGAAAAATGCTGTGGCACGTCGTCACGAAGTTTTGGATTCAGAAGAAGCTTTGTTATCTATGTCTGATGCGGAAGCAAAAAGCGTTGCAGGTGGAGCATATAGTGTGTTTTTTGAACGTCCGTTTATTTACGGAATCATCATAGACCCGATATGGAAGTATAAATTACCAAACATTCCTAATACAAAGTACTTCTAGGTGCCACCTGGAAACGATATTTTACAAGGTTTTTGGCTTAAGTTAACACCAATGGCGGGGACGCGCAGCCCAGAATAAAAGTTGGATTTTTTTAGTTAAAAATTCCGTAAATAATCCAAGTTTGACCTTGTAGACATCAAAATTCTCTTTAATTGGAGGCTAAATTGATGGAAGAAATTGCTGTTGATAAAACTACACTTTGCCCCAGTGCTAGACCAGAATCTGAGAATAGCGTTGTTTTCGGTATCATCGGTGGAACAGTTGCAGAACCCCGTGTAGCTTATCTTAAACAGCCCCTACCTATCACCGATGAACTGATAGCAAAAGCTAGTCCAATTACACCGACCGAAATTTTCCGCATGGCGACACCTTGCGCCGCTAAAGCTTGTCTGCATTTTGATGGACAAGATTGTCGTCTAGCGAAACAAATTGCCGAAAAATTACCTGCAGTCGCAGAAGAATTACCACCCTGTTCTATTCGCCGAGATTGTCGGTGGTGGAACCAAGAAGGTAAAGCAGCTTGTATGCGTTGTCCGCAAGTGATTACAGATAACTACAATCCGTCTGAACTAGCAGTTCAAGTGTCAAAACTAGCTGCTGGTTAAGCACAACTACAGTTTAGTTTTCTCAGGTGAAATAACTTTCTCACCAATATTTCATTAAGTAACATCAGGAGATGATTATGTCGAGCGAAATGAATCAAAGACAACTCAAAAATCACATTGAAATTACAGACTTGATTGCAGAAGCAGTTGTTAATGCATCTGCACGACGCCACCAAGGTTTAGATGCAGAAGAGTCGCTGTTAGAGTTGTCTGATGAGGAGGAGAAAACTATTAGTGGCGGTTTATTAAACCAGCCAACCATTTTGGGAAGGAAGCCAATCATTTGCGGATTGGTTGCTTGTGATGATGTGTATATATAGCCAGATTTTTTGTTGAATGCAGACACGAAAAAATCTCCAATAACCTGGTTCAACATTTCAACAAAATTACCAACTTTTAAGTAATCTCAGGAGCCAAAAATTATGTCCATAGCACATGTCAAAGCTTTCTATCAACAGTTAGCAAATGATGAAGCTTTTTCTACTCAAATTCAAAACGTTAAGAGCAAAGAAGAATGTAGCCAAATAGTTAAGGCTGCTGGCTACGATTTCACTCTAGAAGAGTATGAAGAATATACCGCTCAATTGTTGGAGTCGGCTGCTGGTGAAGGTGAACTCAAGGATTTAAGTGAAAAAGAACTCGCTGCAGTTTTTGGTGGAATAACTGGGAAACCCAAACCCCAACCATTATATGGAGTTGTCTGGCCATCCTACCAACAGGTGTATGGAGTTATTGTTACACATATTCCAGATAACCTAGCTTAGGGAAGTTCTGTTGCTACCATAACAGTCTTGTAGGGTGCGTTAGCAGAGCGTAACGCACCAGAAGCTTGGAATGGTGCGTTACGGATTTCATCCTAACGCACCCTACAGTACTTAATCAATATCAGGAGAAGATTATGTCCCTAGAACATGTCAAAGCTTTCTACGAAAAAGTAGCAAATGATGAAGCTTTTCGTACTCAAATTCAAGGCGTTAATAGTAAAGAAGAATGTAGCCAAATAGTTAAGGATGCTGGCTACAATTTCACCCTACAAGAATATGAAGAATATACCGCTCAATTGTTAGATTCGGCTGCTGGTGAAGGTGAACTCAAGGATTTAAGTAAAAAAGAACTAGCTACAGTTTTTGGTGGATTAACTGGGTCGAGCAAATTCCAACAACCCTATGGAGTTGTTTGGCTAACTAAATGACATAGTTTAGGGAACATTAAATTTTTAGGGACGGACGACGATCTATCAGTCCCTTTATAGAAAAATTAATTGAGGATATTTTCATGACTTATCGCCGAATTAGTTATGCAGTTTGGGAAATTACACTCAAGTGTAATCTAGCCTGTCAACATTGCGGTTCTCGCGCTGGACATACAAGAACAAATGAACTTTCCACAGCAGAAGCCCTGGATTTAGTCAAACAAATGGCGGATGTGGGAATTACAGAAGTTACCATAATTGGTGGTGAAGCATTTCTGCGTCCTGACTGGTTAGAAATTGCCCAAGCAATTACCAAAGCTGGGATGTTGTGTGGTATGACCACTGGTGGTTATGGTATCACCTTAGACACAGCCCGCAAGATGAAGGAAGCTGGTATTGGTGTGGTTTCTGTGTCGGTTGATGGCTTACAAGCGACTCATGACCGTCTACGTGGTAAACAAGGCTCTTGGGAATGGGCATTTAAGACCATGAGCAATCTTAAGGAAGCAGGTATCCCCTTTGGCTGCAATACCCAAATAAATCGCCTATCTGCACCAGAATTTCCCCAAATTTACGAACATCTGCGCGACGCCGGCATTTTCGCTTGGCAAATTCAGTTGACTGTACCGATGGGCAATGCTGCCGATAATAGTGATATTTTACTCCAACCTTACGAACTATTGGATGTATACCCAATGATTGCTCGTGTAGCTGAACGCGCAAAGCGAGAAGGCGTACAGGTGCAGCCAGGGAATAACATCGGCTACTACGGTCCCTATGAGCGACTGCTGCGGGGTGGGGATGCTTGGTCATTTTGGCAAGGATGTACCGCTGGATTGTCTGCTTTAGGTATTGAAGCCGATGGTGCTATCAAAGGGTGTCCATCACTACCGACCACAGCCTACACTGGTGGTAACATCCGCGACCATTCACTGCGGAAAATTATTGAAGAAACCGAGGAACTGCGGTTTAACTTAGGCGCTGGTACTCCCAAAGGTACAGAACACTTGTGGGGTTTCTGCAAAACTTGCGAATTTGCAGAACTCTGTCGTGGTGGTTGTAGTTGGACTGCTCATGTTTTCTTTGACAAGCGCGGTAACAATCCTTACTGCCATCATCGCGCCCTCACCCAGGAAAAAAGCGGTATTCGCGAGCGAGTATTTATTCAACGTCGGGCGGATGGGAATCCCTTTGATAATGGCGAATTTGGGCTAATTGAGGAACCAATCAATGCTCCTTGGCCAGAGAATGATCCACTTCATTTTACTGCTGACCGCATTCAATGGCCCCAAGGGTGGGAAGCGGAATCTGAGTTAGTAGCATCTTTAGTTAATTCTAGCAATTAAACATTTTTATGAATAATATTTCCACTGATTCTGTTGCTGAAGAAAATACAACTTTTACAGAGTCTCAAGAACCATTGTTACCTCGTTCTGCTTGGGATAGTCAGTTAGCCTATTTGCGACTTATTTTTAAAGCGAAGAAGGCTTTAGACCGCATTGAGCAAGAAGCGGGTGTTGTCAGAAGTGAAAGTTGATTAATTGCTAATAATAAATTTGTCTGATGCTGAAAATTGAATATTTATCAACTCAAGCTTTATTTTGGGTTGATTTTTTATGATTTTTTGTCCACTCTAGTTTTGAAGGTTTTGGTGTGTAAAGACGTTATATATAACGTCTTTACACAGGTTTTAGCTTAATTTAGTACAATGCCATAGCCGCATGATCATCATCTGCCTCCTTCCTACTGGAGTGCTTCTTCGATGTAATCTCCCAGCTTGGCACCTGCTTTGGCACCTGGGATTATACCACCAAGTCCTCCACCTCCAAAAAATCCTATTACAGCTCCGACAATCCCTCCAAAGATCTTCCCGAACCAACCACCTCCATTAATAGCAGCAATTTCTTCTGGGGATAGTTCACTTAAGAGTGAGTTGTCTTGTAATTCCTGAGAGATGTCTGAAATTGTAATTCTAGCCATTTTTGAATCGCCTGATATTGTTTAGATGATTAAGATAATTTCATATTTATCTGGTAATTTCAATATCTTTTTTAAATAAACAAGGGACATAAATAATACAGTTATGTCCCTTGTTTATTTTTTTATGCATTTTCTGAGATGTCAAAAATTTTGATATTTAGCTTGACATTTAAAAAGAAAACCGCATATATTATTATCTTATAATTACTACATTTAAGCGCTGTTTAAAGCTTTCCTACGCAGCCAAATCAAAAATCTGCTGCGCGGTTAAGTTGAATTGGGGTAAGGTCGGGGAAACAATGGTCGTGTTTCCCGTAAAGGTCGTCATCTGATATTCTCCATCAACCAAGTTACAAACAAAAATCGTGGGTTGCTTGGGGTTCCCGATGAACTTTCTCGCCCCCAATGCTGCATAATCGAGAATCCAATATTCCTCAATACCCATTTCTTCATAATCTCTAAATTTATTATAGTAATCGTCACGCCAATTAGTTGAAACCACCTCGACAATTAATTTGACCGAATCAGGATTTTGGATAATCGATTCGCTTTCCCAGCGGGGTTCGTCCCCAAGAACTTCTTTGTTTAAAACGATGATATCCGGCTCATAACCTGATTTTTCTCCTTTGGGTTTGACAATCGATTCTCTGGGAATATTCCAGATACCGCCAAAGCCACTTTGCCTGATAATTATCAATAGTTGCTCAATTAGGGAACCTGTTAGATTTGAATGTTTTCCCTTTGGCTTGGGCATTTCGATAATTACTCCATCATGCAGTTCGTATCGGATTTGGGAATTTTCGGGATACCAGGTGATAAATTCATCGAAGCTGTATAGTTTGGGTTCGAGTTGAGCTTGAGTCACATTATTGAGAAGTAATAAATAATAAGTAATGAGTAATCAAAGAATGCAATTGCTGTTTGACTCCAGAATCCCCGCCCTTTTAGGGCGGGGAGTATGTCAACCAACCAACTTGAAACCCCAAGGTTTCAGAGCCGCAATCACTATTTCTTGATCTACACCTTCATAAGCCTCCCATTCAGACTGCTTATCTTTAGGATGTCCGTCACCGACATGACCTGCAACTTTGATTACGGGAAGGTCTATCACGTAATGACGTTCCAACCCTTTTGGTAGTGCTAATTGGATTTTGTGACCAACAAACTTCGATGCACTTGAATTAGCTACAGATTCACGGATTAAACAAATATCACCAGCAGTCCCCCAAGTAGTTGTGTAGATGTAGAGGAAGGATATATAGGTTTGTGGTTTGATGGCCCTTTTGAGAACTTGCATTATCTGTAACCTTACACGTTTAATTTTGAAATGATAGTTCCAAATCACATAGTCAAATATAGTCAGACTTATGCAATTTAGCTTTAAGCGACTCTACTTTCAGCATGGACACGCTTAAATAGTGGAGTTATCCGCCTTGGATGTACTACCAGACACCCCCTATCCCTTAGAATAGACTGGAGACAGTCAAATCCTTCAGGATTACTTTTTCTGCCGATGTTGTACCCTGCGTTCACGTCAGCATGAATCTTCAAACCATTTTTACTGATATACCACGCACGTTTGACACGTTTTCCTGAGAATACATGCTTGATCTTGTTGTTAGGTTGATAAGTTGGGATGATGTCCCAATCAATCGCTGAAGCCTTACTTGTGTAAGATTCTTCTGCTACCTTAACGGTAATACCGACTCTAACTAATTTGTAAGTCAGTATCTCGATAAATTTAGCATGTGGTATTTGAGTAAAATTTTGGTTTGTACGTTTACCTAAATTAAGACGTGTTTTCCATTGTTCGTTTTTCCCGATTGAGACGTGAGTTATACCAAGAGATAGAAGTTCATCCACAATCATTTTTGTGGATTGATGCAAATATGAATCTATAAATTGATTACGGTTGCGGACGATGTTTGCGATTCGCCTTGATTTACCTTTACCATGAGGCAGAAAACCTCGAAACTTGGCGATCTGCTTGTTATAAAATTGGTTGGCTGATTTTAATGGTTTCCCGTTTACGATAATTGGCTGTTCGCTCAAGTCGTTGAAAACAATCGTCGCTAGATTATCTAAACCAATATCTATCGCCGCATTCAGTTCAGGATTCAAACTACAAAAAAACTCTGACAACTCGGTAATTTCATAGACTATTTCGATAACGAAGCATCCAGTTTTTGGGATAATTCGTACCTCACACAAGTCCTCAAACTTTAGTCCAGGCTTTACCGGGATTCTGATTGGCGACATTGACGGGACAACCGAACCTTTACTAAATTCTTTTTTGCCAATGGCTTGATTGTTAAACTTAATCAGGTTCTTATCATCAACATAATTAGGTGGTTTTGGTCTACCAGTGAACTTAGTTGGTTCAAGTTTATAAGCCACTAATGCTTTGTAGTAAGCAATCCACGCATCTGCATTCTGTTTTAATACGAGTTGAGCTACTTTTGCGCTTATTGCTTTGTAGTTCTCGTTTTGTTTGAATAAACTATCTAAGCCGGCTTGGGTTTGAGTTCCCCATCCGTAGAAAAAACCTTGACGCTGAGTGAATTGAGCAGTGTTGTAAAGCTGCCGAGAAATAGTGGTAATGTCACTACAATAATCAAACCAGTCATGTCCTTCTTTGATTATGTGCTTTTCTACTTGACGCATATTTATACTGAGCGTAGTCAAAGTATTGATCAACTTTGGCAATGAAATTAGTATATCATTCAAGATACAGTAAGATTTGATATCCTTTGGCAATTGCATATTGAGTTAGCCTAGTAGCTTGCCTATCCAAATTATCTTTGTTTTCAGCGCTTGATACAAAGAGCATAAATTGCCACCCTAACAACACCCCCTGATATCTTTTTCGGGTCGTAATCAACAATTACCGTACCCGTGGGAAGTTGCTCTGTTATGGTATTTTACCTGCTTTGTAATGTCGTCAAGCGGTAAGGTACGAAATCCCCAAGGTTTTAGCATAATCAGATAATTTCATTAGGACTGTCTTTTAGACTATATCTGACTATGCTAGACTATATTTTGTTTAAAGTTTTATCATACGAGTTTTTTCCATCACCATTTTATCAATGGCGGAGAATTATCGAAATTCACAGGACTTACGCAACTGGCACATACAGCAGATTGCAGGTAAATGAGGTACAGATATTACAATGATTTTCAGGTAAATAGACCACGTGGTAGGGGCGCAAGGCCTTGCGCCCCTACAAGGATCTGTGGTTCAAAGAAATGAAAATTTCTGTATCTTCTGTCCCGCAGACTATCTCGGTAGAGCTTACCATTTCTGACCCCCTACACTCTTGTTATACGGCTTTTGGGACGATAATTGCCACTTCCGTAACCAGAGTAGCCCCAGGAACAGTGCCAAGGTCTCGACTGTCCTATCCTGGAAATGGGTAATAGTGTTGTGGGTGAGACTGTGTTTTTTAGCGTTGTTATACCGACTTATAATCGTCTACCGATTTTGGAAAAATCTCTCCGCGCCTTAGAGGCCCAGGAGTTGGCTGGTAATACTCCGATTACTGGTTACGAAATTGTCTTAGTAGATGATGGCTCTACTGATGGCACATTAGCATGGTTAGCCGAACACAAAGAAGAATTTCCCCATGTGCGGTGTTTTGAGCAGGATCATAGCGGTCCTTCGGCGGCGCGGAATTTGGGGGTAGAACAGGCACTAGGGGATACAATTATCTTTATTGATAGTGATTTAGTAGTCCTGGATAATTTCCTGCAAGCTCATGCAGATGCACTGATGCTGGGACAAAAGAAATTGGGGAGCGATCGCCTGTTTACCTACGGTGCAGTAATTAATACTAGCAATTTCGCTAACCCCACCGCCGAACCTTATAAACTCACAGATTTTTCTGCTGCATTTTTTGCGACAGGAAATGTCGCCATAGCCAAACATTGGCTTTTAGAAGCTGGACTTTTTGACACCAGCTTTCAACTCTATGGTTGGGAAGATTTAGAATTAGGTGTGCGGCTAAAAAAACTGGGTTTACAACTAATTAAATGTCCAGCCGCCGTCGGCTATCATTGGCATCCACCATTTAATTTAGAACAAATTCCCCGCTTAATTGAAAAAGAAATTGAACGCGGACGCATGGGCGTTTTGTTTTATGAAAAACATCCCACTTGGGAAGTGCGGATGATGATTCAAATGACTTGGTTGCATCGCTTACTGTGGGGAATTCTCTCACTCAATGGCACTCTTAACGAAAGGACAATGACGCCATTTTTGCGCTGGTTAATTAATTTAGGTAAACCGCAGTTAGCTTTAGAAATTGCGCGGATTTTCCTGAATTGGTATAACGTTAAGGGCGTTTATGAAGCCTACGCGCAAAGTCAAGTGAGGAGTTGAGAGGCGATCGCAATAATCCAGGCGATCAATCGTCTAACTGCCGTTAATACAGGGCTAATAATCCATTCAGAACGTGCTTTTTCGCTGCCCCGTGCAAGTACCAATGGTAAACCTTCTTCTAGTTCTTGACGTAGCAAATCATCAGGTTCCACAGGAGAAAGGGGCACGGCTGTAGGGGCACGGCAATGCCGTGCCCCTACCAGTATCTGTGGTTCAATTAACTGAATTTTCCTGTAACTTAACCGTATTGGTGTATGGGAAAATAATCTCACCGAAAAAACACTTTGCGCCTTTGCGTGAGATAATCAAAAGACTATGGCGATCGCAATTGATTTTGGTACTAGTAACACAGTTATTGCTCGCTGGAACCCTGTAACCCAGCAGCCAGAAACCCTAAATCTACCAGGGTTATCCATTCAGTTAAGTCTCAACCCACCACTGATTCCCAGCTTAGTTTATGTAGAGCAAGCAAGCCTTGGTAAAGTATTAGTAGGGCAACAAGTGCGCGATCGCGGTCTTGACCTCAAGGGCGAATCACGATTTTTCCGCAGTTTCAAACGGGGAATTGGTGCGAATATCCAAGGTTTCCTACCGGAACTCGATGGACAAATCATCACCTTTGAGCAAGTGGGACAATGGTTCCTCACTCAAGTAATCTCCCAACTAGCACCACAAGAAGGGGGTTTAGACTCCCTAGTTTTAACCGTACCAGTAGACAGTTTTGAAGCTTATCGTCACTGGTTGGGGCAAGTTTGTCAAGCCCTCCCCGTCGAACAAGTGCGGATGATCGATGAACCCACCGCTGCTGCTTTAGGTTATGGCTTGGCTGATCAAGAAATATTGTTAGTCATTGACTTTGGTGGTGGCACCTTAGATTTATCTCTGGTACAGTTAAATCAAGGGGCGCAAGCAAGTAATAAACCTTTGGGATTTCTGCTGAAGTGGGGGAATAAATCCTTAGCTCAAGATTCCAAACAAAAGGTAAAAACGGCGCGTGTTTTGGCGAAAGCTGGGCAAAATTTAGGCGGTACAGATATTGATACTTGGTTAGTAGATTACTTTGCTCAAACTCAAGGAATGGCGGTTAGTCCATTGACGACGCGACTAGCGGAACGGGTGAAAATTCAGTTATCAACCCAAACCCAAGCGAGTGAAGTTTATTTTGATGATGAAACATTTGAAAGCTATGAATTAGAACTCAACCGCGACACTTTAGATAATATCCTCAAAGAACACGCATTTTTTGAGTTATTAGATGAATCAATGACAAATTTGTTGCAGCAAGCCCGCCGTCAAGGGATAGAAATAGCAGATATTAATGCAGTATTATTAGTTGGTGGGACTGTACAATTACCAGCGGTACAGACATGGGTGAAACAATATTTTCCACCTGAGAAAATTCGTTGTGAGCGTCCGTTTGAAGCCATAGCCCAAGGTGCATTACAGTTAGCACAAGGGGTAGAAATTAAAGACTTTCTCTACCATAGTTATGGTATCCGTTATTGGGACAGGCGCAACAGTCGTCATAGTTGGCACCCAATTATTAAAGCTGGACAGGCGTATCCCATGAGTCAGCCAGTAGAATTAGTTTTAGGCGCTTCTGTGGAGAATCAACCCAGTATAGAATTAATTATGGGAGAATTGGGAGCAGACACAGGCTCAACTGAAGTTTATTTTGATGGCGATCGCTTAATTACGCGTCGTTTAGATAATGGTCAAACCAGCGTCAAACCGCTGAATGATCAAGAAGGTGCTAGAAGTATTGCTCAATTGACACCAGCTGGATATCCGGGGAGCGATCGCATTAAGATTATGTTTCTAGTTGATGAGCAAGGGTTTTTGCGAATCACCGTTGAGGATTTGTTGACAAGTGATACCCTGGTGGAAAATCAACTTGTGGCGCAGTTGAGTTAATGGGTTTTTGGCCTAGTTCCAGGGGCTTTAGGTAATACTGCTCGGTTAACGAATGTAGAGACGTTACATGTAACGTCTCTACAAGGGTTTCACGCTTTGCGATTTTCTTAACCTACGCAGTATTGGGGCTGTAAGGGCGCAAGTCTTTACAAATTGGGTATTTTTTTACAGCCATTTTCAGGTAAATAGACCACAGGGTAGGGGCGCAAGGCCTTGCGCCCCTACGAAGATCTGTGGTTCAAATGAATGAAAATTGCTGTAATTGGAAGTGCCTAACTTTCTACCATTTTTTTGTGCCCGGATTATATTTTGGACGAGTCCAATGACTAAAAAACAAAAATTTCCTTACCTTGTAGGCTCTAAATGGACCGCGCAGCAGAAAGTAGATGGTTGGCGACATTTCCTAGTCGTGAACCGCAAAAATCAGGCAAAATGGGTTTATGCCGAAATGGTTGCAGCTTGTGATCCGCAAGTGCGCTTCTGGATCAATGCCAAGTTATTACAGGATAGCTCCCAGTGGCAATCTGGCTGGCAAACATTACAAGAAATTGAGCAGATTACAGGCGATAAATCATGCGGGGGACAATCCAAGATTTAAAATCGCAAATTTATCCACATTGGTACTTCTACGAATTGTCGTATTAATTATTTCTACAACCTATTTAAAATTAATCAGTAAAATTAATGTGAAAGGCTTTTTCAGAATCAGTAAACCAAGTTGACGGCTGATTAACTGGCGGAGGTAAGCATGGATTTTTTGTCAGATACCGTTGTGTTATCACGGATGCAGTTTGCGCTAACAGCCATCTTCCACATGCTGTGGCCTGTCCTGACCACGGGGATGGGTATTTATCTAGTTATCGTGGAAGGGCTGTGGCTAAAAACACGTAATCCAGACTACTATCATCATGCCCGATTCTGGTCTAAACTCTACGTCCTTAACTTCGGTATTGGTGTTGCATCAGGATTGCCAATGGAATTTCAATTTGGCACAAATTGGGCACCTTTCTCCGAAGCTGTGGGTGATTTTTTTGGCAGCATTCTTGGTTTTGAAGGAGCAATGGCCTTCATGCTAGAAGCCGGATTTCTGGGCATTATGTTGTTTGGCTGGGGGCGAGTTCACCCGGTGATTCACTACTTAGCCACCATTATGGTGGCATTTGGGGCAAACTTGTCTACCTTCTGGATTCTGGTTGCTAATTCCTGGCTACAAACCCCATCGGGTGGGGAAATGGTGAATGGTAAATTCATCGTCAGCGATTATTTCCAAGCAATTCTTAATCCCTTCATGGTGAAAAGCGTGTTGCACATGTTTTTTGCGACCCTGGAAACCTCTTTATTTGTGATTGGTGGCATCAGCGCTTGGTATATTCTCAAAGAACGCAATCAAGCTTTTTTTACCAAATCACTAAAAATTGTTTTAGCAGCTGCGATCGCAGTTGCTCCACTCCAAGTCTACATCGGTCATTTAAGTGCCGAACAAGTTTATCATTACCAGCCCACCAAACTAGCAGCAATGGAAGCGAAGTGGGAAACATCCCCCGCTGGACAGCCTGCAGATTGGACTTTGCTAGCATTACCCGATGAAAAGGCGCAAAAAAACACCTGGGAACTCTCAATTCCCCAAGGCTTGGGATACATTTTAGAGTTCAAAAAGAATCTTTCCGAACCCGTCCAGGGACTCAAGGAATGGAAACCAGAAAATCGCCCCCATATGGTGGGCTTAATTTATTACTCTTTCCGCATCATGAGCGGAATTGGTTTCTTCTTAGTCGGCTTAATGCTATGGAGTGCTTTGCAGTGGGTTTTAGGTAAACTCTCGCCAGAGTTGATTACTCAACAAAAATGGCTACTGCGTGCCTGGATTTTTGCTGCGCCCTTGGGCTACATTGCCGTAGAATCAGGTTGGATTGTCCGCTGTGTAGGAAGACAACCCTGGACGTTGTATGGGCAGATTCGCACGGCTGATGCTGCATCCCATATTCCCGCTAGTAATGTCTTGACATCTTTGACAACCTTTGCTGTAATCTACAGCATTTTGTTGTTCTCAACCCTGTATTTCGGTAGCCGGATTATCAACAAAGGCCCTAACTTACAGCTACCCGTACCAGGATTAGACAACCAACCCGCTATCGATCCCACCCCAACGGAATTTGTCCCCGATCAACGTCCAGTAGAAACTTAAAACAATGGCAGCATTATTGCACTTCCTTCCCGAAGTTTGGTTTGTCATTCTGGCGCTGTTCCTGTTTCTTTACGTCATGTTAGACGGATTTGACTTGGGTGTTGGTATCCTGTCCCTAACCAGTTCTGACGAAGAACGGCGCAGCATTTTAATGACGAGTCTCGGTAACGTTTGGGATGCTAACGAAACCTGGCTGGTGTTGATGGGTGGGGCGTTGTTTGGCGCTTTTCCCCTGGCTTATGGTACCATTTTGAGTGCCCTATATATCCCAATTTTCATCATGATCTTTGGGTTGATTTTCCGGGCGGTGGCCTTTGAGTTTCGGGAACATTCCCATCGCAAGTTTTTTTGGAACTTCGCCTTTGGTGCCGGTAGCTTCCTGGCCGCTTTGGGACAGGGTTTCGCTCTCGGTAGCGTGATTGAAGGGATTAAAGTAGATGAGGCGGGTCATTTCATTGGTTCTACCTGGGATTGGTTAGACTGGCGATCGCTCTTAGTCGCCCTGACTCTGATTCAAGGTTATGTGCTGATTGGTTCGACATACCTAATTTTGAAAACTGAAGGTCCACTGCAAAAAACCCATTTTCGCACCGCCAAAATTGCCGCTGTGACAACGCTAATCGGTGCAATTTTGATTACCATCGCCACCCCTGTCTTTTACGAAACTGCACGCACACGCCTTTTTAGTCCGCCTCTGGTTTATATCTTTGCGGTAATTCCTGCGCTGGGTGTGCTTCTGGTCTGGCTACTATTGCAAAGCCTCAACCGTGAGCAAGAACGCACTCCGATCATCTGGACAATTTTGATTTTTCTGCTCACCTTTATTGGGTTGGGGCTGATTGTGTTTCCCTATATCATTCCTACCCAAATCACTATCTATCAAGCAGCAGCTTCCCCCAGCGCCTTAGTGTTCATGATTATTTTCGTGGGCTTCTTGATCCCGATCATGTTGTTCTATAACATCTACCAATATGTGGTATTCCGGGGTAAGGTGGCGGGTAGCGCCTATGGTGAATAGATAGTGAATAGATACTAACACCCTCCTGGGCACGGCAATGCCGTGCCCCTACAAATACCATGTGCAATCAACCGGATTTGATATGATAAATTTTATACCTCATGTGAATTGGCAGTGCTATATTCCAAAAATTAATAATTAATTACAAAGTAGAGAGTATTTGCTGACAACCAATAGTCATATCCCCTTGGCGGTTGATTCAAAACCTCCAATTTACCTGAGATTGAAGACTGTCTGAGTATTTATACTTTAGGTCTGATCATGCCGATATCAAACCCTGAGCATAGTTTTTTTGACCTAAAATCCCGTTAGTTTTCCATGTGATAAGTCTATGAAAACCATTGATAAAGCTCTAGTTCATTTTTTTTGTCTTTTGTAACTTTTTTATATAAAAAATCTTATAAAATCTAATTTAATCTATTTTTAAAGCTATTGTATGGAAATTAATCTTTAAAATTGCTGAATCAAATAATTAACCTATTATTCACTTAATATCACCGTTTTACAGATTAAAAGCCCCTTTCTTTTCTCTGCCATTTGGCTAATAATCAAACTTACAGAGCTCACGCATCGCCATTTCCGGCTAGGTGCAGGCAAATGTTTAAGCCAAGAGTTTGACAAAAAACTATCAGAGGCAGACAAAAGTGAAACTAGCAGTTTACGGAAAAGGTGGAATCGGTAAATCCACAACTAGCTGTAACATCTCCGTCGCCCTAGCCAAACGCGGTAAAAAAGTTCTGCAAATTGGCTGCGACCCAAAACATGACAGCACCTTCACCCTGACTGGGTTTTTGATTCCGACGATTATTGACACCCTCCAAGAAAAGGACTACCACTACGAAGATGTCTGGCCTGAAGATGTAATTTATAAAGGCTACGGTGGTGTCGATTGTGTCGAAGCTGGTGGTCCACCCGCAGGTGCTGGATGTGGCGGCTATGTTGTGGGCGAAACCGTAAAATTACTTAAAGAACTCAACGCTTTTGATGAGTACGATGTAATTCTGTTTGACGTTCTGGGGGACGTTGTTTGTGGCGGTTTTGCCGCACCACTAAATTATGCAGATTACTGTATGATTGTGACTGATAATGGCTTTGATGCCTTGTTTGCAGCCAATCGCATTGCTGCTTCAGTCAGGGAAAAATCCCGCACTCATCCACTGCGTCTAGCAGGTTTAATTGGCAATCGCACCTCCAAGCGTGATTTAATTGAGAAATACATAGAAGCGGTGCCCATGCCAGTTTTAGAAGTGTTACCTTTGATTGAAGACATTCGCGTTTCTCGTGTTAAAGGTAAGACTTTGTTTGAAATGGCAGAGTCAGACCCATCTTTAAGCTACGTTTGCGATTATTATCTTAATATTGCCGACCAGATTCTGGCGCGTCCCGAAGGCGTAGTACCAAATGACGCTCCAGATCGTGAGTTGTTCTCTTTGTTATCAGATTTTTATCTAAATCCGAGTAAACCACAGGTGCGGAATCCAGAAGAGGAACTAGACTTGATGATTGTATAAATCATCTATTTCTCAGGATGGGGAAAAGAATATGGCGTATTTTCATAGCTTTACAGATTCTATAAAGCAAAAGTGGTTGGAATTTTTCCAAGACAATCGCGACTGGATTACCCTGCACATGGCAGTGGAATCAGTCTACACCCCCGATGGGGGGAAGCGACCATCCTCTTACCTCATCCTGGGAGTTTTGAACGCCCTAGAGCCGAAACTAGCGCAGTTGATGTTTCCCTTTTCTAAACTGAATCCTGATGCTGATACCCTGATCGAAGTGCTGGAGTTGCATTTTGACCCAGAAATCGCGCTCGGTCATCGCTTCATTCCCAACGCCGAACCAGAGAATCATCGTGATGAGTCAGCGGATCACGACGCTAATGAAACTGCGGGAATTTCTCATACAAATGGCTTTGGACACAAGGCCGTTTTCGATTCCCCTCATACTACCTTGCTGGTAAACGAGCCAGAGGAAACCCAAAATGGGTTTGACGATTTTTCTTCATCCAACGGACACAATTCCCAAGATGAGTTCCAGGCGTTAGTAACTTTAGAAGCGGTGGATGAATTTGGCGATATTTCCTTCGATACGGAAACAGACGAAAAACTGGATGAAACGGGATTTGAAGATCTAAATTCACCAGACGAAAATGCCTTTAGCGATGTGTTGTCAGATGTCTGGGGAGATCAAACATCATTGCACAAAGGTGAAGAAAATAACGACTTCCTTGGGGAAGAACTGTCATCTGGAGTTTTTGACGAATCAGAGATTGCGCGTCTCTTCCCCAACAATTAATTAGGAGTGCTGAGTTAGGAGTCAAGAGTCAAGAGTCAAGAGTTAGGAGTCAAAACTCAAAACTCAGCACTCATCAATATCTAGGGGAGAATAACCAAAATGACTGTCGCTCAACAACCAGAGGCTTTAAGCTTTGAGTGTGAAACTGGTAATTACCACACCTTTTGTCCAATTAGCTGCGTAGCGTGGTTATACCAAAAAATTGAAGATAGCTTCTTTTTGGTGATTGGGACTAAGACTTGTGGCTATTTCCTCCAAAATGCGATGGGGGTGATGATTTTCGCTGAACCTCGCTATGCTATGGCAGAATTGGAAGAAGGGGATATTTCGGCACAATTGAATGATTATGAGGAATTAAAGCGGTTATGCTTACAAATTAAGCGCGATCGCAATCCTAGTGTGATTGTCTGGATTGGTACTTGCACTACGGAAATTATCAAAACTGACTTGGAAGGTTTGGCACCCAAGCTAGAATCGGAAATTGGGATTCCGATTGTGGTGGCTCGTGCTAATGGTCTAGATTACGCTTTTACCCAAGGGGAAGACACTGTATTAGCAGCAATGGCTAATCGTTGTCCTGATAAGGCGCCTGTAGCGGAAACAGACAAAAATGAACGGAATGCGATCGCCAAATTGCTCAACTTTGGTAAAAAGAAAGAAGATGTCGCCCAAGATGAATCTGAGTACGTAGATCACCCACCTCTGGTTCTCTTTGGCTCCCTTCCTGACCCCGTTGTCACTCAGTTAACTTTAGAACTGAAAAAGCAAGGTATCAAAGTTTCCGGTTGGCTACCCGCAAAGCGCTTCACCGAATTACCTGTGCTGGAAGAAGGGTATTATGTCTCTGGTGTCAACCCCTTCCTCAGTCGCACTGCTACTACCTTGATGCGTCGCCGCAAATGTAAACTGATTGGCGCACCCTTCCCCATTGGCCCTGATGGTACCCGCGCCTGGATTGAGAAAATCTGCTCTGTGTTTGGTATTACTCCCAAAGGTTTGGATGAACGGGAAGCACAAATTTGGGCTGGTTTGGAAGATTATGTCAAACTAATTCGTGGTAAGTCTGTATTTTTCATGGGCGATAATTTGCTAGAAGTGTCTTTAGCCCGGTTTTTGGTACGCTGCGGGATGACGGTTCAAGAAGTGGGAATTCCCTACATGGATAAGCGTTATCAAGCTGCTGAGTTGACGCTATTAGAGAAGACTTGTCAGGAAATGGGTGTACCACTACCGAAGATTATTGAGAAGCCCGATAATTACAATCAAGTGCAGCGAATTTATGAGTTAAAACCAGATTTGGTAATTACTGGTATGGCTCATGCTAACCCACTGGAAGCACGGGGTATTAATACTAAATGGTCTGTGGAGTTTACTTTTGCTCAAATTCACGGTTTTGGTAATGCGCGTGATGTACTTGAGTTGGTGACTCGTCCGTTGCGGAGAAATAATAATTTGAAGGATTTGGGTTGGGATAAGTTGGTGAGGGACGAAGCGAAGATTTAAGTTTTGGTTTCGATTGAGCAACACCATGATTGAGGGCGAACTTTTGGGTTCGTCCTTTTTTTATCTCACGCAGAGGCGCAGAGGGCGCGGAGGAAGAGGGGTTAAAATAAAGTTACAATCATGTGGGTATGCCTGAATAGTCGAGATAATTTAGGAGGTGAAGTGATGCCAGAAATTTGTCGTTTTTTAGGGATTATAATTACTATGTACTATAATGACCATCCACCCCCTCATTTCCATGTCCGCTATAATCAGCAAAAGGCAATTATTGATATAGAAACCTTGTCAATTTTAGAAGGTAAACTCACTCCTAGAGTTCTTGGTTTAGTAATTGAATGGGCAGCTATGCACAAATCAGAACTTATGGAAAACTGGCAACTAGCAAGACAAAATAATCCCTTAGAAAAAATTGAACCATTAGAGTGAATTATGCTAAAAGACATTATAGAAGTTATTCCTCAAGCTGACTATCAACTCTATTTGAAGTTTGAAGATGGAAAAGAAGGTATTGTTAAGGTTAACGAGTTAATCCAATTTACTGGAATTTTTGCACCTTTAAAAGATTTAAACTATTTCAAAACTGTTAAGCTTAACGCTGAGTGGGGGACAATTCACTGGGATAATGGCGCAGATTTAGACCCAGATGTTCTTTATTCTTTGGTTACTAACCAGTCTATTCCTACATATCGCAATCAACAAGAATATGAAAAAACTTGGAGTTGAAACAGAAGCCTTTGAGGAAATCGATGATTTATTAATGTCTAAGAAATATTTTCTAGTAACTAAATTAGATGATGTAGCAGGTTGTTTAAAATTTAAATAAAAACTCAAAACTCTTGAGGATATGGATAATTCAATTCGCCAAGGTGTAGAGGAATCATGGCATGATTGCGGTTGATACAAATATAATTATCAGGTTTTTAACTCAAGATGATGAATCACAGTTTTAGACGAACCCAAAAAATTCGCCTTTTTTTCTCACGCATACTGCAGAGCAGAACCCGCAGGGTAGGCGCAGAGGCGCAAAGGAAGAGGGAAAATTTAATTCAGATGGAAGGCTGTAACTCTAAAGGTTTGGATGGAATTATATACATTAATTTTGCATAGCTGCTGGTATTGATTCTACCCAGAAGTAGCTTGGGCGGAGCGTTCGCGTTGGCGAAACCTCTCGTAGAGAAGGAACAATACTTTATATAAAGAGCCTCACGGTGGAGAATTTAGTATATCCCGTCTCGTTGAAGTAGTTTGGATAGCAGATTATTGGAGTGTACCTCCAGAACAAGACATGATTTTTCGTTATGAAGTCCATCTTCATGGGGGTAAAGTGATGAGCTTGGAAACGCCTACATTCAATAAATATTGGGGTAGCCGAGGTGGATTAGTAGAATTTCAAAATCATGTTTTAGATGTGCTTAAATTAGAAAGCAAGTAGTAATCTTAATTGAGTATAGTGCAACACATTTATATTCAGTACAATATCATATCGCGATGTGTAGGGGCACGGCATTGCCGTGCCCCTACGAGTGTACCTAACTAGGGCGAGAAACGCTATATTACTACCTTCCAGGCTGACTGATTCGCAATTTTCCCAGACCTTATCAATCTGCATCCAGATATCGATACAATTAGAAGTGAAACCCTCATCTGGTAGCAAATGGCTGAAATTGTCACCCTTCAACTCCCAGAAACACTGGCACAAAAAGCAAAGCAAATTGCTGCTTTCACACATCGGCGACTTGAAGATGTATTACTAGAATGGATTGACCGCGCTATTACTGAATTACCTGTAGAGTCATTACCCGATGACCAGGTTTTGGTTATGTGCGATCTGCAGATGGAAGCTGAACAGCAAGAAGTTTTTAGTGAATTGTTAGCGCGTCACCGAGAGGGAGCTCTACGTTTAAGTGATGATGCGGATGCGTTGGAAGTTCGCAGTTATTGGGTACTTGCAGGTTGGCATCCTCCAAAGGATTGAGGTGTTTTATGACAAAAAAAATTAAGAAGAAAGTTTTAGACTAACGTAGCGATTTAAGCTAACATTTTCCTCTACCGCCTGTATAGCAAGCCTACGGTGAAGCTCTGGAGGAATGCGAACTTAAAATTTACCACTGTAATTTTTTTCTGCAATAGGTTCTGGAATCTTTTCGCCATTCGCTTCCATGTCTGCTACTACATCTTTTACCAAGGTTTCAATACCCTCTAGCGCGGCTGCACGGCTCTCATGGAGATAGGATAAACTAGGGAACTCAGCACATAATCCTACATATTCTTGGTCAACGCTAGACCAAGTTATTTTATATGTGTAGTGGTCATAGTTATTCATTTTTTATGTCCTCTTCTATGCCCTCAATTTTATCGATAGCCTCCAAAACCTGCTTGACTTGATAAACCTTGAACAAATTAAACTTCGACAATTTGAATTTCATCAAGCTGATTAATTACCACATCCGCACCTCGGACATGATCAGGTTTATCCACCCAAGTAATCCCAATGCAACCTGCGGCTTTAGCATTACGCGCCATTTGCATATCACCGACAGAATCACCTACCATCAGTGTAGCGCCTGGTTCTACTCCCAAGGCTTGACAAGCTTGCAAAAATAGTATAGGATCAGGTTTACTCAGACCTTCATCAACTCCCATTTGCAGCTGGATGTAATCGCTTAACTGATGAATGCCTACAAACTTATGCACTTTTTGAGTGGTTGCTGCTGAGAGAATACCAAGTTTTAAACCAGCTTCGGAAAGAGACTTTAACACTTCCAAACTACCGGCGAAGAGCGGTGAAGGTGCTTCTCCTATATATTTTTCTGCTTCGTTTAAAGCTTGACGGGCGATTTTTAAGGACTCAAACCATCCCCTACCAGTTTCAGCAATATAAGCTGCTGCTGCAATTTCCGTTTCTCGGCGACTGGCTACCGCTATTAACCCGGCGACATCAAGGGTATTACCATTGACGCCAAATGCCATTAATAATGGTTCGCCAATACCAGGAATTTGCGCGTCTAATAACCTTGCTGCTTTTTGGGCGATCGCTCGGAAATACGGTTCCGAATCTTCCAGTGTACCGTTTTTATCAAATAAAATAGCCTGGATATTAGAAAATTTAATATTTCTACATTTAATAGTAGCCAAAAGATTTCACCCTGCTGACTAAATTAGAAGTTAGGAGTTGGGAATTTTAATTCCCAAACTTTACCAATGACCAAAAAATAAAAGCGACCACTTGAACATGTTGACGGTTGACACTTAGCATTGATACTCCCCACGTCTAAAGCGGGGGGATTCTTAAAGAGTCCATAAACGAACTTTTAATGGTGCTATCAAAGACACCCTAGACGCTCATAACAACTACCTCGTTTGTGCTGCAATTGCGCAAAATTTTCTTTTTTTTCCGTTTTCCGAGTCCATCACAATGCCAGTTAGGTACGCTCAACATCCTGCCATTATTTGCCCTTTAACTATTCCAAATCAAGTTGGATATGTCCGTTGCCGGGATTGCTCCGTACTAGGATGAATCAACGCGCAGATGGTTGTTCTTACTCACAATTTGCTGTTCAATTATACCACTGTGTCCCAAGCCACACAATCGTTTTACGGAACTTAAAAGTTCCTACCGACTTATCCCCATGTCTAAAGCCAGGGGCTTGCGTCTCGCTTTTTGGTCAACCGTCAACCGTCAACCATCAACCGTTGCGGTTGAATATTTTTTTTTGCAGTCGCTTATTCTTCAATAGCTACGGGAATGTCTTCTTCAATAGCTGATGGAATGTCTTCTTCAGTTGCTGATGGAATGTCTTCTTCAGTTGCTGATGGAATGTCTTCCTCTGCTATGGCTTCAACAGGCGCAGCAGTAATACCTTGTTGTTTAGCTAGCAGCTGTTCGCGATACTTAGCTGCCATTTCTTCTGCCTTATCATAGACCAAATCGCGATTCTTAATCATGTCACCCGGTTCGGGTTCCAATTGTTTGGTTGACAAGGAAATCCGACCTCTTTCTGCATCTAAGTCAATGATCATGACTTTCACTTCATCATTGACATTGAAGACGCTATGAGGTGTATCAATATGTTCGTGGGAAATCTCCGAGATGTGCAGTAGACCGCTCACGCCACCGATATCGATAAAGGCACCATAGGGCTTAATACCGCGAACTGTACCAATCACTACTTCACCCACTTCGAGACGGTTCATCTTGCGTTCAACCAACGCCCGACGGTGAGACAGAACTAGGCGATTACGTTCTTCGTCTACTTCGAGGAATTTCAACGGTAGTTCTTCGCCTACCAATTCTTCTTTAGGTTTGCGAGTGCTGATGTGAGAACCGGGGATAAAGCCACGCAATCCTTCGATTCTTACCAATGCGCCACCACGGTTGGTAGCAAATACACCAGAACGGACGGTAGCATCTTCTGCTTGTAGCTGACGTACACGTTCCCAAGCCCGCATGTATTCAATGCGACGAATCGAAAGGGTTAGTTGACCATCTTCGTTTTCGTCAGTGAGAATGAAAAATTCCCGCGTTTCGTTCGATTGTAAGACTTCTTCCGGGGCATCGACCCGGTTGATAGACATTTCTTGTATAGGGATGTAAGCTGCGGTTTTAGCACCTATGTCAATCAGAGCGCCGCGCGGCTCTATACTGAACACTGTACCTGGTACAACATCACCAGGGCTGAAGTGATAATCGTACTTATCAAGTAGAGCAGCGAAATCTTCGTGAGTAAATCCAATTTCTGTAGCGGTTAAATTCTGATTGACCATGCTGATTTGTTCCTGGTTCTAGTCTCCGTAAATTTTTTGCTGTAAGCATGATGTATATGCAATGGCTTATGGGCAGTGTACACCTACATCTTTATTTCATCCTAGCGCAGAAAAGCTAGCAATAACACATATTAACTTCCAGACAGAATATTATATCATATATCCAATGATAAGTCATGCTTCTGGGCTAACTTGTTATATCTAAGGCTTTCAACCCTGGATATCGTATCCAATCAATCGCGCAAGTACTTTGAAACTTGGCTCTCTTAGAGCTACAGACTACACCTCTTTTGCTTAGTGTGGGTAGTTGACATTTTTCTCAATCACCTTACCCCGCTTCTAGCTTACACCAAAGTCTCCCTTTTTCTCTCGCCTCATTGGGGAGTTGTGGATAATCTATTTTTCTAGTGTTCGTAGTTGGGCTTTAGGGCTTGACAATCAAAGGCGCTCAAGCGCAACTACGAACCAAGTATATTTATGAGATAAACCGATTTAGCGCTACTTTAAACGTGAATATCCGCTGCTACAAGGGGATAACAGCGGATATAAGCTTAATATGACGTTAAAAGTCTGGGAATAGGAATCTATTTGTCTTTCTTCGTCTCAATGCGGGGAGGTTCACGAAATGCGATCGCAAAAAACAGTACCCCGATTCCTAGGGTCAAAATCAAAATGTAGGCAACGCTTTCCATATCAAATGTTCCTCTGCCATTAATTAAAGTGGTGAGTGGTGAGTGCTGAGTTAGAGAAAACTCGTTACTTATAACTCAGCACTGAATTTAAGCTTCCTTACGGCGGGTTGACTTATCACCCACTTTCTGGAACAGACCCCATTCCACTTGCTCTTCTAGATCTGCTTCTACACCGGCGAATACGTCTCGGTAGATTGTCCGAGCGCCGTGCCAAATGTGACCAAAGAAGAACAGCAGTGCAAATACAGCGTGTCCAAAGGTAAACCAACCTCTGGGAGAGGTGCGGAATACACCATCAGAATTCAAGGTTTCCCGGTCAAATTCAAATATTTCACCGCCTTGAGCCTTACGGGCATACTTCTTAACTTCGGCAGGATTTGTAAAGGTTTGACCATTCAAATCGCCACCATAGAAGCTGACAGTAACGCCAGATTGTTCAAAGCTATACTTAGATTCTGCCCGACGGAAAGGAATGTCAGCGCGGATCACTCCATCTTTGTCGGTCAGGATGACTGGGAAGGTTTCAAAGAAGTTGGGTAGACGACGAACCGACAACTCCCTTCCTTCAGAATCCTTGAATACGGCGTGACCTTGCCAAGATTGGGCAATACCATCACCTTTGACCATTGGGCCTGTGCGGAATAAACCACCTTTAGCGGGGCTATTACCAACGTAATCGTAGAAAGCGAGTTTCTCAGGAATCTGTGACCAAGCTTCCGAAAGAGTTGCGCCATTAGCTAGGCTAGTTTGCACGCGGCGGTCAATTTCTTGGTGGAAGTAGCCTTGATCCCATTGATAACGGGTAGGGCCAAACAGTTCAATTGGGGTGGTGGCGTTACCGTACCACATCGTTCCAGCTACCACGAAAGCCGCGAAGAATACCGCTGCAATACTGCTAGAGAGTACGGTTTCAATGTTCCCCATCCGTAGGGCTTTGTAGAGCCGTTCGGGGGGTCTGACTGTCAGGTGGAATAAGCCTGCGATAATGCCGACGATACCAGCAGCAATGTGGTGAGCGACAATACCACCAGGATTAAAGGGGTTAAAGCCATCTGGACCCCATTCTGGTGCTACTGGCTGGATGCTACCAGTGACTCCGTAGGGATCAGAAATCCACATTCCCGGACCAAATAGTCCGGTGAGGTGAAAAGCACCGAAGCCAAAACAGAGTAAACCGGATAAAAATAGGTGAATGCCAAACATCTTTGGCAAGTCTAGAGCAGGTTCACCAGTGCGAGGATCTCTAAAGAGTTCCAAATCCCAGTAAACCCAGTGCCAAACCGCAGCTAAGAACAACAGACCAGAAAGCACAATGTGAGCAGCCGCAACACCTTCAAATGACCAGAATCCAGGATCGGTTGCAGGTCCGCCTGTAACGCTCCAACCACCCCAAGATTGAGTGACTCCTAAGCGTGACATGAAGGGTAGCACGAACATTCCTTGACGCCACATCGGGTTGAGAACCGGATCACTGGGGTCATAAATGGCTAGTTCGTACAATGCCATCGAACCAGCCCAGCCTGCTACTAGGGCGGTGTGCATCAAGTGTACAGAAATAAGCCGCCCTGGATCATTCAGAACGACTGTATGTACTCGGTACCAGGGTAGTCCCATTGACTACGCTCCTCCTCGATGAGTTAGTTTACAAAGCAATTTTCTTACGGAAGTCACACATTACGGTAGCCGTCTTGAGAACTTCTATCAGTTTTTCTTATTGCCAGAGTTGTGAGTCTTACCACAGCTTAGTCTGAGTAAGTCAGACCGTGCGGGTGGTTTGGCAATGCTTACACGTTTGAGGATCTTTACCCGGTAGGATAGCGATCGCTCTTGATCACTGCCGATAGGTTTTCTGAAAAACCCTTCTTCGTTCCACAGGAGCAAAGCAAACACCTAGAAGGCATTTGGGCAGTAATTTTGTGCGCGGCAATAGCCAAGCAAAAATGAGAATGTTTTAAAAAGTGTAACTATTGATGGAACGCTTTGCAAGCGTGTAAATAGATGCCATCGCGTAGCATCTCGGTGACTTTTGGCTACAAACCCCTATCTGACATTGGATTTGGGTATTTTTATTGGAGGTCGGCGGTTTATCCATCGCCTTGCGATGCACTGAGCTTGTCGAAGTGTGGGTTCTTTTGGACAGCACAACGACCGCTCAGTGACCACCGCCCGCCGACTTAGGCGATTGGGGATTGCACTTCTCTGCGAGACGCTACGCGAACGGCTCCGCTCTGTTACCAGGGATTGGGGATTGGGGATTGGGGATTATGACAAATGACAAATGACAAATGACAAATGACAAATGACCAATGACAAATGACCAATGACCAATGACCAATGACGACCCTCGACCGTACGGTTTATTTGCGCCGACCTACTTAAACTAGCAATTGAATGTTTTGCAGATGACACTTGGTTTCGGCAGTGCCCAAGCGTTCAATTACCTGTTCGGCACTCATGAGACGCTTTAATACTACTTGACCGATTGTATGATTGGCGATCGCTGGGGTTATGGGCTTGACTTCTACGGTTAAAACCGCATCTTCCACTCGATAAAGCCACAACAATTCATTCTTTTCGAGTAAACAGATATTCAGGCGCTGAATGTCTGGTTGGCGTCGCCATGCGGTAATCTGCCAAAGTCCATCACAAGCCCAGACTCTGCCAACACTCCATCCCTCAGATAGAAAGAAATATTTCACGTTCTTAGTCTCGCTGATTTGGACTCTCAATCTGCTGTTTACAATATCGCGATCGCTTCAGTCGCTGATGTATAAAGATTGCTATTTTTCCTCAAAACTATGCATTTACGCCCTACTTTCATCCTCGAATGGTGGGTGGGGACTTTGAATTGACGACAAATATGTTTATTGTAATCATAGTTGCTTGCTTTTTCGAGAAAATTAACCAACATATAGTACAATGACTGACCGCTACTCGTAATAAACGTACATTCTATGACTTGGTTTTCTTTATCGGTTAGGCAATGGGGTCGAATTACACAATTCTGCTCTTTATTCTGTCTATGTTTATTTTTAGTTTTCAGTTGTGCGCGAAGCCCACAGACAAGTACGCCATCTCCTACTGTGAATACTCCTGCGGGTGATGGTCGCATTACTATCGGGACGACGGCGAAACCCAGAACCCTAGACCCTGCGGATGCTTATGAGTTGGCGTCTTTGGGTTTGGTGTTTAATTTGAGCGATCGCCTCTACACCTACGAACCTGGAAGTACCGAAATTAAGCCCCAATTGGCGACTGCTTTACCTAAGGTCAGTCAGGATGGTTTAACTTATACTATCCCCCTCCGCCAGGGTGTGGTTTTTCATGATGATACTCCCTTCAACGCTGAAGCGATGGCGTTTAGTATCAAGCGCTTTATCGAAAATAAGGGTAAACCCTCCTTTTTACTTAGCGATACAGTAGACTCCGTAAAAGCCACGGGCGAATATGAGTTAACCATTAAGCTGAAAAAGCCTTTTGCGGCGTTTTCCTCATTGTTGGCATTTTCGGGAGTGTGTCCGGTATCACCCAAAGCCTATGAATTGGGAGCGGGGAAATTTAAGCCAGAAACATTTGTGGGAACTGGCGCCTACAAGTTAGCGCAGTATGGTACAGATTCGCTGCGATTTGACGTGTTTGACAAATATTGGGGAGAAAAACCCGCAAATAAGGGAATTAACGTCCAAATACAAACCAGTCCGGTGAATTTATTTAACGCTTTCCGCACGGGTGCTGTGGATGTAGCTTACCTGTCTTTGCTACCAGACCAAATTAAAAGCTTGGAGGAAAGCGCGAAAAAAGGGGATTGGCAAGCGATTACCGCTCAGGGTAGTGTAGTAAGTTATCTGGTATTGAACCGAAATCAAACGCCTTTGGATAAACCAGAAGTCAGAAGTGCGATCGCCTCCATAATTGACCGTCCATTATTAAATGCACGAGTTTTATTTGGTCAAGCTGATCCGCTGTACAGCATGATTCCCACAACATTTAATGTTTCCCAGCCATTATTTAAAGATAAATACGGTGATGGTAACGTTGAACAGGCTAAACAATTGTTAACTAAAGCTGGTTTTTCTAAAGAAAAGCCCGCCAAAGTCCAAATTTGGTATCCTTCTGGTTCGCCTACTCGCAGTTTAGCAGCGCAGACACTTAAATCTCTAGCCGATCAAAAGCTAGATGGTATCCTACAATTTGAAGTCAGCACTGTCGAAAGCGCTAGCTTCTTTAAAGATATCGGCAAAGGTTTATATCCAGCAGCTTTACTTGATTGGTATCCAGACTTTTTAGACCCAGATAATTATGTACAGCCATTTTTGGCTTGTCAAAAAGGGTCAGTTGCTAAGGGCTGTGAAGAAGGTGGTAGCCAAAGTCAAGGTTCGTTTTACTATAACGAAGCTATCAATAAACTAATTGATCAGCAACGCAAAGAACAAAACCCCCAAGCCCGTAAGAAAATATTTGTCGAAATTCAAACACAAGTGGCGACTGATGTACCTTATGTTCCTCTATGGCAAAATAAGGACTTTGTATTTGCTCAAAAAGGTGTGAGTAACGTCCAACTTGATCCTACACAAAATTTGGTTTACAAGCCGATTAAAAAGTAACTTGAGTGCGGAGTGCGGAGTTGGGAGTGAGGAGTTAAGAGTGAAGGGTTTTTGGCGTTGTTTGATGATCTTCCGGGGCGCAAGGCCTTGCGCCCCTACCGACAATCGTCCTCACATCGCCGATAAAATGGGGTTAGGGTACTTTGGCAAGATGTCTATTCTTTAGAACTCGAAACTCCGACCTTTGAACTCGAAACTCCGACCTTTGAACTCGAAACTCCGACCTTTGAACTCGAAACTCCGACCTTTGAACTTCAAACTCCGACCTTTGAACTTCAAACTCCGAGATTGGAACTCGAAACTCCGAGATTGGAACTCGAAACTCCGAGATTGGAACTCGAAACTCCGAGATTGGAACTCGAAACTCCGAGATCGGAACTCGAAACTCCGAGATTGGAACTCGAAACTTCGAGATCGGAACTCGAAACTTCGAGATCGGAACTCGAAACTTCGAGATCGGAACTCGAAACTCCGAGATCGGAACTCCTAACTCCGAGATCGGAACTCCTAACTCCCAACTTCTAATAAATATGTCTCGATCTAAAGCCCTGCAATATTACATAGCCTCCCGTGTGGTGCTAGCGCCATTGCAACTGTTGACGATCATCACGATTGTCTTTCTTTTATTACGAGCTACACCGGGAGATCCTGCTGATGCAATTCTGGGGGGACGTGCACCAGAAAGTGCGAAAGAACAATTACGAAAACAATTGGGTTTAGATCTTCCTGTCTGGTTACAGTATCTCAATTATTTAGGAAATATACTGCGCTTTGATTTGGGTACATCTTTAACCAGTCGCGGACAGCATGTTGGGGATATCATTGGACAATATTTCCCGGCGACTGTGGAGTTAGCAGTATGTAGTATGCTGGTAGCGCTGATTGTCGGAGTTGCGGTAGGGACGCTTTCGGCTTCTCGTCCGGGGACGGGTTTCGATATTGGGGGGCGGTTGTTTGGGATTATTACTTATGCACTTCCCATGTTTTGGGCGGGAATGTTGCTGCAATTAATATTCTCGGTACAATTAGGCTGGTTTCCCAATTCCAATCGGTTTCCTCCAAATTTGCCGGCTCCTGCGACTATCACAGGTTTGTATACGATTGATAGTTTATTAGGTGGGAATATCGGCCAGTTTTTCATATCTTTGCATCATCTTGCGCTTCCTAGTTTGACTTTAGGAATTTTGCTCAGTGGGATTTTTGAGCGGATTGTGCGGGTGAATTTAAAGCAAACTTTGCAAGCTGATTATGTGGAAGCAGCTAGAGCTAGAGGGATTGCAGAAAATAAGATTGTCGTTTCCCATGCGTTAAAAAATGCCCTAATTCCCGTAATTACAGTTTTGGGGTTAACCTTTGCTTCCTTGCTAGGAGGGGCAATTTTGACCGAGGTGACATTTTCTTGGCCTGGGTTAGCGAATCGGTTATATCAGGCGATCGCTGACCGTGATTATCCCACAGTGCAGGGTGTGTTGGTCTTTTTTGGGGCAATTGTTGTGGGGGCGAGCATTTTAATTGATATTTTAAATGCTTATGTTGACCCGCGAATTCGGTATTAAGAATCTCCACGGGGCACAATTAAAACTTAATCATCATTCCGAGGTGAGGGGTAACAGGTTCTGGTAGCGGAACCTCCCCCCCCACGAATCGACAATCTCGTTTTTTGTAATTCTTATTATTAACAGATATTTTCCTCACTCATTCCACAGAGTTTCCACAGGCATTTTCCGAGTTTTCCACAGATGCTCTACGAGGTCATAGGCTCTTGCAGTCTTACTGGGGATTTTTTACTTCCAGGGACAACAAACTTCTAGGACTGAGTTATTGTTAATAATTGTAACAGAAAACAGTCCTCGACCCTGATTATATCGTGAGGATTTATTTTTTATACCTGCCTTTTTAACATTTCGCAGCATTGACAAACCTACCCCCTCTTGCCGCACAATGGTTCGGCTTGCTGTTGTAGTCCGTTCAACCGTTGACGTCAGTAACCCAGCCCTAAAAGGACTGGGCTTGCAAGAGAAATCAAACAAGCCGTACTGACCAGACCACCCTGAGCTTAGTCGTACCACTTCGTGGAAGCAAGCTACGCGTAGCGTCCCGTAGGGAAGGGTAGCCGTTATTTGAGTCACGACACCTCGGAATGCGTAGCTAGTTAAGCGCTCTGTCGCTTGTGATTAAACAGTTCTAAGGTCACTGGAACAGTGTTGCCAGCCTAAAAAGCTCTGATAACAGGTCTAAGCTAACATTACCCCGCGAGGGAGGCTCTTTTGAGCAAAACACTATGTGTACAGGGTTGCAAGATTTTACATGGTAATTGTCCCATTGAAAGTGCATTACAAAAGCACACCGATTCAAGCAACCCCTTGGCAGTAGTGAAAACTGTAAAGCCGTCCTATAAGGACGGGGTTTCACACCCATTTTTCTGATGAATTGTCTAAAAATACCTCAAATGTTGACGTAGATTGTCGGGTAGACGAAAAATTTTGTGTGCTGCCCTAAACTGTCTCACTGCAAGCAATTAGTCCCTCTTGATTGACCTCAGAGGAGGAAAATCTCATGAATACAACTGTGAACATTTTTACAGAAATCCCCGAAATACTTCACGAATCGCTGCAAACCTACTTAGAAACCCATCCCGATTGGGATCAAAGCCGAGTATTGACGGCAGCCCTGTCGCTGTTTTTGCTGCAAAATGGAGATAGCGATCGCCGTGCTGCCCGTGTCTATCTGGAAACTTTGTTCCACCATAGCTAAGTAGTGTTGACACTCTCAGCCCTGAAGGGACTGAGATTCTGCCGACAGAGTAAACTTAGGTAGTACCCAAAGTCTAATTCTCGCTACGCTCGTCAAACAGCGTCTACCCAGTAAGCCTAAGTCTATGCTTAGATTGCTGGCTACTTTTTTTAGTATATTTGCTGCACCGTTTAGGTCAGCATTAACAATTGAACCATTTGCGGTTCGGTACAATCCACGTTCAACACGCTTACCTGACGCTTTCCACCCAACTGGTTTTTGACCATAAACGGGCAGGGAGTCTCCATCTAAGTAACTTGCTTTTGACGTGTAGGATTCTTCTGTTTGGTGGTATCTAATTCCGTGTAAATCACATAGTTGTTCCAATCGGTCTTTAAGTTTGCCCAAGGGCATTTGAACAAATTTTTGATTGTTCAATCTTCCCATATTTGTATTGGACTTAAAACCATCGTTCCAGCCGATTACTAATGTCCCAACGCCATATTTTAAGCAATGGTTAATAATCAATTTTGCAGCTTTGTTTATCCCATCACGCATTTGATGGTTACGTTTACGGGTTACGCGGTCTAACCAATTGTCCCAATAAGCTTCTGGCTGATTTTCTTTACGGGTAGATACTCTTTTGTTCCATAACTGATTCATCGCCTTCATCGCCCGAGCATCAATCAGCAACGAATTACCTAAAGTATCAACACAAGCGGCTAAATTGTCAGCAGTCCCTAGGTCAATAGATAGTGCCTGATTAATGTCTAGGTCATGTTCTTTTTTTTCGACTTCATAAGACATTTCCAGGTAAAATGCGCCATTTTTCGGGAGAATTGTAAATTCTTTAACCTGGGAATAGTCAATATTTGAAGGCATTGGTAAGAAAAACTCGCTCAAACCAAACCATCTTTTAACAGTTAAACCTAAGGAAAATCTAAGTTGACCATTAATTAGTATTGGTTTTTGTCCTCCTGAGTTTGGATAAGCAACTTTGAACAGTTTAGAACCTGTTAAGTAACTGGGTGCTTTTGGTTGAAAATGCAATTGACCTTTCAGGAACAAAGACCGCAATTCTTTAAAAGACTTGAAAGCTTCTACCACAGACATTAAAGTTTGCTGCATTGGTGTTGATGGCAAAGATTGAGCAACCAAGGTTTTAGAAACTGATGGCTCAAATGCTAAATCAAATTTCCCGGTTAACAACTTTCCAGTTTTAAAAAATGTTTGACGGGCAAAATATACACCATTATTATAGAGTTTACCCGACTGTTGACAAAGGTATTCTAATAACACCTTGGTTTCATCATCTGGAGACAACAATACTTGTTGAACTCCCATTGTTTTCTTGGTTTTAGCCACCAGACCTGCCGGTGTTTTGTTGACTTCTCTATAGTAATCGACTACTCTAGAATTGTCAACAGAACTAGAGAAAACAACAAAACTATTATGTTAACCCAAGAAGATTACAAAACCCATAACCATGTCAAATTCTTGGTAAACTACCATTTTGTATGGATACCAAAGAGAAGAAAAAAAGTTTTAACTGGTGAGATAGCGACAAGAACCAGACAAATTTTTGCCGAACTAGCCATAGAAAAAGGTTGGGATATTTTAGCTCTAGAGATAGCGTCAGACCATATACACTTATTCATTAGCGTTAAACCTACTGACACGCCACATCTAGTTATTAAGGCGTTTAAGGGGCGTTCAAGCTTTTATCTACGTAAAGAGTTCCCCCAATTAAAAAAACTACCGTCACTCTGGACAAGTAGTTATTTTGTCAGTACGGCAGGCAATATTAGCAGTGAGTCGGTGAGACGATATATTGAAGACCCTCACCACGGATAATATAGAGAAGACCACTGCGATTAAAATCGCTCGTGTCGCTTCCCACGAGCGGGCTTTAGCCACTGAGTTTCCCGCATCCCGCGAGGTCTTATGAGCAAGTGAAAATTGCTGAGGAAGGAGTTCAAAACTTGAATATGTGGACTTAAAACCCATATTCTCTTAACTGGGAAAATATGGATTGGTATTTCGCCCATCCAATTTTCTCGCCAAATCTTGAGCCTTGTCTTTTGTTCAAGTTTTGGGATATGGGTTTTGGGAAAAGCCAAATTTTGGAAATGCAGAATTAATATGTTATACCAAGTTGCGTATCTAACTGTAATTATCAATTAGGGAAAATTAGTTTGTAGTGGCGCGAAAGCGCTACTAATATCCAAAACCCGAATTACAGTTTTGAACGCAAATTGGTATTAAAGCTGATACCGTTCATAGAAATCTGGACAAAGCTACCCAAGGATAGACAATACTAGACAACTACGTTTGTAATCAAAGTCCAAAGTCCTCAAACTACAGGGATAAACGGCAATCCCTCTATCCCCTCAAACAAATTGGGGATTACAATTCTTGCTGGATTAAGCCTATGGATTCAACTGTTGAAGTTGTCTTGGCTAAAAAATAGATAAAGTACTGCAAAACATCCGATTTGACGGCGGCTTTGCCTAGTCTCAGAATATCAGAATACGGTTAGCCTGAGCAAATACTCCCCATTTTTGTCCAGTAATGTCTACATGTGGGTAGTAATTAAGTTACAGTTCCTCACCCATGATGATAAATCATGGGGTGGCTCTCCTATTGTTCGGTCAAAAGTCAAGAGTTAAAAAAACTCTGGACTATAGACCTGAACTATGGACTATTAACTTATGAGTTCAGGAACTAGTTTCCAATTGTGGAGAATGAACAGGACATTCAAACTTATATCCGACGCCACGGACAGTCTGAATTAAAGCAGGTTGGCTAGCATCGATTTCAATCTTCTTGCGAATTTGACCGATATGCACGTCTACAACCCGTTGGTCGCCTACATATTCATAGTCCCATACTTCTTGGATCAGTTCTGCTCGCCGCCAAACTCGACCTGGATGACTGGCTAAAAAATGTAACAAGTCAAATTCCAATGCGGTTAAGGGTACTGGTAGGTTGTTAAGCGCCACCTCCCGTCGCACAGGATCAATCATCAGTTTTTCAAATACTAACCGTTTTTGTTCGGCAGTAGTTACAATCCGCTGACGCCTTAAAATAGCTGCTACTCTGACTTCTAGCTCTCCCAATCCAAATGGTTTGGTGAGGTAGTCATCAGCACCTTTAGCAAAGCCGCGAATTTTATCAGCTTCGTCTCCACGGCTAGTCAGCATAAGCACAAAAACACCATTACGACTTTGCATCTCTTGGCAGAGGTTAAACCCAATGACATCTGGTAAATTCACGTCTAGAATCACCAAATCAGGGTTAAACTGCTCAAATAGAGCTAAGGCTGTCTTACCATCTTCGGCAGCCTCTACCTGATAGTTCTGTTTAATCAAAAAGCGTTGGATTAAGTTCCGAACTGCAGGGTCGTCATCAACTACAAGAATCTTGGCAGGAGCCATGACCATCACTTTACACAAAAATTCATAGGATTAACAGGAAGATTGCGTGAAAACGCAGTTACCACTTTGGGAAGTAATTAACAATCTACTAGACTAAGGAGTGTATTTCCTGATTATCCAAATGATAGCTTAATCAAGATTCTGGACAATTAAACCGGAATATTCTGGTAGTCAGCCCCATCTTCAAGTGCAGGTATTTTCAGTGTTAACTTTATGTCCAGTAAGCAAATATTCTGGCCTTAGCTGTAGATAATGAGTAACTTATAGCACTTTCTCAACCCAATTAAGTGGTAACTTGAATCGTTTCAATTTTAAATCGATATCTGGATCTATACCACTAATTATTGTGAGATTCATTGCTCAACACTCCATCAAGGTAAGGTAAATTGCCACATCTTCAGCAGAGAAGTTAATTTTTTCATAAAAAATGTGTTTTAGGTATCCCTAGTTCAAATTCTAGAGTAGAGCCAGAATAGGTCAACGACATGAGGGGATACACGGAGTTATGACAATATGTTAAAGTGACTATAGTTAAATTTCCCAACTCAATCAAACTAACCCGTGCTACCATCCTGGTAGGGCATAAAAATCGATCGATATATTTGGTTTCGATCAAAAATAAAACCTAAAGTTGTTTTTCGTCAACATAAAGACTGCCCCTGACTGAGGCTGAAGTATAAACTCCCATGAGCGATCAACATCCCTACGACAAACTTGGGGTATCTGAAGATGCTAGTTTTGATGAGATTCAGGATGCTCGTAATCGCCTATTGGAGCAATACAATGGCGATGCCAAGCGTCTGGAACTAATTGAAGCGGCTTATGATGCCATTTTAATGGAGCGGTTGCGGATGCGGCAAGAAGGTAAAATCAAAGTACCTGAGCGCATTAGGTTTCCTGAGTTACGAATTCAATCACCTCCAAAAGAAAGTTCTTTCCCTCGTCAGCAGTCGCCAGCATGGCTGCAACGAATGATCGATCAGCCTACGCTACCAGATGTGCTGTTACCTGGAGCTTGGTATCTAGGTTTAAGCGCCATAAGTATATTTTACCCAGTTGCGGGCGATCAGGTCTTGCAGCTGGCTTTGGTGGTTGGGGTAGGAATCAGTATTTACTTTCTCAATCGCAAGGAAGGTAAGTTTGGCCGCGCAGTATTGTTTACCCTCGTAGGGCTAATAATTGGCTTGATGGTGGGTGGACTAGTTGCTAGCCCGCTGTTACCCCTACCATTGATTACTCTGACGGGGAATCAGTTTTCTACGGTGTTGACGTTTATTTTGTTATGGTTAATTAGCAGCTTTCTACGGTGATACCCTCCCACACCAAATTAAAGATTATGGTGTGGGCTGACAATAATTAATTTTTAGCTGTTGTGGTGACTCCGTTCTGGGATTTGGGCGATTGACTAGTCATTTTGGCTAGTTGTTTGCCCAGCAATAATTAGATTTACAGCATAACTCAAATCCTGAACTATTAAGTCGGGGTGGTAAAGTGCCAATTGGGCGCGATCGCGGATACCAGACTCTACAGCCATCACCTTAATAGCGTGTTTTTTAGCAGCAGTAATATCGGCTTCAGTATCCCCTACCATCCAGGTATCAGCAGCGGGGGGTAATTCTTCTAAAGCCCGTGACATCAACAAAGGTTTATCTTCGATGTCGCGGGTTTTCACATAGTCGTTACTGAGGCAATAACGGCGATTTTCCGGGAAAAATTTACCTAAATCGTATTTTTTAAAGGCATAGTCTAGTTCCCGAACCCGACGCATGGTCATAACTGCCAAATCGATACCAGCTTGTTGAATTTTTAACAATGCTTCCACAGCACCGGGGATGAGGCTGTCATACTGAAAGTAAGGTTCCGTATGCACTGTTTGTCGCCGCAACTGGGTAAATTCTTGTGCTTGCACTTCATCGAGTCCAGAACTGAGGGCGATTTGTTTTTCGGGAATCCGCGATCGCTTGAGTTGCCAAAATTCGGGTTTAGACAGTTCTTGGACTGCTTGGCCTGGGTGTCGGGTTTTCTCCAGGCATAATTGATAAACACGATAGTAGCGTTCAGAAACATCAACAATCGGACCGTCGAAGTCTGTAATTAATCTTAGCATCGGCGGAAAATTTTAATTTTTATGAAGATTATCGCAGATGTGTGGCAATTGTGGAGTATTCAATGCCCTGTCCCATTGATTTTGATCGGACAGACCACTACGGCGTGTTTTCCGTTACATAAGACCTATTCATAACTACTCACAAATAGACAAATCTACTCATGTTATGTAGTTTGATGCTTACTTCCTGATACCCTGCGGGAACGCTAAGAGCGAACATTCTGGCAACGTCGGCGTTAACCAGTCCACAGGCTAAAACTGTCTAACTGACAGCTTGACTCAAATTGATTGCTGCGTTTAAATCTCGGTCAATCATCAAGCCGCAGTTACCGCATTCAAACACTCGCTCATTCAAGGTGAGTGTTTCTTTTTTGCTTCCACAATGAGAGCAGGTTTTGCTGGATGGGAACCATCGGTCAACCACTACAAGCTTTGAACCATATAACTCACACTTGTAGGTCAATTGACGGCGAAACTCATAAAATCCCATATCCGCAATAGATTTAGCTAGCTTATGGTTAGCCATCATACCGGACACATTGAGGTCTTCAATCACTACTATGCCGTGGTTCTTAGCAAGTAATGTTGTGAGTTTGTGCAACGTATCTTTTCTGATGTTGGCAATCTTTCTATGCAGTCTAGCAATCTTTATCTGTGCTTTCTTCCAGTTAGCTGAACCGATGATTTTATGACGATTCAACCATTGCATTCTTGACAGCTTGGCTGCATATTTCTTGTAGGATTTGGCTCCTAAAAAAACTTCACCAGTGGAGAGTATAGCCAGTGCCTTAACACCAAGGTCAACGCCGACAATACTCCTGTTGCCTAAATCCTGTTGTTCTACATCAAATCTGAAACTGATCAACCATCTGTCGGCTTGACGAGATATTGTACAAGATTTAGTTAATACTTGTGGTAGGCGCTCATAGGTCTTGAGGACACCAATCACAGGTACTTGAATCTTGTTACTACCGATAATTTTGACCGTACCTTCCAACGTGAAAGAATCACGTTTACCTTTCTTTTTGAACTTTGGCACACCAGCAGTCTTGTGAAAGCAACGCTTCCAGGCTTCGCGTAAAGCCATCAATGCTTGCTGTGGAGTGCTTTTAGAACATTCGTAATACCATTCATTTTCAGATTTTACCAATGTTACTAACCATTTATGCAAGTCAATTGCCGTCGGAAATTTGATTTTAGACTCAGGATTCGCTTTGTTGTGGTCAAGTATCTGTTTAGTTAAAGCCAATCCCCAATTCCAAGCATGACGTGCTACTCCACAATGTTTTCTCAATGCTGTGCGTTGTTGGTTATTCAACTTCAACTCAGTTTTGAAACCAACCAGCATTAAACCACCTCCTAATTACCAGCTTTTCAATTAATTGCATCAGTGTATCTTGTTGACCAACTCATTGCATCTCCCACCGAAAATGAGTAGCAATGAGTAGAGGTGAGCAGAAATTAAGTTACAGTTACTAACCCCAGTCCCCAGCGATGCACTGAGCTTGTCGAAGTGTCCCCAGTCCCCAGCGATGCACTGAGCTTGTCGAAGTGTCCTCAGTCCCCAGCGATGCACTGAGCTTGTCGAAGTGTCCCCAGTCCCCAGCGATGCACTGAGCTTGTCGAAGTGTCCCCAGTCCCCAGCGATGCACTGAGCTTGTCGAAGTTTCCCCAGTCCCCAGTCCCCAGCGATGCACTGAGCTTGTCGAAGTGTCCCCAGTCCCTATAAGACTAGAAAAACAGATGACTGTCAGGTTGAATGTTAATTTCCATTGGCACAGCTTGGGGTTCAGCAGTAAGGGCAAAGAAAATAGCATTCGCAGCGGTTTGGGGACTGAGCATTTTTTTCCGGTCTACCTTTAAGCTGACGTTATCCCAAAAAGGAGAATCTATACCACCAAAATAGAATAGTGTAAATTTAATTCCAAAGCGCTTGAGTTCTTCTGCCATGCACTTGCTGAAACCAACGACGCCAAACTTGGAAGCCGAATAAGCAGCAGCCATTGGCATTGAATGCTTACCCAGAATTCCGACTAAGTTACAGATGTGCCCGGATTTGCGCTTTTGCATCTCTTGGGCTGCAGCCTGAGTGGTGTAAAAACTGCCTTTTAAGTTAATATCTAGCATCTTGTCTAAATCAGCAGGTTCCAGGCTGTTGTAGGCTTTGAGGATACCAGCACCAGCAGCATTCACCAAAACATCAATTTGACCGAACTCGGCTACAGCTTTTTCGATCAATGTGTTTGCCTGTTGAGGGTCAGTAATATCACAAGGAACGGTCAAAACTTCCCCTGGTAACTCCAATGCCAATGTTCGTAAACGAACCGCATCCCTCGCCGCCAGTACCAATTTTGCACCTGTGGGGGCAAGTTTGCGAGTTAAGGCTGAACCAATACCGCCTGTAGCACCGACAACGACGATTACTTTATCCTGCATGGTATTATTTACATTTATTTACATATTTTAACATAATATAATAATTCGTAATTCATCAAAAGACACAAACAAAGTCCACCCAGGCGGACTACTCCCTTGGTAAAAGTCTTTAATTCAAGATAAAAAAATCTAAATTTTGCTGAGTGCTACCTCATATTCTTTTCCGTTCTTGTGCAAATTAAATGTTGCCGAAGACTGTAAAAATTTAGTAAAACTAGAGCCTAACTTTAATTTTTTGACAACAGAACTAGGAGACTGTCCGCAGATTTTTTGTAACTCTGTGCCTAGTTTGGACACAGATAGTTTAGTGTTGGGAGACTTAGCGTACATCTCCTTAATAATTTGTATAAGTATCTTCTCTAATATTTCCTGAGAATTAATATTATCAGTAGCTGAAGATAGGATATTTACGCTATCTGCGGATATCCTGTAGTCAGGATTTTGTGTTGATGTTGATATCTCTTCTGGAATGGGGATGATTTCGTTATTTGGTGGCTTGTTATTATTGATGTTGCGTCGCTCTTGGAAAAGATTGGCAACTGCTACCAAATTGTTCAAGCGAGTATTGAGTGATTCCTGTTCGGTTTTGATTAAATCTTGAATTTGATGCACCACTTCTTCAAAGGAGGGAATTTCTACAGCCATTGCTAGGGAATAATGACTGCTTTTGCCAGTATTACGGTTTTCTACCTGCAAAATTTGCCCTTGTCTACGTACCCAATAAACAGTTAAGCCTTGGTTTTGCAGTTCATTACAGAGGTGGATTAAAATTCCATCGCCAGAACAAACAAAAACTTCTTGAACGGTTGGATAATAACGTAAAATACAAGCACCAAGTGCTATCATTTTTGCATCAGCGCTGTCTTTGCCACCAGGCACATGAACAAGTTGATAGCCACGCTCATAAAGTTCGACATCCTGCTTACCGGTGCTGGGATTTCTCCAGTTAGCAAAGGCAATTTTGACTTTGAGAGGACATTGGCAAATAGTAGCTAAAAATAATTCTGTATTGGCGTCTAATTTTATGTTTTCTGCATCCAAGAGCAGCAGAGAAATACCAGGGTCTAAATTAGGTTTAATTTCAGATTTTTGCTGAATTTTTTGAATGAATTGGGTAAAAGCAGAAGATTCTAAGTACTCAGATGAGAATAAAGTTTGCAGCAGTTCTTCAGCTAATGTCACACCTAGAGAGTCGCCAGATTTTTCTGTTGGGTCATCCTGTGGTAACTCTTGGACTATAGTTTGTGCTGCTGCTTCTCCTAGAGGGGTTTTCGCACGTCCGTTGCTGGATGTGATGATCACACTTTCTAGGGGTTGGGGGAATTCAGGTTCCAAGAACTGTTTACTGCAGTTTTTGCACAGGTAATTCTGCTTGCCATTCCGACGGCCATTTTTACGATATGAAGTGGATTCGCATCGGGGACATTTCATATTGAGATTCAGGTTGCCTTAGTACATCTCACCTTTAATCAGGGTTGGAAATACTAATTTTAGGCTGGGTTGATAAAAAAAACCAACACACAATATTTTACCACGCTTAAGGGCAAATAAATTTGCTGTTGGCGCTCCTGTTTTGAATTTTGTACCTATGGCGTAAGCTGATAATAACTAGGCTAGGTGCAAATAAAGTAGGAGCGACCTTGCGCCCGCGAGTGCGTCTGGGACAGCATAAGGTCGCTATGCTCAACTAAGACGGGGTAAAACGTAGTCGCGGATGCGAGAATCAAGGTGAGTAGTCAAGATTTTATTGGTGGGATTAAATTCAACCATGTGACCAACGCGATTTTCATTGGTCTGAAAGAAAGCCGTGAAATCGGATACGCGAGTAACTTGCTGCATATTATGGGTGACAATTACAATTGTTAACTCAGAACGGACATTCTGAATCAGATCCTCAATTTTCATGCTGGTTATGGGGTCAAGACCGAAACAAGGCTCATCCATCAAGAGAACTTGGGGTTTGACTGCTAAAGCACGGGCGATGCAGAGTCTTTGTTGTTGACCACCAGAAAGATCTAAAGCAGACTTATGTAATTTATGTTTGACTTCATCCCAGAGATTGACACTTTTAATGGCAGATTCGACAATTTCATCTAATTCTGTTTTCGGGCGCCATCCAACTAATTTCACCCCATAGGCGACATTATCGTAAACACTCATGGGAAAAAGATTGGGTTTTGGGTGTACCATGCTAATCTGGCGACGCAGGCGATTTAAGTTGACGCGACGCTCATAAATATTTTGACCAAAGAATTCTACTTTCCCTTCAATCCGCACGTCTCCTTCTAATTCACTCATGCGATTGAGAGATTTGAGAAAAGTAGATTTACCACAACCGGTAGGACCAATAATTGCCGTTACTTTGTTTTGGTAAATATCCATTGACACCCCGCCTAATATTTTGTGGGTGTCGTAATAAAAACTGAGGTTTTTGACTTTGATCGCTGAAATTAATTTATTCATAGTTGCAAAAAGTATCAAATCAATCTTGACTTAACAAAGCAGGAACAGTTAGCGGCGCTCTAGCGCTATTTGTGAAGCTAATGCTTGATTGTTTTTGCAACACAGAATCCAAACTCCTAAGTAAGTAGGCAGAAATAAACCAAACTATGTTAAGAAAAGTAAACAAGCCTGAAACTCTTACCAATGACCAATGACAAAGGACAAATGACGACCCTCGACCGTACGGTTTATTTGCGCCGACCTACTTATTCATCACATAGCAAAATAGCAGCGCCTAGTTGGTAGATGTTTGCAGAGAATGCACGCAAAGCTTGGCTCATTTTAGCTGAAAATACACATGCTTATTATCGAAAATCAAATGAATATACCACAAAATTTGTATCAATTACCAAAATCAATCACATAAAGGTGATGGTATTTCCTGTTGATAATTTCCGGCGCTCGGATATAAATCAGATTAGGCTATGGGGATTGCACTTCGGCTCCGCTCAGTGACCAGGGATTGGGGATTGGTTAATTTTATTGCCCTATGCGCTATGCCCTATGCGCCATGCCCAAACCCTTGATTTTTCGTTACTTATGCGTAATTCCTACACTATCACCCAATACAGTTCAGTTAAGGAAAATTGTCGTAGGGGCACGGCAGGAATAGAATTGTCATTAGAAGAAAAAATTTTGGATGCCGTGCCCCTACAGTGTATATCATTCGAGCCTAACTGAACTGTATTGCACTATCACCACAAACTAAGAACCCCGGTTTTTTGAATAAACCGGGGTTCTTACATACCGAACTACCCTGAACCGAATGGTAGCAATTGTTAGCATTTTTGGCTCGGACGGACGTGATAAATAAATACTTTCACAGAGCAACTTGCTCCTGACAGCTTAACCGAAACGCCCGGAAACGTAGTCACGGGTACGGTTATCGAGGGGGTTGCTAAATATTTGATTTGTGACACCGAATTCTACCATTTGACCGATGCGGCTTTCATCGGTGCTGAAGAATGCAGTAAAATCGGAGACGCGAGTGGCTTGCTGCATATTGTGGGTGACAATTGCGATTGTCAACTCAGAGCGCAAGCTGTGGATGAGTTCTTCAACTTTCATCGTGGCGATGGGATCAAGGGCTGAACAAGGCTCATCCATTAGGAGAACTTTGGGCTTGACTGCTAAAGCACGGGCTATACACAGACGCTGTTGTTGTCCACCAGAAAGCCCTAAAGCAGATTGAAGCAGTTTATCTTTCACCTCATCCCAGAGAGCTGCACCTCTGATGGCTGATTCGACAATCTCATCTAATTCTGGTTTCGGACGATTTCCGGCAATTTTTACACCATAAGCCACATTTTCGTAGATGCTCATGGGAAAAGGATTCGGCTTTTGGAACACCATCCCAATTTGGCGGCGTAACCGATTGATATTGACGCGAGGGTCATATATATTTTGACCGAGAAATTCTACGCGCCCTTCTGGATTAATTCTGACATCCCCTTCTAATTCGCTAATGCGATTGAGGGTTTTAATGAAAGTAGATTTACCGCAACCACTAGGGCCAATAATGGCGGTTACTTGGTTTTGGTAAATATCCATTGACACACCTTCAATCGCCGGCTTGTTGCTCTTAGGGTTGTAGTAAAAGTTGAGGTTTTTGACTTGGATGGCGGGAATTAAGTTACTCATACTTACCAAAGGTGTGAAGGATCAATTAACAACCTCATGAGATTTTATTTAGCTCTTCTCTGGCTAGTAAATAAGCGAGAGACTAGACTAACAAACAAAACTAAGCCTAGGAGGACTATGGAAGTAGTCCATACTAATTGGCTTCTTTCTGGGCTGGGGTCATTATAGAGGTTAAAAATCAAGACTGGTAAGGAAGCTGTGGGACTAGTCAATCCTGGAGACCAGTCAAGACTAAACAAAGCGGTGAAAATTAGTGGTGCTGTTTCACCAGTAGCACGGGCGAGGGCTAATAAAACGCCTGTGGTGATACCGGGGATGGCTGCATTTACAACAACACGAAAAGTGGTTTGGAAACGGGTACCGCCTAAAGCTGCGGAAGCGAGGCGTTGAGCGGTGGGAATGAGTTTTAAGGCTTCTTCGGTTGTGAGTACGATAATGGGGAGCATGATGACAGCTAAGGCAAAGCCACCTGCGATCGCACTAAATCCTTTGGTAACAAAAACGATAATACCATAGGCGAAGATCCCGACAACAATTGAAGGAACGCCTGTGATAATTGTCGTGATAAAGCGAACAAACTTAGCTGTATTACTTTGACCAAATTCTGCCAAAAATATTCCCGTCATTATGCCTGTAGGTAGACTAAATAGTGAGCCAATGCCCACCATTGTGATCGTACCGAGGATGGCATTACCAAACCCATTATCAATTACTGCTGTGAAAAACATTTCCGGTTTGAGTCCGGAGAGTCCCCGCACGAGAATTTCCCACAAAATTGAGAACAAAGGAATTAGCGCTACACCTGTGAAAATAAAGGCGATCGCATTCATTGCATAGGTGAAATATAGTCTTCTTGGTGGGAGAGGACTGCGTAATTCTGCTGCTAGAGCCTGATCTATTTGTAACTGTTGTTCACTGTTCATTTCTCTCACAAATTATGATTGGCAAACTGTTTAGTAGAGGCAATATATCCTGTCTGGAGTAGCTATTTATTTTTCTTACCAACCCACTGCACTAATAGTACAGCGGCGATATTTACAGCAAGAGTCAAAGCAAACAAAATCAAACCCAAATAGCTTAAAGCCCCAATGTGTAATCCTGGTTCAGCTTCAGCAAATTCATTAGCTAATACAGAAGGAATTGTATAAGCTGGATCGAGCAAAGAAGCGCTAATTTGAGCAGAGTTACCAATCACCATTGTGACAGCCATTGTTTCGCCCAAAGCTCGTCCTAGCGCCAACATTGCTGCACTGACAATCCCAGAAAATCCTGCTGGTAACAACACCCGAAATATTGTTTCCCAACGGGTGCTACCCAAAGCCATAGATGCACTGCGTAATTCTTTGGGTACAACGAGCAATACATCACGAGTAATTGCAGCCATTGTGGGGAGAATCATGACTGCTAAAATAATTCCCGCAGTCAACATATTCGTTCCAGAGGGGTCTATTGTCTTAAACAGTGGAATCCATTGGAATATGCTAGCGAGGAATTTTTGGAATGGTTCCAGAACTGGAATAAAGACAAAAATGCCCCACAAACCAATAATAACGCTGGGAATTGCCGCAATTAATTCCACAACAAATGCTAGGGTATTTCGCACCTGTGGCGGTAAGAAATTTTCACTAGTTACCAAAGCAATTGCTACGCCAACTGGTACAGCCAAAAGAATTGAAACAGCACTACTTACCAAGGTGCCATAAATGTAAGGTAATGCACCAAAAATCTGATTACCTACATCCCAATCTTGTCCCCACAAAAACCCAAATCCAAAGTGAAAAATAGCTGGTTGGGCTTCGTGAAAAATCACCCAAGTCATCAAAACTAGAACAGCGACGGTAATCACTGCAAAAGCATAGACCAGCCATGTAAAACCTTGGTCAAACCAAAAAATTCTGCCGCCTGTAACTGTCAAGTCAAGATTTTCATCACCCAAATGAGGTTGACGTGATGAATTATTGTCGGCTGGTTCAAATGAATTTGCCATTATAAATCAAGAAAATAGACTATTTTCATGTCTGTAGGGTGAGCAAATAGCCCACCCTACTAGGAAGAAAAAGACGCGAGATTACAGATTACTTAACAGTGCTGTTAACTGTTTGCAGTACGCGATTTACAACATCACCAGGAATTGAGGTGTAGTTGAGGTCATCATTAAATTTTTGACCATCTTTTAGCGCCCAGTTAACAAATTTCTTGATTGCATCAGCCTTGGCAGGAGTAGCATACTGCTTATTGATCAGTAGCCAGGTTAGACCAACGATAGGATAACCTTGTCCGGGATCGCCAACAAAAACGCGGTAGTTATCTGGGAATTTCACAGTTGATAAAGCTGCGTTTGCACTCTGTAAAGAAGGAGCGACAAATTCTCCTTTTTTGTTTTGAATTTCTGCTGATTTCAGCTTGTTTGCAACAGCGTAACTATATTCAACATAACCAATAGCGCCAGGAGTGCGAGCTACTAAAGCAGCAACGCCTGGATTACCTTTACCTCTGAGGACGTTTGGTAGAGTCCATTTGGGAGCGGTGTTGGCGCCAATTCTCCCCTTAAAATAACCATTGATAGCACTCAAATGGTTGGTGAAAATGAAAGTTGTACCGCTACTATCGGCGCGAACAGCAAATTTAATTGGTTGATCTGGTAGATTTACCCCTGGGTTAACAGCTTTAATTTTAGCGTCGTTCCAGTTGGAAATTTTGCCAGAAAAAATTGCTGGTAGCACTTCACGGGACAATTTGAGGTTGCTAACACCAGGAAGATTGTAAATAACAGAAACCGCACCACCTGCGGTGGGTACGAGAATAACGCCATTCTTGACTTTAGCGATTTCGTCATCTTTCATTGCAGCATCACTAGCACCAAAGTCAACAGTTCCAGCAATGACTTGACGAATACCGCCACCGCTACCAATTGCTTGGTAGTTAATTTTCAAATCGGGAAATTTCTTCTTAATTTCGCGAGCATAACGTTCATACAGCGGAGCGGGAAAAGTCGCGCCTGCGCCATTGAGAGTTTCAGCTTGAGCGATCGCCCCAAACATGGGACCTAGTGCAACAGCAGCTGTTACTACTGAAGTAGTAACTACACGATTCAAGATGGTGGTCGAAAAAATCATGTTACCTCGTATTTAAGGAATCTTGTTCTGCTGTAATCACAGCCTCCAATAAGGTACATGCTGTATAGTTAACGTTACTTTAACAAAAGATGAATTTAAGGTTAAAATGTGCTTAAAAATTTAAATGTGTGTAATAATGGGTAGTTTTGCTATCAAAAATTCTCCGGATTTTTTGTGACAAAAATAAAACTAGCAGGGGCTAGATTATCAGGCCACCTGCCAGGAAAATATCGTATATTCTGGCCATGTTTGATGAGGTTAACGCTTATTTATAATAAATAATGCTTTATCCCTAATTAGAATAACTAATGCGATGGTGTAATGTCGTTAAGAAAACCTCATATCTAGGTTAATTTGAAGTTAATTGTAACAATTGCGATGGCTGTTCTATGGGAATTTCGATAATAAACTCTGTACCTTCGCCTGGTGTTGAATAGCAGGTTAAATGACCTTTATGCTGTTCGACTATAATCGAGTAGCTAATTGATAATCCTAAACCTGTACCGCTACCCACAGGCTTAGTAGTAAAAAAGGGATCAAATATTTTGTTGATAACTGACTGGCTCATCCCCAGACCATTATCAGAAATGCGGATGAGTACTGTGTGAGAACTACTAACCTCTGTACTAATCATAATCTGAGGATGTTTTTGAGCTTTGAATTCTGGCTTTTCTAAAGCCTCTTGCAAAGCGTCTATAGCATTACTTAGCAGATTCATAAATACCTGATTTAGCCCAGATGCATAGCAGTTTACTAAGGGTAATTGACCATAATTTTTAACCAATTCAATTCCCGAATATTGGCCATTTGGTTTCAGTCTGTGCTGTAAAATCAAGATAGTGCTATCAATACCAGAGTGGATATCCACTGGTTTAATGGTGGCTTCATCCAAGCGCGAGAAATTCCGCAGAGATTGAACAATCTGCTGGATTCGCTCAGAACCCACCCTCATCGACTCTAATATTAGTCGCAAGTCTTTAACCAAGAAATCTAGTTCAATATCTTCTATCTTTTCTTTAATTTCTGGTACGGGGTGAGGATAATTTATCTGATATAAATTAATTAAATCGAGCAAGGACTTTATATATTCATTGGCTGGGAAAAGATTACCAAAGATGAAATTTACAGGATTGTTAATTTCGTGAGCGATACCAGCAACTAGCTGTCCCAAACTGGACATTTTTTCTGCTTGAATTAGTTGGGCTTGAGTGGAGTAAAGTTTCTGCAATGTCAATTCTAGCTGATTTGCCTTTTCTCGCTCTCGTGCTTCGGAAAATTTTAATTCTTCTGTGCGTTCTTGTACTTTTATTTCCAGATTATATGAGTAATCTTCTAATTGTTGATTGGCTTGTTTCAATCTGGCTGTTTTTTCTGATAAATCGGTATATAATTTGGCGTTTTCTAAAGAAATAGCCGCTTGCGCCGTGAGTAGCTTTAAGACCTCAACGCGCTCATTTGTAAAAGCTCCTATAGTCAGATTATTTTCTAAGTAGAGGATACCAATAAATTTACCTTGATTAATAATTGGGATACATAATAAACTTTTGGGTTGCTGATGGAGAATATATGTATCTGATAATACAAGATTCTGATGTTGAACATCTTCCATTACTAATGTTTCTGACGTGCGAGACACATATTTAATTAAAGTAATGGGAATATCTTGACTTGACTCTACTGCTATGGATTGACGAATGGTATTGATAGTATCTGTTTTGGTTGCTCCTCCAATACCCGTAGCTTCTATCATTAAATTATTACCTTTGAGTAAAATCAAAGCACATTTATCTGCACCGGCATTCTCCATAATGACTTGCATTAAAATAGAGATTAAATTATCAATCTCTATGGCGCTAGCTAGCGCTTGGGAAGCTTTCATCACCGTTGCTAAGTCTAGAGCATCTGAAATACTTGTAGTATTAGAAATAATTGTTTGAATGGTATTATGCATTGATAGAGAGTTGCTCAAACTCACAGAATTTTTTTCGCTAGAATTGAGGCGGATTGTTTCCCGTTTTAAAATTGGATAAAGTAAGTTCGGATAGCGTTTTTCTAAGTCATTAATTTTGGCTTTTGCTCCCCAGCGAGCATAGGCGTAGTAAGCATCAGTTAGGTAGACTTGGGCAATTTTTTCTTTGCCCCATTCGAGGTAAAATTTAGCTGTCAGTTCGTTGGCTAAAGCTTCTTCGTTGAGATATTCATTTGCTTTGGCTGTAGCAATGGCGGGGTCATAGTAATCCATTGCTGCTAAATTTTGACCAAGTACCCGATGGCGTTCTGCTTCTACCAAATAATACTTGTGTAAATGATTCATAGGAGCATGATGCGCCCATTTTTGCATTTTTTCTTGATTAATAGTCACACGAGTGATGATGCTTTGTTGTTCAGAGATAGGAGCATGAGGATACACTGCTAAATGTGCCAAAGAATCATAGAAATGGAATATAGGAACAACTAATAGTCCAACTACCGCATCTAAATACTGTTGTGCGATGACTGCATTTTCAACAGCTTGATGGTAATCCCCAAATAGATAACTAAGAATGAGTTTATTAAAATAAACGTAGAAAATTGCTGTCTTTTCTCCTGTTGTTTGATGCAGTTTAAGCATAATTTTTTCGTTGTATGCTTGACCAATTAAAGAACAGGTATTTTCAGAAGCACCCAACAAATTTAAAACAGATTGCCAATATATTTGATGCCAATTTAATGCTGTTTTTTGTTTTATTTGACTGATGGCTTCACTGTAGGCGGCCATTTCTCTTTCTAGTAAAACTAATTCCTTGCCTATAAAGTATGAGTGGTAAAAATAAAGGTAGGTACAATAGGCAGCAAATTCTAAATCTCCAGTTTCCAATCCGCTAGCGTAACCATCCATTAATGGTCTTAATGTTTCCTTGGTATGTTGTTGCCAATGTTTGATAAAACCATCAACTATTACAAAAGTCTTAGCTTGTAGCGCTTTGGCATTAAATTTATCTAGTAATCTCAGAGAAAATTGAGCAAATTCAAAACCCGCTGCAATATCTCCTAATATACCACAAAGAATTAATCCATAGGCAGCATAACCATAGATAGATTCACGACAATTGCCATTTTTAATCGATAAAATAACCAGTTGTAACACTATACCTATATATAATTCAGGTACACTGACATAGGCTGCAGCGACTATACTTAACATTATCTTCATGGCTGCTAATTTACTTGGTTCAGTCATGGAAGGTAAGTTAAGTAAATCCTCAACTCGTGTATCGACCAAAGCTAACTGAATTTCCTCTAGCCCTTGGGTAATATCTGCTTGAGAATAATGTTCTGGAAACTCTACATCTAACAGCTTGAGGACTTTTAAACCAGTATTGACGGCTGAATTTAGTTCGTTTTTGGCTACGGCGGCTTGAATTTTTACTTCATATACTTTTATTTTATCTAAAAGTGTTTTTGCTTGGTGTAATACTACCTCAGAGAGTTTTTCCATTCGCGCAAAATCACCACTGAGATATTCTGCTTCTGCTGCTTCTTGATATAATTTTAGGGTGAGGTTATATTGATTTTCCCAACTATTTATTGCTAGCAGATTTATGCCGATTGTTAAATAATCAACCGCCGCACTGTAAGCTGTTGAGTCCTTGGCTTTCTGTCCAGCGATTAAATTTAGCTGTGCTAATTCATTTTGCTCTGTTGCTTCTGAGATTAAGTCGAATCCTATATTTAATTGATTGACAATCTCGAAAATATTTTCTTCCCGTTCCTCTTGGGGAATATTGTTGAATAGTAATCTGCCAATTTTTAAGTGCGTGAATTTTTTCTGACATTCAGGAATTAAACAGTAGGCTGCTTGCTGCACTCGGTCATGCAAAAATCTGTAGGATACTGTCAATTGTTCATAATTACTGGCTGCTGAAGTCTGCTCAATCGCCACAGATTCATCTTGAAAAAACTTATAAACTTCACTCGTCGGAATTACCAATCCTTCTTGGAGTGCAGCCCATAAATCTACTGCCGTCTCAAATTGAGATTTTTCATTTACTATTGCCAAGGTAGCCAAATCAAATTGATTACCAATACAAGCAGCTAGCTTTAATACATCTTGAGTTGATTTGCCTAATTTCTGTAGTTGCAGCGCCATGAATTCTACAATATCATCTGTCAAGGCTTTAGCTTTGAGTTGAGTGATATCGCATTGCCAATAGCCATTATTAATGTTAAAGGCAATTAGACCTTCTTCATATAGAGATTTGAGAAAATGATTGGTAAAGAAAGGATTACCCTGAGTTTTTTGATGGACTAATTGGGTAAACGGTAAGGCTACTGCAGTGGGACAATTTAAAGTATCAACAATCAGATGATTTAAGTCAGATTGATTTAGCGGAGTGAGGGTAATAGTATTTATGATGGACTCAGCCTGACGAATCTCCTCTAAAGTCAACATTAAGGGATGTGTGCTGGAAACTTCATTATCGCGATAAGCTCCAATTAGTAATAGATATTTACTCTCTGTTTCGCTCATCAGCAATTGTATTAACTTCAGAGAAGCCGAATCTACCCATTGCAAATCATCCAAGAATATGACCAAAGGATGCTCTTTACTGGTCAAAAGTTTGATGAATTTTTGAAATAGTAAATTAAAGCGATTTTGGGCAGCAATTCCTGAAAGTTCAGGAACAGGTGGTTGATTACCAATGATTCTTTCTAATTCAGGAATTACATCAATAATGACTTGTGCATTGTCTCCCAATGCAGACAGAATATTGCTTCTCCATTGTTGCAGTTGGGCATCGCTTTCACTTAATATTTGCCCCATCAAATCTCGAAAAGCTTGCACAAAAGCCGAGAAAGGAACATTTCGCTGAAACTGGTCAAACTTCCCTTTGATAAAATAACCCCTAGCGTGAACAATCGGTTTGTGGATTTCATTCAACACTGCAGTTTTACCAATTCCCGAAAACCCAGCTACAAGCATCATTTCTCTCGCGCCTTGACATACCCTCTCAAAAGCTGTCAACAAGGTTTGTACTTCCCCTTCCCGACCATAGAGTTTTTCGGGAATAATTAGGCGATCGCAAATATCTCGTTGTGCTAAACAAAAGGTATGAATTGTTCCCGTTTTTTGCCATTCACGCAAGCACCTTTTTAAGTCATGTCTGAGTCCGTGAGCAGTTTGGTAGCGATCTTCGGCGTTTTTCGCCATCAGTTTACTGATAATAGCCGACAAAACTATGGGTATATCTTTATGAATACTGTCTACGGCTGGGGGATGCTTGGCAATATGGTAATGTACCAACTCCATCGGGTCATTACTGGTGAAGGGAAGTTGTCCAGTCAAAAGCTCAAAAAAAGTCACCCCCAAGGAATAAAAGTCGGTGCGATAGTCTACACCTCGATTAATCCTTCCGGTTTGTTCTGGCGATAGGTAAGCCAAAGTCCCCTCCAAGACGTTAGGACTAGTAAAGCTTTGGGTTTCTCTCTTCAGTAAGGACGCAATACTAAAATCGATAAGTTTAACTTGTTTGGTATTCGGGTTAATTAGAATATTGGCAGGTTTAATATCTTTATGAATCACCCTATGGTGATATAATCCTTCCAAGGCGGCAATAATTTGCACCGCAATCGTGAGAAATTCCCCCAATCCCTCCCTACTTGTCCCCATCCCCCCATCTCCCCACCTCCGCAACTCTTGCTGAAGGGAGATACCGCCAAAATCTTCCATGACTAAGGCATAGCCGTTTTGGTAATTTTCTAGGTTATAGGTTTTAATAATCCCAGGAATGTGGAGATGTTTGGCAATGGTGTATTGATTGCGGAACTGTACCAATTCTTGGAAATTGGGATACTCACGGCGTAAAAATTTGATCACTACTGGTTTTTGGTCTTTTTCTCTTATCCCTCGATACACTAGAGTTCTGCTACCGGAGTAGGTTTCCTCTTGTATCTGGTAACCAGTCAGCTTCACCATAGCCGCTTTCTCCCTGCAAAATTGATTTTTCTTCGGTTTGTAGGATTATTGTTCCCAATTAATAGATGGAGCTAATACTATAATGTATATTCAGATACAATATTTTGGAAATTATTTTAGCGGAAGTTGCGCTTTTTTTCTACAAATTCAAGATTTTTTTAACTAAAAGTCCCCAATCCCCAATCCCCAATCCCCAATCCCCAGTCCCCAGCGATGCACTGAGCGGTCGTTGTGTCCCCAATCTCGCTGATAATAGAAAATAGGGCTTTACAATTCTTAACTATTTAGCGGTTACTAGAAAAATGGCAAGAGATTTACGGGGATTTATCAAAATTCTGGAAGAAAGAGGACAATTAAAGCGAATTTCGGCTTTAGTTGACTCAGATTTAGAAATTGCGGAGATTTCTAACCGAATGCTGCAAAAAGGGGGTCCAGGGTTATTATTTGAAAATGTCAAAGGGACATCCTTCCCGGTGGCGGTGAATTTGATGGGGACCCTGGAAAGGATATGCTGGGCAATGAATATGCAGCATCCAGAGGAGTTGGAAACTTTGGGGAAAAAGCTGAGTATGCTCCAGCAACCAAAGCCACCGAAAAAGATTTCCCAGGCGATAGACTTTGGTAAAGTTTTGTTTGATGTCCTCAAGGCCAAGCCAGGACGGGACTTTTTCCCCGGTTGTCAGCAAGTGGTGATTCAGGGGGATGATTTAGATCTAAATAAGTTGCCTTTAATACGTCCTTATATTGGTGATGCTGGCAAGATTATTACCCTAGGATTGGTAATTACTAAGGATTGTGAGACGGGAACGCCAAATGTCGGCGTGTATCGCTTGCAACTGCAATCTTCAAAGACAATGACCGTCCACTGGTTATCAGTGCGGGGTGGGGCGAGACACTTGCGAAAAGCCGCCGAATGTGGGAAAAAATTAGAAATAGCGATCGCCCTCGGTGTTGACCCGCTAATTATTATGGCAGCGGCTACCCCCATCCCTGTAGACTTATCAGAATGGTTATTTGCTGGACTTTACGGCGGTTCTGGCGTGAACTTAGCCAAGTGTAAAACCGTAGATTTGGAAGTTCCCGCAGATTCGGAATTTGTTTTAGAAGGGACAATTACACCAGGGGAAGTATTACCAGATGGACCCTTTGGCGACCACATGGGTTATTACGGTGGCGTCGAAGATTCGCCGTTGATTCGCTTCCAATGCATGACACACCGCAAAGATCCAATTTACTTAACAACATTTAGCGGTCGTCCACCCAAAGAAGAAGCCATGATGGCGATCGCACTCAATCGGATTTACACCCCCATTTTACGGCAACAAGTCTCAGAAATTGTCGATTTCTTCTTACCAATGGAAGCTTTGAGTTACAAAGCCGCGATTATTTCCATTGATAAAGCCTATCCCGGACAAGCGCGACGGGCGGCTTTAGCATTTTGGAGTGCTTTACCACAATTTACATACACCAAATTTGTCATTGTTGTGGATAAAGATATAAATATTCGTGACCCGCGTCAAGTTGTCTGGGCAATTAGTTCTAAAGTTGACCCCACAAGGGATGTCTTTATATTACCAAATACACCCTTTGATACGTTAGATTTTGCGAGCGAAAAAATCGGTTTAGGTGGTAGAATGGGAATTGATGCAACTACCAAAATTCCCCCAGAAACCGAACATGAATGGGGCGCGCCTTTGGAATCAGATCCAGATGTCGCAGCGATGGTTGATAGGCGATGGGCTGAGTATGGTTTAGCAGATTTGCAGTTAGGGGAAGTTGACCCCAATTTGTTTGGTTACGATGTGAGGTAGAACCCCACCCCCCTCCTCGTCTGCTCTGAGGGGGCTATGAGGTATTTTTTTTGTATTTTTGGGGAAGAAATATCGGGTTTTTCGTAGGGATGCTATGCGCTGATACCGCACCCCCAACCCCCTCAGAGCAAGCGAGGAGGGGGCTAGGGCGTGTTTTCAAACTATTTGTTTAGCCGAATAAATTTTTAGATACCCCTAAATCCACACGATATGATACCAGCTGTAGGGGCACGGCATTGCCGTGCCCCTACGCGAAATCTACATGTGTCAGCGTTTTAGTGGTATTGTATAAGACTTTGAAATCGCGGGACTAGGAATTTTATTTATATTTCAAGTTAAACCATTTTTCTGCAAAAAGTCTTTTAACAAATTTTGACTTATTTCTCAGGCTTTTCTAAAATATTTAACGACTTCCAATAAAGGGCGTTTGTTATTAAAAGATGCTTTCAATATTATCAAATCTTCCTGCAACACAGAATAATCACTATACAAAACGACTACTCCCTTCCCGGTCTAAGATTACCTATAATTTTCCTTCTTCTCTGCGTTCGCGTAGCGTGTCGAAGACAGACGCTGCGCGAATGCGCCTTCTCTGCGTTCGCGTAGCGTGTCGAAGACAGACGCTCCGCGAATGCGCCTTCCCTACGGGACGCTTCGCGAATGCGTGAGCTAAAAATTATTTCCCTACGGGACGCTCCGCGAACGGTAATCTTCCAGCGACAAGGGCGCAATTCGGTAGACCAGATACCCGCCTCGCTCCCATTCAAAAGCATAAAGTAAGCTACAATTCAACCAGAGTAAGCATTTCCCACGCAGTACCCCCCATGTTAGAGACCCTGCAAACCCGAATTTACGAACTAGAACAATTTGCTAATACCCTTGTCTCTCATCAATTGGCACATCTGGGCGTGGTGAGTATTGCCATCATTTTTGCAGCTGGTTTGCTTACCAGCCTCACGCCCTGTATGCTGTCTATGCTGCCTATTACCATTGGCTATATCGGTGGTTATGAAGCTAAAGGCCGCCTACAAGCAGCTGCCCAATCAACCTGGTTTGCCTTGGGATTAGCAACTACATTGGCAGCATTAGGTATTATAGCAGCTTTTGTGGGAAAAGTCTATGGACAAGTGGGCATTGGTTTGCCAATTATCGTCAGCATTATCGCCATTCTGATGGGGTTAAACTTACTAGAAGCATTACCCCTGCAATTTCCCTCTTTTGGCGATACAAATTGGATTCCGCAAAATTTACCGTCAGGAGTCCGTTCCTACTCGATAGGGCTGACTTTTGGTGTAGTGGCATCTCCTTGTAGTACACCGATTTTAGCTAGCTTACTGGGTTGGGTTGCTAATACCCAAGATTTAATTTTAGGCGCTGTTTTGCTACTTTCCTACACAGCCGGACATGTAACTCCATTAATTTTGGCAGGAACCTTTACGGCTTCAATTAAGAAGTTATTAGAGTTGCGTCGTTGGTCTGGTTGGATTAACCCAGTTAGCGGTGTGCTATTGGTAGGATTTGGTGTATTTTCCTTAGTTTCTCGAATTCCCCTTGGCAGTTTTTAAGCAATGACTTCAGAAAATTCAGCCGCCGAAGAGTTAAGTTGGTGGTCAGTACCTGGGCGGTTCTTGCGGCGAGAATTTTTGCCTATACTGACAGATTTACGATTAGCGATCGCACTTTTGCTGTTGATTGCACTTTTTAGCATCAGCGGTACTGTAATTGAGCAAGGTCAGTCACCTGGTTTTTATCAGTCTAACTACCCAGAACACCCAGCCTTATTTGGTTTCTTAACTTGGAAAGTCATTCAAGTCATTGGTTTAGACCATGTATATCGTACTTGGTGGTTTCTAGCATTACTAATTTTGTTTGGAACTAGCCTGACTGCTTGTACTTTTACTCGCCAATTGCCAGCCTTGAAAACCGCCCAACGGTGGAAATATTACGATGAACCTCGGCAATTTCAAAAATTAGCTTTGAGTGCAGAATTAGATACTGCTTCCCTCAGTTCTCTGACTCAAATCTTGCAAAAACAGCGCTATAAAATCTTTCAAGAAAAAGACGATATCCTCTATGCCCGCAAGGGAATAATCGGACGCATTGGACCGATTATAGTTCATGTGGGTATCGTCACCATTCTACTGGGCGGAATTTGGGGGGCAATGACTGGGTTTCTTGCCCAAGAAATGGTAGCCAGTGGTGATACATTTCAAGTCAAAAATATTATCGATGCTGGCCCTTTGGCTGCAGCCCAAATTCCCAAAGATTGGTCTGTGCGCGTCAATCGTTTTTGGATTGACTACACTCCCACTGGTGGAATTGACCAGTTTTACTCGGATATGTCGGTCTTAAATAATCAAGGAATTGAGGTAGACCACAAAAAGATATTTGTCAATGAGCCGCTGCGCTATCATGGCGTTACTTTCTATCAAACTGATTGGGGACTCTCTGCTGTTCGCGTCCAATTCAACAACAGCCCTGTTTTCGAGATCCCAATGGCGCAATTAAACACCAATGGTCAAGGGCGGATTTGGGGTACATGGATTCCGACAAAACCAGACTTAAGTGAGGGTGTATCCCTACTAGCCAAAGACTTGCAAGGCATGTTGTTAATTTATGATGCTACTGGAAAGCTGATTAATACTGTGCGGTCGGGAATGTCTACCCAAGTCAACGGCGTCACCCTGAAAATTTTGGATGTTATTGGTAGTACTGGCTTACAAATTAAAGCCGACCCTGGGATACCAATTGTGTATACAGGATTTGCTTTACTCATGCTAGGTGTGGTCATGAGTTACTTTTCGCACTCACAAATTTGGGCATTGCAAAAAGGCGATCGCTTGTATATTGGCGGTAAAACCAATCGCGCTCAAGTTGCTTTTGAACGGGAGGTTTTGGATATTTTGGCAGGATTGACTTGAAAAACTGATGAGTCTGGCGACCGCTTAGGTTTTGCCTTTTTGGGGCGCAAGGACTTGCGCCCCTACGACAACCGAAAAAATACTTACATCAATTTTCATTTGAACCAAAGGGTAGGGGCGCAAGGCTTTGCGCCCCTATTGTTTGGTCTATTTACCATCAAAATAATGATTAATCACAGCCAGAAGCGACATGTTTGCCTCAAACCATACCATCATTAATTTGCACAGTGCGTAAGTCCTAGTCCTATAAAAATTCCTAGGATAATTGATTTTCTGTAATTTACCCTAGATTAATTCCGCTTGACTTTTTATCAAATGTATTTTTTAAAACCGATAAGGTCAGTAAGTACTTAATATCTCACTATTTTTACGGTGCAACATAAAGAGATTGCTAAATTGGTTTCTAGATCTAGACACGAAAACAGATACTGAGTTAGAAGTTATATAAGAAACGAAAATATATCGGTATAAAGAGTTTCTAGCTTTTATGACGTGAGTCATTTCATTAGGCAATACAGTGCAGTTAGTAGTATTCATTTTGGGAATACTACTCCCAAATCTGTTGAAAAAAACCAGTTTGTTTCTTTAGTGTTCTACCAACCAGAATTTAAGTGCAAATACCATGATTTATATGAATAAGAAAGCTGTTGCTCAATTGATGACTGCGGCTACTTTGAGCGTGACTTTTTCCACAATTGCTTCAGTCAATTACGCAGTTGCAAGTGCTGCACAAGTAACCCCGATTCAAGTAACTATCAAACAGGCCTCAGACGCTGCAAAAAAGGCTAAAGAGGCTACAGTTGCAGTTACGAACGCAGAAAAAGCCCTGACTCAGACTATAAAAGTTACAGACAAAGCTAAACAAAATGCTAAAAACCTTGTCTCTCAGGCTGAACAAAACTTGAGTCAAGCAAACAAAAATTTGACTCAAGCTAAAATATCAGCCGAAAATGCTGCTAAAGCTCAAGCAGATGCTAAAAAAGCGTTAGTGCTAGCAGATGCTCAAGATCTAGTTAACGCACCACTAGCTGTTGCGAATGCTAATAAATTACTAGCTGCTGCTAATAGCGCACTGACTAACGCTAATCAGAGACTAGCTGCTGCTAATAGCGCACTGACTACTGCTAACAGCAACCTGGATACAGCTACTACCAAACTTAGCGTGGCTGAAAACGCTAAAAATCAAGCTATCGCTCAAGCCCAATTAATGGTTGAAAATGCTGACCAGAAAGTCCAAGATGCTACAAGCGCTAGAGATCAAGCCCAATTAAACGCTGAAACCGCTGCTAACCAATCCCTGGACGCACAACAAGCTGTTAAAAAAGCTGCTGATTGGAGTACATTAGAAAGACTCCCTATCAAAGATAAATTCAAGGCTCTTACTCCCCTCAAGTTAACTCCCGATATTCAAAAATTGCTATCAAAAGAAGGTGTAGCAATTTCTGGAGATCAGGTGAACGCACAGAAGCTAGACTTTACCCAACTATTTCTCAAACGAAAACACAATGTTCGTGTTTCTTTCATCAACGAAGGAGCGAACTATAAAAACCAATTAGCTTACGAAGCATTCAAGACAAATTACTACAGCAAAGGAATGATTTTTGAAAATATCTCATGTAACAGCACAAAAAATAAATGTCTACATGGTGAGAAAGATGGTGTTTTGGATATCGGTGATTTTGTAGACTTGGGTACTTTTGAAGCTGGTACACAACTCAATTTCTTACTCAAAGCCGACGGAGATACTACACCATCCAGAAATGGTGATATTTACGGTTCAGATCCATCTCTGAACCCAGATGGGTTACAACACATCATGGCGTGGAACGTTGGAGATTACTTGATAATGGGCTTTGAGGACTTGCGGGGTGGTGGTGACAAAGATTACAACGATATTATTTTCGCTGTAGATTTGGGTAAAAATAATTACAAATCGACCTTGATATCTGAACCTTCTGCTACATTTGCCATCCTGGGTGTAGGCGCAGTTGGTATGCTAAAACTGCGTCGTCGTCGCCAAAATCAAAAGGTTGAGCAATCCCCCAAACAGCCGACAGCTTAAAGTCACTACATCATAGCCCCCTCCTCCCAAGCGCTTAGACGGTTGGGGGTGGGGTTCTGGCCACTCGGCGCCTATATCTGCGTCCACCTGCGGTTCCATTTTTTTATGACTTTTGGTGCCGCACTTCAACCACCGTATGAACATTACCACGGGGAGTAAAATCTGCTTTCACTGTCACTTCTAAAGGATCACAAGCTGCCACAAAATCATCTAAAATTTGATTAGCAGATTCTTCGTGGGAAATATAGCGATCGCGGTAACTATTAATATAAAGCTTCAGGGCTTTCAATTCCACCACTCGCTCATCAGGTATGTAGGTAATGTAAATTGTCGCAAAATCCGGATAGCCAGAAAACGGGCATTTACAGGTAAATTCCGGCAAAGTAATATTAATATCATATCGCCTACCCACACGCGGATTGGGAAATGTAATTAATTTTCCTTCCGCAATTTCACGTTCGCCATACTTCATTTGTTCAGTTAACTCGGATGCTGTTTCAGGTAAATTGTGATTTGTCATTTGTCATTTGTCATTTGTCATTTGTCATTGGTCATTGGTCATTGGTCATTTGTCATTTGTCATTTGTCATTGGTCATTGGTCATTGGTCATTGGTCATTGGTCATTTGTCATTGGTCATTGGTCATTGGTCATTGGTCATTGGTCATTGGTCATTTGTCATTTGTCATTTGTCATTTGTCATTTGTCATTTGTCATTTGTCATTGGTCATTTGTCATTGGTCATTTGTCATTTGTCATTTGTCATTTGTCGCGAAGGATTTTCACCACTCATAACTCATAACTCATAACTCATAACTCATAACTCATAACTCATAACTCATAACTCCTAACTCCTAACTCCTAACTCCTAACTCCTAACTCCTAACTCCTAACTCATAACTCCTAACTCCTAACTCAGAAATTAGAACTGTTTTCCCAGTCTGGACAACTCTGATCATCCCAGCCGTGGGGGTGCATGGCACAAACTAATAAGTTACCACCGTAAACTTGACCATGATAATTATTACAACCAATGCAGGCAGGATTTTTCTCTGGCGTAGCTTCTACTTGATAAGGAAAACCCAGATCTACATCTGCTACCACGTCTTCCAGTTCCCAGTAAACTTCCAAAATTGGTTCCGTCAAATCTTGTAAATACAAGTCTACTTCACTGACGATGGTATTTTGTACTTGCTCAGTAATTTCTTCGGTTAGCTCAAAAAAGGCGTCTACCATGTCGCTCATCCCTAGGAAGAAGTCTTCCACTTCAACAGCCACTGTTTCGATGATGTCGATCAGATCTTTTTGCCACTGTTCCATAAACTTGACGCCCTTAATGGCTATAATCAGGGGACTCAGTGCTACCTGGCTTGAAGCAATAGAGTACACATTAATTCTACTAATTTTCCCGACGTTAAAGCTTGTCATTGAGCAAAGCTAAGGATAGTAACTAACCCAAAACTGAGATGGAAAAATACAAGCTTTTGGGCTTTTGTCCTAATAAGTTTGTTGGTATTGCGCTATTTCTAACGTTTCACTAGCCACTGCTCCAGCTAAAAACTGACTTTTTATGGATCGCGTTGCAGTTTTTTTAACTCTTCTTGCAGTTTTAGTACTTGTTCGCGCAATCCATCTACATTATCGGGCGATGGCTCTTTTACAGTCGCCTCTTCATCTTCTTGTAAAATTTCGATGCGGCGAGGTTCTGTAGGGGGTGTTTTGTTTGTGGCTGGGTCAGATGCTGGTGGTTGTTGAGCTTGCTTCATCATATCTTCAACGAAGCGGCGGGCTTCTTCTGTGGTCATTTCGCCCTTCGCCACCATTTCATCTGCCAGTTTTTGGACTTGCGATCGCAGTTCGGCTAATTTCCCCCCTGCTTTCTCACCCGCATAAGAAGCCAACCCAACACCGAGGTAAAAAGCTTTTTGAACAATATCTCCAAAACCAGGCATCGCTGCTGACCGCTCCTCAAATAGGGCGACCCGGAGACTACGCCTATCACAAGCATCCCGTATTGCTGCTACCTTCCGGTCCTGACAAAGTTTGGGCGTTGCAATCGCATAGGTCCAGGTCTTATATAACTATAACACTAAAACTCATCGATTGTGTATTATTCTATGACAATCCGCCATTCTTGACATCCTCCCACCACTAATTCGGAGTACCGAATATAGTGGGGGATTCCAAAGATCGCTCTTTGGGTTTCCTCTTTCCACGACCCGACTTACTTGGAGGAGTTTCCCCACCCATACAGAGGTCGATGTCTCCAGAGGCGTTAGTTCCGACGTGACCCGCCGTACTCAATCCTTTTGCTAATATGTTCCGCGCTGCGTTCCAGTCCCTATCTTGGGTATACCCACAATGAGGACAAATATGAGTTCTGGTGCTAAGAGTCTTTTTGACAACCTCTCCACAATTAGAGCAATTCTGTGAGGTATAATGTGGTGGAACAGCAACCGTGACAACACCAAACACCTTACCAAAATACTCAACCCATTCACGAAACAGCGACCATGAAGCGTCACTAATCGACTTAGCCAATCGGTGATTTTTCACCATATTCCGCACCATCAAATCTAGCCTTCGGCAACGGCTTCGCCGAACATACGCCACGAGGTCGTTAGACTTCACCACGCACCTTGCTGTCTTAACAGCAAAGTCTTTACGCTGGCGACTTACTTTGAGGTGTTTACGCGCTTGTTTATTTCTCAACTTAATTCTATTTTGAGAACCTTTTCTAGTCTTAGACATCCGCCGTTGCAAACGTCTCAAGGACTTTTCACTTTTACGAAGATGTCTAGGGTTGGCGACTGTTTCTCCGTTGCTATCTGTATAGAAGTGGTTTAACCCCAGGTCAATACCAATAGTTTTACCAGTTGGTTCTCGCTTTTCTACTCGTTCATGGTCAATGCAAAACTGGCAATAATAGCCATCTGCACGACGCACAACCCGCACCCTTTTAAACTGTTTCCTGTGGTAGAAATGCAGGTCACGAGTTCCCCAGAGTTTAAAGGTTCCTGCTTGAAACCCATCGGAGAAAGTGATATACCTGCGGTCTTCAGAAAGCTTCCATCCACAGGTTTTGTACTCAACAGAGCCATGCGTTTGTTCTTTCTTGAACTTTGGAAATCCCTTTTTTCCTGGCTTATTTTTCTTGCAGTTATCAAGGAACCGAGCAATAGCAGACCACGCTCTTACCCTTCGGGAAGGCTTCGCCAACAGCACTAGCTTGACGAGCCATCGAATTAAGCTTGGTAGCATAAGGAAAATCGGGATTAGCAGCAAGCACAGCGCAATATGCGCTCAACTCGTATTTACCAATGCCCTTATTATCCATCCAGTATCGAACACAACTGTTGCGAACAAAACGAGCAGTACGGATAGCTTCATCCAGCTTTCGGTACTGCTCGTTCGTTCCTTCCAGTTTGGCTTCAAATACCAGCATTTTTACGCTCAACTCAATGGCGTAATCATAACATGGATTTGCGAAAAACTCAACTGTTCCCTCTCCCACGCTTGCTTGAAAGCAAGTAATGGTCGTAGAACGTTTCGTTTTTCGCCCTCGATTCATCTCGCCGCCAAATCACAGATTATGGCGGGAGCCTTCTCTCCGAATAAGGTAAACGTTGTAGTTCACGCAGTCGTTCTGTACCAATGGATCAAGAGCCACAATGGCGCGGGCTTGATCCAGTGATTCTGCTTCAAACAGCATCATGCCTCCTCCTCGTTGCGACCAATAGCCTGTTCTGGCTTTGTGTCCTTTGGCAATCAACTCTTGAACGTAGGCTTTATGCAGGGATTCTGGATTCAAACAGCAATAGCAGGCATAGCCCGTCTTACATCACTGAGCAACGACAGACAATGCCCTGCCTGTTGCCACTATTTTACCAAAAAGCCGTCCTAGAAGAACGGCGGCTCTAGACCCAAGCTTTCGGTAAAAAAAGCGCAACAAATATGACAATAGAAGAGCGATCGCCAAGGTCGTGAAATTCATTAGCGCTAATTTGTATGCATACCATTAATAAAAAGTCAACAAAAAAAGCCTGGGCAAGTGCCATCGCTCAACCAGCAACGGAATTTCCGCCCACCCAACTACCAATTCTCTCTGGCAAAATCCCCCAAGGCTTGCGTGGTACACTATACCGCAATGGGCCAGCACGGTTAGAACGGGGTGGTAAGCGTGTGGGACATTGGTTTGATGGCGATGGAGCGATTTTGGCAGTGCATTTTACAGATGCGGGTGCGACGGGAGTGTATCGCTATGTGCAAACCGCGGGCTACCAAGAAGAAGCCGCAGCGGGTAAACTACTTTACGGTAACTATGGCATGACTGCACCGGGGCCAATTTGGAATCAATGGCTCAAACCCACGAAAAATGCAGCGAATACCTCAGTGTTGGCATTACCAGATAAACTCTTAGCACTGTGGGAAGCTGGTAAACCCCACGCCTTGGATTTGCAAACCTTAGAAACTTGGGGTGAAGATGATTTAGGGGGATTAACTCAAGGTTTAAGTTATTCTGCCCATTACAAATATGACTTGCAGACAGGGGAGATTTTTAATTTTGGCATCAGCCCTGGAAAAAATGCGACCCTGAATGTTTACAAAAGTGACTCCACAGGCAAAATTATTCAGAAAGCAGCACACCCATTAAATGGAGTACCACTAGTACATGATTTTGTCTTAGCAGGACAGTATCTGGTATTTTTTGTGCCCCCAGTGCGGCTAAATGTCATTCCCATTCTCCTACGGATTAGCAGCTATAGTGATTGTTTAGAATGGCAACCCCAATTAGGAACTGAGATTTTTATTATTGACCGCGAGACGTTATCTTTGGTAAGTCGTTCAGAAACTGAACCTTGGTATCAGTGGCATTTTGCTAACGGTTATGTAGATGCTAGCGGTGGAGTAATTGTGGATATTGCTCGTTACGAAGACTTCCAAACTAACCAATTTTTTAAAGAAGTAGCTACAGGTGAAACTCACACCGCTGCTAAAAGTACATTTTCGCGAGTAAATCTCAATCCCCAAACTGGCAAAGTGACAGCAATTGTGGAACTATCAGACCAACATTGTGAATTGCCAATTGTACCACAGCAATATGTCGGTCAAGCCTCGCCGTACACATATATGTGTGGATTACGTCGAGAAACAGATATTGGTCAAAAAATAGTAAATGCGATCGCTCGTTTCGACCACAAAACCGACACCCTCACCACAGTAGACTTAGGCGAAAATCGCTATCCTTCAGAACCCATCCCCGTTCAAGGTTGGGTAATCACAGTTGTGTACGATGGTAATTCTGATCATAGTGAAGTTTGGATATTTGAGAGCGATCGCCTCAACGACGAACCCATTTGCAAACTCGGATTACCCAGCGTCATTCCCCACAGCTTCCACGGCACCTGGAAACCAGCTTAATCCAACCTCTGCGAACCTCTGCGGTTCCCTCCGCGCCCCTCTGCGTTACAGCGATTTTCAGGTAAAGTAGGGGCGCAGGGCCTTGCGCCCCTACGAATATCTGTGGTTATTGGGTGAAAATCGCTATAAAAAAAATCCACCATCCGCAACCAGGATCAGCTACAGTCATTGCTAAATTGTGCCATTTGACTGGATAATAAACCTAAATTAGGCACTAATAGCCTATTAGCTACGTCAAATATCATTATCTTGTCTGCATCAGGTTCTCTGATGCAGACAATTTAATGTGCGGACTTGAATGAAGGACTAGCGATTCATCAATTCTCTAGCAAGCAGAAATACTGGAAAGCTATATGACTAGTAGATTACATGACAACAGCCAGCGGTGGCACCGATGGGTAGCTAACGCATCATTCAAGCCTATGATTTCTCAAAGTTGGCAGGGGGTAAGTAAGTTTATTTTCCCATTGCTGTTTGTGATATCATTCATCATGGTATTGGTTTTAGGTAATTTCACAGGAGCGATCGCCCAGTTACCCCGGACAGAAATTCGCGGGGTTTGGATGACCAGTAATGATACAGACATCCTCAGAGAACGCAGCAAAGTCCAGGAAGCAGTCACCCAACTGCGACGTTTGAATCTGAATACAATATACCCCGTGGTATGGAATTCTGGTTATGTCATGTATCCCAGCGCCGTAGCACAACGTACAGGTATTCAACCCTTTGTCTTGCGCGGTGAAGATGGCCATGATATACTTGCGGACATAATTAATCAAGCCCATCGTCAGGGACTACTCGTAATTCCCTGGTTTGAGTTTGGTTTCATGGCTCCCCCAACATCAGAACTAGCTTTAAATTACCCGAATTGGTTTACCAAAAAGCGGGATGGTAGCGAAACTTCCATCAGCGCCGCCGGTGAGGTTGCTTGGCTCAATCCGTTTCATCCACAAGTACAGCAATTTATCACCAGTCTCGTGACAGAAATCGTCACTCAATATGATGTTGATGGCATTCAGTTTGACGATCACATGAGTTTGCCCCGTGAATTTGGCTACGATAAATATACAGTTGCCTTGTACACCCAAGAAACCAAAAAAAGTCCCCCAGCCAATCCTGATGCTCCGGAATGGGTGAGCTGGCGAGCTAATAAAATAACGGATTTTATGTTCCAACTCAACCAAGTTGTCAAGGCGAGAAAACCCCAGGCGATTTTCTCCGTTGCACCCAACTACTATGACTTTGCGTATAAGATGCAACTGCAAGACTGGCTTTCCTGGGTACGGCTAAATATTGTGGATGAGCTAATAGTGCAAGTTTATCGACCTAATATCCAAAGTTTCATCGATAAAATTTCCCGTCCAGAAATGCAAGAAGTGCAACAAATCATACCAACTGGAGTGGGGATTATGGCAGGTTTGCGAAATAGCCCAGTTCCCATGCGACAAATTCAATCCCAGGTACGAGCTGCTCAACAACGGGGTTTAGGTGTAGCCTTTTTCTACTACGAAAGCCTTTGGGACTATGCACCAGAACCACTCAGCGAACGGCTAGCTGGATTTCAAACCCTCTTCCCCGCTCCCGCTCTGCGCGCTAGGGTGGAATAATATTGGGGATTGGGAAGTAATCTCAAGTATCACGCGGTGTAGGGGCACGGCACTGCCGTGCCCGGTGTACCTAACTAGGGCGAGAAACGCTATATCATGCAACTTACAAGCTGATCATGGCGAACAAGGATGTATTCTAGTATAGAGATAAAAAAATATTATGACTATTACAACTACCAGACGCTTTACTCTTGAAGAATATCATCGTTTAACTGAAATCGGATTGTTTCATGAAGATGAGCGAGTAGAATTGATTCGTGGGGAAGTGATGCAGATGGCAGCTAAAGGAACAGCACACACAACTTGTTGTAGAAATTTACTCAGAGAACTGGCAAAATTAGTAGGAAGTCAGGCAGAATTACAATGCCAAGATCCCATTACTTTGCCTTCTGGTAGCGAACCAGAACCGGATTTTGTGATTGCTGGTGCTACAGATGATCATTATTTATTTGCTCATCCCAGCCCAAAGGATATTTTACTAGTAATTGAAATTGCTGATTCTTCTTTGAATTATGACCAAGAGGTGAAAATTCCCCTTTATGCAGAAGCCGGAATTTCCGATTACTGGATATTTAATTTAGTTGCTCAACATTTAGAATGCTATAGCGAACCTTATCAAGAATTAACTCTTAATTTCGCTTATCGTCTCAAGCGAATTTTCTTGCCTAATCAGTCAGTTATTCTCCCTTATTTTGCCGATTTATCTCTAGATTTATCTCGGATTTTTCCACGAATTACTGTTTGAAATCATCAATCTAAAATCTCAGAGGATGTTTGAAAAGTATTTTGGGTAACATTTAAGTCTCAAAAACCTAACCCCCCTTTACCCCCCTGACAAACAAGGGAAGGGGGGTTTCAACGCCTCTCCCCTACAAGGGGAGAGGTTTACCAGAGAGGTTTCTAGTATACTTTGCGACTTTTCAAACAACCTCTCAGCCAAAATAGAAAAAAACACAGGACTTACGCTAGTACTCTGTCAAGATAAAAATGATGGACTGTAGTGCGGGCATCTTGCCCGCGTGAGCGAGACGCTCACACTACCAAAAATCCCTCAAAACAAAATTGACAGACTACTAGTGTCACATTTAAAGAATGGTGCGTGACGCCACAAGTCTTGTGAGTGGGTACAATATTTATCGCAGCGTCACGCACCCTACGATTATTAATGTGCCCCCAGAATAGGTCCTAAGAAGAAAAAATTTTGGATGCCGTGTTCCGTAAGTGTATATCATTCGAGCCTAACTGAACTGTATTGATATATAAGCTACATCACCAAGACCAACAAGGTCTTTTACGGATAAATTCGCAGTAAGCTATTTTAGGGCGTTTTTCATAATCTACTATGGCAACGATTAACGATAATTACCTGAAACTGAAAGCTGGTTACTTGTTTCCCGAAATTGGGCGACGGGTGAATGCCTTTGCCCAAGCCAATCCTGATGCTAAAATCATTCGGTTGGGTATTGGCGATGTCACCGAGCCTCTGCCCTTAGCTTGCCGCACAGCTATGATTAAAGCTGTGGAAGAAATGGGCGATCGCAGTACTTTTAAAGGCTACGGTCCAGAACAAGGCTACGCTTGGTTACGGGAAAAAATTGCGGTTCAAGATTTCCAAGCACGGGGGGCTGACATCGATGCTGAGGAAATATTCATTTCTGATGGTTCCAAATGCGACACTGGTAACATTCTGGAAATCTTTGGACATGACAACACTATTGCTGTCACAGACCCCGTGTATCCTGTCTATGTAGACACCAACGTTATGGCGGGAAATACTGGAAATCCCAACGATAAAGGCGAGTTTGAAGGCTTAGTTTATCTACCAGTGACAGCCCAAAACAACTTTACCGCAGAGATTCCCTCACAGAAAGTGGATTTAATTTATCTCTGCTTTCCCAATAACCCCACCGGTGCCACCGCGACTAAGGAACATCTTCAGGCGTGGGTAGACTATGCTAGAGCTAATGGCTCAATCATCTTCTTTGATGCTGCCTACGAAGCCTACATCACCGATCCCAATATTCCCCACTCTATTTATGAAATTGAAGGTGCAAAGGAAGTAGCGATTGAGTTTCGTTCCTTCTCCAAGAATGCAGGCTTTACAGGAACCCGTTGCGCCTTAACCGTCGTCCCCAAGACCCTGACAGCCAAAGCAGCCGATGGTACTGATATCCAACTGTGGAAGCTGTGGAATCGCCGCCAGTCTACCAAGTTTAACGGTGTTTCCTACATCGTGCAACGGGGTGCCGAGGCGGTTTATTCCCAAGAAGGACAAGCGCAAATCAAGGCGTTAGTTAGCTTCTATCTAGAAAATGCCAAAATCATTCGCGAAGAGCTAACAGCAGCCGGCTTGGCTGTGTATGGCGGTGTAAATGCACCTTACGTCTGGGTGAAAACACTTAATGATTTGTCTAGTTGGGAATTTTTCGATAAACTGCTGGAAACCGTCAATGTGGTGGGAACCCCCGGTTCTGGTTTTGGTGCTGCTGGTGAAGGTTACTTCCGCATTTCCGCTTTTAATAGTCGCGAAAATGTGGAAGCAGCAATGAAGCGAATTACCGAGAAGTTTAAGGTTTAGTTAAATCAGTAGTCAACGAACAGTTATCCCTGATCAAAACTTTTAACTGATAACTGATAAGGTGTAGTGAGTTGTGGTGGGCAATGCCCACCATAGGTATAATTCAAATATCAAACAGTAGTCCTTAAAGTTTAAACATTGGCTCCAGTTTTTTCACCACCTAATCTCTGTTGAATTCTGCTCTTAGCGGCTTTGAAGTCTGTACCTATTTGCTCAGTTTGCTGACTAGTCAAATTATTACGAATTGTCGCAAACATTGTGTTTTCTTCTTCACGAACATGATCCATAAAATTGTCAGCCAATTGTCTGACTTTATTCTTGAATTCAGCCGCAGCGGGATGAATACCTCTAATCTCCTGTAGTAGCCGTTTCTGTTGAGCTTGTTCGTCATACAATTTTTGGGTTTTAGCTTCACCATAGAAAGCACGTACTCTTGGGTACACAACTTCCTCTTCAGCTTCAGCGTGGGCGGTTAGATCCTTGTAAATTTGACCGAAATATTCTTGAATCTTTTGCGGATCATTGCTTTGCTGTAGTTCGGTAAATAGGATATTCACCTTATTATGATCTAGGCGGAGAATATCTTGGATATTCATATCCTGTTTGTCAGAGTTTTGGCTAACAGCACTACCTACAACGCCGCTAAATGAAGCCACAGCATCTTGGACTCGTGCCCAAATCCCTTGATCTGCATCTTGTCCGGTGAGTTCGCGCACACCCAAAATTTCCAAAATTCCTTTGAGTTGCTCTTGGTGAGCGCGGTTTTCAAAGTTAATGGTATTTAAAGGTGCGATCGCCGCCATTACATCTGCACCAACTTTTTGACCAGCCTTGTGAATTATTAACCCACTCATCACCTGTTGATGTTTCAGCAATTCATGCTGAAATACCTTTTCATAAAGGCTTAATTCCGAGCCTTTCATCAGTCCCCGAACCTTTTCTATCAATTGTGTAACAGGTTTTGTCATCCCGCACTGGATGCCATACTGAACAATTACAGTATCTATAATTCCCAGATTTTTTTGGTCATCATTGAGAATATCTTGAAAGCGTTTGGATATTTCTGAATCACTAGATTCTTTCAAAAATGATTGCTCGTTTTCGATAATTAATTGTTGAATTGCTTTTAGATTTGCTAATTTCCCAGCAATTGCATTACGCTTAGTATCATCTAAAGTGACTACCATTGTTAGTTATCCTCAAAAAAGTATTCGTAGTTATTGCCAATCTGATATTGGCATAGGTAATAGTAATATTCCATCTTTCTTTTGAGTGATAGCTGTGTAATTCAGGTTATAAAAAAATGTTATTTCATGTCAAAAATAAAAAAAATTTACTTCTACTTTTAGATAGATTCCTGATAAATCACTGAAAATTTACTCCTCCATCGTTAGAGAGATAAAATTTTCCGGCTAATTTTATAAATTGACTCCAGGACAGTTATCAGTTGTCAACTTTACTAGACTTATTGCCAAAATATTGCTTGATGATTTGTAACCCCAGATAAACACTTCTGGAATTATTAAAAATAGGATATTCATCATAGAATCTACAGACACAACTTCCACACCTTTCCTAAATATCCCACCAATCATTGAAAGCGATGACAGAGAATTTTGTGATCCTGGCGTACCCAGCACAGTTGCAATTGCTGGACATCCCCTACACCCCTTGACAGTCATCTTTCCCATAGCCTTTTTAGCCGCAGCTTTAGGAACTGACTTAGGCTACTGGTTAACTGAAGATTTCTTCTGGGCTAGAGCTTCGTTATGGTTAATCTGACTGGGATTGGCTGGAGGCTTCATAGCAGCCATAACCGGGATGAGTGACTTTTTGCAAATTGAACGAGTCCGCAAGCGTACCGCCGATTGGACACATTTGATTCTCAACGTTTCTATCCTCCTGTTAACAGCCCTAAATTTCATCCTTCGTTTGGGTAGCCCTGAGTCACGAATCTTACCTTGGGGACTCTTCCTCTCGCTTGTTGTCGCTACCCTGACTAGCATTACTGGCTGGTTTGGTGCAGAACTTTCCTATCGCCATAAAATCGGTGTGGTGGGCGCTGGTAGCAAAAGGTATCCATAACCAAACGAGAAAACGGCGGTGTAAAGGCTAAAATTTTCGTTAGTCTTGAGCCTTGAAAAAATGCGCCAAAACCGTAATCAAACAATATTCATTATCCTGTCTATGCTCATCGTAGTAGCGATGGGCTTTTTATTTAAGTACTACCCTGGTCCTGTCCATGAGTGGTTTAATAACTACGGTTCGTCCCTATTTTACGAAATATTTTGGTGTCTGTTTGCATTTTGGTTTTTTCGGAGTCGGTTAGCAGTTAAGCAGATTCCTTTATGGGTTTTTGTCATCACCTGTATATTGGAATTTTTGCAGCTTTGGCACCCGCCACTATTAGAAGCTGCTCGCGTTACATTAATAGGTAAGTTATTATTGGGTACAACCTTTGCTTGGGGGGATTTTCCACATTATTTGTTTGGTTGTATATTAGGTTGGTTGTGGCTGCGACAATTACAGGTAATAGGTAATGCAAAAAAAAGTTAAAGTTAAACCTAATTCCAAACAGCAAAAAATTGCCGAACAATCAGATGGTAGCCTGATTGTACATTTAAAATCTCCGCCAGTAGATGGCAAAGCTAATGAAGAGTTAATTAAACTACTAGCAGAAAATTTTGATGTGCCAAAATCTGATATCAGAATTAAGTCTGGTTTATCCTCCAGGCAAAAGCTAGTAGAAATTGATATCTAGTCATCCTAACTCAGGCGGAAAATATCTCATTGCTCTCTCTGGCTACGAATTACGATTTTACTCCTATAATATATATATTTTTAGTTACCAGGCCAAGCCTGGTAACTAATTAAATCAGTCTCTGGATAGATGACATTATACTATACATCTTGTGTAATGCTGATATATGCTGGTTGGGCTTTAACTCGTTCTATCCAAGCTTGGATATCGGGAAATTGTCTCAAATCAAACCCACCTTCATCAGCTACATGAGTGTAGGCAAATAAGGCTATATCAGCAATAGTATAACGCTCGGCTACAAAAAATTTGCGCGATGATAAATGTTGTTCCATCACCCTAAGTGCTCCATAGCCTGATTCCCGTTTTTGCTTGATGGATTCTTCATATTCCTCAGCCTTACCTAAAATAGATATCCAATATCTGGATGTCCCAATAAAAGGTTCATGGCTATACTGTTCAAAAAATAGCCATTGCAGCACTTGTGCGCGTAAAAAGCGTTCATATGGCAGGAATTCTGTACCTTCACTCAGAAACACTAATATCGCATTTGACTCTGCTAAGTATTTCCCTGGTTCAATTTCCAAAACGGGAATCTTACCGTTAGGGTTTTTACTTAAAAATTCTGGTGTTCGGGTCTCGCCTTGGGTAATGTTAACCTCTACTCTCTCAAATGGCATACCCAGTTGTGTCAATAACAGACGTAACTTATAGCCATTTCCTGAAGGTAAAAAATCGTACAGACGTAGCGTTTCCATGCCAAAAAATATAATGAAGAATAATTGAAAAATCGAGGCTTTAAGATACAATATATTACTAAATGATTTCCTATAAACAGGCTAATTTTTATTTTATATTTAGCATCTTGCTACCAAAGATAATTATTTCAAAAAATAAAAATATGGCGTATTATTTATTTCTGGTATTTCTATCAATAAAAATAAATATCATTTGTCAGCGGTGCTTCTCTGGTAGCGGATTTGAGGAAAAAGTATATCTACGTTTAGTAAATTTGAATTACCAGACAGCCCCCTAGCGACAGCTTGTGTCCAGCCAGTTCCGGATTTGGCAACCGAATACAACATTGCACATAGGCAGCTAGTAGCAACTGTGTTATATAATCCTAAAAGCGCCAAACGTGAATTTCACCAGTTACGCTGGGGGTTGATTCCTGAAAAACCAAAGGGCTTCCACGGTGGGTTCGCGTAGCGTCACGTAAAGCCTGCGGACTACCTCCGCTTACACCTAGAGTCCCGCTCTTAACGCACAGAAGTTAGGACTTTGGTGAACAAAGCTCAAAATAATACTCCAGAGTCGATCATCCCCATCAAAGAGAAGAATTATCCCGCAAATCAGTTAAATTAACTTAAGAGGTGGTCAGTTCCAGAAAGCCAATAGCTGCAATACCATAGAAGCAAATATGCCAAGAACACAGAAAAACGATAACTTTATTGACAAATCTTTTACAGTCATGGCAGATATCATATTGAAGATACTGCCAACCAACAAAAAAGCCAAGGAAGCCTTTGTTTATTACCGAGATGGTATGTCCGCACAAGCGGAAGGTGAATATGCCGAAGCGTTAGACTATTACGAAGAAGCCCTCACACTAGAGGAAGACTCCAATGATCGCGGCTATATTTTCTACAATATGGGGCTGATCTATGCCAGCAACGGAGACCACGAAAAGGCTTTAGAATTGTATCACCAAGCACTTGAGTTGAATCCACGTCTACCCCAAGCCTTAAACAACATCGCCGTGATTTATCATTACAAAGGCGAAAAAGCTAAAGAAGCCGGCGATCACGACGGTGGTGAGGCGCTATTTGATCAAGCAGCAGATTATTGGGTCAGAGCAATTCGTATGGCACCCAATAACTACATCGAAGCCCAAAACTGGCTGAAAACCACTGGGCGAGTCCAAATTGACGTATTCTTTTAGGTCATTAGTCATTAGTCATTAGTCATTGGTCATTGGTCATTGGTCATTGGTCATTGGTCATTTGTCAAATGACAACTGACAAATGACAAATGACAACTGACAAATGACAACTGACAACTGACAACTAACAACTAACAACTTATGATTGATCGTGAACAAGTCCGCAAAGTAGCTCTTCTCGCTCGTTTAGAATTGTCACCAGAAGAAGAGGAGCAATTTACCACCCAGCTAGGAAGTATTCTAGATTATATCGAGCAGCTGAGTGAACTAAATGTTAGCGATGTGCCCCCAACAACACGCGCAATTGATGTTAGCAATGTGACGCGAGAGGATAATTTACAACCCTATCCTGACAGAGAAGCCATCCTCAACAGTGCGCCTGAACAGGAAGGCGAATTTTTCAAAGTACCAAAAATCCTCAATGCTGAGTAGGGATTAAGCTGTCTGTACTTAGCATATTTCATCGTCTTGACCGTTTACTGTTAACTGTTGATTGTCAACATTCAACATTCAACATTCAACGGTCAACAACCCTAATAATTAGATTTTAGATTTTAGATTTTAGATTTTAAATTCACCGTTCAATCCAAAATCCAAAATCCAAAATCTAATACTATCGTTACTTAGCCTGCTTGCTTAGGCGCACGAAAACCAGCTTTTTCGGCTGTGGCTTGATCCTTAAAGCAGATATCTGGCTTAGTTTTGTTATAATCAGGAGACTTGGCGACGTGGTAGATATTACCTCTTTTCTTAGTGATGTTACCCTTAACAGGTGCATCGCTAGGACAAGTAGTTTCCCCTTGAGGTTTAACTCCTAGCTTTTCGGCTTCTGGGGGAATAACAGCTTTAGTTCCAGATTCGCCTGGCTTTTTAGAGGTTGAAGTCGCAGCAGTAGGAGAAGACTTAACCTGAGAAATAGCAGTGGGATTTTCAGGGGTGCTGCTAACAGGTTCTTCAGGCTTTTTACCACAACTGGTAAGCATTAAAACCGCTAATAATGTCAGACTGATACTCCACTGATGATGTTTAAGTTGAGTGTTCATTGAAAATTTACCACAGATAAAAATCACGAGAATTTTGATGGAAAATAGAGGTAACACTTACACAAGAGTGCTACCTGAAAAAATTGGCGTTGAAAACACAAGATACCACTGGAATTTATCATGGTGCTAGCCTGTGTTGGCTAATATAACCCCAAATTACTAAAGACAACTACTCTAGCCAACGGTAACTTCATCTGTCACAACATCCGTAGCACCGTTAACCTCTTTAGCAATCTCAACCAATTGATCCAGAATATCTTGATTGGGGACTTGCCCTTTTAAAACAACTGTACCTCCCAACTGAGCAACATAGACAGAATTAATCTCATCGAAACGCGAGTCAACGTCAAAAGCAAGGGCGACTCTTTTTGCTAGACCACTTTGATCATATTCCCCATTTAGTCCCACCCGTTCAGGAGGAGTAATTTCTCCTTCTGAAGAGTTTTCAGCCACTAAAGTTGCATCAGGGTTAACTTGAGCATCTTCAGGTTTCTCTTGTCCAAAAAGTCTTTCTAACCAACCCATAACTGTAAGTTCTCCAATGCAAAATTACATACGTAGTTTAGCGTGGCTGGTAGTTAGATAATAGTGGACAAAATCACATTTACAAATGTTGCAAAAATACTATTGCTGCTAAAATTATGCCTATGTAACCGTAAAATTACTCAATGTGATAACAAAGAGAACAGTACGAAAAAAAGCGCGGCTAGTTGTTTAATACTTTTTGAAAGTATTTAATTATGCCACCGATCTTTTGATTATAGCTTGTCTAGTTTTTTGGGGATGAAACTATACAATACATATAGGGAAACAAAAACTATGAAATATAGCCTATATATTTATAAATCTTTAAGATTTGCAACCTACAGATACAAAATCACACGGTTGACTGTTCACTCCTCCAACGCAGGGCTACACCAATGACCAATGACCAATGACCAATGACCAATGACCAATGACAAATGACAAATGACCAATGACAAATGACAAATGACAAATGACAAATGACGACTTTAAGCAGTATGGTTTATTTGCGGCGACCTGATTTGAAAATAAGACCCCGCCCCTAGCCCCTAAGCGCAAGCAAGGAGGGAAATAAGAAGTTTTTTTTCGTGTGACACGCAGCTTTAGTCCTATTCTGCTAAATGCCGACATTTAGGATACACTGACTTTTGAACAGCTACTTCTAGGACTTACGCATTGACAAAAAACACAAAATATGTGGCTCCAAAAAACCGGAGATGTCGTAGGGGTAAAGCGCATTGCTAAACCCCGAAAACGCGGGTCTGTTTACCATCAAAGTAATAATTAATCAAAGCCTGAAACAACGTATTTTGGTAAAATCATACCATGCCAAATTTGTACAGTGCGTAAGTCCTAACTTCGTGTATTGGCCCTGTTGACTTACTGAGATCTTTATCTACGTATATTCAGCATAAAATTTGTTTTTTTTAACTTTAGTACATACTTGTTTTCATTTTATTTACGTAGCTTACCAAATCAGCAGATTCAGTTAATATCTAAGGATGTTTTATTATTTAGTTGCTTACCCTGACCTGCTGAATACCCTGGTGTTGATTTCATTTTGTTCAATAGCTTTTAGCCCTTATCGCTCCCATGCTGACCCATCACCGCAAGCCCGTGTGCTTATCACTTATTTCCACTGACCTACCTGTTTGGTCTGTGGTCGAAACTGCCGGTACTTTGTATCAAAAAGATACTGACCGATTTCATTTATTATTGACTGCACCGCCACTAATTAGTTCCAAAATGGCGACTTCCCTAAGTCCAGAGGACAAGGTAGCCCAACAGACCAGCAAAGTTTTCGCCCCCAGTAGCCCCAGAATTTTGTGGCTGGAGATTTCCCCTTACCGCGTTATCATGACCATGCAAGGAAACGGTCAAGTGAGTTACCGCCACTTCTGGGAACAGGGCGTTTATGGTATTAGTCGTTATTGGTTGCCAACGGAATCATTGCAACCAAATGATCCCATTCGCTTACGTAATTTTACTAAAGCTATGACGCTCACCGGAAACCCCTTACCAGAGCATTTGCGGGTGGAATACGAATTGTGGTCAGAAAAAGTCCAACTGGGATGCTACATCCTCAATTTGGAAATCAAGCATTAATTGGGGAATAGGGATTGGGGATTGGGGATTGGGGATTGGGGACACTTCGGCAAGCTCAGTGCATCGCTGGGGATTGGGGACACTTCGGCAAGCTCAGTGCATCGCTGGGGATTGGGGACACTTCGGCAAGCTCAGTGCATCGCTGGGGATTGGGGAAAACTCCTAACTCCTAACTCCTAATTCCTAACTCTTAACTCCCAATCCCCAATCCCTAACTTAACTAAAATAACTGGGTTCGTTCCCAGGTTTCCATTTAATATTGCAGCCAATACTTGGCTTTTGCTCATCAGGTACAGGCTGACCCGCCAGCAACGCCTCAATAGCAGCGCGTAAATCTGCACCGGTTACAGGTTTGCCATTACTGGGACGACTATCATCTAATTGTCCACGATAAACGAGTTGGCGATCGCTATCAAATAGAAAAAAATCTGGTGTGCAAGCTGCTGTATAAGCCTTCGCTGTTTCCTGCGTTTCGTCGTAGCACAAGGGAAATTTAAACCCAAGTTCTGTCGCCATTAATTTCAAAGACTCTGGTGCATCATCGGGGTATTTTTTTGCATCATTGGTGCTGATGGCAACAATTCCTAAATCACTGTTAAAGTAATCTTTTCCTAAGAGCGCCAATTGTTCTTGAATGTGCTTTACAAACGGACAATGCCGACAAATAAACATTACCAATAGCGCTTTTTTATCAGCAAAGGTAGATACTGAAATCGTCTTTTCATTTACCACTTCTGGTAGATGAAAATCTGGCGCTTTAGTGCCTAGCGGCAACATCGTAGAAGCAGTTAAAACCATAGATAGCCTGGTTAATTTAACTTGACATTTTTAAGATACCAATAAATTAGAGACGAAATATATATATCCCGTCTCCACATTTGTTAAAAATTTCGTTATTAAAATCGAAAGCAATTGTTGTTACAAACTTGCCAAAATACCAAATATACCATGTCCCGTAACAACTTCTAATGCAATTAAAGAAACAAAACCTATCATTGCCAAACGACCATTGAGGAGTTCTGCATAGGGTGTAAATCCAGTGCGATCGCCTTGCTCATCTACATACACCTTTGGCTCGATCGCAAAGTTGTTCATTAGACCCTGGTCATCAACAATAGAAGCATTTGTACGCATGGAACTTTCTCGCTTTTTTATTTATGTAACAAAGTGTAACGTATTCATTAACTTTTGTAAAGTAGAAGTTACGTAATTTAGCCACAAAGGAGTGAAAACCCTTGTTGTGGCTAGAACAGAGCCTGCGTAATCTTTATGAGAAACGGTTGACGGTTAACTCTTAGACTATTGCTTGTGAAATTATGGGATAATATTTGGATTTGATTTTAGCCAACCGTCAGGAACCTCAGCCTAAAGGCATGAGGCTTGTAAGAGAAATCAAGCAAGCCGTCCTGACCAGCCTACGTCTTAATTGACTACGTTTTTTGAGTCACGACACCGGAGAATGCGTTCGCCCCTGGCGTTGCCGAAGGCTAGCTAGTTCCTCGCTCTGTCACTAGTGGTTAAACAGTTCTAAGGTCACTGGAACAGTGCTGCTAGTCCAAAAAGCTCTTAAAACATTGGCGTTCGCGCAGCGTCTCCCCTTGGGAGAAGCTAACATTACCCCGAAAGGGAGGGACGAAAGTCCAAACATTATGCGTACAGGATTGGGAGGTTTGAAACGGCAACTGTCCCGTTGAAAGTGCAACACAAAAGCACACCGAACTAACCAATCCCAAGGCGGTAATGGTATCTAAATTCATTCAATATAAAGCCGTCCTATAAGGACGGGGTTTCAGACCCAAAGAGTTCGATGACAGCAACCAGTCAGGCAACCCAATTTCAATACAAGCCACTGCACAAGCCTAACCAACTAATTTATGGTCAAGGACAGACCGCTGTGATTACAGGGTGGACTGTAAAAGGTACGGTGCAAAAACAATTACATCCACATGAGTATGCTGTAATTGGGCAACTCTACTCACCCACACGGGGACTGAATTTACTGCTTCGCAATTTGTTGTATAATCCCCACGTCCGCTACTTAGTGATATTGAACGCCACGAAGGAGGACAGCAATGCTGGTGCATGTGAGTGCTTGAAGGACTTTTTCCGTCACGGTTTTGCAGAAGGTTTAAGCGACACTGGACGCAGATGCTGGGTAATTCGCTCTGCTATTCCTGGTTACATTGATATTGAAATTGATGCCAATGCTCTAGAAACACTGCGAAATTCTATAGAGTACATAGAAGCAAAATCAATCAATGAAGCTTGTACTTTGGTGAAATCTTATGCTCAACGGGAAACTGTTGAACCCTGGGGTTTACCGTTAGAATTCCCCATGTCTACCATTTACCCCGTTGTTTTACCAGGGACACGCTACGGACACAGAATTGAAGGTAAGACAATAGCCGAAACTTGGGTAAAAATTATTCATCGCATTAAGACAACGGGGACAATTCGACCAACTGGGTATGATGGACAATGGCAAGAATTAATTGATTTGATGGCAATTGTTACTGATGAGCCAGAGGATTTTTATTTTCCCGAACCGAATTATTTACCAATTGACCGGAGTTTTCTAGAAGAATATATTTGCCAAATTTTAGATGATGCACCCTATCGAGAAGGGTTGAAATATACATACGGTCAGCGGTTACGTTCCTGGTTTGGACGCGATCAAATTGACCAAGTGATTCAAAAATTAATTGGAGAAATTGATGCTGCTAGTGCAGTAATGACCCTATGGGATGTGAAAGATCATGAAAAAGGCGGTAGTCCTTGTCTAAATCACATTTGGCTGAGAGTTGTAGATAATGAATTATCCTTAACTGCTACTCTCAGAAGTAATGATATGTTTGCTGCATGGCCTGCAAATGCAATGGGATTATTGGCTCTGCAAAAACATATTATAAATCAAATTGCTCAACATTCTGACTATCAATTAAAAAGGGGACCACTGATTACCATAAGTCAGTCTGCTCATATCTATGATGATACGTGGAGTAATGCTGAACAGCTAATTCAAAAACAGTATACCGCCATTTGTAAAAAACTTGATTACTACGACCCAGCCGGAAACTTCTTAATTGAAATTGTAGAAAACAAGATAGTTGTTACACAGACAACTCCAGGGAGTGGTGAGGTTGTAAGTTGCTATTCTAGTAAAGATCCGTTGAAATTGCTCAGAGAAATCTGCTCGTCTTCGCCTTCAATACGTCCAGATCATGCTGGATATTTGGGAATGGAATTACAGAAAGCATCTGAGTGTTTGAAAACTGGTAAAAAATACATTCAGGATAGTAAATAATGGACTTTGATGAGCAAAGACCAACATGGGATGAGTATTTTCTCATGTTGGCTAAACTAGCAGCGACTCGCTCAACCTGTTTAGCATTTCCGGTCGGTGCTGTGATTGTGAAAAATAAGCAGGTGGTGGCAACCGGTTACAATGGTTCACCATCAGGTTCGGCTCACTGTACTGCTCAAGGATATTGCTATCCAGGGTTGAGTAGCTGTGATGCAAGTAAAACCCTACCTTCGAGGGCTGTACATGCAGAAGCAAATGCGATCGCCCAAGCCGCAAAACATGGTATATCTACAGAGGGCGCAAGTATTTATGTGACTCTAGAACCATGTCTATCTTGCTTAAAGTTAATTATCTCAGCGGGAATTAAAGAAATATTCTATGAAACGCCTTTCAACGGTGGAGAAAAAGCCTTAGTAAGAGATTCATTCGTCAATGAAGGTTTAGTTATCCTCAAGCAAGTTAAACTTTCTGAAAGTACAGCGAAAAGGGCAGCTTCATTCTTGCTGTTGTCTACATCTGTTGTCAGTTGTGATGTAGAGCATAATCGGTAATTGTCCTCGATATCCTTGCAAAAATCAACTTTTTTTCAAAACAAGTGTCTAAAGCTTAAAATATAAACAATCTCCTCAGCAAGGAAAGGCTGATACTAAGAATGACCGTTACTATAGCCAAATGGACACTGGACGACTATCACCGAATGATTGAAGTTGGACTGATTTCTGGTCGTCAAGTTGAACTATTAAACGGAGAAATCGTAGAAATGTCCCCGGAAGGACCTGAACACGCGCAACTGAGTACCGACGGTGCAGACTATTTACGATTGCTACTGGGCGACAAGGCACTTGTGCGTGATGCAAAGCCGATTACAATACCAGAAACCAGTTCGGAACCAGAACCAGATTTAGCAATTGTTCAACCATTAAGGGCACTTTATCGCACTCGCCACCCATATCCAGAAAATATTTTTTGGGTAATTGAATATTCAAACAGCAGCTTGAGCAAAGATTTAGATGCAAAACGAAAGGCTTATGCAAAAGCTGGTATTAGGGAATATTGGGTTGTGGATTTAAAGAACCGCCTCGTAATAGTTTTACGCAACCCAATTAATGAAAATTATAGTGATGAAGTAATGTTTTTAGATGGTGAAATTAGCCCACTTGCGTTTCCGGGAATCAAGGTTTTAGTCCGAGAGTTATTGAGCTAAAAACTCCACCCTTAAATCAGTGAACAGTCAACAGTTATCAGTTATCAAAACTTTTAACTGATAACTGATAACTGATAACTGTTAAAAAGGGGGAACTCAAATTTTTGATCCCGACAAGAGGACTTTTCAAACATCCTCTTAAGTAAGTCGGCGCGAAAAAACAAAACTATATTACGAAATATAAATATGTCTCAAATGCTTACCAATGACCAATGACCAATGACAACCAAAGCCAATATAGCGGTTATCGGTTGAGTCCAATACACTCGTAAGGGCACGGCAGTGCCGTGCCCCTACAGGCGATGATATAATTTTGTATTCCATCCAACTGAGAACGGCTATACGGTTTATTTGCGCCGACCTAAGTTCAGGGTGGGGTTTACTAAGGTCTATGACTACGCCGAATTTCTGTAATTTGATCTGCTACATCCAAAAGAGATTTCGGCATCTCCGGTCCTGTGAGAATGATATCGACATGGGGAGGGCGTTGTGCTAAAAACCCCAAAACTTCGCCTTCGGGAATTAAACCAAAATTGATCGCTAAATTTAACTCATCTAAGACCACGAGAGAATACTTACCCTCACAGACCACCTGTTGAGTATGTTGCCACAGTTTTTGTAAAGCTTGGTTTTCTGAATCGTCTAACTGTGGTGTATCAATACAACGAGGCAAATCACAGCGAATCCAATCTAAATTTTGTCCCAGCTGCATGGGTCGTTCCTGTCCTTGACGAATGCCACCTTTGAGGAACTGCACTACTAAAACTGGTGTGCCTTGACCAGCAATTCTCAGTGCTTGAGCCATAACGCTCGTAAAAAAGTTACGATGGGAGCTAGTAAAAACTTGCACTAGTCCTTCCACTGGACATGGTAAGCTAAGGGTCGAATTTACACTTGGGGTCTCTAGTTGGACAACCATAGATTAAAGTTTAAAATATTACAACTAATTGAAGAGTTATTGCTGAACAAGTCGGTCACAAAATCTGTATAATCAATCTGATTTTTACCAGTGTAGTGTATTTGGCAAGCTGCATTCTTAGTGAATCACTAGGTTTGTGCTGAAGTCAAGAGTAGCTGAAATTAACATAGGTGTCTTGTGCATAAAACTAACCATAAACATGAAAACAGACACATAACAGTTTAAATTAAGCTAAAACCTGGGTGTAGGGGCTAAAAATAAACAGATGTTAGATTTACCGTTGGTTTGGGCAAAACAGTGTTAAAGAGTGGTGAGTTTGAGAAAATGAGGAGTGAATTTTTGTGAGATTTGTCATTCTCGGAGGTTCAGGATCGGGGAAAAGTACTCAAGCACAAAGGCTTTGTAGAAATTTCGATATTCCGCAAATTTCTACAGGAGAGATTTTAAGGGAAGCAATTTCTAGCCTGACAAACCTGGGTCGCCACGCACAACCATACGTGGAAAAAGGGGAGCTAGTCCCCGACGAGATGATGATTGCATTAATCAAAATGTGGCTAAAAAAAATTGATCCCAATACTGGTTGGCTATTAGAAGGCTATCCCCGTACAGCCTTCCAAGCTGAGGAATTAGATTTTTTGTTGGACTATTTAGGACAAAAATTAGATTGGGCAATTTATTTACAAGTACCAGAAGCGGTTATGGTTAATCGCTGTTTGGGGCGTTCTTTATCAGATGAGCAACCGGAAATCGTCCAGCGTCGGATAGAATTATTCTACGATCGCACCATTCCCATCCTCGAATATTATGACCGTCGTCGCCTACTATTGACAATCAACGGCGACCAGTTACCACAGATGGTGGAGCAAAATATCATGAATCTACTTTCAGTTGATTGTTGATTGTTGCCTATTGCCTATTGCCCATTGCCTATTGCCGCATTGCGACACTAAGGTACCCTTAAGGCAGTATTATCTATGAAAATTTTGAGGCAATTCCAATGGTTTGGCAGCGTCCAGACGGTCGTCAACCCTATGAACTCCGTCCGACTAGCTTTCACCCCGGATTCACCCGCTTTGCGCCTGGTTCTGTACTCACAAAATGCGGTGACACTCAAGTACTTTGTACCGTCACCGTCACCGAAGGAGTTCCCAAGTTTTTAGCAGGAACTGGCAAAGGTTGGTTAACGGCAGAATATCGCATGTTACCCAGTGCTACACAACAACGAAACGAAAGGGAATTGTTGAAGTTGTCTGGACGGACACAAGAAATTCAACGTTTGATTGGACGCAGCTTACGTGCAGCACTGGATTTTGAGGTCTTGGGAGAACGCACGCTGACGGTGGATGCGGACGTATTACAAGCAGACGCAGGAACGAGAACCACAGCAATTACAGGCTCGTTTGTCGCGTTAGCTTATGCCATTTCTCAATTATTGCAGCAAGGAGTATTAGAGCGATCGCCCCTGTGTGGCCAAGTAGCAGCAGTTTCGGTAGGTTTGTTACAGGGAGAGCCTTTTTTAGACCTGAACTACCTTGAAGACGTAGCCGCCGCAGTAGATTTCAATGTTGTGATGAATCAACACTTGGGGATCATAGAAATCCAGGGAACAGCGGAAGAAGCTAGCTTTAGCCGTACCCAATTGAATCAGTTGCTGGATTTTGCCGAAAAAGGAATACAGCAATTGTTAATCGCCCAGCGAGAGGTGATTCCCGATTGGGAGGTTGTATTTGTCGGCGATTAGGAGAAGGGGATGGGGAGAAGAACTCATGCCCCATGCCCCACAATACTGCGTAGGTTTTGGAATTTCTTGGTTGAGGCAAGCAGGGGGAGAAATGGAGGCAGGCGTTGAGTTTTGCCTCCCATGCTTCCCCTGCCTCCCCTGCCTCCCCTGCAAATCCTACGCAGTATTGCCATGCCCCATGCCCCATGCCCCAATCCCCAATGATGTTAAAAGTTTCAAAAGTTAAACCGGGGAATAGTCAGAAATTCGGTATTGTATTGCTGGAAGCAGGCAATCTGATGGTGAAGCCATGAACAAAACGGTTGAAGTTCTACCGGATCAGGCCGCGCTGGTGGCGCGAGCGCTAAACTTGATCCTGTCTAAGATAGAAACTGCTATTGAGGAGCGGGGGCGGTTTACTATTGCCTTAGCTGGGGGTAGTACACCTAAGCCGTTGTACGAGGCGATTGCTAATCAAAAACTCCCTTGGGATAAAATTCATGTATTCTGGGGGGATGAACGTTATGTCCCGCCGGATCATACCGATAGCAATGAACTGATGGCGCGTCGTGCATGGCTAGATCGCGTTGATATCCCTGGGGCTAATATTCATCCCATACCCACGTTGGAAAGCGATCCAGCCCTAGCAGCGGTTAAGTATGAACAGCATCTGCAAAAATTTTTTCATACGGCACCCGGAGAGTTTCCCGCTCTTGATGTAGTCTTGCTAGGAATGGGAGATGATGCCCATACTGCATCTTTGTTTCCGCAGACAGAGGCGTTAAAAGTTCGCGATCGCCTGATTACTGTAGGTAACAAAGACACCAGCCGCCGCATCACCTTTACATATCCATTCATCAACGCGGCTAGGAGTGTAATTTTTCTGGTTGCAGGTGCTAATAAACGACCCGCTTTAGCTCAAGTCTTCGCACCCGTAGCCGATGAATTTACTTACCCATCTCGCTTCATTCAACCCCAAGGTGAACTTTGGTGGTTACTGGATGGGGCTGCTGGTGCGGAACTCCAACCTTAACTTTCCCATCAGGAGTAATTGTTAGAATTTATTGCTAGAGTCGCTCCTCTGTTGAACTACCGAGCCGCGACTTGCGCTGCTCGGAGTTCTCTCTGCTTGCCAGTACCATTTTACGATGATCTTGTACAAAGGTTTAAATCCATGATCGTCTGTCCTAATTGTAGTCATCCCAACCCAGACGGCGCAGTCCAATGCGAAGCTTGTTATACGCCGTTACCAGCGACTAGTAACTGTCCCAGCTGTGGGGCAACTGTGCAGGCAGATGCGGCTTTCTGTGGTCAGTGTGGTCATAACCTGCACTCCAGTGCCGCTGTTCCTGCAACTGCGGCGCCCGAAGTGCCTGTACAACTACCGCCATTAGTTACGCCTGACCCCTTGCCACTCGCCACCCCCGCCGCTGTTTCACCTTTACCAGCAACAATGGTGGCAACTGCTCCAGTAGCAGCACCAGTAGCGCCTCCTGTAGCGCCTCCTGTAGTACCGCCAACCGTTTTCGCGGTAGCCCCAGAACCAATCGCGCTAGCCCCCGAACCAATCGCGCTAGCCCCCGAACCAATCGCGCTAGCCCCCGAACCAATCGCGCTAGCCCCCGAACCAATCACGGTAGCCCCAGAACCAATCGCGGTAGCCCCCGAACCAATCACGGTAGCCCCAGAACCAATCGCGGTAGCCCCAGAACCAATCGCGGTAGCCCCCGAACCAATGGCAGCCCCTGTCAGTCCTGCGAGAACGCAATTACAGCTAGTGACAGCACGGCTATATCATGTTCAAAGCGACACTGATATTGAATTACCCCAAACCCTCTCTGTGATTCATATCGGCAAGCCTAATGACCGTATTCCACCTGATATTGATGTTTCCGGTTTTCCTAATTCGGAAATTGTTTCCCGGATACATGCTGACATTCGTGTTGAAGCAGACGCCCATTATGTAGAAGATGTAGGCAGTTCCAATGGCACCTACATTAACAATTTGCCCCTATTACCGGGTAACAGGCACCGTCTGCGACCAGGCGATCGCATCAGTTTAGGTAAGGGAGATTTGATGACATTCCTGTTCCAACTCTCTTAAACTTTGGGCATTGGGCACTTGTACTGAGCGAAGCCGAAGTATGGGGCATTGGGCACTTGTACTGAGCGAAGCCGAAGTATGGGGCATTGAGAAAAATAACCTCCCCATCCCCCCAGTCCCCAATCCCCAGTCCCCAATCCCCAATCCCCAGTCCCCAGCGATGCACTGAGCTTGCCGAAGTGTCCCCAGTCCCTATTGTTAAAATAGACTCAACCAGTTGCGGTAATTACTTGCAGGAAAGTGACCTATGAGGGAACCAGGAAAAGATTTTGCCAATTTATTTCCCCAAGAAGCTCCAACAGAAGTAGAAAGGATGGGACTAACCTGGCTGATAGCTGCGGCGATCGCCACTATTGTCCTGTGGCAATTACCAGGAGGCGATTATATTTTATACCCATTTACCATCCTGGCAACTTGGTTCCACGAAATGGGTCACGGCTTAATAGCCCTGGCTTTGGGCGGACAGTTTCAGAAATTAGAGATTTTTGGCAATGGTTCTGGTGTAGCAACTTATGCTATGTCCTTGTCGTTAAGACCAATTGGACCGGCTTTAGTAGCAGCCGCAGGGCCAATGGGACCGCCGATAGCCGGTGCAGCTTTGATTCTGGCTTCCCGCAGCTTTCAAGCAGCTTCCCTGAGTTTGAAAATTTTGGGGAGTATTTTGCTACTTTCAACATTAATTTGGGTACGTTCCTGGTTTGGATTCGTGGCTATTCCCCTGCTGGGTTTAATTATCCTGGGTATCGCCTTGAAAGCGCCTCGTTGGCTTCAGGGGTTTACCATTCAATTTCTCGGTGTCCAAGCTTGTGTGAGTACGTACCATCAAGTTGATTATTTATTCAGTTACAGCGCCGGTCCTCTGGGACTGTCTGATACAGCGCAAATGCAAAACTATTTACTTTTACCTTATTGGTTTTGGGGTGGGTTAATGGCGATCGCCTCTGCGGTAATTTTAGTCCAAAGTCTCCGCGTTGCCTATCGTTCCACTTGATGGGTAAGAAACATCATAAAAAGGCAATTGACTCGTTGACCCAGAGGATTGCTGAACATCAAGAAAAGATTATACTGGAATTAGAGAAGGATTTTCCTGATGAGGGTTTGATTAAGCATTGGGAAAAAGAAATTCGTGCTTTTGAAAAGGCAATCGATCAAGCGCTGAAAAGATTGGGACAATGAATATGCAAATTAGCGATCGCCCTCTTGCTGTAACTAATTCAACTCTTAACACTTTAATTGCTGAATTAGGTGCAGAATGCCTAAAAGTACAAGCTTTAATCAATCAGTTACAGTTACCCAGTTTAACTGCTAACCAACAAGCCCAGATTCTGGCAGAACTGCTAGCTGCTGCGGTTCATCTGCATAGTCACTGTGACGAAGATTTTCAGACGTTAATTGCCGAAGAATTGGAAAAGTTACCTGATGATCAGCAAAATCATAATCTTGAAGAGTTCATAATAGAGTCAACAAAAAACGCTACGTACTCTATTGGACATGTTTTGACAGATACGGCTGAAGTTGATCCCATAATGCCATTAATAGGCACGTTGAGGCTAGAAACTTCTGATTTGGGAGAATGCTAAAGCCAGCATAATTCAGGATTACAACAATTTTCATTTCTTTAAACCACAGACCAAAGTAGGGGCACAGCAGTGCTGTGCCCCTACCACGTTGTCTATTTACCTGAAAAACGCTGTCACTGAACAAAATATTAAAGGGTATAAAAATTTCAGCATATTGTCAAGGTTCATGAAGTGATTCAAGAGGATAATTTTTGGTTGAGCGATCGCTCATACTTAAATCCAATCTTTTATCAGTTGAATATTTTGTATTTTTGGATAAATGGCATTGTACAATTTTGCATCAGCAGTGATAAATTTACAGTTTTCTCTAATGCTTAAAGCTAGGTAAAGGCTATCGTAGACAGTTCTTTGATAATTCACTGCAAACTGATAGGCATCTTTTAATAATTCATCGGCAGGGAATACTTTTAATTGTATTTGTTGAAATAAATCAATTATCATCTCAGCGTCCTGATTTATTAAACCTTGAAATCGCTGTATTTTCCGAACAATATTACCAATTTCTGCATAAATTAAGTCTGGAGCAATCAAGGTAATTTGTTGTGATTGATAAGCATCAAGAATTTTATTTGCCTCTAATGAATAATCTTGAGCAATAAACCATTTAATGGCTACACTACTATCAATGACAACCTTATCTGTGATCATCTGTCTCTATCTTCTCGCAATAATTCTGTCAAATCAGAAAATTCACCATATTTTTGCTTTAAGCTTTCTTGAAAAATATGTATTTTTTTAACAAGTTCAGACTGTTCTATTTTGTTATGTTTAGCGAGATTTATTTGATTAATTTTTTCATCAACAATTCTATTAATTAAGGATTCTAAATCCTGTAAACTCATTTCGGTAATAGACTGGTTTAGCATATTTGATCTACCTCCAGTAGTAATCTCAATTTCTTTTAAGCTAGAATTTAACTAAACTGAGCTTTATTGCAATACTATTGCCAAAACCCTGAAACCCTATTAATATCGTCACGATTTTATTGGGTTTCAGATATATTTGGGAAAATTGGCAATAGTATTGTTATTGTAGCATACATTTGTATTAGGAAAAATTCATAAAAATCGCAGTATCAGTAATGTAGACAATTGAAATTTCCCTAGCAAAGTCCTGATAACGTTTTGAATTTTGATACTAGTGCGATTGCGCTCGGCGCAGTGCCGTAGGCAATCGCTTTTTGCTCTATGATTAACTTACCAAAACCTTAGCGCCAGCTTCTGGTTGAGCGCGGATTTGATTTGGACAAGGACGACTCGCTTCAATATCTGTAATATTCGCCAAAGTTGTTTCAGCAATATTACGTAAAGCTTCTTCCGTAAAGAAGGCTTGATGTCCGGTGATGAGTACGTTGGGGAAGGTTGTCAGACGTTGGAAAACATCATCTTGAATGATTTCACCAGACAAATCCTCAAAAAACAATTCCGATTCCTGTTCGTAGACATCTACACCGAGATAGCCAATTTGACCAGATTTTAAGCCATCGATGACGGCTTGGGTATCAATCAGTCCACCTCGGCTAGTATTAATGATCATCATCCCAGGTTTCATTTGTGCGATCGCCTCGGCGTTGATCAGGTGATGGGTTTCGGGAATCAGGGGACAATGTAGAGAAATAATATCAGAATTAGCAAATAACTCCGGTAATTCGACATACTTCCCACCCAGCGCCTCTAACTCTGGGTTCTGATACACATCATAAGCCAAGAGGTTACAGCCAAACCCCTTCATAATCTGTCCCAAAATTAGACCGATTTTGCCAGTGCCGAGAATCCCCACCGTGCGACCATTCAGGTTAAAGCCCAAGAGTCTATCTAGGGAGAAATTTCCTTCCCGGACACGGTTATAAGCATGATGTATTTTGCGATTGAGGCTCAAAATCAATCCTACAGCATGTTCTGCCACCCCATAGGGTGAGTATGCAGGAACACGCACAACGGTGATTCCTAGGTCTGCTGCGGCTTGTAAGTCCACATTGTTAAACCCCGCACAGCGAAGGGCTACCAGGCGCGTCCCATGTGTGGCGAGAATCTCTAAAGTTGGGGTATCAACCTGGTCATGGACAAATACGCAAACTGCTGCAAACCCAGCGGCTAAGATAGCGGTATCTCGATTCAGACGAGGTTCAAAGTAAACTAACTCATGTTTACTTTGAGAATTTGCAGCTGACAAAAACTGCCGATCGTAGGCTTTAGTACTGAAGACTGCTACTTTCATGCAAAACCTTCGGTTTTATGCTGCATCGTTTTCGAGTACATTATAGCTTGAGTCTGACAGCGGCGATCGCACCTGTAATCATTGCTAATTATAGGCATTCGCCTAGGTTTGGCTATTCCTAAAACTAAAGCAAAAATTTAGAATTCAAATTTCGGGACTTCCAATTTAAAAAATATCCAATTTGTAGGGTGCGTCAGAAAATAACAGGACTTACGCAGCTGGCACATATAGCACTTCCTATTCAGATGAGGTACAAAATTGTATCACGCGATGTAGGGGCACGGCAGTGCCGTGCCCTTACCGATGTACCTCACTAGGGCGAGAAACGCTATATATCTTCTGTCTTGAAGATCAAGAGTCAAGTGTCAAAAGTCCGGATCTTTTTAGGACTTATACCATTTCACCAAAACTATGATACATATAGAAGCCAGTAGGGGCACGGCATTGCCGTGCCCCTACCAACGTATTTGTATCATACTTACAGCGATTTTCATTCATTTGAACCACAGATCTTCGTAGGGGCGCAAGGCCTTGCGCCCCTACCCTGTGGTCTATTTACCTGAAAATGGCTGTAAAGTCCTACTTTTGACACTTGACTCTTGAGAAACTCTCCCAACTGATATTGACTAAATCGTCTGGGTTTCCTTGAATGACATCCGGTTTAAAAGTCAAATTTTTAAGTTTATCTTTTTTTTCTATAGGAACAATTTTTAACAACTTTCCATTTTTGTTAATTTCTAATGGAATACCTGTTTCTAGTATCTCATCCAGTAGACGATCAATATTATTACTCAATTCCGTTGGTGTAATCTTTTTCATATTGTTTTATTTATTAGTTTAGATATCATAGGACTTACTTACGTGTCACATTTAAATAATGGTGCGTGACGCCATAAGTCTTGCGACTGCGTACAATATTTATCGCTGCGTCACGCACCCTACAGTGTCTACAGTGTCAATCCTGCTGCTCCTGAAGTTCTCTGATCAATTCGCGAATTTGACGAGAATATTGTGTGTTGCCTACTGTATAATATAGGTCAGCGGATTTCTCGAAATCGGCAATTGCGCCTTGATAGTCGCCTAAGTTCCGGCGGACATCAGCGCGGACTATATAGGCTGTAGCCCAATCAGGCTGAAGCAGCAAGGCTTGGTTTAAGTCTGTTATGGCTCCTTTTAAGTCTCCCAACCAAGAACGGCTGCGACCTCGGTTGAACCAGTCTTCAGCAAGGCTGGAGTCGATAGCAATTGCTTGATTGTAATCTTCTTTGGCTCCTTGATAGTCTTCTGTGGCATAGCGAGCATTACCGCGAGCGCTGTAAAATGTGGCAGAGTCGGGATTTAGTCGCAAGGCTTGGGTGTAATCGGCGATCGCACCTTGATAATCTTCTATGGTATAGCGGGTAGAACCTCGGTTATAATAGGCTTCAATTAAATCGGGATGAATTTTTAATGCTTGGGTGTAATCGGCGATCGCTCGTCTTTCATCTCCTAAAAGGCGATGGGCGTTACCGCGATTGCAGTAAGCTGCAGAAAAGTTAGGCGCAATCTCGATAGCGAGTGTGTAATCTGCTATTGCTTCTGGGAAATCTTCTAATCCTTCGTGGGCAATACCTCGACCATAGTAAGCTTCGCCTAAATTAGGATTAATTTGCAATGCTGTGCTATAATCTCTAATTGCTCCTTGATAATCTGCTAAACAACGACGAGCTGCAGCGCGATCGCAGTATCCCTGGGCCAGATGAGGATTGAGTTGTAGTAGTCGATTACTGTCTTCAATGGCGCCTTGATAGTCTGCGAGTCGGCGGCGAGCATTTGCGCGAAAGCCGTAGACTAAAGCTAGGGTGGGATTTTCTTGCAATGCCTGATTATAATCTGTAATTGCGCCTTGATAGTCTCCCTGAGCGCTACGAACTAGACCGCGTTCGCAGTATGCTTGGACATCATCAGGATTTAATTGAATTGCTAGATTAAAATCGGCGATAGCGCGGTGATAGTCTTTGAGGTGAGCGAAAACTAGACCGCGATTATAGTATGCTCCCGCAAAATTGGGGTTAATTTCTAGGGTGCGGTTGTAATCGGCAATCGCTCCGTGATAGTCTGCTAAAGCATAGCGGGCATTACCTCGGTTATGATAAGCCTCCGCTAGATGAGGAGCTAACTGCAATGCTTGTTCGTGATCAGCCATCGCTTGGTGATATTCTCCTAAAAGATGGTGAATATTACCGCGATTGCTATAAGCGGCGGCAAAATTAGGATGTAGTTGCAAAGCTTGGTTAAAATCGGCGATCGCTCCCTGATTATCGCCTAAATCGCAACGAGCCACACCGCGATTATGGTAGGCATTGGCAATATCAATTGTGATATAATCAGTTAATTGGCTATTAATCTCGACTGCTTGGTGATAATCGGCAATTGCTTGGTCATAATTTCCCAAAGCAAAGTAAGCATTACCGCGACCGTGATAAGATTCAGCCAGATTGGGATTGATTTGTAAAGCCAGATGATGATCGGCGATCGCACCCTCATAATCTTCTAAAGAGTAACGCGCATTCCCTCGGTTGCAGTAGGCTGTAGCCAAATTGGGATTGATTTCTATTGCCCGTTGAAAATCGGCGATCGCACCGTGATAATCTTTGAGAGTACCACTGCGGATAATACCGCGATTATAGTAAGCTTCTGCATAGTCGGGATTTAGCTCTAGCGCTTGGGTGTAAGCGGCGATCGCTTCTTGATAATCCCCTTGTAAATTTTTGTTTAATCCCTGGTTTAAATAATCTTCAGCATTCATATAACTTTTTTGGGGTTTTGACAGTCCCTAACTGTAAGCATCGGGATTGTTCACGACAAGTTTTGAAATTCATATCTTGCACCATGATCTTATTGCAATACGGTTCAGTTAATTTTTGATCTTTCCCAAACCTCTATCGGGGGTGTGGAGGATCTTCGGAAAATATCACCAATAAAATCGTATTGCATCTTATTGCGAAAATTAAAGTCCATAATCATTATTATTTCGTAGTGTGGGCAGTGCCCACCCTAGTCCCGCGATTTCAAAGTCTTATACAATACCACTAAAACGCTGACACATGTAGGAGCGAGTGGGGGCACGGCAATGCCGTGCCCCGGAAGCTGGTATCATATCGTGTGGATTTAGGGGTATCTAAAAATTTATCCGGCTAAACAAATAGTTTGAAATCGCGGGACTAGCCTTATTGAGAAAATGCAAGATTGAGAAAAATGATTCTAGCACCAAGCTAACAATGCTGGGTAACTTGATTTGTTCGTAGTTGCGCTACCCTGCGGGAAAGCTCCGCTAATAGCGCTCCGATAATTACTCCCGAACCGCTGGAAGATTACCGTTCGCGGAGCGTCCCGTAGGGAAATAATTTTTAGCTCACGCATTCGCGTAGCGTCTCGCAGAGAAGGCGCAAAGGCGCAAAGAAGGAAAATTATAGGTAATCTTAGACCGGGAAGGGAGTAATAGGACTTACGCAGTTGTGACGAAAAATCAGCCTTTGCGATTACTACGCTCCGCTCGTCATGAGGTAAGGTGGTAGCTCCTGCGTAAGTTTTAAATTAGTCTAGTGAAAAACCACCATCTACTTTGATCACACTACCCGTAACATACTGGTTGGACAATAAATAATCCACTGTCTCAATGATTGGCTCAAAACCTCCTTCCCGTCCCAAAGGTATTTGACTTAAAGTTTTCTCTTTCTGAACCTCGTCATGGGTTGACAAAAACTTAGCTAAACCCGGTTGAATAGTATTAACTTTAATCTTGGGTGCAAAGCTTTTGGCGAAAGAAAGGCTTAAATTCTCCAGACCAGCTTTTGTCGAACAGTAAAGGGAAAAATTGGGATCAGGGCGATTGGCATAAATATCAGTAATATGAATAATATCTGCATAAGGTTGCGCCCCTCGTTCCAGATGCGCTTTTAATTCAGTATTAATCAATGCTGGAGCTACCATGTGAACACGATATAAAGCATCATACTGGTTTAACATTGCCTCTATTGTGGTTTCATTAAGACAAAAAGTAGAAGCATTGTGAACAATAGCACGTAATTTATCTGTCTGAAATTTCACTTTTTCAATTAGATTAATGATTTGTTCAGGATAACTAAAATCTGCTTGTAATAAAATTGCGCCTTGGTTCTGTAACCATTCTGTTTCGGCGGATGGAGTGCGATAATGCGCTAAAACAGAAAAACCTCGCGCCAAAAAATGACAACTTAGTAAATAGCCAAGTCTACGATTACATCCTGTAATCAATATTGTATGCTCTGTCATTCCCGTTTAATACCCTGATTTTTCATAAAATAACCCTGTTATTTCTATATTAGACTGATTGCAATAGCGTTTGTTATTGGTCATTTGTCATTGGTTATACCGTTTCACTTTAATCATGATACCAATATGTTGGTAAGGGCACGGCAGTGCCGTGCCCCTACGAGAAATCTATAGGTATCAGGGTTGCTTCTGTGGCTTGAGTTGATTCCCAATGCTAAAGCTTCTGCAAATGCGATAGGATATTTTTGAGTTGGAAGCCCATTGTGCCGATAATTACCAAGCTAGCCTGTCGATATGGTAAATATACCCCATCAAGAGCTGCAAACCTATCTCGAAACTATCGCCGCTGATTATTATGACAGGGCGAATGTATACACTTTAACGGATACGGAAGGCAAGCAGCGCGAAACCTTTGATATGAGGTTGATGGTGCAAAGCTTACAGAATCAAGAAAAACAAGAAAAACAAGAAAAACCTGAGCGCCTACCCGTAATTGAGGCTATACGTAAATATGCGACCAATCATGTATTATTAGTAGGTAAACCAGGCTCCGGAAAATCCACCGCCTTAGAAAGACTGTTATGGGAAGAAGCAAACAAGGGAGTTGAGGGGTTAGTTCACATACCCGTACTGGTGAGATTGCGTGAATATCAAAATTCTGTACTAGCTCTCATTGAGAATTTTTTTGATGAACATGGCTTAACACTGCAGAAAGATGAAATTGAAAGCCTGCTCAAAAGTCAAAAATTATTATTGCTAGTTGATGGCTTGAACGAATTACCCAATGATGATTCCAGAAAAGAGCTAAAAGAATTTCGGCGACAATATAGCCGGACACCGATGATTTTCACCACACGAGATTTGAGTCTTGGGGGAGACTTTGGTATTACCAAACAACTAGAAATGCAACCCCTGACAGAAACTCAAATGCAGAATTTTGTCCGCAGGTATCTGGAGCAAAATTCTGAGCAGATGTTAAAACAATTAAATAATCGCCTGCGGAAATTTGCCGAAACCCCCCTACTATTGTGGATGCTATGCCGAGTTTATGCCCAAGAAAACGGTAAAATTCCTACTAATTTGGGGTCGGCGTTTCAGAACTTTGCCTATATCTATGACACACAACTTAAAGGTGATGTTCCAGCCTCTGAGGCTTATCATAATTGGTGTTCTGACTTATTGCAAAAGTTAGCTTTCCAGATGATGGATAGCGGTGCGCCAACAGAACTGCGCCTGACTATATCCAAGAAAGAAGCTGAGGATATTCTCGGTGAATTTTTAGAGCAGAAAAAGAGACCTGACCCCTACAATTGTGCTAAAAACTGGTTAAACGATTTGCTAAAGCATCACCTCATCCAACCAGTCAGCAATAACAAAATTGAATTCCGCCACCAATTGCTACAAGAATATTACGCCGCCGAATACTTGCTGCGACAATTACCAACACTCAATGATGACCAACTAAAACGGAATTATCTCAATTACTTAAAGTGGACAGAACCCCTGGCGCTAATGTTGGCTTTGGTGGATAGTCTCCAGCAAGCTGAGAAGATTGTGAACTTATCGCTGGAAGTTGATTTGTTGTTAGGAGCCAGGTTGACAGGAGAGGTAAAGCAGGAGTTTCAGAAGCAAACAGTTAGTTTAATCATAGATTTAAACATTCGTGAAATATTAAAGATACATTTTCTCCGCGAGACGCGATCCAATTTCGCTATTGACTTTTTAATTAAAAGCTTACAAGATGCAGATTCATATGTTCGTAGGAGTGCCGCATATGCATTAGGAAAAATCGGCAATGAGCGGGCATTAGATGCGTTAACTAAGGCTTTACAAGATGCAGATTCATCGGTTCGTAATAGTGCCGAATATGCCTTAAAAGAAATCCGCAATGGGTGGGCAGTCTATGAGGTTACAAAAGCTTTACAATATGCAGATTCATCGGTTCGTAATAATAGCGTATACGCATTAGGAAAAATCCCCAATGAGCAGGCAGTAGATGACTTGATTAAGGATTTACAAAATGCAGATTCAGATATTCGTAGGAGTGCCGCATATGCATTAGGAAAAATTGGCAATGAGCGGGCAGTAGATGTGTTGATTGACGCTTTACAAGATGCAGATTCTGATATTCATAGGATTGCCGCATATGCATTAGGAAAAATCGGCAATGAGCGGGCAGTGGATGCGTTGATTGACGCTTTGCAAGATGTAGATTCAGATGTTGGTAGCAGTGCCGCATATGCATTAGGAAAAATCGGCAACGAGCGGGCAGTGGATGCGTTGATTAACGCTTTACAAGCTACAGATTCAAATATTGTTATTAATGCCGTATGTATATTAGGAAAAATTCGCAATGAGCGGGCACTAGATGCGTTAATTAAGGCTTTAAAAGATGCAAATGTAGATGTTCGGAGGAGTGCCGCAGAAGCATTAGAACGAATCGGCGATGAGCGGGCAGTAGATGCGTTAATTAACGCTTTAAAAGATGCAAATTTAGATGTTCGGAGGAGTGCCGCATATGCATTAGAAAAAATCGGCAATGAGCGGGCAGTTGATGTGTTGATTAAGGCTTTACAAGATGCGGATTCAGATGTTCGCATAAGTGTAAGTGCCGCAGAAGCACTAGGACGAATCGGCAATAAGCGGGCAGTAGATGCGTTAATTAATGCTTTACAATATGGAGATTCAAATGTTCGCAGGAGTGCTGCATATGCATTAGGAAATATCGGCGATGAGCGGGCAGTAGATGCGTTTATTAACGCTTTAGAAGATGCAGATTCAACTATTGTTAGCAAAGCCGCATATGCATTAGGAAAAATCGGCAATAAGCGGGCAGTGAATGCGTTGATTAACGCTTTACAAGATGCAAATTTAGATGTTCGTAGGAGTGCCGCATATGCATTAGAACAAGTCGGCAATGAGCGGGCAGTAGATGCGTTTATTAATGCTTTACAATATGGAGATTCAAATGTTCGTAGTAGAGCCGCAGAAGCATTAGGACGAATCGGCAATAAGCGGGCAGTGGATGCGTTAATTAAGGCTTTACAAGATGCAGATTCAGATGTTCGCAGGAGTGCCGCAGAAGCATTAGGAAAAATCGGCAATGAGGGGGCAGTACATGAGTTAATTAATGCTTTACAAGATGCAGATGTATTTGTTTGTATGAGTGCCGAATCTGCCTTAAAAAAAATTGCTGAGGCTAAAAATCTGGCTCAAATATGGAAGTTACTATTAAATGGGATTACTGATAATCACAATATTATTTTAAACATTCAAGAGCGCTGCAAGTTTTATAATTATGACATCACTCAGACTCCTCCAATCGAGGAGAATAAGAGTCATCCGTTGATCAAACCTCTAAACGAACTTACCGAACATTTTAAAACTATGTCAGACCAACCTAAAATTGATTTAAGCGGTGCAACCTTTCACAACATTACAGGTAGCGTTACTGGAAATATTGAAGGTGATAATATTGGTACTCAACATAATTACTCGCAAGCAGATATTGCTGAATTAGAAAAACTGCTTGAGCAATTGCTGGCTCAAATAGAGCAGAATAAACCAACGCCTATTGAGGCGCAGCCAATTGTTGCTCAAGCTGTTGAGAGCCATCCGATACTTAAGAATAAGCAAGCGATTGAGCAAGTCATCCAAAGTCATCCAACACTCAAAATACGGTTGAAAAGAGCGGTGACAGCAGCAGGTATTGAGACGGTAAAGGTTTTATTTGCTCCTGCTGGTATTGTCATAGAAACAATTAGAGCTTGGAATGACGCGGGATAGCAATATTGCGTAGGTTTTGAGCGGGGAAATAAATTAGGAGTTACGCAACTGGCACATTAGTAGGGTGCGTCAGATGCTAAAACTCTGTAGTCTGTGGGGAGTTGGAAAGATCTGATACATATAGATTTCCCGTAAGGGCACGGCAATGCCGTGCCCCTACAGTGTATATCATTCGAGCCTAACTTACCTGTATTGGAGGCGGAGCCTCCTTTAATGCGTTCCCAGTCTGAGACTGGGAACGAGATGGAGTCTGAGACTGGGAACGAGATGGAGTCTGTGACTGGGATAGGACTTACGCATTTACAAAAAACACAAAATATGTGCTGCAAAAAACCGGAGATGTCGTAGGGGTTTAGCATTGCTAAACCCTTACAACGCTCTCCGAGAAGGCTGCGTCTACGTTCTTCAAGTCAACTTACAAATATTCTGAGATTGTATATTCTCAAGTTTCCAGTCTGCAGAATAATCTGTCATTTCACCGCCAACACTCTTGACTTTAGCCAACATCAACTCATCCCGTTGATACCACACTGCAAAGATTTTCTCTCTACCATCATAGAGCATTTCTGGGTCGATTTGATAAACCTGATTGACCTGCACCAGCTTCAAGCCCAATAAATTCAATAGTCGGTTGAGGATTTTGATGGAGGAAATCTGCTCTTTTTCCCGCACTAAGTTAATACCAAGCGCCCGTTTGATGTGTTTACTATTCTGAATCACTACATTTTTTAGGATAACTAAATCAGCATCATTTTCTCGAAATTCTCTGGCTGATTCGATAAATTGCACCATTCCTAAAGCTCTCATCGCTTCAACTTTCAGGGTGTATGTTTTTAAATCTGGCAGAAAAACTTTACCTTCCCCCCAATATAATTGCTGTTGCCATTCTTGCTCATCTCTGATGTGAAAATATTCACTTTCGTGGGTGAGATAATAGTGAGTCAACAATTGAGCATAATATCCTTTATCGTCTTGCAATTTTAGTGTGGGGGTAACTTGAATACCATATCTTTGTCTGATGATATATTTATGGATTTGGTGACGTTCTTCATCAGTTAAGGAATGCTTGGCTAATAGCTGGTCATATTCGACATAATCAATATCCCTAGCATCGGCGACAGCGTTAGCTCCCGCAAGTTGGTTGCGTTGCTTAATGTCTTTGATTTTGCGTTTAATTTCTTTGGCTTTTTGGCGACTTTGTTCCCAATCTTTTTCGACTTTGAAAATTTCTAAAATTAACCGCTTGCGAGTTTCTACATCCTCGGAATCTGTCGCAAATAATGCTAGGCGTAAATCGCGAATAATATTATTGTGAACAGCATTACTGCGCGTCCAGATTTGATGACCGTCAGCAATTAAGCCTTCTTCCATCGATTGACGATAAAGGCGAATAGAAGCATTAACCCTGGCTGACAATTTTGCCCAAGTCCGCAAATGCACTGGGTCATAAACTAAGGGTAAATCTACATCTATTTTATGTAAGGGACTCAGCAAAGCTAAATTATCTTTTTGATTTTCTTGATACCAATCAGACAACAGGCGATAATTGGTACTACCACTGCCAATTAAACCAATACCTCGCTTCGCACACCAGACAATACGCGGCACATTATCGCGGACTCTGGCTAAGGCTTGTCGCGCTTCTGAGTCGGGAATTACGCCTTGAAAAATTCCGTAAACTCGGTCAAAATGTTGGACATCAATACTAATTCCTGTGCCGATACTAGGAGTGACAAAAACGGCGTCATATTCAGAAATTTTTTGATTAATTGCTGCGACAAAATCAACCGCTGCGTGACCGGGTGTATTAGTAGTATGACTGCTAATGACGAGAGTTGTCGGAAATTGTCGCCGTAATTTTTCTAAACGTTCTTTGAGATAACGTTCAATGGTTTCACAACTGTAACGCCCGGTGCGACTATCGGTAGTCACATAACATTTACGTCCGGCGAGTAAATCTAATTCTAACTGATGAATTAGCGGTGTTGGGTTGGGAGAATCATAAAAAGTTACATCCCAGCCGCGCTGGGGTTGCCATTGATTGATAATTAGCCAAGGCGTGATTTTACTTCCGGCTAATCCTTGCAAATATTCTAGAGAAACATTCGATAAATCGGCATCCTGGGCAATCACTAACCCCCCAGTTGCCAAAACTGTTGAAATTAATTGCTGAAATATTTTTAATATTTTAACACGCTTTTGTTTACAAGTATTGCTGTTGAGTAAATGCCATAAAGACTGCTCAACTTCATCTAAAATTATTATCGCCCCTTGCCAATCTTCTGGATTCAATTTCCAAAGAGAATCAACGCATAAACCGAAGGATTTGGGCACTTGTACTGAGCGAAGCCGAAGTATGGGGTATTGGGTATTGGGAATTGCACTTCTCTGCGAGACGCTACGCGAACGGCTCCGCTCAGTGACCAGGGATGGGGGATTGGGAAAAATAACTTTTGCATCTTCCTTATCTCCAAGTCTCGCCATCCCCCACTGGATACCTATTTTATCACACAAAAAGCGTCCTAATTGGATTCTGTGAGTAATTAATAAAATAGGTTGATTTCTGCTTTTGGCTTGTTTAACAACTGCTTGCAGTCCTGTGGTTTTACCAGTCCCTTTTGCTGATTTTACTCCCACTAATCCAGATGTAGGGAAAGGTATATTCTCTAAATAAGGACAGTTGACAGTAAGTGCAGCGGGAATAGTTAACTCGGTATGGGGTTTTGTTTGAGCAAGATAAACTTCTAAATCTACACTTTGGCGATAAATTTTCTCGAAGCTACTAGCACCTTTAGCGACGATAAACTCATCTACGCCTTTTTCTATTCCCGGTAATTCAATAACTTTGACAGGGCAATTTTTCTCTTGAAATAAACTACCAAGTTGTGAAATAGCATTATTAACGGCTGCTATTGTTTTAGGTTGAGTTTCAAAATCAAAGCAAATATAAAAGCTACGCTGTTTAATAGCAAACACTGCTAAATCAGGAATTAGCTGACGACGGGTAACTTTACCAAATTCATCTTTGACAACCCGATAACCACTAGTAATTCCCGGAATTGCAATAGCTGCGTAACCTTGAGTCAACAGCGCTGCTGCTTTTTTCACCCCTTCGCAAATCACCACGGGTATGTTCTGTTCCCTCACCCATTCCCAAAAGCCTACAGCTTCGCCATTGGCATCAATGCTGATATGATTTGGCATGGTGAGATGATAACGCTCGGCGACTTGCTCCCAGACCTGCAGCGGTACCCGCAGACAAAATAGCCGCGTTGGCGTGCTGGGGGGATGCTCATATTTAATCGATTTACCTTTTTGATTCTGTCGGGGTTGGTTTGGCTTAAAGCATCCCCACTCCATCATTTCCCAATCATTCAGGGGATCTAGTCCAGAACACCACCAACCGCCTTCAGTAACGTGATTATAACGCTGTAACCAACCACTTTTTACCATACCGCTGTTGGTGCGCGGGATGAGATCAGAAATCAGCAGATAATCATAGGCATTACTCCCATCGAGAGACATAAAATTGAGTTGGGTTAAGTGTAAATCTATACTACTGTCATTGACTAATTCCTCAAGGTGTTGGGGGTGTAAATAATGCAGATGCATAGGCTAAAGCACGAAGGGAAGACAACGAAATTAAAACATTAACATGCATCTGCTGGTTTTTTATGCCAGGATTTATCAGGGTTTTGTGATGCTTGAGTTAATAAATGGCAAGAGATACATCGGTTAAGAATAAAGTCGGTGATTTTCTCTTTGGTGGTCGTGAAGTAATAAATTTGTATTGTGATATTTATGCGATGTAAATTTTTATTTATCAGTAAATCTATTGGGCAACAAGTTATCTGATGTCCAAAGTCCAACAAAACAGCACTATTTTGGTTTATGATTTTGGCGTTGCTACAAAGGTGTCGAGGATGAAACCTTGGGATTTGGAGCGGCTGCTATTTACACAATTCAACCGCCGACGCTTTATATACGGTGCGGGAATTGTCACAGCAAGCACGCTCGCTCAATCATCTTTCAGTAAAGTTATCGCTCAACCCAAATTTAAATCCGATCCATTCAGCCTTGGTGTTGCATCGGGCGATCCCCTACCATCGAGCGTGCTACTGTGGACGCGGCTGGCTCCCGACCCATTGAATGGGGGTGGAATGCCTTCAGTTAATGTCCCCGTGCAATGGCAAGTTGCGCTGGATGAGAAGATGAGTAAAATTGTACAACGCGGTCAGGCGATCGCCACCCCTGAACTCGCACATTCGGTACATGTTGACGTGCGCGGACTCGAAAGCGGACGATGGTATTGGTATCAATTTAAAACAGGCACTCAAGTAAGTCCAATTGGTCGCACTCGGACAGCACCAGCACCAGGACAAAAAACCGAACGCTTCCGTTTTGCGTTTGCTTCCTGCCAAAATTGGGAAAGCGGATACTATGCGGCTTATAAGCACATGGCACGGGAAGACCTGGATTTAATTATTCACGTTGGCGACTATATATATGAAGGGCAAGCAAGACCCAATACAATTAGGCAGCATAACGGTGCAGAAATTGTAACGTTAGATGAATACCGCAATCGTTATGCTTTATACAAAACTGACCCAAATTTACAAGCAGCCCACGCCCATGCTCCTTGGGCGGTGACTTGGGACGACCACGAAGTAAACAACAATTGGGCTGGTAATATTCCTCAAGACCCAGACAAACAATCACCGCAACAGTTTCTCGCACGGCGGATTGCGGCTTTTCAAGCATATTACGAACATATGCCTTTGCGCTTAGGAGCAAAACCAACTGGAGACAAAATGCAGTTATACCGCCGGCTCACCTTCGGCGATTTGGTAGAATTCAACGTTCTCGATACTCGACAGTATCGCTCCGACCAACCTTGTAACGACGGTATAAAACCCCGCTGCGACGAAGCCCTTTCTCCAAGTGCGACGATGACGGGAAAAAAGCAAGAACAATGGTTGTTTGCTGGACTCACTCGCTCGCAAGCACGCTGGAATGTTATTGCCCAACAGGTGGTTTTTACCCAATATGATTCGACTGAAGGTGAAAAAACATCTTTTAACCTCGATGCTTGGGATGGTTATGTAGCTGCACGCTCGCGGATTCTCAAGTTTTTGCAACAACGCAAACCCAATAATCCAGTGGTTATTAGCGGTGATACTCATTCTAGTTGGGTTAGTAACCTGCTCGCAGATTTTAATAATCCCGAGTCTGCTGTAGTGGGTACTGAATTTGTTGGTACTTCGATTACGTCTAATTTTACCGCCAGCGATAGGATCGAAAAGGCTCTGCCCGAAAACCCTTGGGTGAAATATTTCAACGGTCGCCAGCGCGGTTATGTTCTCTGCGACTTGAACCGCGATCGCTGGCTGACTAACTTTCGACTTTTACCGGAATCGGTACTGGATAAACCCACCGTCCCCGATGAAAATCTACCAATTACGACAACGACATTTGAACTACCAAATGGAGGAGTGGTAGCAAAAGTTTAGCGACAAAGAAATACGAGTCACGGAGTCGTATTTTAACTTTTGCAACTCGCAAATTAAGTTTTTGACTCGTATTTTAACTTTTGCGACTCGCAAATTAAGTTTTTGACTCGTATTTTAACTTTTGCGACTCGCAAATTAAGTTTTTGACTCGTATTTTAACTTTTGCGACTCGCAAATTAAGTTTTTGACTCGTATTTTAACTTTTGCGACTCGCAAATTAAGTTTTTGACTCGTATTTTAACTTTTGCAACTCGCAAACCTGCTTTTACTAACTTAGTTCAGTAAAAATACGCGGATTAATCCAGCTTGCTTATGCTTTTAAAGTTCTTAGGACTTACGCATTGACAAAAAACACAAAATATAGGCTGCAAAAAACCGGAGATGTCGTAGGGGTTTAGCATTGCTAAACCCTTACAGCATTGCTAAACCCCGAAAACGCGGGTCTGTTTACCATCAAAGTAATAATTAATTTCTTCTAAATCTTGATTTGCCTCTGGGGAGATAATGTGTTGTTTCATCCTTGCTGCTCTCTTGCTTTACGCAGTTTCTCCCGTAGTCGCTCGACTACGACTTCCCCGTCAATTCCTTCACCTCTATCCAACTGTTCAGCAGCGACTTCCACTTTTTGACGGGTTTCTTCAACCCAATTTTGATAGCCTTCTTCCCACTCTCCTAATAGTTTTAGTGCTATACTAATAACTGCTTCCGGATTTTCATATTTACCTCTGGCAATTTGTGTTTGAATAAATTGCTCTTCTTCGGGCTTCAGTTGGATGTTCATGATTTTTCAAGGGTTGGTTTGCTCTTATTCCTCTATGTATTATGTCCCCAATTCGATGACGAAACTATCCCGACGGTGAAAGTCAGCCTCGGCGCCTGGATGAGTCAAAGCCCAGTATGTCACTTTACCATCTTTGCCTTTGATGACGGTGGTAATGGCAATTTCTAGGGCTTGTTCTGGGGGAATAATTTTATTTATATTTAATTTATCTAAATCGACATCTATCGCCAGTGTTAAACCATCTGATAGCTGATTTACACTAAATGGAAGTTTTGTCAAACTTGTTTCCTCAACCATCCCTTGACGGTAGTCATCAAAATGATATATATTCCAGTGTCCCGCTGGGGAAAGGTTGAATTCCCAATACTGCGGCGAATTCTTGACGCCAAAGAAAAACTCAAAACAGGTATGTTCCCACAGTTCATGCTTTCGCGCTGGTGTGTCTGATGGCGCAGCAATTTCAACTTCTTTGATATCGCCTACAAGCGCGTAACTGATGCTGAGTAAATTTTCATTACGGGAAATATTACCCTCTATTTTCAAATTAGGTGGCTCACTTGCGCCGAAGGGTTGGAGGGAAAATGTCTGTTTGTTCATTTCATTTCTTGAATAATCTTGCGAATTGTTGCTTCTTGCGCTTCAATGCTCTTTGTCAGCGCAAACTGCACAAGCGCCCTAGAAAGGTTATGTTCTGGGTGCTTGACTTTGAAATAAACATTTCCTGCTAAATAATCAGCGAAAAATCTCAGTCCCAACTCAAATGTAATCAAACGGATGGCGTCGTATATATAGGTATAATCATTCTCAGTGAGAAATTCTTTGGCTACACCAAGGTATCCTTGCAGTATGCTTTGGCAAAGTTCCGGCTCAAAATAGACAGTTTCCCATTGTTGAGTTTCTTCGCCGGCGGGATTGCAACCGGAACGCAAACAATCGCCTATGTCGTAATGTACTAAACCTGGCTTAACGGTGTCTAGGTCGATAACGCTAACGGCTTTGTCGGTGTCAATGTCGAACATGACGTTATTAATTTTCGGATCGCCGTGCATGAGGCGCAATGGTAGCTTACCTGTGGCTTTGGCATCTTCTAGAATATGTGCAAAAGTGGTGCGATCGCTCACAAATTGTAAACAATAATTGACTTCTGCTGATTTACTCACGCTAGTTTTCGCTAAAACTTCCTCGTATTGCTGAAGGTAGCGCGGTGTGATATGGAACCCTTCTAAAGTGTCGGCGAGTTTTTCTGGGGATAGGTCGCTGATGAGGTTATGAAACATACCCAAAGCATAGCCGACTTCGCTCCCGCGTGACCCATCTTGCAAGGTGTCGAATGATTGGGAGTTTTCAATAAAGCTGATTCCTCGCCAAAAGGAGCCGTCAGCATCTTTGTAATGGTCTTGAGCATCCTTAGTTAACAACACACGGGGAACTTCCCAACGACGGTTGAGGGGCGATTGTTGTAAACGCTGGTGAACATGCTCGGTGAAGATACACATATTACGCATCACCAATTCTGGCTGATTAAACACCCGCGTATTGATGCGCTGTAGGATAAAATGCTTTGCTTGTAAAGAATCTAGGGTAACGAGGAAGGTATCATTTATATTGCCATTGCCAAAGCATTTAATTCCTGTAACCTTCCCTGTGTGCGTGAATTGGTCGGCAATGATAATTAGATTGTCTGTATCCTGTGTCTTAATATTTTCCGTCATCTGCTTTACTCCCCACATACCTTGCACAATGGCAATTGGGGATATGGTAGCTTAATTTTTACGCTTGGTCTGTATAAAACTGTGGCGATAGATTGCGATCGCGTGCCATAAGGTGTCAAATCGGTTAGCTTAAGACTTTGGACGTAATTCAAATGCTATTTGGGAACGGTAGAAACAGACATCAAATTCCAGAAAAAAATTCATACGCCCCAATAGTAATGGCACATCATCAGTAAAGCTCCAAGCAAACACCAATCGCACAGGTGCAAAAGCGCCGATTTGGGCTGACACAACTAATCCTTTTGCTTCTACGGGTGCAAGATTTCCAGCCAGTTGTACGGAGGTATTCATCTCTTCCCAAACGGCTCCTAGCTGAATACCTATACTGTATGGCAAAACATTGATGCTGGCTCCAGTGTCTAACAACCCTGCAACTTCTACAACAGAATTTCGGTAAATTAGTGTCAGAGGTAAGCACGGTACTGCGTCAATATCGCCAAATACATCACGTCCTTCGATGAAGGGAAACCTTTGAGCATTAAGCATCGTTTACCTGCTTGTCTTCTTCGAGCAGTGCGGCTAGTTTCTGAGCCGCATCATGGGAATTATATGGAGACCACACATGATAGGTTGTTCCTGGTTTCAGCAACAATGCTTCTTCTTCGGCGGCTAATTCTTGAACTAAAAACTGCATGATCTGTAATTTTTCTGCACGAGAAAGATTTCGCAACGTCGGTAACAATTGGGCTACGCTCATATCAGCTTAGGAATAATAACTAGATACTAAATTATTTTAGCTTTGATTCATGTTCTTTTTTAGATAAGAGCGATGTTTACGACAGGCGTAGTTGCAGCAATCCCCAAATCACTCTCCAATTCCACTTGGTGGAAAAATTCGACTCAGGTCTAATAAAGCATCTGCAAATCCAGGAATTGTCACTGATTGATTAGATAGAAAAATTTGCTTATTGACATAGCCAAACTCCCCTTGAGCAGTTTGATAAGGTTGACTGTAACGCTCTAATTGACGAGCATTTAAATTCACAATCCAATAATTTAAAATTCCAGCTTCTGCATACAAACTTAGCTTTTTGGTTTGGTCATATATCAATGTAGAATCTGAAATTTCAACAACAAGTAAAATATCTTCAGGATAGGGATGATGAGCAAGATAGTCAAGGTGATTCCCTTGTGCGATAACGACATCTGGCTCTGGCTCGCTATTATTGGGTAGAGTAATTGGATCTTGTGCGCGAACAGTAGCCCTATCTGCTAACAGCCGATCAAGTTGTTGGCATAGAATAGCACCACAAACTGTATGCGGTGTTCCTTTTGCAACCATTTGGATCAATTCTCCTCTAATTAACTCAATGCGATCGCCCTCTGTTAAAAAACCGAGTTCAATCAGCCGATGATATTCGTCAATTGTGAATCGCTTCGGTGTCACAACCATAAGACATCCATCCCATAGAACTGCTTTTAATTTAACAAAAGTCAAGGGTCAAGGGTCAAGGGAATAGGAAAAGTAGTTGCAAATGACAAATGACAAAGAGTAATGAGTAATGAGTAATGAGTAATGAGTAATGAGTAATGAGTAATGAGTAATGAGTAATGAGTAATGACAAATGACAAATGACAAATGACAAATGACAAATGACAAATGACAAATGACAAATGACAAATGACAAATGACAAAAATTAAACTGATTGCGAACCCAAGTCCTCAAATTGTTGCCAGCATAAATACAACGCGCGCGGTACGTGAAAACACCCCTTCCATTTACCGCCTTTGAGGTTTAACAGCACTTCCCCGCGCCGATTTAGGTAGCCAAACCATTCTCCATGTTGGGGATCGGCGAAGTGTGACCAAGCGTAATCATGCAACTTTTGATACCATTCCCAGCATTCTTCCCGCCGGGTCAAACGATAACCCATCGCCAATGCAACTAAAGACTCTAAATGCACCCACCACAGTTTTTGATCCCATTCCAGTTGTTGTGGCGGATGACCTTCTGCATCCATAAAGTAATACAAGCCGCCATATTCACTATCCCAAGCAAAATTGAGGATATTTAGCACCACATCAACGGCTTGGTTAATTGTTTTTGTGTCCTGGCGACGGCGGGCGATATCCATAATAAACCACATCGCTTCAATCCCGTGACCGGGGTTAATTAAACGTCCTTCAAAACAATCAATGTGGGAACCGTCGGGAGCAACATTTTCGTACATCAGACCGCGTTCTTTGTCAAGGAAATCGGTCATTACTTCCTGAACAGTTGCATCCAAGACAGTTTCGAGGGTTTCGCTGGATAACAACCATTCCATTTCTAGGGTCAGGTTGGCTAAAATCATCGGTACAGCTAAGGATTTCATCGGGCGTGTACCTGGATAAGTTTTGGTGTACTTACCCTTTGGGTTATCCTGACGGCGCAAAACGTTATTATAAGCCTGTATCGCTACATCTTTTGCCCAGTCTTCGCCGCTAGCGAGTGCATATTGACTGAAAGCCATTGCCGCAAAGCAATCAGAAAAGATATTGTAGGGTTGAACCAGTGGCTGACCTGCACGGGTTAAGGCAAAGTACCAGTTACCTTCAGCATCTCTACCATGTTTAGCAAGGAAATTAGCCCCGTTGCTGGCAATTTTTAACCAGTTTTGGCGTTTTTCTAGCTGGTTACACAGTACGGAGAATGTCCACACTTGGCGATTTTGCAGCCAGATAAATTTGTCTGTATCGTACACTTTACCAGTGCGGTCAAGACAGGTAAAATAGCCGCCTTGCTCCCAGTCGATTGAGTGGGTTTCCCAAAATGGGAGTACATCGTTGAGGAGTGTATTTTTGTAAAGTTCAGCCAGTCTGGGAAAATCGTACTCCATAAATCCCTCCACTTTTGCGCTAAAACCAATAGCGTTAATTATCACCTTGGTGTGGATGGACTACAAGTGTTCTATATTGCTTTCAATTTCGCTGACCCCAAAATTACAGCACCTTCCTGTAAATAGACCACACAGTAGGGGATCTAGGCCTAGATCCCCCAGGTGGAATATCACAGAAAATCTGGCTGGGTATCTGTTCATGGCGCCCACCATTCTCGTTTTAGGAACTTTTGTAGTTCTACCGATTCTCTACGCCGTATTTCTTTCCCTGCAAAAAGTTGAACTTCTCGGCGGTATTAAGTACGAGTTCATTGGCTTTCGCAATTTCACCCGCTTGGTTGAAGATGAACTGGTCTGGATTGCTTTGAGAAACACGGCTGAATATGTGGCTATTGTTATCCCAACTCAAACAGTTTTGGCTTTAGTTCTCGCAGTCACGCTGAATTCGGGAATTCGCGGTAAAAATTGGTGGCGCATTCTTTATTTTTTACCGAAAGCTTGGGTCTAGAGCCGCCGTTCTTCTAGGACGGCTTTTTGGTAAAATAGTGGCAACAGGCAGGGCATTGTCTGTCGGGCTCATTCGTGAGAGGTTAAGATAATTGCACATTTGTCAAGAGGGTGCAGGAAAAGCGGATAAATCCAGCCTGGAGACTGGCGATCGCTTGGCTTTGATAATCAGTAGATCGAAAAGTTTTCCAAAACCCCTACCAGTCGTTCATTCGAGTTGAGAAACACAATTTGCCGAGAGCCCTTTAGAGTCTGCTTTTCGAGGAAAGAGCGTTGTTGGTGGGTTAATAGTGGAGTGCAAGCGATCGCGATCGCCAGCCCTAAAACTTCGGCTGAAACCCTAATTATTTCGTCAACTTACAAAAATTTTCGATCTACTGATTTTAGTTAAACAGCTTCTGGCTCATCCAATAACTCTAACTGTGTATCTTTATTTGCTTGCTTTTTAGCTGCTTTAACAACCTCAAGGCTTAAAGGAATATCTAAACGTTTAGTGTTCTCTAGCATGTCTTTAATAGTAACTATTTGAACACAAGGGTAACTTTTACCCATTGCTTTATGTTGATATATCCCACAAACCTTTGCTTCTTCAACCATTGCAGAAGTAGGTTTTTTTAAAGTAATGAATATAGCCATTGCAGCCTTTTCACGGTTCATAGTACCGTACAACTCACGAATATCACGTGAACTAACCTTACCTGATTTGACTTGTAAAACAATTCTTTTGTGTCCTCCGCCTTCTTCTAAGAAAAAAGCAAATCCGTCTATGCCTCTATCCGCACCTTTTTTCTGGTTGATAACGGCACGATTATTAGAGTAAGTAAGAACAGCCCATTTTTCAAATTCTTTACGAGTTCGGTCATTTTGACGGTTTGCTAATGCCTCTGCTGATTTAATATCTTTAGGAATGCCGTCAAGTTTAATCCCTTCCAATACCTCACTACCATAAGAATCTTCAAGCCGTTTAAGGATAAGGCTGATACTCTGATAAGTAATATCAATCCCTATCCATTTTCTATTTAATCTTTGTGCCACAGCTACAGTTGTGCCGCACCCACAGTATGCATCTAAAACAATATCGCCTTCATTAGAACTGGCTTTAATAATTCGCTCAAGTAAAGCTTCGGGTTTTTGTGTCTGATAGCCTAAATATTCTTTTCCTCTAATAAAAGGAATTTGAATCCAATCTTCGGGAAATTTACCAATATCATTAAGTTCGCAAATTTTGCTCTTTGGACTTCCTCCGCCTAAATTTGTTTTTTTATAACCTGCCCTTGCTTTACTTGTTGCAGCATAAGGTAAACGAATTTCATCAACATTAAATTTCCATATTTTTCCTTTTGCATACCAAAAAATAACATCATGGCAACGGCTTAATTGCTTTTGTCCTTTTGCTGCCATTCTGGAATATATCCAAATCATTTCGTTAATATAATTTCCACCTCTAACACAAAAAATAGCATCCAAAATTAACTTCAAATAATGGCTGGCTGTCGGGTCACAATGGAGATAAAAACTTCCTGTAGGTTTTAAAACGCGGTGAATTTCAACAACCCTGAGAGTAATACTCACTAAGTAGGCTAATAAGCTTCCTTTCCCTAATACTTCTTTTAAACCAGTTATTAAAGAAATAGTTTGAGCAGTAAATTTACCATTATAATTATTGAAAATATCTTGATAGCCTTGTTCAGCAAGGCTATTCCACTCCCAAGTATCGATGAAAGCTTGTGCTTGAGCCTTATCTTCAGAACCGATGTTGTTGTAAATCTGGTTGTAATTTCTCTTAGAATTGAATGGCGGGTCGATATAGCATAAATCCACAGATTCATCTTTTATATATTTACGTAAAATATCTATATTGTCTCCATAATATAGATGATTCATGGTTTTATAAAAATCTCGCTACTAAGTTTGGTTATTAATACTGACGAATTATAGTATATTACAGCATTAATAAATCATTTATCTGTGCTAAAAAAAACAATTGGTGATATTTGTCAACTATTCATTTTCTTCTTTAAAAGCTTATTACAATATTGAATAGAAATACCTACTGTGGGATTTGTGTCACGGTCATTTTATTTATTCCTAATAGGTTATTTTGCTCCTCAATTCCCTTCGGGGAAGTGGAATTAGTCGAAACGTGTAGGCGTTAATGTATGCCTTCATATAAAAAGCCTACCTACCCCTATGGTGGGGGGTAGGGGTATGATGTTTTTGTGTGTGGTCAGAGTTGTGTTTTGGTCGCTTGGGCATGGCGATAAACCAAAATTTTTTGTGAACTCGCTTAATAACTGAATTTACCGAATAATGTTGCCCAATTTTGATTAAAGTATTTGGTCGTTACAATAGTTTTTAAATGAAGATTTCAGCTATTCAAAAGTTTCTTAATAATGATAATCAAATAAAGGGGGAAGAAGACGAGCGTCGCTCGCCTTCTTCCCCACACCACCGCGCACGATTATCATTCTTATTTGAATTATTTTGAGTATTTTAACTGATTGACAAAATGCATTTTATCTTAACCTATCACGGATGGTCGGGCTAGGTGATGTAAGACGGGCTATGCCTGCTATTGCTGTTTGAATCCAGAATCCCTGAACTTTCAGATCAGGGAGTATGTCAAGCCTTTTTCAATCGCTACTTAGGGGGGAAAGGTTAGGAGTGAGGAGTCATTTCCCCCATCTTCCCCTCCGCCGATCCCCATCTCAAGCACAACCGTATTTTCGGCAACAAATTGCACTCCTAACGTGATATTGGTATTACAGCGACTCAATCTCTATTTACCAGTTAACAAGCATTATGGGTTTTGCAGACCTATCAATCGCAGAGATAGCAGCAGACTACGGTATTCCTGTGGAACAAGTTGTTTCTCTATGTAACCAACTGGGAATTGCCTATAAACATCAAAGGACCCGTTTGGCGTTCGAGGATGCAAAGGCAATTCTTACCCAAATCCAAATATTGTCCCAAAGATACTCACAAGGTACTACGGGCTGGATGGGTGATACCGAAGTCTTCTGAAAAGCTAGATCGGGCTTTGGTGAATGGCAAAAAACAACTAGCAATTAGCAATGTGGAGATTGAGCATCGCCAATTAGCTGTGTTGAGTGTCAAAATCTTTAAGGGGAAACATGTTTAGAAGAACAATTGGCGTTGTTGTGGCTACTATTTTACTGACAGTTCAGTTTATCGTCGGTAGCGCCTCAGCGTTGGAACTGGATGAAGCTACTCGAACAGTGCCATTAAATGCTCAGGGCGATACGGTCGTACTTAGCCTTAAACAGGTCAAAGAAGGCAAACGTTTATTTAACTTCGCTTGTGCCCAATGTCATGCTGGGGGCGTTACCAAGACTAACCAGAACGTGGGACTAGAACCGGAAGCGTTGGCTGGGGCTTTACCAAACCGTAACAATATTGCAGGCTTGGTGGACTACTTGAAAAATCCGACTACTTATGATGGGGCAATAGAAATTTCTGAATTACACCCCAGCACCAAGAGTTCAGATATTTTCACAACAATGAGAAATCTGACTGATGAGGACTTGACGGCGATCGCTGGTCATATCCTCCTGCAACCCAAAATTGTTGGCATCAAGTGGGGAGGTGGCAAGATTTATTACTAAAGCTTAGTATTAGTGCTGCGTGCTTTAAAGCCCTGCGGGCATGGCTGCGCTTAGAGCGTAGCGGTACGTAGCCCTTGCTGAGTGTTCCTTCTAGGGATGGGAGATTAGTCCCAATCTCTAATCCCCCTTCCCTAGACTACCTGTGTTATTTATTGCTTTTCATTCGCGAAAAAAATTATCTATGACAGATTGTCATATTTAGGCTCAATTGTATTTAAAATAGGAGATGCAACAAAAAAATTATTCCTTAGGAGAGAGCCATGAAATCGATTGCGGCAAGCTGGCGACGCTTTGGTTTAGCTGTGATGACAATTCTTTTAGTTGTTAGCAGCTTCGCTGTATTTACTCCCAGCGCTGCGGCTGATACCTACAAGGTAAAACTTGGTAGTGATAAAGGACTGTTAGCATTTGAACCCAAAACCTTGACAATTAAGCCGGGTGACACTATTGAATGGGTGAACAACAAAGTTCCTCCCCATAATGTTGTGTTTGACAAGGCCAAAAACCCTGACCACAGTTCCGATTTAGCCAAAGCACTATCTCATAAGAAGTTGTTGCTAAGTCCCGGAAAATCTGAAAAAACCACCTTCCCTGCAGACGCCCCTGAAGGTGACTATACCTTCTACTGCGAACCTCACCGTGGCGCAGGTATGGTTGGCAAAATCACTGTTAAATCCTAGAAACAGGGCTTTTGAACCCAGATTATTTTCCCAGGTACTGACTGAAATTAGCACAGAGCAATACCAGATATTTTTCGGGTGGCACACCGATATTGTAACGGCTCTTTAGCCCCCGGATTCATCCGTGGGGGTAAGCCGTTGGCTAATTTATTCGCCGTCCGCTACACTAACCCTCTCCATGTTAAAATAATGAACAACAACATTTGTTGTATAAAGTTTCGGCTGAGACTGTTGGTTGAAAGTACTACAAAATCAGTCAAAGTTTCTACTCATTAATTGAGTAGAAAGTTTTCCATTTAAACTTGATCAAGCAACTAAATTACTTAGTTGGGGATGGAACAATCCTTGCGGAAGGTTTGATCATGCGGAACATTAATTAATCTGCGAGAACTGCGACTAGTTCAAAGTCTCCTACTTTTGTGGGACAGAGTAGATCTTCCGTAATCCAATAGCTCGTAAGGAGTCGGAACCAGTGAGGGTAAACGAAACTTACGCAGTAAGTTGGAACCCCACGGATAAATCCGGGGGGTAGTTCAGTCTACAGATAACTGGCGGTGTCGAATCCTATACCTATCTAGTAGTCCACCACATGAACAATGCTTGGTAAATTGATTTGTTCGTAGTTGCGCTAATAGCGCTATTGATTGTTGGAGTGCTAAAGCGCAACTACAAACAAACCCTCACAACTTATGTGGAAAGACCATACAAATTTCCCTGATCACAAAATAAAGCTGCTCAACATTTATTTTTCGCGTTGTGCTTAATGGGGAAATAGATTGAGATATTTTCCTCACAGCTAAAAGTATTTAACTGAAATACATATCCGCATATGTAATCCCATCTCTAAGGCTTCTATCCGCCATAAAATAGTTAATGGAGACGGTTTTCAGTTGCTGGAAGCTTTGTGTGAGGAGAATACCTTGAAAATAGTGTTATTTATTCTGCTGTTAGCGATCGCTCTATTTAGATTTACATTCATTCTGCCAGCTCTAGCTGCCGAAACAACCTCCGGGTCCAAAATCTTCGATAATAACTGTTCTAAGTGTCATATAGGTGGTGGAAATATCCTCATCAGCGAGAAAACCTTGGAAAAGGCAGCTATGTTAAAATACCTGGAAAATTATGACAAACAATCTATCGAGGCTATTATCTACCAAGTGCGGAACGGAAAAAATGCTATGCCCGCTTTTAAAGGCCAGTTGAGCGATGTGGACATTCTAGTGGTATCTGCTTACGTTTTCGAGAAAGCTGAAAAGGGCTGGTAGGAGCAATTCTCAATCAAAAACTCCACCCACAAGGGGGTGGAGTTTTTGGTCATCAACAGTCAACTGTCAACGGTTCCGATTAAATATTTTTTATTTGGAAGTCCCTGATTGTTCTGAATTAGAACTTTCTATTTTTTCCTTCAGTTCACGCAGCTGACGTATGAGTTGTTTAGCAGATTCTACAGTGGGCGCAGACTGATTGCTAGTGTTATCCGGCGTAGCAGTCGCTGCTGGTGTGGGTGCTGGCTGTTTGCTTCTGATTAGCAGTTCGGATAATGGTTTGCGAGTCGTTACCGGCGCAGAAACTGGCTGCTTGCTATTGACTTCTGGTGTGGTTTGTGCTGGTTTCTCGCTAGGTGTCGATACAGGCGCTGGCTGTTTGCTATTGACCTCTGGTGCGATTGGCGCTGGTTTCTCAGTAGCTGCTGGTGTGGGCGCTGGCTGTTTGCGTCTCATTAGCAGTTCGGATAATGGTTTGGGAGACGTTACCGGTGCGGCAACTGGCTGCTTGCTATTGACTTCTGGTGTGGTTTGTGCTGGTTTATCACTAGGTGTCGATGCAGGCGCTGGCTGTTTGCTATTGACATCTGGCGTGGTTAATGCTGGTTTATCAGGAAGTGACTGTACCGGCAATGGCTGTTGAGTAGCCCCAGCTGTATTGCTGTTGTTTTGGAACCGCAGGCTAAATGGGTAATAGCTGGTTTTGCTATGTCCTTTGGGGGGATTGGTGCTGAAATATTCCCTGGCTTTTTGTAATAGATCAGGAGAAACCGACTTGTCTTGGAACTGAATGTCTAAAACCTTGCCATCAGCATCTACCACCAATCCACCGATAACTGTGCCTTCCTGCCCCGGTTTATCCGTAGCAATTATGTCACGGATGACAGCTTTTTCATCCGCACTTGGGTATTGTTGCTGGACGGTTTTTCTGAGATCTTCATAGGAGTTTACCTTAGAGATCTCTTGTCCGGTGATTTTTGCAGGCAACTCTGGTGTTTTTGGTGTCGATCCCTGCTGCCATTGGGGAATACTATCTTGTCCGAGGGTTAAATTATCCCCCACTTGTGGAGTTGTGTCAATGCGAGCTATTAGCTCCCCGTTTTGAGCTACTTTGGATGCATCGTCACCAGACTGGGGCGTTTGTGGAGTGGTATTATTCTGTTCAGTAGTATTGGGAGTACTTCCATATGGAATGGGAGATGGGGTATTGGGCAACCCATCTGGCATTCTTCCCGCTGGTATTGTGGGTAATTTATTGATAGGTAAGGGCTGGGCTTCTCCCATTGCTATGTCCCCACCATTAAAACGCGGCACTGATTGGGGGAATTTGCTGTTGGTATTGAAACCAGAGGTATCAAATGGCAGATTTCCCCTGGGAACTATCCGCAAAGACTGTCCTTTGGGTAATGAAGAAATACGATAGTTCCCCCCAGATGTGGGAATAGGAGGTACTACCAGCTGGCTAGATCCTGGTGGTGGTGGTGGTAACACAGGCAAAGCCGTTAAAGCACCCGGATTGAAGCTAGTTCCTGGCGATGGCGGAAATTGCGATTGTAGCGGAAATTGGGATGGGTTTGCCGCTTGTGCTTGTGGCAGACGCTGTTGGTCGGCTTGGCTTAACTCCATCACTCCGACTGATTTTTTCGATGCTGAATCCTTGGTTTGATTCGAGTCTATAGGCATCAAAGGCACAATCAACGCCATAGCACCGTGGATACCAACAGATGCTATAGCTGCTATCCCAGTTGGCTGGCTTAAGATTTCTGGTATATTTTTCAGCAGGGAGACGTAAGACATAACTGTTATCGTTCACTCAGCTCAGTTGCGGTTGACTATTAATAATGATCTTGCACGATACTATGACGGTAGATGGTCCCTTAAAAATAATAACTTCCGATGCTGGGACTCGAAACAGCAAGATTTGCTTTTTTCTAGGGGTTCCTTTTTCAAGGACGCACTATTGTACTTCAAAGTTGCACTTTATGACGAGATTTAAAAAAATTACCACTTTTGGTGTTGATGATTTCCACCAGTGAACCAGAAACTTATGGTAGTTGCAAGTTTAGGCAATCACGTCTATCTGAATATATAGCTATGTTCGCTCAAGTCGCCTGTTTCACCGTCAGCCCAATTTTAACCTGAGTGGTCAGTTATGAGAAATATTAATATTTCTTAGTTAAGATCGTAATAAAAGTACACATTTTTTCGCGAAGGAAAGAGGGGTTAGCCATGCAAAGCACCCAGTTTGAGCGGATGTTACGGCGACTGGCGACGATATTATCTGTAGTGATTCTTACCCTGTGCTTGATTAACGTGACTACGGGCATTTTGCTGTCGTTTTACTACGAACCCACAGCAGGCGGTGCTTATGAGTCGTTGAAAATGATTAATACAGAGGTAACATACGGCTGGTTATTCCGCAAAACCCATGATATTGCTGGTAACGCAGTCATTGCGATCGCCCTGATACAAGTTGTAGTGATGTTTTTAGGTCGGCAATTTCGCAAAAGTTGGTTGACCGCTTGGATCAGTGGGATTTTCTTGACCTTAAGTGTCATTGGGCTAGATTGGACAGAAATGATTCTCGGTTGGGATCAATTAGGATACTGGCGTTTTAGCATTGAGCTAGGAACTATCGAAGCAATTCCTTTCATTGGTGGGCAATTGCGAGACATCCTGACTGGTGGTGGAGCCATTAGCACCGTCACTGTTGAACACCTTTACGCCATTCACAGTGATATTATTTCAGTTGCTGCCATAATTCTGGCTGTGGTGCATTTATCTGCTTTACTTTGGCAAGAAAAGGAAATATTCATAGCACCACCAGAAATCAACAACAGCAATTTTATCAGAACGCCGTAATACCCCATCCGTCTATACGGTGGGGATGTAAGGCGGCGATTGACGATTGCATCTGTAATCAATTTTTGCCGCAGGCAAGACAGAGGACAGATGTATGAGGAATGAGCTATTTCATATTCGCCAATGCGAGGGTTTTAAAACAGTTATCAGTTATCAGTCCTGACAGCGTATGGTGGGGGATTAAAACAGTTATCAGTTATCAGTTATCAGTTATCAGTTATCAGTCCCATGAAGGATTTAACTGATAACTGTTATAATTAGAGTAGATCAAAATCAACAAGGAGGTGGTAAAGCAGTGCTAGTACTAGAGTACAAAGCAGTAGTAAATAAAAATCAGACGACTGCTATTGAGGAAGCTATTCTGACAACTCAATTCATTAGGAACAAGGCTATCCGCTATTGGATGGATGCGCCTAGAGAGTCCAAAATCAATAAAATAGCTTTAAACAATTACTCTACAGCACTGCGTAAAGAGTTTAAATTTGTTGAGGAATTAAACTCGATGGCTTGTCAGTCTGCAACTGAAAGGGCGTGGACATCTATTGATAGGTTCTATCAAAACTGCAAAAAGAAGGTATCAGGTAAAAAGGGATATCCTCGGTTTCAAAAAAATAACCGTTCAGTTGAGTATAAGACCTGTGGATGGTCTTTACATCAGACTAAAAGACGAATCACCTTTACTGATAAAAAAGGCATTGGTGAGCTTAAGTTATTGGGGAAGTGGGATATTCATGCATACCCAGTTAAATCCATTAAGAGAGTCAGAATTGTTAAACGTGCAGATGGTTTTTATGTCCAATTCTGCTTGGATATAGAAGCGACTCTTGAGCCAAGAACAGGTGATGGTGAGATTGGTCTAGATGTGGGATTGGAGCATTTTTACTCCGATTCCAATGGACATCATGAACCCAATCCCAGGTTCTTGAGGAAAGCCGAAAAGTCAATTAAACACGCTCAAAGACAGATTTACAAAAAAGAAAAAGGTAAAAACCAAAGACGAAAAGCGAGAGTGAGATATGCTCGAAAACATTTAAGAGTAAGTAGGCAACGTAATGAGCATTCTAAGAGACTAGGACGCTGCGTATGCAAGCTTAACAGTTTAGTAGCCTATGAAAACTTAAATGTTAAGAACATGGTAAAAAATCACTGTCTTGCGAAGTCCATTAATGATGTGGGCTGGACTCTATTTCGCCAATGGTTAGAATATTTCGCAACTAAGTTTGGAACTGTTGTAGTTGCTGTTCCTCCGCAATATACAAGCCAAAATTGCAGCAATTGTGGTGTAATTGTCAAAAAATCTTTGTCAGTTCGCACCCATGCTTGTAAATGCGGTTGTGTTTTGCAGAGGGATCATAATGCAGCGCTGAATATTCTAAGTCTTGGTAAACAAACTACCGGAGGGCATCCGGGAAGTAACGCTACAGGACTAGCGACCTCTACTCTACTTGGGGAAACCCTGGTAAAGCAAGTAGCTAGGAGGAATGTAGAATCCCCACCTTCCCTGCGGGACGCTGCGCGAACAAGGTACTCCTAAGGTGGGGAGTGTCAATCAACCATCGGGAGCCTCAGTAGTAGAAAGTTGAGCGAATTTAGCTAGGGGGACTTCTTCCACCTCCGGTAAAGTTTCTAAAGAAAGGCGAGTAGATTGGGTAGCACCAGATAAGCGCTTTAAAAGATTAGGTCTGGGGTCATACAAGAGGTAGATAATGCGATCGCCAATTACCCACTCTTGGTTAGCTGGCATAACTTGCAAACGTTCTTCTCGTTCTACCAATAAGGGTACTAGCTCCCCAGCCCTAATTTTTTCCTGTATATGTTCCTGTTGACTGGCAAATTCTGATTCATTCAGGGTGGTTGTCCCCAACTTGACTCGCCCATCATTCAAATACTCATTCCAAGTTTTAATCCCCAAATCAGGGATAAAAGCTTGATTAACTTTATTATTTGTGCCATTAGTCGCTTGCGGGTCACGGGGAAAAACTGCTAAAACACGAGGTGGATTAAAATCCTCAGCAGCCCGTTGCGCTAAGACAAAATTCACTTCTCCACTACTAGTCATCGCCAAAAAAGTTCCCATCGAGGCCAGTCCCGCCTCTTCCAACACCGAACCATCCAGCGCACTGCTAGCAATCACCTGCACCTCTTGGGCTTCGGCTTGGGCAAAAAAATCCGGTTCAGTATCGATCATCACCACATCTTCTCCCCGTTCTTGAAAGAATCGGGCAATCAAAAGACTTAAGGGATGACAACCGACAATCACCACCCCAGTAGCCTCTTGAGAGGTGATTTTTAAGCATTGAGCAACCCAGCCTGCGGTTAGCCCTTGGCAGACAACTGTCATAATAATTGTCAGGAAGACTAGAGCCTTAATCGCATCACCACCGTTGATACCCCGCTGTGTGAGTGAAATTGCAAATAAAGAAGCTACAGAAGCAGAAACAATTCCCCTAGGTGCAACCCAACTTAAGAACAGTTTCTGTCGCCAATTGAGGTCACTGTTCAAGGTACACAACAAAATGTTAATTGGTCGAACGACGAACATTAGTACCAAAACAGTCCATAAACTGCCCCAACCCAAGGCAAACACACTAGCAATAGATAAATCAGCCGCTAACAGGATAAACAACACCGAGACGCCCAGAATTGTCAGTTGACCTTTGAAATGTCGCAAGAGTCGCTCTTCTGGTACCGATGAGTTAGCAAATACTGCACCTGCGACTACTGTTGTCATGACACCCGATTCACTGCGGATGCTTTGGGCTAAAGTAAACAGACCCCACAGCACCGCCAGCACCACGAGATTTTTTAGTTCAAAAGACAGAAAATTGGCGCGTTTGAAAATTAAGCTCATCAAGTAACCCCCAGCCGCACCAATTGCGCCACCAATACCCAGGCGCATGGCCAGACCGATAATGGCGTTGATTGGGTCAGCATCACCATTTAAGATGGTGTCGAGGACAACGAAGGCGAGAATTGCTCCCACAGGGTCAATTAACACTCCTTCCCCTTCCAACAGTGTTGCCACTTGGCGATCCACGTTAATTTGTCTGAGTAAGGAATTAATTACAGTTGGCCCTGTAACCACAACAATCGAAGCATAAAGAAAAGCTATATTCCACGGAAATTCACCCAGCCAATGCGCCGCCATGCTACCGCCCAGCAGAGTGATTAGCGTTCCTAAAGTGACGAGCAATTGTAGACTAACCGAAACTCTACCCAACTTTCTCAAATCCAGGTTCAGCCCACCTTCAAACAAAATTATTGCCGTCGCTAAGGCGACAATCACTTCCAGTCCAGTGCCTAATAAATGCGGGTGCAATACGCCGATGCCATCAGACCCTAGCAGAATGCCCAGTAGCAGCAACAAGACAATGCTTGGTACTCGGAGGTATGCAGCCAGGACTTGGGCACTAATGCCTGCGAAAACGGTGATCACCATTTGTAGGGTGATTTCAAAAGATGCTTCCATGTTGTAGATTTTGAGCGATTTATTTCAAAATCTTCTGTAAAGGATAGAAAACGTTAACTCTACGGGGTACAACATCATACCCTTTATTGTTGACTGAATCTAGAGGTGTTATCATACTTAGTTCATTATAATACCCTATTTTTTCCCTATTTGCCAAACAGCAGCCAACATAGCAATCATCAGCTTCAACTGTTCACCTGCACCTAATTTAGCTAGGAAAAATTTTTTTAGCAAAAGCTGTTGACATCTGCTGGAAAATTGGTTAATTTATAAAAGGTCTGAGACACACGCCCCCATCGTCTAGAGGCCTAGGACACCTCCCTTTCACGGAGGTAACGGGGATTCGAATTCCCCTGGGGGTATTTAAAGAAAAGTAAAAGGTAAAGTTTATATTTTACTTTTTATAGAAGTAAACAATTGTAGGGTGGGCAATGCCCACCCTAACGAATTTATAAGGAAGGCTTGCTTCCTGAATTTCTTAATTAGGAATTACTAATTATAATTTGTACACGGTGGTAAATGGCGAGTAGATTTGACCGGATATCTTTGGTGAGGCGTGGTTCAATAATTGCGACTGGCATAGTGAGCTTAGGCCAAACTTGGATTGTGTAGCAGAGATTAGTACCCATAAGCTCACCGAGGGAATAAGGCTCTAAACACCAGCTACCAGTAAAGCCTTTGAAATCTCCCTCGACCATGCGAAAATTGATTTCTTTGGGAAAGTATTCTTCGAGATCGAAAACTACACGCGCACAAAAATTGAAGTTGAGTAAGCGTTGAGAACCTATCTGCTCTAGTCGAATACCACCTTGAGGATGCTCTAGTAGACGGCTCTTGGCAAGGCTGGGAATAAATTCAGCCAAAGCCTCATAATCTGTCAAGACCTGCCAAACTGTTTCCACAGGATGGGGAATTTGAATTTTAGCAGTAATTTGTCGTTGTCGGTCTGCTATTTTATCTACTTGGACGGCTACAGATGGTAAAACATCTGTAGCATCTGCCAAGTTCGCTTTGAGGTTAGCGTCAAGGTCGGTTGTGGTGGTATGTTGTTCAGTCACTTTTAGAATATGGTTTGCTGTCATCAGAAAACTGAGGCAAAGTAAGAGTGAAGCAAATTTCGCTCAGATCAGAATCGGATATTTGCTTACTCTCAACGGTTATCTTCCCATTTAAATGCTGTCCCAGAGACTTGGCTAGAGCTAGACCCAAACCAGTACCTGGAATCCAGCGTCCTTTACCGCGACGGAACTTGTCAAAGATGTAGGTCGCTTCTTCTTGTGAGATGCCATGCCCTATGTTAGTTACTTTAATAATAACTTGATCGAGCAGTTGTTCAACCTGGTGAGTGGCTTGCAAATAAACAGTCGTGTCAGGGTGCGAGTATTTACAGGCGTTAGTTAACAACTCTTGGAGGATGCGGTCAAAACTTTCTATTTCGGTTTGCAGTGTTAATGGTTCCTCAGGTAAATCTACAGAAATATTTAATCCTTTATCGGCGAGTTTTTTGGTAATTGATGCGGCTAAATCTTTAATTTTGAGATTTAAATCAATGGGTTCAAATTGGGGTACTTCTTGGTGAGACTCTAATTTTTGCAGTGTCAGTAAGTCATTAATTAAATTAATTTCTTTGGTACACTCTTGCTCTAGAATATCCAAGTACCTAATTTGACGATCAGGAGTTATCCCCGGCAGACGTAAATTACGGATTGACATCAGCATATTTGTCAGAGGATAACGCAGGCGATCGCTCATATTGCTCAAAAATTCATCTTTGAGTTCGTTGAGTTCTCGCAATTGCTCAACGTATTGTCTGGTCCTTTCATGGAGTTTGGCTTGTAGTTCCAGACTGCTTTGTAGCTTGGCTGTGCGCTCATCTACCAAATTTTGTACTTGTCGCAATGTCTGTGACTGAATAATGGCATTGCTAACTTGGGCACAGACCATTTCTACCAGATTTAATTCTGCTATTTGCCAAGTGCGAGCCACCGCTTGCTGTAGGACTAAAAATCCTAAGATTTTACCTTGACTTTCTAATGGTACTAACAGCGCTGCAGGCAATTTTTCCATATCAAACAATGCAGCCGCTGTCAAGGTATCCTGTTGCTCTGTGTAGTCATTAATGAGGACTGGTTTACCGGGATCTGTAAACACACGCTGACATAAACCACACTCAGCAACCGAGAATGACCTATCGTCCAAGCTAGATGAGGTAGTCGAGGAGATTTTGTTGTCCCGATTCCATTCGCATAGGATCGTCGCTTTTGCCTTAGGAACTTGCTTTTTAGCGCGAGTTTTAAACAGAGGATCTGTATATTTCAATAATATAAGTAGTCCCCGATCCGCCTGTAGAGATTCGGCGGTAGAGGTAATTACTAGTTGGAGCATTTGATTTAACTCCAAATTGCTACGATTTAGTATAGTTAATTGCTTGATTAAGCTATGATGTTGGTTACTCTTTTGTAGATATTGTTGTTGAAAAGCAATCAGATGTAATTGTTCCACTTGAGCAAAAGCGATCGCACAAGATGGCTCGATTGCTTTGAGCAGTTCTTTTTGGGACTGACTCCAATCATAGGTTTGAAATTTCAACAGCAGAATTACCCCATTATTTTTGCCACCAATTCGGGTAGGAATCGCCAAAACAGCTTTTACAGGTAATGGCAAAGACTGACACCCAGTTACCAGACTTTTCTGAATGGTGGAAATGTCCTCAATATTTAAGGGTTCTGCAGCGCATTGTATGACTGGCAAATCTATAGACAACTGTTCAATGGAGAACATCTGATCTGGATGCGATAATCCGAGATATTCGCCAGCGCACCAATTAACAGTAGTTGGTTCAGTAGAACCCTCGCTGATGACTGTAACTAAGCTGCAGCAATCAACCTGGAATACCACTCCTAGCAATTGGGCTATTTCTTGCAGGATCAATGTTGTCGCCGAACTATTGGCGATGATTTCGTTAATCTTTTGTGCCAACTGGTGGGCTGGTGGTTCCTGATGCTGCATCAGCTTGACTTGGTATTGTTGTAGTCGATCTAAGTCATCTGGGCACTGTGGCGGCGATGATAAACGCTTTTTCATTCCTGGTACGCTCTTGGATAACGACCCTAACTTGTTTGCACCCTACTTTTTGGCTGATTGTTCACCGTTAGTTGTATTGATGCACCCTGATGAATTCCAAATTTTTTATGAATACTTGCTCTCACCTGTTATAGCCCCTTTCTATGTCAGATGACTAAGTTCCTGAGAATATTAAACCAACTTATACATAAGTAATAAGATACCTAGAATATACCAAAACATATCAGCCGCATAACTTTTGGCTTGTTGGTTTTGAGTTAATTTACTAACGTTGACTTAGAATATCCTTTCTGTAACTGTACATAAACCGTAATTTCTCTGGAATTGAGGCAGGAGGTCTAAAATTGTTTTACGCATTAATACGTAATTAATTGTTGGTTGACGTGATAATTTTTTCATATTTATTTTTTGAGTGAGCTAGGGGATTATGGGTCAAGGCTAATAGTTATAATTTATCATTAGATTTATTTATTTAATTCATAAGAATATGTTATGAGTGCAGCCCTGTGACTAATTAGGGAAACAGGGCTACATTCACGTAAATACAAAACTATCCAACCAAACTCTCGACACTCAGAGGAACCATATCGCCAGTCCTCGTTAGTCCTAACAGCATTGGTTGTTGGGCCAGAATGAGTTGACCTGTGAGTACGCAACGTTCTTCTTGTTGAGCGGTAGCGGCGATGCTAGCTCGAATATCGGCTCGCGAAAATCTGGGTTTCCATTCACCTGATTTTTGCTGGACATAATTCCAGAGAATATCACGAATTAAAGCTTGATATCCCTGATTGCCGGCGATTTCTTTGAGTTTATCTTTCAATTCGCGCTCTAGGCGGATGCTGGTAACTTCCATATCGGTGGTTGGGGTGCGAGCGATGGTATGCATGACTTTTTCTCCTTAAAGGTATAGACAGGACAGTAATACAAGTGTAGTATGTTTAATGGAATGTTCAATAGGTGAAATTTTCTGTGAAATCCATTTACCCCATCTCTACTTCCTTGCGTCTTACCAATTGCCGAACCAGTTGGGAATCAGCTGCTGCGGGAGTGGAGTATTTATTTATGGGTGATGGTAGCCGAAATTATCGGCGAATTACAGAGGTTAATTATGATTTTAGATATCTCAGCATAACTGTGCTGAATGCAAAAACACAACTAGACGTAAGTAGCGGGAGGTACAGACTGAGGAATGCTGTACCGATATAAGACCAGAACAGTTTCCGGTCAATTTCCCACCCCCGCTTCACTCAAACAAGAAGCGGGGGTTTTTTTTATGATGTGCAAGCAAACCTGGAAAAACAGGAGAGCATAAGGAATGCTGAAATTAACTTATACCGAAAGGAGCTTTTATTTAGAGTGTCTGACTTTACCGCTGGAGGAATGGGTAACACAGCGAGTGATTTTGGCACTACGAGTCGGTCAATCTTTATACCTTGAACCCAATACCGCTTCCTTTTTGCTTCCTGTTGATTTACCTGGGGTAGAGAGACTAAAAGCTGAGGTGAAACGAGATGACAGGGAAATCATGGCGCTGTCAGTTTGTGACGCTGAATATATGGAAGTGAGGCTGCGGGGTTCTTGGCTATCGGATGGTTCACAGGAGGCTGTGGGTGTGTTTGTTACCACCATAAGCGATGGCACAGAGTACTTTTTACATAAACTTTGGCAGGAAGCGCAAGCCTGCACCTCCGTGATGAGTGAATAAGTAGCGGTCCAGGACCGATGAAAAAACTTCGCGCTTCCCCTCTATCTCGTGGTGGAGGGGGGGGTGGGGTTTTATTTTCCAGCTAGGCGGCTATTGAAGGGTTCTGGGGAAACCAGGTGGACGCAAGCGTGAAGTCAATATGTGGTCAGTCCTGAATGCGATTTTCTATATTTTGGTAGAAGGAGTCAGATGGCGAGGGTAGCAGGCGTGACTTTCCGCCCTATTTCTCAATTATGAGAAATTGAAATCGAATCATCATTGAATTTACTACAAATTGGGGTGGGATAGCCTGCCGTTGGCAGGCTATCCCACCTCACTAACAATGATTATCATTATTAGTAACTGTATATTTTATTTTCTGGAAGTCCCTTGGCGGACTAAAAAAACCAATGTCAGTAGATCTAAAAGTTCTGCGATCGCCAAAAAAAGGCTCAATCAAGGATTTTAGGTCTGAATATTTCTCTAACCAGAAATAGAGAGTGAACTTAGTTATTGGTATGATATGCTCAGGCTAATCGTAGAAGCTAGGCGATCGCATCCCGACAATGCCCAACTAACTAAGCTGTGGCAGAAGTTGTTAAATTCTGTACAACTCGGTGCAATTATTTCTGAAACTCTGGATTAAGCTCATCCTACCCCTCTAGGGTAAAACCCATTTTATCATCCAAACTACCCTTAACAACTGTTAGAGCAGTAAACCGCAATAAATGATTATTGTTGAGACAATTGACCACTTGAGAATTGATTTAATTCCTATTTAATGAACACCAAAGATTTTTCCCAGTACAACTTCCTTTATCGCTTTCTGAAAGCTGCTACTGTCAATGCAGCGTCGAATATTATGATACCCTTATCGGGTGCAATCAGCGTAGCTTTCCTGGGACACCTGTCAAACATTAATTATTTAGCAGGGGTGGCATTAGGTGCTGTTTTGTTTAGTTTTCTCTACGAGAGTTGTTCGTTTATTAAGTCAGCAACAACTGCGATTACATCTCAAGCCGTCGGACGAGATGACCGAGAAGCAATACTTCTAGCAGGACTACAAAATGCCTTAATCGCTTTGGGATTGGGTCTGCTTTTTGTAGTGTTGCAATATCCTCTGGGGAAGCTAGGCTTTATGTTTTTGAGTGCTACGACCGATGTGAAACTAGCAGGTATTGCTTATTTTCATAGCCGGATTTGGGGAGCGCCTGCGGCTTTAGTCAATTTAGTCTTAATGGGATGGTTGCTTGCACGAGAACAAAATCGTCAAGTTTGGTTACTGACTATCATTGGCAATGCTGCTAATGTTGGACTGGATTATCTTTACATTGTTGTTTGGGATTGGTCAAGTATGGGGGCGGGATTTTCCCAAGCTATTAGCCAATATCTCACCTTATTTGTCGGACTTGTCGTGATTAGCCGGGAAGTTTCCTTAAAAGAAATAGCTGCTTTAACAGGAAAAATCATCAATTTGTCTGCCTTAAAAGCTATTTTTGTGATGAATGGCAATCTATCTGTTAGGTCTACAGTTATTGTATCTATTTTTGTGCTATTCACTGCTTTTAGTGCCACACTGGGAACTGAGGTTCTGGCGGAAAATGTTTTACTTCTCCAAATAGTAGCATTAAGTATGTATATGTGTGATGGAGTAGAATATGCCACTGTAACTTTAACTGGTAATTTTCAAGGTCAAAAAGCCACAGATAAATTCGTACCACTTTTGCAAATTGCATTAGCAACTAACTTAGTGATCGCTTTAGTAGTTGGGCTGGTTGCTATTTTTTTTACTAACCCTATACTTTACATATTCACTAACCATTCTGAATTAATAGAAGCAATTAAAGTTTATATCCCTTGGGTAATCCTGGTTATAGTTTCTTCGGGATTTGCTTATATTATAGATGGATATTTTGCTGGTTTGGGTGAGGGAACTGCTATACGCAATACTTACTTGATAAGTGGCTCAATCGGATTTATCTCCCTAACTTTATCAACCTTTTATTTTCATAGTAATCATTTTTTATGGTTATCTTTATCCATGTTTATGTTATCTTGCGCGTTAATTTTAGGGATACAAATACCTATAACTTTTCAATTAAATCAAGAGCAAAATACCAGGGAAATAAAAAATCCAAATGAAATACAGACAATTGGGTAAGAGCGAACTGCACGTTTCCGAGATCAGTCTCGGTTCTTGGGGTATTAATGAAGGTGTAGAAAAGCAGAATGCAGAGGCTTGCATTTACAAAGCCTTTGACCTTGGTATTAACTTTATTGACACTTCTAATTCTTACGCGGCTGGTGGCGCTGAGTCATTTTTGGGTGAAGTATTACAAGGAGTGGAGCGATCCTCATATATCCTAGCGACCAAGGTCTTCTTTCCCATGTCACCTATGGACAGAGGACTGTCAGCAGCGCAGATTAGAAAGCAAATTGATGCTTCCTTAAAGCGATTGCGTACCGATTATGTTGACCTGTATCAATGCCATCGCTACGATCTGAATACACCCTTGGAGGAAACAATGACGGCACTCACTGAGGTAGTACGTCAGGGAAAAGCTCGTTACATCGGCTTTAGTGAGTGGAGTCCTGAGCAAATTCAAGCTGCGTTCAATATTCCTGATGTTGAATGTTTTGTTTCCAGTCAGCCTCAGTATTCTATGCTGTGGCGCACACCTGAAGCGGAAGTGTTTCCATTGTGTGCAGCTAATGCTATTGGTCAGATTGTTTGGTCGCCATTAGCTCAAGGTGTACTTACAGGTAAATACCAGCCAGGACAACTTCCACCTGAAAATTCTCGCGCTGCAAATGAAAAAATGAATTGGTATATGCTGGAGGAGTTGTTTAGCGATCGCATTCTCACAGCAGTACAAAAACTCAAACCCATTGCCCAAGACATAGGGTTGAGTATGCCACAGTTAGCTCTGGCTTGGGTACTAAGCTCTGAGTACATATCTTCAGCCATTATCGGTGCTAGTCGTCCTGAACAAATTGTTGATAACGCTGCTGCATCAGGAGTACAAATGGAAGCAGACGTATTCGCAGCAATTGACCAAGTATTGGTATCAGTCGTTCATAAGTGAGGAAAGTAGTTATCAATGCAACTCAATCCATTTTTTCAAAAAGTTTTGAAATTCCTGATTGGTGGAGGTATCACCACCTGCTTTAATTTACTCTTGATTTTTATGCTGGTTGATTGGTGGGGATGGGATACTCCTCTGCTACACAATATAGCCAATGCTGTATCAATTGAACTCTCTGTATTATTGAGTTTTTTCATTTACCGCATTTGGGTATGGACTGATAGCGAATGGAAGATTAAAGAAGTTTTATTTAAGCAATTACCTCTGTTTCATTTAGCGGCGGGGAGTGCGGTAGTTGCGCGAATTTTTTTTCTATTTCCTCTGCTGGACTATTTGAGTATTGATTTTATGATCAATACATTGGCTGGAGGTTTATTTGGTGCAACTCTCAACTATATTATGAGCGATCGCCTTGTTTTTAGAAGTGACAATGATAAATTGATATAAATATCTCAACATTATAAAATTTCATCAAATCATTAAGCTCTATGAGGTATCAATAGCAATGGAATCTCAAATGTACCAGGAAATGATGGAAGTCGAAGACAAACATTGGTGGTTTGTTGCACGGCGATCAATCATTGAGCAAGTTATCAGGAAGTTGAATTTACCAGCAGATGCAGAAATTTTTGAAGCTGGTTGTGGGACTGGAGGTAACTTAGCTATGCTCAGTCATCACGGACGAGTCTATGGTATGGAGTTAGATGAAACAGCCAGGACTTTTGCTAGTGACCTTAAAATAGGAGAAATTGAGCCTGGTTTTTTGCCAGATAATATTCCATTTCCTGATAAAAATTTCGATCTCATTCTATTATTAGATGTCTTGGAGCATCTAGAACAAGATACGGCATCTTTGGAAGCTTTGTCTGCAAAACTTAAGCCTTCTGGCTGGTTATTAATTACTGTTCCTGCTTATCCTTGGCTTTGGTCTCGACATGATGATCTCCTTCATCATAAACGTAGATATTTGCTCAATAACTTGCGGCAAATTGTTGGCAATGCTGGCTATAATATAAATTTTGCTAGTTATTTTAATTTTGTATTATTTCCTTTAATTGCAATGGTTCTCTTACTGCAAAAAGTTTTTAATAAAGGAGGTAAGGAACAAAATATACCACCGAAGTTAATCAATCAAATATTAACCTTCTTATTTGGGAGCGAGCGTTATTTGATAGGACGCTTATCTCTACCATTTGGTGTGTCACTCTTACTCTTAGCTCAAAGAAATAAATTAGCTCAATTGCTCGAGCAGTAAAACGCAATAAATGATTATTGTTGAGACAATTGACCACTTGAGAATTGATTTAATTCCTATTTAATGAACACCAAAAATTTTTCCCAGTACAACTTCCTTTATCGCTTTCTGAAAGCTTCTACTATCAATGCAGCGTCGAATATTATGATATTCTTGTCGCGTGCAATCAGCGTAGCTTTCCTGGGACACCTGTCAAACATTAATTATTTAGCAGGGGTGGCATTAGGTGCTGTTTTATTTAGTTTTCTCTACGAAGGTTGTTCCTTTATTAAGTCAGCAACAACCGCCATTACATCTCAAGCCGTCGGACGAGATGACCGAGAAGCAATACTTCTAGCAGGACTACAAAATGCCTTAATCGCTTTGGGATTGGGTCTGATTTTCCTAGTGTTGCAATATCCTCTGGGGAAGCTAGGCTTTATGTTTTTGAGTGCTACGACCGATGTGAAACTAGCAGGTATTGCTTATTTTCATAGCCGGATTTGGGGAGCGCCTGCGGCTTTAGTCAATTTAGCCTTAATGGGATGGTTGCTTGCACGAGAACAAAATCGTCAAGTTTGGTTACTGACTATCATTGGCAATGCTGCTAATGTTGGACTGGATTATCTTTACATTGTCGTTTGGGATTGGTCAAGTATGGGGGCGGGATTTTCCCAAGCTATTAGCCAATATCTCACCCTATTTGTCGGACTTGTCATGATTAGCCGGGAAGTTTCCTTAAAAGAAATAGCTGCTTTAACCGAAAAGATCCTCAATTTGTCTGCCTTAAAAGCTATTTTTGTGATGAATGGCAATCTATCTGTTAGGTCTACAGTTATTGTATCTATTTTTGTGCTATTCACTGCTTTTAGTGCCACACTGGGAACTGAGGTTCTGGCGGAAAATGTTTTACTTCTCCAAATAGTAGCATTAAGTATGTATATGTGTGATGGAGTACAATATGCCACTGTAGCTTTTATTGGTAATTTTCAAGGTCAAAAAGCCAGAGATAAATTCGTACCACTTTTGCAAATTGCATTAGCAACTAACTTAGTGATCGCTTTAGTAGTTGGGCTGGTTACTATCTTTTTCCCTACCCCTATATTTTACATATTCACTAACCATTCTGAATTAATAGAAGCAATTAAAGTTTATATCCCTTGGGTAATCCTGGTTGTAGTGGGTTCAGGATTTGCTTATATTATAGATGGATATTTTGCTGGTTTGGGTGAGGGAACTGCTATACGCAATACTTACTTGATCAGTGGCTCAATCGGATTTATCTCCCTAACTTTATCAACCTTTTATTCTCATAGTAATCATTTTTTATGGTTATCTTTATCCATGTTTATGTTATCTTGCGCTTTAATTTTAGGGATACAAATACCTATGACTTTTCAATTAAATCAAGAGCAAAATACCAGGGAAATAAAAAATCCAAATGAAATACAGACAATTGGATAAGAGCGAACTGCACGTTTCCGAGATCAGTCTCCGTCCTAGGGTTGTAGATATGTGTATAACTAAAAACAGATGATCCCATCATAAGAACTGATCATCAGTTATTTGAGAGAGTCTGTAAAATTGCTGCAATCGGCCAATATCCCCAAGATTCTGTAATCTTCTGATTCTCAATCTTGAATATTTCTAATGCCTCAAATTCTACTTTTACTCCAGTGGGAGCTATATTAATAAACTCACCTAAGTGCGTACCTGTAAAATGACCTCGAAATACAATTTTGTCATTTTCCTCAATGAGATCGTCAATCACCACTTTAATATCTGGAAAGGCTTTGTGAGTAGTTTTCAGTATCTCAATTGCATCCTCGACGCTTCGCACTTGAGGTAGCCCATGATCTATATAATCCGGTGCAATATATTTGTATGATGCTTCGTAATCTTGATTGTTATAGATCTCAAAAAATAGTCTAACCACTTCCTTATTAGTCAGATTATTCATAGAACCTCGTGGGATGCGGGAAACTCAGCGTCTTTAGACCTGAGAGGGAAGCGACTCGGCGACTTTAGTCGCAGTCAATCTTGTTGATCCATTACCGCCTTGGGATTGTTTAATTTGGTGTGCTTTTGTATTGCACTTTCAATGGGACAATTACCATTTCAAATCTCCCAATCCTGTACGCATAACGGTTTTGCTCCGTTCGCGCAGCGTGGCGCAGCCAGGAGCCACCCTTTCGGGGTAAAGTTAGCTTCGACCAGTTATAAGAGCTTGTTAGGCTTGCAACACTGTTCCAGTGACCTTAGAACTGTTTAATCACAAGCGACAGAGCAGGGAACTAGCTAGCCTTCGGCAACGCCAAGGGCGAACGCATTCCGAGGTGTCGTGACTCAAATAACGGCTACCTATTGCTAGGTGGTCTGGTCAGCACAGCTTGCTTGATTTCTCTTACAAGCTCAGTCCTTTAGGACTGGGTTGCTGACAGAATTTAATGTCAATTTTGATATGTAAATCATACCATAGGGTTAGTACATTGTAAATTAGTCTTCTTGGATTCTATCTCTAAAGAATTATTAGTAAAGCCATGAGATTCTTGGACTAAATACAATGGCCGTTGCTTGGCTTCCTCATAGATTCGTCCCAAATATTCTCCAATGACACCTAATCCTATCAACTGTATACCGCCGAGAAAGAGTAAAACGACCATTAACGAGATATAGCCTGGCACTGTAATTCCTGCAATCATGGTAAAAATAATTAGATAAGCAGCATATAAGAATGCTAAAAATGATATACTTAATCCCAAGTAAGTCCAAATCTTCAGAGGAATAAGACTAAAAGAGGTAATTCCATCAATGGCAAAATTCCAAAGTTTCCAATAATTCCACTTGGTCTGTCCTTGGTAACGGGGTTGGCGGTCGTATGGGATTGAGGATTGTTTGAAGCCAACCCAAGCAAATAAACCTTTCATGAACCGAGTTCTTTCAGGTATCTGTTTGAGTGCTTCTACAACTCGCCGATCTAATAATCGAAAATCACCCACATTTGCAGGAATATCAACAGGACTTAGCCTGGCTATAGTCCAATAAAATGCTTTAGCTGTTAACTGTTTGATCAAACTATCATCTAACCGTAAACGGCGTTGAGCATAGACTACATCATAACCCTCGCGCCACTTATCAATAAGTTGCTCAATTAGTTCTGGAGGATCTTGCAGATCAGCATCAATTGGAATAATGATTTTTCCCTCTGAGTAATCTATTCCCGCTGTTAATGCAATCTCTTTACCAAAATTACGCGAGAAACTCACTACTTTAATAGCTGGATTGTGATCGCGGTGATCGATCAAACACTTCAAAGTATTGTCCTTACTGCCATCATCTATACAGATAATTTCATAAGTAATGTTCAGGCGATTCAAAACTGAAGCAAGACGCTCAAATAAGTGGTCAATATTATCTTCTTCATTGTGAAGAGGTACTACTATAGACAACTCTACAGAATTTAAATTTGATTTCATTGGATGTCTGAAGCGATCGCACACTCGCTCTGGTGACAGTAGTGTTTGATTCCCTATTGATTGTTCATCAATAGTTAGTACCATTTTGTGAGTCCCTGGAGGAATATTGGCGGGAACTGTAATTGTCACTTCAGAATCTTTGGTTACAGTAGCAATAGCTTCAATTGTTATCATCGTATTAGTTGAAATCAATCTGAGTTATATGGATATTTTTGATGGGTTTAAAAAATATATTTAACCAAGTACTCCAATCCTATCCTAGAAGCGTAGGCAATATCTTTTTTTGTATTTTCCCCAGGTAACAATCCCTCATAAAGTAACTTCTCAGCATCAGACTTATTTTGTAAACGGACAAGTCGTGAATGTTCACTCAATCTTTGCGATTCAAAATGGTCTTCCTCAACAGAAGTTTGAACTACGAAAACTAAATCATTTTCACTAGTAAAAGGATTACCAGTAATCCCAATAAATCGAGTATTAGAATTATTCAGTTCCACACAAATGCCGACTTCTTCTTCTAACTCTTGTTGAGCATCAGCATAAAAATTAATATTTGCTGGTTTTTCATTAAATGTAGCTAGACCAGCTACAAAATTGAGTAATCCAGGACAATCAACGTTTGCCGACCGTTCTCCAATGTAAACGCTACTTTGTCTAGTGATAGGAATTACAGTGATACCCATTGTTCTAGCAAAATATACAAAGGGATCGTTATATTTTTCTAACCCTTTGAGCATCAATTCTAAGGATGCAGTTTTAGTTCTTTCTATATCTTGACGATATCTAGGATAAGTTGTGGGTCCAACTTCTAAATATAAAATTTCATTTCTCCGAAACCAACTTCCCCTGACACCTGCTCCAGACCATCTAACTTTTCTATCATCATATTTACTTTGTTTGCCATCAGAAATTTCTCCTGATGCAATTTGCGGTTGAATAATATTGTCTACGTACTCATGAAAGTTAGTATTAACAGGCTCTCCTGTAAGATTTTGAGGAGCCTGTCCGATGATGGTACGAATCTCTGTGATGCCTTCAACTTCTTGGTGCTGAAGTAGTGTTATATAATCTTTTCCCATTGTCAAAGCTGCAACTAAAACTTCACCATCAGAGAAATTTGTGAGCTTGGCAACAAGTTTTTCTAGGCATTGAGTAAATTCAAAATTGCTCATTACCCTAAATAAAATTCCCGGATTTTTTCAATAACATAAGCTTGTTCTTCTGGCTTTAATCCATAAGCTGACGGTAATGAAATTCCCTGTTCATAAGCCTTCTCACTTATAGGATATTCCCGATTGGGATCAACTAAATCTTTGTAACAAGGCTGCATATGCAGTGGACAGAAAAAGCGCCGTGTTTGAATATCGTTACTTAACAAAAATTTTTCTAATTCGGCTCGATTTTGGGCATAATATGAAGTAAACCAGTACACAGGTTCGCAGCGTTCATCTACTGGCAGTATTTGTAGTTGAGGTATATCTCCTAGTCCTTGACTGTAAGTGTCACAAATCTCCTGTTTACGGCGAATAATTTCTGGCAGTTTCTTGAGTTGTGCGACACCAATTCCTGATTGTAGTTCGGTAATAGAGAAGTTAAAGCCTATATGTTCGTGTACGAATGTGCCTCTGTGATCGCGTCCGTGGTTTTTTAACCGACGACAAGCTTGGGCAATTGTATCGCTTTGGGTTAGTATTATTCCTCCTTCACCACAGGTAATGGTTTTATTTCCATAAAATGAAATCGCACTTACGTCACCTTGTAATCCTACGTGTTCTCCCTTGAACTTAACTCCAATTCCTTGAGCAGCGTCTTCAATTACTTTGAGGTTATACTGTTGAGCAAATTCCATGACGGCAACCATGTCAGCACTTTGACCGTATAAATGGACTGGCATTATCGCTTTAGTCCTCTCTGTTACTAATGCTGCTGCTGCCTCAACGTCAATACAAAGTGTGTCTTTTGCGACTTCACAAAATACGGGTTTAGCTCCAGCCATAATTACAGCATTGGATGAAGCGACAAATGTTAAATTCGGTACAATTACTTCATCACCATAACCAATATTTAATGCTTTTAATCCACAATACAAAGCCGTGGTTCCATTGGAAGTGGCTATGTTGTGTTTAGATTGCGTTAATTCTTTGATGCCTTCTTCAAATTCAGCAGTAATTTTGCTTTCGGTCAGATATGTAGAGTCAATAACACGCTTGACTTGCTCCCACTCTTTTTCATCAATCCAAGGTTCGATTTGAATAATCATCGTTAGTTTGAGAATTTACAAATGGTGGATAAATCAATGACTTTGAAACCCGCATTAAATTTTCAAATTTTCAATTTAATGCATAAAAGAAAAATTTAATTTTTTAGTGGATGTGGATGTTAATCTAAATTTATTCATTTTGGATTTTGAATTTAGAATTAACTGAATTTTCCAAAATTAAATACTCTCAACATGATACAATATCACACGAGACAATCAATTGCAACAAATAGGCCTTTAGGGGTTCTTGTGAGGGCAAGACTATCTCAAATGCTATCTCCGTCGCATCCGTCCTAGGACATACCGTGATTTACTCCAGGCATTAGATGCGGCATTCGTGGAACCCACATTCCACACTTCAAAATGTATTACCTTAATTTTCAAGAACTATTCTTAATAATTGGAGCTTAGACTAATTCTATTCATTAAACCGCCAAAGCATTATCCAGAAAGGCTTTGAGTATTTTTAGGCTTGATTTAAAACCGAAGTCGATAACCCCGCATAATGGTTGTAGCCTTAAAAATCAAATTTATTTAATCTAAACTCATGGTCAAACCATTAAGTATTAATATTTAAATTCATTGGATGTTTCTGTTATTTATTTAACTGTTGTTTCTGAGATTTTGGAAATCTACGCATGTTACACGATGAAGTGCGGAAAGTCGGGTAGAAGTGACAATAGAACTCACTGCTGCTACTGTACTTGAGAAGACTGATAACCGCTATAAGCGGCATTTATGACTAAGTGAAATTATAAAGGCATGACAACAAATAAACTCGAATCAACGAAGTTGGAATCAACGGAGTCAAATATAGAGCGAACTGACAAGTCAAAGGTTGCGCGATCGCCGAATGTGATAGCGTTTATTTTATTATCTGTTGCCCTAGTTGCTCTGTCCTTTACAGCAATCTTGATCAAGCTATCGGTGCGCGAAATTAGCGCTAACGCCACGGTATTTAATCGCCTGTGGATAGCAACAATTATCTTTGGGTTGTGGAATGCAATTAATGAATTACGCACCAAAAAATTAGACGATCAAATCATACCCAAAGAACCCTACCAATCAAGAGAAATCATACTCCTAGTTGCAGTAGCTGTTGTTCATGTCGTGGGTCGAGTTCTTTGGAGTTGGTCTTTAACTCAAACCAGTGCTGCTAATGCTACTGTACTGTCTAATCTGCCTCCACTATTCACCACTTTAGGGGCTTGGTTGATATTAGGTCAAAGTTTTAACCGCAGATTCGTGATTGGTATGGTAATTGCCCTAGCAGGTGCATTTACTTTAGGATTAGATGACTTCCTCTTATCTGGCGATATTTTAAACAGCCAGAATGCTATTATTGGTGACGCTGCTGCTTTGTTATCTTCAGTCTTTTATGCAGCCAGTTTTTTGATTATAGAGCGACTGCGAAGTAGGTTGCCTGTGCAGAATATACTGGTATGGCGCTGCTTTTTAGGTACTTTGTTTATCCTACCAGTCGTGCTGACGTTTGAAGACCAAATTTTTCCCATTTCCTGGTTTGGTTGGCTAACGGTATTTGGTTTAGCTGCTATTTGTGAAGCCCTGGGACATGGATTAGTAGTCTACAGCCTCAAGTATTTATCTTCATCCTTCGTTACAATATTTCTTTTGCTTGAGCCAGTAATGACTGCAATTCTTGCTTGGTTCATCTTCTCGGAAAGCCTAAGTTTGGTTAATTTGTTAGCTCTTAGTTTCATATTACAGGGTATATATCTAGCAAAAACAGGGAAAGGCGCAGATGTAGAAAAACCTGATTAAATCGGTTATTTTTTTTGTACCTCAATTTAAAATGGGCGAACCAAGAGTTAGCTTTTCTGCTAATATCCTTTCAGGAAATGAGAGAATATTTTTAGGTCATGAATTATGAATTTTGATTTCACAACTGCTAAGTGGATTAACCAACCTAAAAAATTTGAAATAACTCCTGAGTTGGTGAAAATCACAACTGAACCAAATACAGATTTTTGGCAACGAAGTTACTATGGTTTCAGACATGATAATGCACCCGCTCTTTTAATTGAGAGTGACAATAACTTTACATCATTTACAGTCAGAGTAACCTTTGGATATTCGGCTAGGTTTGATCAATGTGGCTTGATTATTTACAAAGATAGTGAAAACTGGTTCAAAGCATCTATTGAATATGAAAACGAAAATTTTTCGCGTTTAGGAAGTGTTGTTACCAATTACGCTTATTCCGATTGGTCAACTACAGATATAGCTACTACAACTGTCATTTGGTATCGTCTTTGTCGCCGTGGTCCAGATTTCATCATCGAGTCGTCGGAAGATGGAATTTCTTTCAACCAAATGAGAATTTTTCATCTTCACATTTTAGGTGAAACTCCACCTCAAATGGGTAAAATTAATCCGCCAATTCAATCAGAGTTTGCCATCAACTATGGTTTGTATGCCTGTAGCCCTCTGAATTCATCCTTTGAAGCTCAATTCGATAACTTTAGATTTAATGACTATAAATGGATGGCACATCATGCTGATTGACCCTTGGTACTTATAGCAGGAGTCAGGAGTTAAGAGTCTCTTACTGTATGGCTTTTACCGCAAATTCTGTATCTCATTCAAGTGCATACTGCTATAGTCATGGAATTGAGATGACTATTTCCAGTTGCCAGATATGATGTTCTTCCCCATCTTCATTGATACATCTGGTGATATTATTTAGAAATACACTAAACACGGCTGGGAGATGGACTTTTACAAGATTACGAAAAACCTAGGATGTGTAGGGGTTTAGAAGTGCTAAACCTCTACCTATAGAATCACACAATTAAGCCATTTTGAGTATCTTGAAAACAAATACGTCAATTACACAGATATTATCTCATGTTATCAAAACTAAAAATTAGCAAAATTTTCCAAGAAAACTTAATTTTATACACAGCCATAATATCTGGACTATTTTGCGTCATTCTTTTGGGTGAGCGTTTTTTGCTAGATAATTTTGATCCATTAGGGCAACACATAGCACCAGAAACTGAGTGGAATGCAGATCGTTTAGCTATGGCATTTTTTTGGAAATATAAATTCCATTTGTATAATCCCGAAAATAGTGTTGGTCCACTAATTAGTGATATGTATGGACCCTTACTTGCTTTGGCTTATTTACCTGCAACAATCGCGAATACTCCAACCGTTGCTCTTGTTTTGGGTAAATTAACTTCACTAGTATTTTACTTTACTCCTGCCATTTGGTTATATGTGAGTGAAACTTGGCAAAAGAAAAAGTTAACCTTATCTATACTCGCATTAATTGCCTTTTTCTTCTTGACAACTCAGATAAAAGCTTTATTTTATAGTGCTTTTGGAATTTGTGCTGACTGTCCTGCTCTGGGATTTTCAGCATTAGCTTGCATAATAATTTACAAGGAAAGCCATAAAAATGAAATTCCTTTACCCAAATTATTAATCAGTGCTATTCTCGCAGTTTTAGCTGTGTGGACAAAGCAAATTGCCATACCTATATTATTTTCTTTACCACTATATATACTTCTAGCTTATAACATTAAGACTTTCCAGCGTTATTTAGCTTGTTTATTTATTAGCGGAGTAGTGATTTCTAGTATATTAATTATTGCTTTTAATTTCCAAGCTTTATTTTTTAATATGATGACAATTCCGGGAAATCAACCTTGGGAGGGTGGCGATAATAAAATACCAGTTATTTTATCGGCAGCACAAGAATTAGCAGGATTTTGTATTTTACAGGGTTCTATAGTAGGTTTTTGGATTTTATTTACCTTACCAAATGATCTAGCTAAAATAAAAGCTTGGCTTCAAGAAAATCCTGTGGTTTTATTTGTGATTGTCGGTTTATTTTTTATTCCTACTTCCATATTAGGTAGAGTCAAAGTTGGCGGAGATTTTAATGGGATGTACACAGTTTACTTTTTAACTCTTGCTGCTAACTTAGTTTTATTAAAACAAGCGTCAAATGCAGCCACGGAATCAGAACAAGCAACTTTACAACTACAACGTATAGGTAGAAGTTGGTTAATGGCTATAGTGATTATGTTTACAATTTATAATATCAATCTACCAGTTTCGATAATTTATCAGGACTTACCTAACTTTTTCCATAACGTTCATCAAGTTGTGTATGAATATTCTCGAAAAAATCCGGGTAAAGTTTATTTTCCGTGGCATCCGTTATCTGTACTCATGGCAGAAAATAAACTATATCATATTGATTCTGGCCCTTTTGATCGCTATTTAGCTGGATATCCTATCAGTAAAGATGATTTTATGGCTTATATCCCTGAGAAATTTACCATGATAGCTATACCAACTTGGGCTGATACAGTAGGCGAATTTGGGAAATTTTATCTTCATTATTTACCAGATTTTACTCGTAAAATTGAAGTTCCAGAGTTATCTGGCTTGATTGTATATGCGAAAGAAGTAGAAAATTGAACAGAAATATATTAGTAGGAGCGAATCGCAAATGAATAAATTGAAGGGATGGGTAAAGGTATCATTAATTGGCATCTTGATTCTCTGCGGACTAGTCTTTGGGTTAGTGATAGGTGAAATTGGCTTACGTATTGCTGGAATTGAGTATAAAGTGTTTAACACTATAGATGAACATAGAGGCTGGGCAGACCGTCCTGGTGATTCAGGATGGTATCGCACCGAAGGTGAATCCTACATTCAAATTAATAGTGAAGGCTTCCGAGATCGGGAACATACTAAGGCAAAACCAGAAAATACCTTACGAATTGCTCTCTTGGGAGATTCATTCGTAGCAGCCTATGAAGTACCACTGGAAGAAGGTTTTGCCGCAGTGATAGAACGTGAACTGAGTGGATGTAAATCTCTATCTGGAAAGAAGGTAGAAGTGATTAAGTTCGGGACACGTGCTTATGGAACAGACCAGGAACTGATTACCCTCCGAGAAAAAGTTTGGGCTTATTCGCCGGATATCGTAATTTTAGCTTTTTATACTGGTAACGATGTTGTTAATAATTCCCAGGCTTTGTATAATAAGGCTTTGTCTTATAACTTGTATAGAAATATAGTTTCCCAAAAACCCTATTTTATCTTGAAGGACGGTCATTTGGTTCTTGATACCTCTTTTCTGAATACAGATGCTTATCACTCAAGGCAGTCATGGTGGGCAAAAATTTATGAAAGCCTCCTACAAAACTCGCGCTTGTTACAGGTTTTTCGCCGCGCTAAATATGCTTTTGCTGAACTATTGATCCAACCAACAATACAGGAGACAGCTACTAAAGTAGGATCTGCAGCATCTATGCTTGAGAATGAGATTTACAAGCAACCTACTGACTCTACATGGTTAGAAGCATGGCAAGTTACAGAGGAACTAATTAAGTCAATGCATAATGATGTAATTGCCAAAGAGGCAGATTTTATGGTTGTTACTTTGAGTAATGACATTCAAGTACATCCTGATCGTTCATTGCGCCAAAAATTTATGCAGAATTTAAGGATTACTGATTTTTTCTATCCCGATTTACGGATAAAACTTCTGGGTGATCAATCTGGCTTTACAGTGTTCAATCTAGCACAGACTTTTCAGGATTATGCTCAGAAAAACCAAGTCCCCTTACATGGGTTTAACAATGATATTCCGTGGGGCGGGCATTGGAATGCTCAGGGACATCAACTGGCAGGAAAAATGATTGCCCAAAAACTTTGTGAACAGCAAGAATTATAAACTCAGCCCTTATATCTATAATAAAAATGCATATTATAGGAATTTCAGCTTATTATCACGATAGCGCTGCAGCCTTAATTGTAGATGGTGAAATTGTTGCTGCTGCTCAGGAGGAGCGTTTTTCTCGCAAAAAACATGATGCGAGATTTCCCAAACAAGCGATCGCCTACTGTCTCAAACAAGCAAAGATTCGATTATCAGAAGTAGACCAAATTGTTTTTTACGATAAGCCATTGGTCAAATTTGAACGCCTCCTGGAAACTTACCTCGCCTACGCACCCAAGGGATTGATTTCCTTTATTGAGGCAATGCCAGTTTGGTTGAAGGAAAAGCTTTACCTAAAAACCCTATTAAAAAAGGAACTGGCAACCCTTGGAGATTGTAAAACAGAGCAATTGCCCCAACTTTTGTTTACTGAACATCACCAAGCACACGCCGCTTCTGCTTTTTTTCCCAGCCCCTTTAATCGGGCAGGGGTGTTGTGCTTAGATGGGGTAGGAGAATGGGCAACTACCTCTGTTTGGTTGGGAGAAGACCATCAACTAACTCCCCAATGGGAAATTGATTTTCCCCACTCTTTAGGACTACTTTATTCTGCCTTCACCTACTACACAGGGTTCAAGGTCAACTCCGGGGAATATAAACTCATGGGTTTAGCACCCTATGGTGAACTCAAATATGTAGACCATATCCTCAACCATCTTTTGGATCTCAAAGAAGATGGAACATTTCGGTTGAATATGGACTACTTCAACTACACCACAGGGTTGACCATGACTACCCCTAAATTTCATGAACTGTTTGGTGGTTCACCACGTCAAAGCGAGGGGAAACTAACCCAGCGAGAAATGGATTTGGCTCGTTCTATCCAATATGTGACTGAGGAAGTCGTTTTGCGTTTAGCAAGAACGGTCAAGAAAGAACTGGATACAGACTATCTTTGTTTAGCCGGTGGAGTTGCCCTAAATTGTGTTGCCAATGGACGCATTTTGCGAGAAAGCGATTTTCGAGATATTTGGATTCAACCTGCCGCTGGAGACGCAGGGGGAGCAATCGGAGCAGCATTAGCTATTTGGCATCAGTATCATCAGAAGCCTCGCATTCCCCAGGATGGGGATGCTATGCGGGGGGGTTATCTAGGTCCTTGCTTTGGGGAAACAGAGATTCGAGAATATCTCCAGTCTGTGAATGCGCCCTACCAATACCTAGAAGATGACAAACTCATGCCGGATCTTGCTAAAATTCTAGAGCAAGGAAATATCGTGGGTTGGTTCTCTGGAAGGATGGAGTTTGGCCCGCGAGCTTTGGGAGGTCGTTCCATCATCGGCGATCCTCGTCATCCTAAAATGCAATCGGTGATGAACCTAAAAATTAAATACCGTGAATCCTTCCGTCCCTTTGCCCCTTCCGTTTTAGCAGAACAGGTTTCTAACTACTTTGAGCTTGACCGTCCTAGCCCTTATATGCTTTTGGTTGCACCCATTAACTCCCAACTGCGGATTTCCATGACACCAGAGCAAGAGGAGTTGTTTGGCATTGATAAGTTAAACGTGAAGCGATCGCAAATCCCCGCAGTCACCCATGTGGATTACTCCGCTCGGATTCAAACGGTTCATCAACAAACCAATCCTCGGTATTATGAATTGCTGCGTCATTTTCAGGCAAAAACTGGCTGTGGAGTTTTAGTAAACACATCATTTAATGTCCGGGGTGAACCGATTGTCTGTAAACCAGAAGATGCCTATCGCTGTTTTATGAGAACGGAGATGGACTATTTAGTGTTGGAGAATTTTCTCCTTGCTAAATCCGATCAACCCCAAATAGATCAAGATGAATCTTGGAAAACCGAATTTGAATTAGATTAATGTTGATGAACGAAATACGAGAACTTGATCAAAAAGGGCTACGGGTTTTTGGACTGCTCGGCGGTACGATCTCAGCAGGATTATTTGGTAGCCTATTGCCCCTGATACATCACGAGTCCCCACCCATTTTACCTTGGGCAATTGCCGCCATCCTTTGGGTGTGGGCATTGATTGCCCCTACCACACTCAATGGTCTTTACCAAATTTGGATGAGAATTGGCCTGGTTTTGGGCTGGATTAATACGCGCCTTATTCTGGGCGTTGTTTTCTATGCTTTATTGATGCCAATGGGTTTGGTGATGCGGGGTGTGTTTCATCAAGACTCAATGAAAAGAAAGTTAGATCCAGAGGTAAAGACTTATCGTATTATCAGTGAAGTAAAACCTAGAGAAAACATGGAGAAACCTTTCTAATGTTTGAAACCACACAAGACTTCTTCAAAGATTTATGGGGCTTTCTCAAAGATCGCCAAAAATTCTTCCTGCTTCCACTCATCGTGACACTATTGTTATTAGGTGTCTTAATCGTATTTGCACAGTCATCGGTGCTAGCACCCTTTATTTACACGTTATTTTAAAGAATTTAGGCGTTGCTGATTTAAGCTATGAAGATCGCAATCTGTAAAACCTAGAAATTTCAGTCTATCAATCTTTGTGAATTTAAGATCGCGTGATTTTATACTCCGATTCAGCAACGCCAAAGAATTTAATATGACAACATCATCAAAATTAAAGGGTTGGGTAAAGGTAACACTGCCCCTCAGTTTATTAGGTTTTGTCGTCAAGATGATAAAGTGAAAAGATTTTAGGGGCAATAATTAATTATTAATTATTACTATATCGCTTTTTCTCACCTGCCAGTTCAACTTTAGGTTGAGCCAGAAATTCCAGAGGGTAACGCCAGCGATCACCCCCAATTTAGCGATATACTCATTCACTCCAAATTTATAAAACAGCCAATTGACGATTAAACTATTTAAAATTAACCCAAAACAACAGATCAGGTTGAATTTTAAAAACCTTTGTAACCTCTTACTTATTGATTGCTGCTCTTGATAGACATCACCAAAAGTCCACACATCATTCCACAGGAAATTATTAATAATCGCCACTTCTGTTGAAAACATGGCACTAAGAGTTAACGTTAAATTCAACGGCTTGTGCAGGAAATAAAACACTCCCAAGTCTACCGCCACCCCACTTAGACCCACTACACCAAAGCGCATAAACCGAGCTATAGACAACCAGGAAAGACCCAACTGCAATCTTGGATAATTAATGTCTAGATAGGGATTCTCTCTAATTTCATTCTTTTCAAGTTCTTTACACACCTAACCTACTTCTCCTAGTTTAAAAACTTTTTTATTTGTTCTCAAGTTTTTCGATTCGCCACAGTTCTGAAACTGGGTCAATTAAACTGACGGAATAGGTTTTATCTTCCTTAAATCGAGCCACCAATTCTTGGCTATGCGTCAGATTATAATCCCACAACAAGATATTGCTAAATTCTTGGGCTAGGGACGGCAGATGCTCACTTTGTATTGTTAGTAAATTTATTTTTGGCTCTAAAACATGACTGAAGTATAGAAAGACTCCGATATTTAAAACATTGTCGTTAGTTACTAATAAAATATTCTCGAATTTATTGATATATTTAGCTGTTGTTTGCAAAGATTGGTTGCCTGCCTGTGTCCACCAAGTATCAGCTTTAAAAAACATCACATCTGAGACTAGCCCAATTATCAGAACTCCAACCATTAAGAATTGCCAAATTTTTTGCCGCCAGTGCTTCTCAAACAAGATATGGAAAGCTAAAATATAAGCGACAGCTATCTGGATGCTGATGTATAAAGGCAACTGATAACGAAAAGTAATAGAGCGAATCCCCCCCCAAATCAGATCTGGTAACAGCAAGCATAAAGCTGGAATCCCCCCTAATAAAACCAAAAATAGACTTATAGATTTAGTACATTCTTTGGCTAGAAAATACCCAAGATACAAAATTAAGTTGAAAGCAAATATCAGAGAGATAATGCTATAATAAATATTGTGACTTTCTAAAATAAACTTATTATCAAAAGAATTATCTGAAGCCAAGTTGACATCAAAGAATATTCGACTGAGCCGAGTCAGGAAAATAGCTATTAAATCGAAAGGATTATCCATCTTGATTGATGATAACCATGATGTTAGCTGTTGCGCTGTGCTGATATGAGTGATGACTACAAATAGCCAAGGAAGAAAAATCAATACCCCAAATAAAGTCCCCAAAAGATAATTGACAAGACTTTTGTTAAAGCGAAAGCGTTGTCGAAAAATTACATAAATACCATGAGCTATTGCTATCAAAGCCGTGAATAAATGGGTATATAATCCTAAAGCTAAAGTAATAGCATATATAGCCCAGCTTGCCAGAGTTTCTCGTCGAATAGCTCGCAGCAAGGCAGCACTCGATACTAGGATTGTTACCATCCACAAACCGTATTGGCGTGCATCTTGAGCTAAGAAAATTTGCAAGGGAGAAACAGCTATGAGAGCGATCGCCATCCATCCCACAATTGGGGACTCGAACAACTCTACACACAGCCAATAAACACTGGGAAACACCAACAGACTGATCGCTGCTGATAAACTCCTTAATCCAACTGGTGAATCTCCAAACACTTGCGCCCATAATCTCAGCATCGCATAATACAAAGGGGGATGCTGTGGGTCTGAGGTCATTAAATAGCGAACCGTGTCATTGACACCTCTGTCTGGGTTAATGTGTTGATATTTATCCAAGACAGTAACAGGAATTACACTCGCATTAAAAACTTCCTGTCGTACTTCAGCGACAGTATGACCAGAAATCGCTAGAGAGGTAAAAACTTCATCGTACCAGATCGCTTTTTGATCCAAATGGGCAAAGCGAAAGAAAATGCCTAACCCAATCAGAAAAATCACTAATATTTTGAACCAAATTGGGGGAATTTGTTTACCTATTGGAGTTTGTTTTTCTAAATTCATTGTTTAATTAAAAGGCATCAATCCAAAAAATTCGTTTTTATTCCGAAGTCTTCTAATTTTCTTTCTGTATGACTAAGGATAATCCTACTATTAAAATAATTGATAGGAAGTTCATCATCTTGTTTAATTAAGGAACTATATAAAGGACCTTTTTCAAAATGAAGGGTTGACTGAGAAACAGGCTTAAAATCAAACATTTGATTTCCAATTTTCAAAGGCGCAGTTCTGCGGAATAATTTTCCATTTTCTTCCTGTAACAAAATAATATTATGACTATCTATAAGTCGAGGAGACTCCCATTGTAGAAAATATTCAAATGCCTTGCTATTAGGGTTAAAATCGAATTTACCTTGATTTGCTATTGTGTCCTGCCAGTCGAGACTCAGCCTGTATACTTTAGGATAAAATGTATATTTCTGCCAAAAGTACCATCTAGGTTTATCTTTACCTTGAGGTAACTCATCAAGACGTTCCCAAGTTTTAGGAAAGTTATAAATTTGTCTCAATGTCATAGGAACACCCCACTCAATAAAAGAGTGTAAATGCTTTCCAGTATTTAAATGAGGGCTGTCAACTAAAATTATTGTGTCTGGCTCAATATCTGGAGCAAGATGTATAACATCAGTCCAAAAAGCCCGTTGATATTCCCAAGTTTTCTGATTTTCTTGCTGTACTATTAAGCCAAATCCTAATATTAAGGATAAAAATACAGCCAACCCCGTATTAGCTATATTTTTTGCCAGATTGTTATTATTGCATAGATTAATAATCAGATAACAGAGCAAACCAATTAAGATTGAAGCTCCTAATGCTGCTGTCGTATGTACCCGCGAATTACGTCCATTAATTTCAGTAGCTGCAACAGTAAAAAATAGAGGATAAGATAAAACTAATAACGTTAATCCCAAAAACGCTAACTTTTTAATCGGTGATAAAATAGGTGTATTATCTTCAGTTTTATTATCTTCTGCTGCAATCTTCAGATTAGATAAAAGTAAAGTAAAGCCCAAAACAGATAGAGGGACAAAGACCAATAACTCTCCTTTCAAATTGAGGAGAGTCTGAGCAGGACGATATAAAAACATACTTAAACTTATAAAAGGCCCGATGAGCATTTGACGAACGGGAATAAGAATAAGTTTTATAATATCTAACCCATCAACTCTGGCTTCACCTGTTATCTTCCGTACAACTGCAGTTGCTGCTAACATGGCTGCTAGAATCAGGGTATGTCTAAGCATCTCTTTGAATAAGTTTTTGTTCCACTGATTTTTAAATAACGGAGCAGTAATAAAAAGTGGCAACATAGTTTCATAGCATAAAAGGGATGCAAAAATAAGCAAGTAGGATAATAACTGTCTACCAGAGAAATAAGAGAGAAAAGCTAACAATAAAAATGTCAAAGATGAATACAGAAATACATGAGTTAAATATGCGTGATTGGTGTCTGCTGGAAATAGAGTAAAAGCTAGAGTTCCTGTTATGATAAAAATTGGTTGCCTCCAAAGAGAAGTCAGAAATAAATATACTAAAATGTTGTTGATGAAAATAACAAGATAATTTATCAAATAAAGGAATTGGAAATCTGCAAACAACTTACCTAAAAAACCGACTAAAAACTCAATAATATAGAGTAAAGGACGACCTTCTGTTGAATCATAATTGAGAATATGCCATTTAAAGAAATCACCAAAATCATGCAGATTCATGGACATGGGTTGAGCTATTAAAAAATAATCATCTTCGTATAGTCCTAAATTTTGATAGTGCCAAAAATGAGCAATAAAAGTAACAATAGCTAAAATTAAAATATTTCTACCTAACTGATTGGGTAATACCATAAACCTACTTTCCTGACTGATTTTGAGTAAGCATTCTGCTCATACCTCACGCTACGGGGTAAGTGCAACTATGGACACACGACTGGACAGCCTTTAGCCGTCAGCTTTTTAAAGCCTGTATCAAATTATCAGAAAGGATTTGAAAAGTCAATTTTTTAGGCAGATGAAGCCAAGGTAGCTACTCCCTTCCCGCTAGAAAACTGCTGAAAATGTATTACAATAAATACAAGTACGCGACAGGAGTATAGTTTGATATAAGTCGTCAAACCTTTGAGTTAAAGCTAAAGATCGCGATACAACAAACCGATGATGACCTCTGGCATTTCTAGATGGGGTAGGATTCCGGTATTGGCGATCGCGTAAAAATCTCGAATGGCGTTGATATTTAAACTTGCCAAGCGTCGTCCTAATTTGATGTTGGTAAATTGTGCTTGTTCGCCCCAAAAAATGACTGTGGGAATTGTTAGTTGCTGAATATATAAACTCAGGTCAAAGTAAAGGTCGCCGCGCAAAAATGCCAAGGCGGCAAATTTGGCATTAGGCTGTTGTGCGGAGGTTAAATAAGCCTGCACCATTTCTGGTGATACTCGTTCTGGTTTAGCAAAAAGAAAACTTTGCAAAAAGTTACGCACTGCAAATTCATTTTCTGCTCCTAGAGCATAAATTAAATGATCTAACAGTGGTGTATTGATAATTGGAAGTGGAAGTCTACGTCCCGCACCTTGGCCAAAGTCATCAAATCCAGAGGGAGATACCAGAAACAGTGCTTGGAATAAGTTGGGTTGGTTAATAGCAAGGCGGATAGTTAAAGCCGCTGTTAATGAAGAGGCTACGACTGTCACAGGCTGGCGACAGGTTTGGATGATAAATTCTGTAATTGTGGTGAGATAATCTTGAATTTGGTAATCCCGCACTGGATGAGCCGATTCTCCCCAACCGATTAAATCTGGGGCTAATATACGGTAATTGGGCGTAAATGCTGGATAAACTTTAGACCATTCATAAGCAGAAGCTCCGCCACCAAAGTTATGCAAGAACAATAGCGGCGGTAAATCTTCAGTATCAGCGTTCGTCCAGGGTGCAGTCGTTTGGGTATAGTAAACCATTGCACCCAGAGAGGTATTGATTACTTTATGCCCAAAGCCAGGAGGTTGAAACTGAAGCATAAAATTAAGTAAGTAGATACACGGAAACTACTGATAAGGGTCTTCATTTGTCTTTTGTCATTGGTGATTTCCATCTCCTAGGTTTAGGCTTTGTCACCAAAGTCTTCACTTCGTGACGCTACGCGAACACGCCGTAGAAGCCCCTGCATTCATACATGGGGGTAAGGCGCAGGTGTTACCCTTATTTATCTGGTGTGATCTGCACAAGTTGATGGAGGTTATCACCGTTGATATTATAAATGTTTCCAAAACCAATTACAAAACGACCTGATTGGGGAGTTAGCTGGAAAATCCGAAAGTCAGGTAAGCCGCGCAAAATCTCAATCGTTTGACCAAACCGCTCTTGAAATTGATCAACGATTTGATGCCAATGGTCAGTTTCATGGTCTATGAGTGTGGCTATACAGTCAAAGTTTAGACGACGCCGGGCAAATATATTGTTAGTGTTAGTTTCATCATCGATAAATAGCACGCTCACATGGGGATTGGTATTGATATTTTGGGTGTGTGTGGCTAAACCGCTGATGTAAATATAGATATTTTTGAATTCGTCGATGATGAAGGGTGAATAACTGGCGTTGGGTATGTTTTGTTGGTTAACAGTGCTAATGATGATACTTTGGAATTGTTTGGGGAATTTTTCGTATTCAGCTTGGATTTTTTCGCTCTCACTCATAAGTAAGTTTAATTTGTATTGATAACTGGTTATTAATTATTATACAGTTGTGTTGTGAATATAGATTTTGGGAATTTATCTCACGCAGAGGCGCAGTACCGCTAAGGCGGAACCCGAAGGGTGGCGCAAAGAAGAGAGATGAGAGAATCTGGTATGGGAGGTACATGACTGAAATTTAAATTGGTATCATTGAGTTAGACTGGAAAAAGTTATAAATTATAAAGATGTGGTTATGACTGAAAAAAATCGCTCTCTCTGGGATTTTGGCAGGTTTATTCAAACTCTTGCATACTTTGAGGTAATTCCTTTTTTTAAATGCTTAAAGCAGTTAATCCAAGGTCGTCCCCAGGATAATAAAAATCAACCCATTGGAGGAACAAGTGTGGGCGTAATATTGGTAGCGGGTGCGACGGGTGGTGTGGGTAAACGTGTCGTGCGGCGATTGCTGGAACGGGGTTATCAAGTGCGATGTCTTGTCCGTAATCTGGAAAAAGCACGGTCAATTCTTGGTAATGACGTTGACTTGGTAGTTGGGGATATCACTAAACCTGAAACTTTGACTCCCTTAGTTCTGGCTAATATCCAAGGTGTGGTGTGTTGTACAGCGGTGCGTGTGCAACCAGTTGAGGGAGATACGGCAGATAGAGCTAAATACTATCAAGGCATCAAATTTTACCAGCCGGAAATTGTCGGCGATACTCCAGAAAATGTGGAATATCAAGGTGTAAAAAATTTGGTAGAAGCTGCGGCGAAATATTTACACAAATCAGATGAAAAACTGATATTTGATTTCACAAATCCATCAGCAGAGTTAAAGAATGTCTGGGGTGCTTTGGATGATGTGGTGATGGGTGGGGTGAGTGCAAGTAATATTCAATTTGTAGAAAATACAGCTTTATTTGCTGGGAATGTTTCTACCGCTAACTCTGGGGGATTTGCTTCTGTCAGAACTAAAAATTTTGAGCCAGCGTTCAATTTATCGGGTTATAAAGGTGTGGAATTGCGGGTTAGAGGTGATGGTCAGCGTTATAAAATATTCCTGCGGACAGAAGTTAAATGGGATGGACTTGGTTATAGCTATTCTTTCGACACTGTAGCAAATACCTGGATAAATATTCGCATTCCTTTTGATGATTTGATTCCGGTATTTCGCGCTAAAGTTGTGCAAGATGCTCCCAAAATTGATATTAGCAAAATTTGCTCATTTCAACTGATGTTGAGCAAGTTTGAATATGATGGCGCTTTAAATCCGAAATTTTCACCTGGTGGTTTCTCTTTACAAGTGGAATCTATCAAAGCTTATGGGGGGGGAACTTTACCACAGTTTGTCCTCGTCAGTTCAGCTGGTGTGACTCGTCCCGGACGACCGGGAATTAATTTAGATGAAGAACCACCAGCGGTGAGATTAAATGACCAATTGGGAGGAATTTTAACTTGGAAACTGAAGGGAGAAGATAGTGTACGAGCCAGTGGAATTCCTTATACGATTATTAGACCTTGTGCGTTAACGGAGGAAGCTGGGGGTAACTTATTAATATGCGACCAAGGTGATAATATTAAGGGCAAAATCAGCCGTGAAGATGTTGCAGAAATTTGTGTGCAAGCGTTAAAACAACCAAAAGCCACTAACCTCATCTTTGAGGTGAAAGCAGGAGACAATAGCACTGAATCTATCGATTGGGAGAGGCTATTTTCAAGTTTAAAGGAGTGAATAGTTAACTGTTTATCCCGAACTCTCCCAATGATTACATCAAATGTTTAGCAGATTATTATTCTCCGGGGTTTTGGTACTAATTATCTGGATTGGCTTATTGTCCAGTACCGCCTCATCGCAGCAAGTAGAATCCCGCCTCAGTAATCTAGAAGCAGATTTTAGTCGTTTCCAGTCGCGGCTAAGTCAGGTTGAGGCGAAACTTAATCAAAGACGTGAGTCTCCATCTTTAGGGGTACCAAATAACCAGCCACAATCCCTGACTCCTAGACGGAATTTATCACAAAAAGAGCGAGATATTGTTATAGATAGACTATCAACTTTGGTGGTGGAATTGAAGCAACAATTAAATAAATTAGAGACGCGAGTCTCTAAACTGGAATCCCATTGATTGATTTTTAGCGACTGTGTAAATTAATTACATTCCTAGGGTGCGTCACATGTCAAAAATCTGTTGATAATCATCAATTTCTCAAATCTGACGCACCCTACAAGATGCTTCTCTCAATTGAGATCGTTACGATTAGGTTTCGACAGCTGAATTATTTCAGTAAAACGTGAATACTTGACCGCATCGGTAGGAGGATAATCCGCCGACACAGCAAGTAAACCAATTTTGATATCCTCGAAATAAATTACACCCCCAATACGTCCTTGAACTTGGAAGGGTCCATGAAATAAGTGATACTTTGCAATGTAGATCAGGAAAAAGTTAGTAATCTTGATTGTTTTGCCAAACATTTGCTGACAAGTTTTGTGGATAATAGTATTTAGGTATTCATTATGGGCGGGTTGACCCAATTCTGTGAATTCCGCATGATCCGCAAAATGATCCATATAAAACAACCAGATGTTAGAAAGATCTGCTTCATTGGTCAGTTTTTGTTTAAGTTCCTGGAATCGTTCTATTTTCATGGTGTAGATATTGATGAAATGGGGTGAGCAGACAGCACTGTTAAAAATTTACCATAAATGACAATGTTACGGCTCCCAAACTTCCCAAGATCTACGATAATCTTATTCGTGTACTAATTTCAACTGTAAAGAATAGATAAAAATTGCAATTTAATATGACAATCAATATTAATAAATCAGTTACATACGAAGGTGGATGTCATTGTGGTGCAGTGCGATTTCGGGTGCTAGTGAACAAAGACAGGGTGGAGGATTGTAACTGTTCAATTTGCCGAAAGAAGGGGTTTTTACATTTAATTGTGCCGCGAGAACAGTTTACCTTGCTACAAGGTGAAGATGAGTTGACAACCTACAAATTTAACACAGGAATTGCCCAGCATAAATTTTGCCGTATTTGTGGGATGCATCCTTTTTATATTCCCCGCAGTCATCCCAATTGTATTGATGTGAATGTGCGGTGTTTAGATGGGGATGTGATCGGTAATTTTGAAATTGTGCCCTTTGATGGGGAAAATTGGGAGGCGAATATTCACAAATTGATTGATTAAACCCCTTGCTTAAGTTAATCACCTGGAATCGCCTTGATTGATTTTTTGTTGTTGTGTAAATTACGTTTTAATGGTAATGTTCTTGTGCAAGATTTTCAGCCAAATAAATGTTAACTGTAAAGAATGAGGAGCAGTCATGTCAGATTCTTTTTCACAAGCGGCTGCAAGGCATTTGCATGATGCAAACCTATTGCTAAATAAACAGCGATGTGATAATGCAGTATACCTTGCAGGTTATGTCGTGGAATGCTCATTCAAGGTATTAGTAAAGATATATATTGATAAAGACGCAGTAAAAAACTATGGTTCTTGCGTACTTAGCGTGCTAAATATGTTGAAAAATAAGCTTGAAATCCTTGCTGGGATAAGATGACAGCCATTATTTACTGCCTTTTAGGTCTGATGATTAAAATTTTGGCTATAAGCGCCTGTAAGCCTTGATTTTAAAACAAAGTTATCGACTGTAATTAAAAATTTAGCACGTTAAGTACGCAAGAACCGTAATTATTTGCGATTACCTGATATTTTGCGGAATATGTTGAAAGAAATTAAAGGAGGAATCCAAAACCTGGACTTTATCCTACTGGATGCTAGAGCAGGATTCCACGATATTGGGGGATTAGCTTTAGCTGATTTATCCCATGCTGCAGTGATATTTGGCACCCAATCCGGTTCTTGCGTACTTAGCGTGCTTAATTATTAATTAAAGTTTATAAATTTGCTTTAAAAGTAAGGCTTACAGGCGTTCATAATTTAATTTTTACCAATATGATATAAAATACAGAAAATAATGGCTATTATCTTAGCTCTGCAAGGGTTTCAAGCTGATTATTTAATAAATTCAGCACGCTAAGTACGGAAGAGCCGAAAATGCCCACCTACTTCAAAACCGGAGGAAATTTTCAACTATTTGCTGCAACTTGGTATTCTTGACAGTAGGTCGGATGGACGTATTAATATGCCTGAAATTTATTTATATGGATTTGGAGTAAAAAGACGGGGTGGAATTAAACGTCCAAAATAACCGATTAAGTGTTGTAACTAAAGTTTTGAAGTTATCGTTTGTTATGGGAATTGTCTTATTCAGGCTCTAAACTCAAAATACCAACCTTTTTTGTCAACACACGGAGTGCTGAACTCGACCATTTGCGCTTATAACTCAATACAGTTCAGTTAAGGAAAATTGTCGTAGGGGCAGGGCACGGCACGAATAAAATTGTCATTAGAAGAAAAAATTTTGGATGTTCCCTACAGTGTATATCATTCGAGCCTAACTGAACTGTATTGGCTTATAACTCGGAACTTCGTGTTCGGAACTCGAAACTTGGTGTTCCGAACTCAACATACCAAAAATAAATGCGATGGCTACCCCCAGAGCAGCCCATCGCTGATGTTTATATTCCAGACTAAGACTGATTAAGCAGCAACAGGCTCCAGTAATTTAATATTCGAGAAAATAAATTCCTGATTTGATATCGTCCCTGCTGTTTGGGTGCGAATCTCCCGGCGATTTAAAATGAAATATTTACCAACCTTTTCGTATTCGTCTGTAAATTCACTTCTTCCACCCTTTTGTTCCCCGGTTTTGGGGTCATGATATACAGAATCATAGGTGTGGGACAGATAGCCTTCTCCAGTGTCGTGACTGCTAAAGGTGTCAATGGTCACAAAAGTACCGTGGATGAGACGGTGAACGTGGCTGACTTCATTGTTATGGACTTTGTATTTATCGCCGTCAGCTTTACCACCAACTAAAATCTCTACAGCACCATTTGCTTGGGTCGCACCATAGCTAAATGTATTTGCGCCGTGGGTGTCTGTAAACGCACGACGGATGCGGTGAACAGCGATTTCCCAGGCTTGAGAGTGAATCGCCTGCTTGGCTTGTTCGTCCTCCACATCTAAGACTTCCGCCTTGAGATTGGCGTTGATGAGAACTTTACCTGTGATTACTTGTTCGTCATATTTGTAAGTGACATCTGCTGTGTACCCAGGGAAATTGTTGTCCCAGGTGTAGCGGTTTTCATAAGCATCTCGGAAAAGTTCCTGAGCAGAGAGTTGTGTAACTGTCATGTGCTTTATCTATGCTACTAGTGTTATTAGCTTTTTAGCTTTGCTGGTATTAGCATAGAGGTAATTGTTGAGGCTCGGATAGTCCCCAACTGGGTACACTTATGACTAATTCTCTCCATGCTGTATTTCATGCGATCGCCAATGTCCGCGATGAGCAAGAACTTAAACTCGCACTCAAGGATACAATAGGCGAGCATTTTGACGTGCAACATTGGGGTATCTATCTTTTAAATGACCAGTCAACCACCAAGATTGATGTTCAAAGTATTCCAGATGTATGTGTCCAGAGCAATCCCATCGGGCGCTATGTGGTAGAACGTCATGCTCCCGCTCATGAGCAATTAATATTATCCCCTGACGACTGGCAAAATATTTGTCCACGTCATGACCACGAACACGTCATGACTGGCCCCATTGTCTACGATGGTCATTTAGTTGGGACGCTCAACTTAGCACGCGATCGCGGAAATCCTCCCTTTGATGGCGATGATTTAGCTGATTTAAGCGCTTTATGCATTCATTTGTCCACAAAACTTGCTACCTTAAGGGCAAAACCAAAAACATTCACATCCGCTACAACTAGTCCCTTGACACCCCGCGAATTACAAATTGCTGAATTGGTGGCGCAGGGGTTAACTAATACCGAAATCGCCGCCAGATTGTGGATTACCCAAAATTCCGTCAAGCAAGCTTTAAAGAGGATGTTTCGCAAGTTGGGGGTGTCAGCCCGTGCGGAAATGGTAGCACGATTGCAAGATGTTTTGGGTTCTTAAACCAATTCATAATTCATAATTGAATTAGAAGTAGGGTGTGTTACGGCACAAGGTCACAAAGAATAGGGAAAATAAATCAATATTTTTGCCGTAACGCACCGAGATTAATGGTGTGTTGCGCTACGGTCTAAGAGGATGTTTTAAAAGTTCTCGGCGAATAGAATTCGCTACTACACAAGCAAAGTCCACCTCCGTGGACTAACACAATATTTTCGCGTAGCGTCTCGTAGAGAAGGTTTTTCCAACCTGCGGAGGTGGTCACTGAGCTTGTCGAAGTGCAGGTTTTGTCTGTGTTTTTGTGAAATTATAGAATTTGGGTAACTCCAGAAATGTTGAGCGAATCACTTTATCTATATTACACCTACAAATGTTCTCAGAAATTTTATTGCTTCATTTTTATTTTGAAAAATTGCATGAATTGTATCGCCATTATTATAACGAATGTCAATTTCATACTTCAATGCTAGTGCAGTTGTAGGTAGATTATCTGAATAATCCTGTATATATTCAATAGCATTATAAATAGTGGCGGATTGATGAGATATTCCATGTAGAACAATCACAGTTACCGTTTGAACTATTCTGGCGAATGATTGTTCTAAACTATTAATAAATTTATCTATTTTTGTTTTTTCAAGACTGAGTATTTGATTTTTTATTTGGACAATATTGTGATTTGATAAGTTATTCCACTGAGCCAGCTTATCTTGAAATTCAGCTTCTGATGTACTTTCGTTAAAAGAGGCATTTATCTCAACCAATGCAAATGCCTTTACTATATTTTCATAGTCAAGATAAAGGATTTTAAAGCCTTTAGACTCTAATTGACTGATTGCTTCTTTAGTAAACACACCTGCTAGAATAGCACCTAGAAATGGGTTAAGGTGATTATAGGTATCTGCAAGAGGAATAAGCGCACCTTCAATTTCTTGAACCTTATTTCTAGAATGCTTGGTGTAGCGCCGCCATGCAGTCTCAATAAATGCGACTGGTAGACCGAGAGTATCTTCTGTACCTCCCCTTTCTAATACATAATCAAGGTCATGATAATTACCATAGCGATCCTGCCATGATACCTTTTTGGTGATTCGTGCCTTCCGTTTCTTTTGATAGTCCAAATAAAAACCATGCTTATCAGCTACTTGCTGAAGCGTCTCGCGAATAAATTCTTGGATGAGATTCCCAATAATCTGTCCCCATTTATGTGAAAATGACTCTGCCATTACATCTATAAACAGTAATTTACTTATATTACCTTATCCACGAACCAATAAATAGCCTTCACAAAGAGGCACTCTGTGTTTCCGATTTTTCCACTTCACATTCCGGTCACGAATTTTTTCAAACTTGCAAGTCTCAAACCCTGCTGATTGTGCTAATAAACCCATCCATTCAATTACTGGAACATAAATACCATAGGGAGCCGAATCACCAATCACAAAGCAAACTGTTGCTGGAGTTTTACATACTCGACGCAGCGCTATCCAAACTTTAGCCATATCGAAAAAGTAGCAGGCAATCATTAAATGGTAATTCTTTTTACCCCCATGTAAATGTCTCTCTTGAGATAACTGCTCACAGGTTTGAATAATATTATATTTGATTGGATCTAGTTCAGGAGATGCCAGAATTTCATCGAGATTTACATTTTTATTTGTGACGTGCTGAGAACATGAACGAATCAAATATTGCCGCACAGCATTTTGTAAATCACCCCAGCCATGAATTTCTTGCATAAAACACATTTCTAAACGTGTAGCATCTGCATAATCATAGTTATTAGCATATGGTGGTGAAGTGATTACTAAATTGGCAAAATTATCAGGTACTCCGTGGCAATTTCGAGCATCGGATTGAATAAGTGTGGCAACAGAATATGCTGTTTTTGCGGCGATTTTCATATCTATTTCTATAGTTTCTGCCATTAGCTGAAAAGCAGATATTGGTTCTAAAGGAGATTGTTTCTGTTTATTGGGTAAAATATACTGCCAAGGTGCAGTTCCCGCATGAGAAACATGGCGAAGAATAGATACAAGTGTTAACCAAGCTAATTGAGATTGAGGTGATTCATCAGCAAGCTTTTCCCAGGCTTGCCGCAATTTATCTAGAGATTGGAGTGAGGGAATACTAAAGCAATCATGAATCAGTTTGGGATATTTATCTATGGAAGATTGTAGATTTTCAGCACAGGCGATAATTTTTTTGATATGTTCAAGATAGGCATCAACATTAGTTTGATACAAAAGTTTAGTTTTGGCTATACGCGCAACAAAAGGATGAGCCTCAATGCCATAACATGGAACTCCCAATTTTTCAGATACAATTAAGGTTGTACCAGAACCGGCAAATGGATCTAAGATAGTTACTTCTCCTTGTTCTTTAGCTTGAGTGATTATCTTTTCAACCCATTGTGCAGAGAAACCAGCACTGTATCTAAACCAGCGATGTACTGGCAATTTCATGTTATCTATAAAAGTAGAAGAGTTGTCAAAGCTTTGAGAAATAATATCAGGTATTTCTGTTGATAAAATTTGCTGAAATGGTAACTCTAATTTTTTATTCATCCTAGTTTCCGCGCAACCCGTTCTAATTTACTTGCTTTAGTTGGCATTTGCAATGCCCTTCATCCTCAAGATATCAACATCTTCTTTACTTCGTCTAAACATCCTGAATTACTTTCTTTTTCTTCCTGTTTAGCATCCCTAAAATCTCTTAAATATTCTAAATCTTCTAACAATTCTTGAATTTTCAGAAATTCCTCATAAGACAAAACAGCAAATTCCTTTTGCCCATTTTTTGTTAAAAATTCAGGATGTAATTCAATCATTCTTTAATCTCCTCTTATTCATAAGCCTTACTACGATGTTTAATTTTATAAATAATTATTCACTAATTTTTAATGTTTCTTCCAAGGTAAAAGGAGATTCTTGAGGAAAAAAATTTAATTTAATACCTGTTTCATCAGATGCTTTTATTCGAGCTTTTTGATAACAATCTGCAAACAATTCTGCGAGTAGAGTTTGCAAACTTGGACTATCTTCTAATAATGTTTCAATACAGATGCGCTGCTCAGAAATGGTACTGCGCCAACTTTCACTACGTTTTTCTGGTTGATATTGCCATTTCAATAAGTGCATTAATAGCACAATTACGCGACTTTTTAACTCCCGTTTTTCACTTCTCCCCATGCTTTCAATTTCTTCAATTAAATTAGGTAGATCTATTTCGTTAAATTTATTCTCTTTTAGCTGTTGGACAACGGTTTGTGTCCATAAGTAAAAATCTTGATCATAAAGATTTTTGTCATTGATAAAAGATGGGCTGCTCATTAATTAATATTCCTCGCAATTTGATTGATTTAAATTAGATGATTTTTCATACTTTGTTATAAAAATTAATTTTCATCTGAAACTATTGCAAAAATACCCAATTTGTAGGGTGGGTCAGATGTCAAAAATCTGTTGTTCATCACCAAATTATAAAATCTGACGCACCCTACTAAACTAAATTATAGCTTTAAGCAGCGGCAAACTCAGTCAATTTACGAGTTTCTGGATCGTGAAAAGCTAAAACAATATCCTCTCTTGGTACACCTTCCCTTAATAATTCAGTAGCAATTCCTTCTTCTGTCCAATCGTCTTCAATGTAAATTTTCTCATTTTTAATCCGAACATAAACAGAAATTGCTTTAACTCTCTTTCCTTGTTTCCAACCAATATTAAACCAGAGATACTGGCGTCTTTCATCGTCAAAAATTAATTCTTCATCTACATCATCATCAGGAACTTGTGCTGAAATTTGTTGATACTCTGTTAAAATTTGCTTGATGAGATTTTGATAATGAGTTAGCTTATCCATTTGAAAATTTCCTCTGGCTGTAAATCAATAATTAATAGTGATACTTGATATTTCTCTAAAATAAACTTACTCCCTTCCCGGTCTAAGATTACCTATAATTCAATACAGTTCAGTTAGGCTCGAATGATATAGACTGTAGGGGCACGGCATCCAAAATTTTTTCTTCTAATGACAATTCTATTCGTGCCGTGCCCCTACGACAATTTTCCTTAACTGAACTGTATTGACCTATAATTTTCCTTCTTTGCGCCTACTCTTCGAGAACGCTTCGCGAATGCGCCTTCTCTGCGTTCGCGTAGCGTGTCGTTCGCGGTAGCGTTGCGTAGCAAAGACAGACGCTGCGCGAATGCAGAAGCTCAAAATTCTTTCCCTAGAGGACGCTCCGCGAACTGTAATCTTCTAACAGAAAGCGAGTAAGGCATTTTTAACAGCATTATGGTAAATGTCTTTTGCCGGCATTCTCACCCTAGTAATAAAATCAGGTGAGCTAAAATAGCCCACCCTAATTAGATTATACCAACAAAGCCTCCTGCTCTTTAGAAATCACGCGCCCTTCATCCTCAAAACCGGCGATTTGATCAAAGTTCAAATACTGATACAAATTCTCGGCAAAAGGATGAATCTTCTGCGCTACAATATCAAGATATTCTGGTACTGTGGGAATGCGTCCTAACAAGGCACAAACTGCAGCTAATTCGGCGGAACCAAGATAAACTCGCGCACCTTTACCCATGCGGTTGTTGAAGTTGCGGGTTGAGGTAGAAAATACGGTTGTGTTATCAGCAACTCGCGCCTGATTTCCCATGCACAAACTACAACCTGGCAGTTCTATTCTTGCACCTGCAGCACCAAAAACACTATATACACCTTCTTCTTTTAATTGGTGTTCATCCATGCGGGTTGGTGGTGCTATCCACAGGCGAGTTTTCACTTCACCTGCGCCTTCTAATACTTTTGCTGTTGCGCGATAATGACCGATATTGGTCATACAAGAACCTACGAATACTTCTTGTACTGGATCATTAGCAACTTCCGATAATAATTTAACATTATCGGGGTCATTGGGAGCGGCTACAATTGGTTCGGTGATTTCGTTTAAGTCAATTTCAATGATTTCGGCATATTCAGCATCTGCATCTGCTGCTAATAACACGGGATTTGCTAACCATTCTTCCATTTGGGCGACTCGGCGGAGAATAGTCCGCGCATCGTTATAACCCCGTGCTACCATATTTTTTAACAAGGCTACGTTAGAATGTAAATATTCGGAAATTGTCTCTTGACTCAGTTTAATAGTAGAACCAGCACAAGAACGTTCGGCTGTAGCATCGGCGAGTTCAAAGGCTTGTTCAACTTTCAAATCTGGTAAGCCTTCAATTTCTAAAATTCTGCCAGAAAAAACGTTTTTCTTGTTTTCTTTGGCTACTGTCAGCAAGCCTTTTTGAATTGCTACGTAGGGAATGGCGTTAACAATATCCCTCAAGGTAATTCCGGGTTGCAATTCTCCTTTGAATCGTACCAAAACTGATTCTGGCATATCCAAAGGCATCACACCCAACGCGCCTGCAAAAGCTACTAAACCAGAACCAGCGGGGAAGGAAATTCCCAAGGGGAAGCGGGTGTGGGAGTCACCACCTGTTCCCACGGTGTCGGGTAATAGCATCCGGTTTAACCAAGAGTGGATTATACCATCACCGGGACGCAAAGCTACGCCGCCACGTTGGGCGAAAAAGTCGGGGAGTTCGTGATGGGTTTTGATGTCTACTGGTTTAGGATAGGCTGCAGTGTGACAGAAACTTTGCATTACTAAGTCAGCACTAAAACCCAAACAGGCGAGTTCTTTTAATTCGTCGCGGGTCATCGGACCTGTGGTATCCTGAGAACCAACGGTAGTCATAATCGGTTCGCAAGATGTACCGGGACGGACACCGGGTAAACCGCAAGCTTTACCCACCATTTTCTGTGCCAAGGTATAGCCTTTACCTGTGTCAGCAGGTGGTTGGGGACGGATAAATAAGGTGCTGGGTGGTAAACCTAGTGCTTGGCGGGTTTTATCGGTGAGGGTACGTCCAATTAATAGGGGAATTCGTCCACCTGCGCGGACTTCATCGAGGATGGTATCGGGTTTGAGGGTGAAGGTAGAAAGGACTTCGCCAGATTCGTTGGTGATTTCGCCTTTGTAGGGATGAATGGTGATCACCATACCAGTTTCTAATTTGGTGACATCACACTGGATGGGTAAAGCACCAGCATCTTCGGCTGTGTTGAAAAAGATGGGAGCGATCGCCCCACCTAAAATATAACCCCCTGCCCGCTTGTTTGGTACAAAAGGAATATCATTTCCCATATGCCACAATACTGAGTTAATGGCAGACTTACGGGAGGAACCAGTACCTACCACATCGCCAACGTAAGCAACGGGATGTCCTTTTTTCTTCAACTCAACAATGGTTTCTAAACTTCCCGGTTGCCGTGACTCTAACATAGCCAAGGCGTGTAAGGGAATATCTGGGCGAGTGGTAGCATGGGTTGCGGGGGATAAGTCGTCGGTGTTGGTTTCTCCAGGGACTTTGAAGACGGTAACGGTGATAGCTTCCGGTAATTGGGGACGAATCGTAAACCATTCAGCTTCAGCCCAGGAGTCTACTACCCGCTTGGCAAAAGGATTAGTTTTCGATAACTCCAAAACATCATGAAAAGCATCATACACCAAAAGGATTTTGCTTAAGGCAGTAGCGGCGTAAGCTGCAATCGGTTCCCTTCGACTCCGCTCAGGACAAGCCTTTCCTTGTCCTCCCATCGCCAGAGGTGTTGTGGAAGAGTCTGATAGATATACCGCAGGAATTTGCAGTAAGTCAATTAAAGATTGTACATTATAACCACCCACCATTGTTCCCAACAATTCCACCGCGTCTATAGGCGAAATCAACGGACTGGTAATTTCACCTTTAGCAATTGCAGTCAGAAATCCAGCTTTAACATAAGCACCAGCATCCACACCAGGAGGGACGCGATCGCGCAATAATTCTAATAATGTCTCTTCTTCCCCTTGGGGTGGATTTTTCAGTAATTCACACAGTTGTGCTGTTTGCTTTGCATCTAGAGGTAAGGGGGGAATTCCGAGTAATGCTCTTTGCTCAACCTGTTCACGATATGATTCTAGCATTTTTATATTCTCCATTCGGTTGATATCCCCCTAATAATGGGGCAATTTTTAGCAGACTTTAGCTATCAAATTTTACCTTATTTTCTGAGCTAAAAGCATTACTGGTCAATGGTTTTGGCAAATTATAATTTATACTTAATGTATAGTCTTCCCTCATTCCTCTCAACTCTGTTAAACTACGGAAAAACTATATATACTTAGATTACAAGGACTATAATCAACTTATGAATTTAAATAATTATTTTGACTTCCTTGCCGCTGATGATATTCGCATTAAAGGTCATCGTATTGGAATAGAAACCGTTTTATATGAATATCTATTTAAAGGAAAAACTGCGGAAGAGATTGCCAAAACCTATCCGAGTTTGTCCTTATAAGCAGTTTATGCCTGAGGGGGCGACGAAATAAGCTAAAACATAGACTCGATAAGCTTCATAGCCCTCAATCCCTGTTGATAATACTTGCGCTTATTACGATTAATTCTCATTAATTCTGTCACTAATTCCATACAAATATCTGTGAAATTGACCCAAGTTTGACCATACAAGCCAACATAAAAACTACTATGTCTCCGCACAGAGCGACCAGACTCTTTAACACGAGCTACATATTTTTGTATTCCTTTATGTTTAATTTTTTGACCCTGAATCATGGCAGAAGTGTAAGCGAGCGTTATCAGTAAAACTAGAGAAATAAATCGGTTGCCTTCAACATTAGTCTCTTCTAAATTATAACCACCTGTTTTAAAATCTCTAAACATTTCTTCTATATCAAATCTTTGTTTATAGGCAGATATTGCCGACTCTAAGTCGTCAAAATTTGTTAAAATAAACCATCCTTCTTTCGGTGCTACTCCATTGATTTTACGTTTCCATTTAGCCGCTACATTAAAGCTCATAAAACCCCGAGTCTTTGTCACTTTAACTCCTTTGATAAAAAAAGAAACTCCCGGTACTAAACCCAGATTTTTTAACTCAACAAAAACATCTTTTTCAACTTGCAAAAACTCATTCTTTTTTAATCGCAAACAAAAATACACATCCAATCCCTGGAGATACTTTGCCAGTTTGACAGAGCAAAATTCTCTATCACCTAATACACAGATTTTATAGTTTTTAAAGATTGGTATTACTTGAGACAATATTTTTTGTTGTTCAGCGATGTTACTATTACCTAATTTTGGCAATAAAGTAAAATATATTGGTACTGCTCTTTTATCCCAAATGATACTCACCATGAATAAATTTATCCGACTCCAATTAGTTCTATCAATTGCTATATAAATAATTTTTTCATCTTTGAAGTATGTTTCCAGCCATTCTTTAATAATGGGAAACCAAACTTTCTCAATGGTGAGATTTGGTAATGATAAAAATCTTTGTATTCTCTTTCTTCTACTCTCAAATTTAACTGCCAAAGGTAGCGCATTTGCTAACTTTTCTAAAGTTACTTCTTTGATTGACTGTAATAGATGGATTAAAATTTTTAGCAGCAAGTATTCTGCTAAACTTAATTGACTTTTTAAGTGGTTTTGGTAGAATGCAGGTAACATTATCATTAGATAGGTCTTATTGACAAAAGTAGACCTATCTTTTTCTACCACAAAACGTTGCCCTCCTTACATACAAAGCTTTTGAGCTTGTTTCGTCGCCCCTTCAGAGTTTATGCAACAATTTTATAATTACTAAAAACCTAGTTTAAGCTCCATAGTCTATCTATACTGATACAATATTTAAAATACCGCTTACTACCCAATTACTGACTAGTATGAACCTAGATAAACTAGAAAAGTGCCCCTATGCAACTACAGTTAAACCTTCTAATCAAATTTTTGATGAATTAGGTAAAAATACTTATAATTATTTAGATATTATTTCGGAATTAATAGATAATTCTATCGCAGCTAGAAGAACAGATATAGATATACTAGAAGTGACAATCAAATTATTGCTTAATAAAAACAATAAGGCAGTTAAATTGACAATTACTGATAACGCAGCAGGTATTTCTCAAGATAAATTAGGTGAAGCAATTACACCTGCTGGTCGTCAAAAGCCTAATTCTTTAAATGAACATGGTTTGGGAATGAAGCAAGCAATCGCCGCATTGGGTACACTTGAATATTTGCTAACAAAAGTAGTTGATGAACCTAAAGCAAGACTAATTAAAAAACTAGAATTTGGCGATATTCCAACTTATTATGCGGATTTTCAATCTCAGTCTGGTACTGAAATCTCAGTAATTAATTTAAAATCAATTGTTGTTTTTGATATTAATAAAATAAAAAGAGAGATTAAACCAATGTTAGGCGCAAGATATAGAAGGTTTTTGTCAGCAGATAATAGAAAGATGAATTTAGAATTAACATTCTGGAAGGAAACCAATCAAGGAAATTTATTTGAAAATGAGATTTTCACATGTCCAAAGGGTATTAGATACAAATTTCAAGCTAAACACGAAGTTCAAGAAGTTAAACCTATATATTTTCATTCATCTAAAAGAACCAATAAGCCAGAAATCTTGAAACATCCAATTTCTGGTAAAGGTTGGAAAGCTGAGTTGACTTTTGGATACGCACCTCAAGACAAAGAATATGAAGAAATTGGTGTAGAGATACCTCCCAAATCTGATCCTTACTACGTTTCCATGAATAAACAAGGGCTTGATATTATACTGCATAATAGAGTGATTTTATTTCATCAGTTATTTGAACTAGATATAGTTCCTAATCGAGGCTCTTCCGTACTTAGCGTGCTGAATTTGTTAAAAAATAAGTTTGAAACCCTTGTGTGGCTCCGATAAAAGCCATTATTTTTTGTATTTGAGCTACTGTTACTAAAAATCAAATTATAAACGCCTGTAAGCCTTGTTATTAAAGCAATTTAATCGACTTTCATTAATAATTAAGCACGCTACACACGCAAGAGCCGAAATTTTCGGATATTTTGCTTAAATTATAGCCTAAATCGCTCTTGTGGTGAGCCTAGGGTGCGATCGCTCTCAGGTATAATACAGATATTACAATGATTTTCTGATAAATAGACCACGCTTTTGGGGCGCAAGGCCTAGATCCCCTACAGGGATCTGTGGTTCAAAGAAATGAAAATTGCTGTATGTCTACTCATCAGATAAAATATTAACTTTGTCCGTTAAATTGCACCGCTTTTGTATATGACCAAAACTTACACCGTTCAAATTCACCACCAAGGGTCAATTCATACTTTACAAGTCCCTGAAGATCAAACCATTTTATCAGCTGCTGACAAAGCCGAGTTGGGTTTACCTAGTTCCTGTCATGCTGGCGTTTGTACAACTTGCGCCGGTAAAATTATTGAGGGAATGGTCAATCAAGCTGATGGTATGGGGGTGAGTCCACATTTACAAAAACAAGGTTATGTATTGCTTTGTGTCGCCAAACCCCTTTCAGATATCAAAGTAGAAACCGAAAAAGAAGACACACTTTATCAGTTGCAGTTTGGTAAAGACAAATAAGTGGTTTAATTTAAAAGATCTACTTTTGCTATAGGTCTATTGTTTTTTGTTCAAAAATCAAATAGAAGTGCTATATTTGAGGTTTGAATTATACGTTGGGTGGGCATTGCCCACCCAAAGGCGATATTCACTCAGGTCTAATATACTCAACAGGATTCACCGCCATGACTACCCATTTTATTACAGCAGAAATCGACCTCCAAGAAACCCCTACCGAACTACAACAAGCCATCGAAGCCGAGTTGCAAAAACAAGGCGAACCCCTACGCTGGGCGATTACCTCTGTGGATGACCAACAGCAAATAGCTACTGTAGAAGCCGTGGTGACAGTTGAGGGTTAGGAGTGAAAAGTGAGTAACTTCTAACTCATCACTGACATGCAAAGTCCCTACACCGCTGTTTTGATTATACCTACCGGCATTGGAGCAGCGATTGGTGGTTATGCAGGAGACGCACTACCAGTAGCTAAAGTTTTAGCACAGGTTTGCGATCGCCTGATTACTCACCCCAATGTCCTCAATGGCGCTTCTTTGTATTGGAATATCCCTAACTCTTTCTACGTGGAAGGTTTTGGACTTGACAAATTTGCCGCTGGATGCTGGGGTTTACGTCCCGTTCGCAGTAACAAAATAGGTTTGCTTTTAGACCAAGGGATAGAACCAGACTTGCGGTTACGACACCTGCAAGCAGCGGATGCAGCCAGAGCTACCTTGGGCTTGACCATCACAGATTATGTAATTACTGATGCCCCGTTAAATGTACAATTACAGATAGCCCCATCGGGTGCAAGTTGGGGGACAATTGGTAATCCTGATAGTTTATTAAGGGCAGCAGAGAAATTAATTAAAAAAACTGGCGCAGAAGCGATCGCAGTTGTTGCCCGTTTCCCCGATAATCTGGATGAGGAAGCAGCGCAAAATTACCGCCACGGTAAAGGCGTCGATCCTCTAGCGGGCGCAGAAGCTGTGATTAGTCATTTGTTAGTGCGAACCTTTCAAATTCCTTGCGCCCATTCTCCAGCTTTGGCGAGTGTACCCCCAGATCCTAATTTATCTCCCCGTTCCGCCGCCGAAGAATTAGGCTATACTTTTTTACCAAGTGTTCTGGTTGGCTTGAGCCGCGCACCACAATTTATTATAGAAAAGGGATTGAGTCCATATCTACAAGAGGATATTTGGGCAGATCAAGTTGATGTGGCGATCGCACCTGCAACCGCTTGTGGCAGTAGCGCCTTACTAACTTTAAGTCAAAAGCGATGCCAAATTATCACCGTGGAGGAAAATAAAACTCAAATAAATGTTCCTGCCCAAGCTTTGGGGATTAAAGCAATACAGGTAAACTCATATTTAGAAGCAGTGGGTGTATTGGTAGCACTCAAAACAGGTATCAATCCCCTCACCCTCAGACTACATTGACACTCCTTAGCCTAAAGGCTAAGGATTCTTGGTTCAACGAGTCCACTTAGCCTAGACCCCTTGCGGTATCTAAGCCAGAGGTGGTTCTCTCCCCAAGCGTTAACTTTTGGTCTGCCCGACCATAGTTGCACATAGTGCAAAATTTGTTTGCAGTTTAATGCTGTTAGTCTAGTACCTGTAAATCTTTTACCTACTTCCAGGCGATACTAGAACTACGAAGTAGAACCCCATAGATTTAGTTGTCTTGGCGTAGCCTCTCCCTTTGGGAGAAGGTGCAGCGTCTACTTGTTAGGTAGCAAATGGGTTTTTTATGTGGTTGATTACCCTTCCACAAAGGCTATTATACCAAAAGCCGTCGTAGAACGACGGGGTTTTAGACCCAGATTTTTGATAAGTTATTTGTTATTTGTTATTTGTCACGATTCCACAATTCTTCCCCCACTCCCCCACTCCTCCCTAAACACCCGTGGTTGAACAAAAAAGACAAGAGCCAGAAATTCCCTACCTGACACGCATCCAAGTACTGGGAGCGATGGGAGCGACTGCTATAATTTTATGGATAGTCGCCAAACTTTGGTTGCGCTTTGGTGATTTTTCCCTATATTCTTGGCGGTGGCACCCCAGAGATTTTTTCCTGGGGTTAGGATTGGGATTAATCATCACGGTTTTAAGTGGTTTAGGTTATCGCTTGTGCCCTCCCTACCGTAAAAGTGCAGATTACTACCTAGATTTGGTGCTAAAGCCCTTAGCCTTACCTGACATAATTTGGCTGGGGTTGCTACCAGGTTTGAGTGAAGAATTATTATTTCGCGGCGTGATGCTGCCAGCATTAGGATCAGATCATGTAGCAGTTATCGTATCCAGTCTTTCCTTTGGCGTCTTACACCTCAGCGGTGAGCAACAATGGCCCTATGTAATTTGGGCAACTATTGTTGGGCTAACGCTTGGTTATAGTACCCTTTTGAGTGGGAACTTATTAGTGCCTATTGTTGCTCATATTCTTACCAATTTGCTTTCTAGCTATTTCTGGAAAATACGGGTAATTTGACCAAAAGTCGCCCTAGAAGGGCGAGGCTTTAAACCCAAATTTCCGGTGAATTGGAAAACCTATACCTGATACCAAGCAGTCAAGGCGACTGCTAAAGCATCAGCAGCATCATCTGGCTTGGGAATCTCATCTAAATTCAACTCCCCCGCTACCGCTTCTTGGACTTCGGACTTATCGGCATTGCCATAACCAGTTAAAGCTTGTTTAATTTGAGCAGGGGTAAATTCGACATAGGGGAGACGACGTTGACCCAAAACTAACATGAGTACACCCCGTGCCTGTGCAACTACGATAGTACTTGACATACGATAGAAGAATAATTTCTCAATCGCAACCAAATCCGGTTGCGACTCCTCTATCAGGGTGTGCAAATCGTCAAACAACGTACATAGGCGCTGTGCCATTTCTGTATCTGCAGAAGTTCTGATTACACCAAAATCCAGCATATTTACGGTTGTGTCTGGGACTTTGGTTTGATTTTCTTTGCAGCTAATTAGCCCAAAGCCTACAATTGCCAGTCCTGGATCTAATCCTAAAATTCGTTTTTCCATTAATTAAATTTAGTTTCACCAAACTAGTACAATAGGGCAGAAATAAAAATACAATCTTCACAGAGCTACAAAATCCCAGAAATTAGGCGTTTTGAATTTTGAATTTGGCAGGTGAATTCCGTGCAGCGGTACTAGGTTGTTGTTTGACTACAAATGCTGGCAACTTTCAGGAGTCATGCTCAGTCTACTGGAATAAGACTCAAGTTGCATGTCATATTTTTTCTAGTACTCTGTCAAGATAAAAATGATGGACTGTAGTGCGGGCATCTTGCCCGCGTGAGCGAGACGCTCACACTACCAAAAATCCCTCAAAACAAAATTGACAGACTACTAGAGGTTATCGAGAGCCAAAAGTCAACAGTTTGAAAAATGTAATAATTCCATGCTTGGTGTTGAAACCAGGTAGTGTACATTTTCTGTTAATTATTATTTATACCACCGCTCCGAATCAGGTATGTCAATCGGTTTTCTTAGACAAGCCCTCAACGTCATGCAAAAGCAGTCGCGCAGTCGCACTTCCTATCGGGTGAACCAGTGGTTCAAATGGTTATCCCCTGGGCTTTCCATAAAACGCTGGTTATTGATCAGTCTTGGGGGTGTAGTGTTAGTCAGTCTGGGGTTAGCTATTTGGATTAAGCTGACCCCCATTTTTTGGATGTTGGAGTTGCTTAAGGGTTTTCTGGGAGTACTCACCGAGATCTTACCCAACTATATCAGTGGTCCGTTGGTGATACTGTGCGGTTTGCTGTTGGTGCTTTGGGGACAAACTCGCACTGTCGGCTCAATTACTGAAGTCTTAAGACCACATGGCGAAGAGGACCTGATTGATGTGCTGTTAGCCCATCGGCGATTGTTCCGAGGCCCGAAAATAGTAGTGATTGGTGGTGGTACAGGACTTTCTACATTACTGCGGGGACTGAAAACCTACAGTGCCAATATTACTGCTATTGTTACCGTCGCCGATGATGGTGGCTCTTCTGGGCGATTGCGCCAGGAATTTGGTGTGCTACCACCAGGGGATATTCGTAATTGTTTGGCTGCGCTTGCAGATGAGGAAAAATTATTAACAGAATTATTTCAATATCGCTTTCGTGCTGGGGATGGCTTGACAGGTCACAGTTTTGGCAATTTGTTTTTAACCGCGATGAGTGACATTACTGGGGATTTAGAACGCGCTGTTGCAGCTAGTTCCAAAGTCCTAGCGGTACGGGGACAAGTTTTACCAGCCACTCTCAGCGATGTTCGTCTCTGGGCAGAATTAGCGGACGGTCGCCGCATTGAGGGCGAATCTAGCATTCCCAAAGCCGGAGGTAAAATTGTGAAAATTGGCTGCATTCCTGCTAATCCCCCAGCTTTACCAGCTGCTATCAAGGCAATTAAAGAAGCTGATTACATTATTATTGGTCCTGGTAGTCTTTATACTAGCTTAATTCCTAATTTATTAGTCCCACAAATTGCCGATGCGATCGCCGCCACAACTGTCCCCCGCATCTATATTTGCAATATCATGACTCAACCTGGAGAAACTGAGGGATACACTGTTGCTGACCACATCAGCGCAATTGATGCGGCTTCTGGTCAAAGACGGCTTTTTGATGCTGTACTCGTACATAAAAAATCCCCATCAGCCCAATCACTCATCCGCTACGCTCAACAAAATTCCCATCCCGTGTTCCTTGATCGAGAAGCTGTCACCAAACTAGGACGCCGGATTGTCCCAGCAAATATTTTGTATGAAGATGAAACCGGTTTTGTCCGTCACAATCCCCAGAAACTAGCGCGAGTATTGTTGCGCTGGTACAGTGGAGCTCATCACGCCAAATGAGAATTTGTCCTTTGTCAGTTGTCAGTTGTCCTTTGTCAAATAACCAATCACAAATGACTAATGACTAATGACTAATGACTAATGACTAATGACTAATGACCAATAACAAATTTTGACACTCTCCTGCCTAAAGGCGAGGAGATTCTTTAAAAGGAGATACCAGGAATGGCATTGCTCGTACCACAACTCCCAGAACCGTTTACCCGTATCCCAGTGTCGTGCGATGCGCGGTGTCAATCGCGCCTACTCCCTCCAAGCAGTGCGTAAACTGCCCATTGGGTCTACTTATCGTATGCTTGTTACTCACTCACTTAATTGTCCTTGTTTGTGGGGGCTGGGACTGGAGTACAGAGTACCTCCTTACCCATGTAGAGTAACAGCCTTTTAACCAGAACGTCCCGCCACTGGGAGTTTCACCCACCAATTAAGGTCCTAGTGGCTGTGCTGATTATACCATGTAAAGCCGTCCTAGAAGGACGGGGTTTCATACCCATTTTTCTGATGAAAATTCTTCTCAAAGACGCAGAAGCTACACTACGTTTGGGTATCAGTCTTAGTGAATCCCTGACCCCTGGTAGTGTAATTTTATTAGAGGGTGATTTAGGTGCTGGCAAAACCACTTTAGTCCAAGGCATTGGCAAAGGTTTGGGCATTGCTGAACCCATTGTAAGTCCCACTTTCACCCTCATTAATGAGTATACAGAAGGACGCCTCGCCCTTTACCACCTTGATTTATATCGCTTAGAACCACAAGATGTTGCAGCCTTAAATTTAGAAAGCTACTGGGAAGGTATTGAGGTCATACCAGGAATTGTGGCGATTGAATGGGCAGAACGAATGTCCTATAAACCCGATAGTTATCTGAGAGTGCGTTTAATTTATGGGAATGACGGTGATCGCCAAGCCGAAATTACGCCATTCAATTCTACCATTAGCGAAGGAATTTCCAGCTTAGGATTTAGCCAAAACTGAATCGGATTGACCAAGCCAATTTTAGATTTTAGATTTTAGATTGTTTCGGTTCGAGCAAGGCCCCGCAGAATTTTAGATTTTAGATTTAATCCAAAATCCAAAACTTGTACTGAGCGAAGTCGAAGTATCCCAAATCTAAAATTGTTTGCCCCTTGTGGTCGGGGTCAATCCAAAACTTGTACTGAGCGTTCGCGCAGCGTCCCGCAGGGAAGTCGTTGGCGTAGCCTCTCGTAGAGAAGTATCCCAAATCCAAAATCGTTTGACCCTTATCCTATCTGCCACTACCACGTTCATCAGTGTAATTAATTATCATTGTTATCCTTGTGTTCTCAATTAGTAAAAAAATCAGGGAAAAATTATTCGACAGAAGATGTATCTACAATTGATATCGACTAGCTTGATTGCCGAAGTAACCAATTCACAGTAGATATTGATTTTGGCGGATTTTTGGATGTTACCGCAGGCTCATCAGCTTTTTGGTTAAATGATTCTCAGTAACAGCCAATTTCCCGAAGTAAAACAAACAATTTTTAAGGAGGAATTAACCACATGTAAACTTTTCTTGGAAGAAAATAGATTTTTTACAAAAAATAGTCAGCATGGTTTAGCCCAATTTTTATTCTCTATAGCGAATAAGAGATAAATTGGATGCTTGAATACCCAAATATATTTCAGAAAAGTTAAACAATTCTCACGGCTTATATAAATTATCTAACTTGTTCCTGGGTTTATTGTTCCCACTAGAAGTCCACGATCTATACCGTGAAAACTGGCAATTTTAAATTAATGAGATAAAGTGATTCAAATATTTTTTCTCGAAAAGATATTCTTATATCGCTATATATATGCATTACCTAAGTAAGATAATAATCAAAAATTTGCATGGTATAAATACTTGATGAGCGCGTATTTATACGCTTTTTAATATTGAAAATATATTGCTATTTAGATGGGCAATATATTTTTAAGTGTATGCACTATAACAATGAAGAGTAAATATGGATAAAATTACCTATTTATCAGCTTTTCAGGATTTTTTGCTTGCACAAATAAACCCGGATTATTATATAGTAAGCCGGTTTTATTTGTGCAAAAATTTTAAGTATTTATATACTGGACAATACCAAAAAACCCTTCATCAAGAAGGGAACAGGGAACTCTTAACACTTCGTTCCGCACTGTTAAGAGCTCTTTAGTTAAGATTTCCCTCAGTCCTTGGGAGTTGGAGACCCCCACCTCTACAGGACTGATAACTGTTTTAGAGACTTCCAGAAATTACAGCCATTTTCAGGTAAATAGACCACGCTTTTGGGGCGCAAGGCCTTGCGCCCCTACGAAGATCTGTGGTTCAAATGAATGAAAATTGCTGTAAATTATCCACAGTAAGGTGCGTCAGTCTTGAGTTTCTCGCTGCTGACGCACCCTACGATTGTATATTTATTGGAAGTCGGCGGGAAACTCCATCCCCTTGTGGGTGGAGAGGGACAGCCGCCCGCCGACTTTGGGCATTGGGCATAGGGCATTGGGAATCTTTACCATGCCCCATGCCCTATGCCCCATGCCCGATCTCCACGAATAGCCTAGTGCGTAAGTCCTGTATTTATTTGTCAGTCCCTTACTTGGAACTCCCTGACAAGAAAGTTAGCGCCTGACCACGCACTGAGGTATTTAATATCCCCTTGTCATAAACAATTTCACCACCAACAATAGTGGTTACAGCCCATCCGGTAAGGTTCCAGCCTTCAAAAGGACTCCAGCGAGACTTGGTTAACAATTCTTCACGGCGGACCTGGCGATAAGTGTTTAAATCTACAAGCACTAAATCGGCATCATAACCAGGTGCGATCGCTCCCTTATTGGGAATACCATAAGCAATAGCCACAGCCTTTGACATCCAGTTAGCAACTTGAGCAACGGTACACTTACCTGCCATAGCGGCAGTTAACATCACAGCCAAGGAAGTTTCTACCCCAGGCATACCTGAAGGACTTTTGGGGTAAGCTTGGGCTTTTTCTTCTAAGGTGTGTGGTGCATGATCTGTGGCAATAAAATCAATCACACCATCGCGCAAAGCTTGCCACAGGACTTCATTATCATGGGGCGATCGCAATGGTGGATTCATTTGTGCCAAGGTGCCAATTTTTTCATAAGCACTGGTATTCAACATTAAATGCTGTGGTGTCACTTCAGCCGTTACCCAACTTGGTTTATCCTGACGTAGCAAGTCGGCTTCTTCGGCTGTTGACATATGCAGAATATGTAGCCGACGTTGGTATTTTCGCGAAAGTTTTAAGGCTAGCTGAGTAGCCAACAGTGCGGCTTGATTATCTTGAATCTGGGAGTGAACAGCGGGATCGTGAATATCAGCAAATTCTTGTCTTCGTTGGTTAATTCTGGCTTGGTCTTCCGCATGAACGGCAATTAACCGGTCTCCTTGAGAAAATATACTCTCCAGCGCTGCTTCCTGGTCAACCAGCAACTGACCATGCATCGACCCCATGAAAATTTTAATTCCTGGTGTCGGCTGGACTGCCAACAAATCTGACAGATTCTCTGCTGTTGCGCCAATAAAAAAGCCATAATTAACTAGGCACTTGGTCGAGGCTCGGTGTAGCTTATCGTCTAAAGCTTCCTGAGTCGTCGTTAAAGGGCGCGTATTCGGCATTTCTAGAAAGGAGGTGACTCCGCCTTTGGCACAGGCACAACTGGCAGTAAATAAATCTTCCTTGTGTTCTAGTCCTGGTTCTCGGAAATGCACCTGCGGATCAATCACTCCTGGCAACAAAGTTAACCCTTCAGCGTCAATTGCTGTGGTAACTGTTGTGGTGGAGATTTCTGGTGCAACTTCGACTATTTGGCGATCGCGCATCAGCACATCCCCAACCATTAATTCTCCATTAGGTAAAATTATGCGAGCGCCGCGAATCAATAAACTTTTTGCAGATGACATGGGGTTAACAGTGTGAAAACACCAGAGCTAGACATAACCGATAACTATCCTTTTAGGATAAACTTGGTTGCACTCTTGGTAGTCAATTTCTGCTACAGGTTAAAAAAAGTTTATTTTTTAGGACTTATGCATGAGCAACGAAACATCAAGGGTTTGGGTTGGGCATGGGGCATGGGTCATAGGGACCCTATGCCCTATACCCTATGCCCGATATCCACGAATAGCCTCGCCGCGTAAGTCCTGTTTTTATTGATAACCCTGTCAAGATGCCAATATAACCAGGAAATCTAAGTTCTCCCGTTAAGATAAAAAAACAGTCTCCTTGGGCGAGTTAATTACCTGATTATTTTCTTTACTTCCGTAATTTCATGCAAAATCAAGTGTCTGATAACAATTCTAGTCAACAACCTGATAATTCCTGGATTGCAGAGCTAGGTAGAACCGTTGTCTTAAGTATCGTTCTAGCCTTGGGAATTCGTACCTTTGTGGCGGAAGCTCGCTGGATTCCTTCCGGCTCAATGGAACCCACTCTGCACGGTACCCCAAATCAGTGGGAGGCAGACAAGATCATTGTTGATAAATTAAAGTATAAATTTTCTCAACCGGAGCGGGGAGATATTGTAGTTTTTTCCCCCACGGCTGAACTACAAAAAGAACAATACCACGATGCTTTTATTAAACGGGTCATTGGCTTACCTGGAGACAAAGTAGAACTGAGGGAAGGAAAAGTTTACATTAACAGCAAACCTCTCCAAGAAGAAAAGTATCTTGGCTCAAAGCAGCGCACAGTAATTGATGTTTGCACTTCTGGACAACAACCGCCATTTTTGGCTAAACCCCAGACTATACCTACCAACTCATACTTAGTGCTAGGTGATAACCGTAATAGTAGCTATGACAGCCGCTGCTGGGGTGTTGTACCCAAGCAAAATATCATCGGTCGTGCCGTAGTTCGTTTTTGGCCGCTCAATAACATTGGCGGAATCGATAAATCACCACTATATCCATAGTTAATTTTTATTTGAAAAAGTGGTCTCTCCCTGAGTGCTGAGTAATGAGTAAAAAAATAGGACTAAAGCTGCGTGTCATATTTTTTTTTCGTAGAGGTTGTCTAGAGTCAAAAGTCAAGAGTCGAAAAAACCCGGACTTTTGAGTCTAGACACTTGATACTTGACTCGCATAATAGAAGATATATGTGCCAGTTGCGTAAGTTGTCATGCCGTACCTAGCCAAAATTTTACTCTACCCGATTAAGTCCCTCGATGGTGTGGAAGTTGAGAGCGTCAAAGTTCTCGCCAGTGGCGCACTAGACTATGACCGTGGGTTTGCAATTGTTGACGAACAAGGTAAGTTTGTCAATGGTAAACGCCATGCCAAAATTCATTTACTACGGGCACAATTTTCCATCTTAAATAGAACGCTGTCCCTACAAGTTCCCAACACAGACTCACCACAAGTTTTTCATCTAGATGAGAAACCTGTAGCGCTAGAAGCAACTTTGAGTGATTTTTTTGGCTTTGCTGTCAGATTAGTGCAAAATTCTCTGACGGGCTTTCCCGATGATACAAAATCACCCGGTCCGACTGTGATTAGTACAGCAACTTTGACAGAAGTGGCTTCCTGGTTCCCTGGTATGAGTGTTGTTGAAATGCGCCGTCGGATACGTGCCAATCTTGAGATTGACGGTGTACCACCATTTTGGGAAGATAGGTTATTTAGTAGCGAAAGTGATGGTACAATTTTATTCCGAGTAGGAGATGTGGACTTTTTTGGCATTAATCCCTGTCAGCGTTGTGTAGTCCCCACACGCGATCCTGACTCAGGTGCAGCTTACCCAAACTTTCAAAAAATATTTGTACAACAGCGGGAAGCTAACTTACCAGATTGGGTAGCTTTATCCCGTTTTCATCATTTTTACAGATTGAGTGTGAATACACGATTACCCGCATCGGTAGCGGGGAAAATTTTACAAATCGGCAACAAAATCGAAATATTTACCTGATTAGCCGAACTTATCTTAAAATCAAAAATGAAAGTCAATAAACAATAGGGAAAAGCAGGGCACCCACAAAGGGGAGCCATTGCTTCTGGGTGGCTTAGTTTTAAGAGTTCCCTGTTCCCTGTTCCCTGTTACGTGTTCCTTGTGTCCTGTTCCCTGTTCCTTGTTCCTTGTGTTCTGTTCCCTGTTCCGTTTCATTCTGAGCAAATAAAGGTGTTATAACCAAGCTTGAAGATTAAGTGGGGGAGGAACTCAATCAAGCAAGTAGAAGCACCAAAGCATGGCTGGCTTTTTATGCAAAAAAAGTGATGCATATCTTTGGGCTTTTTCAAAAAGGTAGTAGTAACTTTTATAAAATGTGTAGCTTATTATCTGGACAGAATCCCTTGTTTAGAACTGGGGAGGACATCAAAAAACAATGTTATCCAAACCTCAACCAGTCAAATATCTCAACAGCTTAGTTGAGAAAGTTTATGCCAAGATAGCCCTAAAAAATGTTTTAATTGTGCCCTTTGTCTTACAAATTTGTGGATCAATAGGGCTTGTGGGCTATCTTTCGTTTCAAAATGCACAGAAAGCGGTACAAGAGCTTGTAACTCAGTTAGAGAATGAAATCTGCAATCACATCGAGCAACACCTTGATGACTATTTAACAACTCCTAAACAAATTAATCAAATTAATATAGATGCAATTAATTTAGGTTTGTTAAACCTTTCTGATTTGGAAACGACAGGGCATTACTTCTGGAAACAAATGCAGGTTTTTAATATTGGTTACATTAACTTTGCCAATACCCAAGGGGAATTTATAGGCGTAGAACGTTTGGATAATGGTAATCTGGTCATCCAAGAAACTTCCAAAAAAACTGGTCTAGGAAAACTATTGACCTATAGTACGGATAGCCAGGGAAATCGTAGCAAGTTACTGGCAGTAAAAGGTGGCTTCCCACTGTTACAACAAGAGGCTTGGTATGTAGATGCAACCAAAGCAGGTAAACCCGTGTGGAGTCAAATTTACCAATGGGAGGATCAACCAGTTTTATCAATTTCCAGTAGCTATCCGGTGTACGACGCTGAAAAAAATCTTCGAGGAGTTATAGGTATAGATTTAATTTTATCACATATTGGTCATTTTTTGAGACAATTAAAAGTTGGTGAGTCGGGAAAAACCTTTATTTTAGAACGCTCTGGACTAATAGTGGCTGCTTCAACTAATCAGCCTGCTTACAATGTCATTCGAGGTCAGGTAAAACGTGTATTGGCTTCAGAAAGTCAAGATGTTGTAATCCGACAAACAACCCAATATTTACTCAAGCATTTTGGTAGTCTTGGGTTCATTGTTGGTAGGCAAAATCTCAGTTTTACCACCACAGAAGGGCGTTATTTTGTACAGGTTAATAATTGGAGAGATGACCGTGGTCTGGATTGGCTGATCGTTGTGGTGATTTCTGAAGGCGACTTTATGAAACAAATTAACGCCAACAACAACACAACGATTATGCTGTGTATAGTTGCCTTTTTAGTAGCTACAGAATTAGGAATTTTAACTGCTCGCTGGGTGATCAAGCCAATTCTGCAATTAAACGCATCAGCCAAAAAAATTACTGTGGGTAAATGGGACCAGATAGTAGAGATTAAGCGTTGCGATGAACTGGGGGAATTAGCTAAGTCATTTAATAGTATGGCAACGCAACTACAAGAATATTTTTCGGCTTTAGAAGCACAGCATACTGAAATGAAAACTTTGAATGAGGCGCTATTTGAAAGTCAGAATCGGCTGAATCAATTTTTAGAAGCTATACCAGTGGGTGTATTTATTACCAATGCAACCGGTAATCCTTATTATCTTAATCACGTTGCCAAGCAGATTCTTGGTCAAGGGGTAGTAGCTGAGGCTACCGCTGAAGAATTGGCAGAAATTTATCAAATTTATCTAGCTGGAACCGAGGAACTCTATCGCAGCGATCGCTTGCCAATATTCAGAGCATTGCAAGGAGAAAACATTAGGGTTGATGATTTGGAAATTCGTCGTTTAGATAAGATTATTCCCCTGGAAATTTTCGCAATGCCAATTTATGATGACTTGGGTAATATTGCCTTTGCTATCGCTACTTTTTCTGACATCACCCAACGCAAACAAGCAGAAAAGTTATTAGCAGAATACAATCGAGTATTAGAATCGCAAGTCAAAAAACGTACTCATGATCTTCTCAAGGTTATTCACAAATTTCAAAGCACTCAACAAGAACTGATTGAATCCCAAGCAATTGCAGCTAGGGGAAAAAAAGTTGCCGAGCGGGCTAATCGAGCTAAAAGCGAATTTCTGGCTAATATGAGTCATGAATTGCGTACTCCACTCAACGCCATTCTTGGTTTCACCCAAGTTATGAGCCATGACAATACTTTATCTTCTGAACATCAAGAAAATTTGGCAATCATCAATCGTGCTGGTGAGCATTTGCTTTCTTTAATCAATGACATTCTCGAAATGTCTAAAATAGAAGCTGGTAAAACCACGTTGCATATGAACAGCTTTGACTTAATTCATCTGTTGAAAAACCTGGAGGAAATGTTACAATTTCGTGCTGTTTCCAAGAATTTACAACTGGTATTTGAATATGCTCCTGGTCTTCCCCAATATGTACAAACAGATGAGAATAAGCTGCGTCAAGTCTTACTCAATTTATTAGGAAATGCCATTAAATTTACTCAGGCTGGTAGTGTTATTCTCAAAGTGGGAATGGGGACACTTCGGCAAGCTCAGTGCATCGCTGGGGACACTTCGGCAAGCTCAGTGCATCGCTGGGGACACTTCGGCAAGCTCAGTGCATCGCTGGAGACTGGGGGAGATGAGTTTGTACTGAAACATTCAACATCCTCCTCATCTCCTCCTCACTCCTCCTCCCCCCATCTCTTGTTCGAGGTAATTGACACAGGCCCTGGGATTGCTCCCGAGGAAATTAACTTACTATTTGAAGCCTTTGCACAAACTGAAACTGGCAGAAAATCCCAACAGGGCACAGGACTGGGTTTAGCTATTAGCCGTAAATATGTACAACTGATGGGCGGAAATATTACCGTTTCCAGTACCCAAGGCGTAGGAAGTAGATTTGCCTTTGATATTCAAATCCAAGAAGCCTCATGGAGCGAAATTCAGAATACCCAGAATCAATCTCAAGTGATTGGTTTAGCACCAGATCAAGGAGAATACCGTGTGTTGGTGGTTGACGACGCTAGAGATAGTCGCTTACTGCTGGTTAAACTACTAACATCTATTGGCTTTATCGTGCGAGAAGCTACTAATGGTCAAGAAGCGATCGCTCAATGGATGGAATGGGAACCACATCTGATTTTTATGGATATGCGGATGCCTGTGATGAATGGCTACCAAGCTATCAGAGTGATTAAAGCTAGAGAAGTAGCTCAACCAAATAATGCCGAATGCCCAAATCAGCATCATCACACCATCATTATTGCCCTAACTGCCAGCGCTTTTGAGGAAGAACGGCAGAAAATTTTGTCCACCGGTTGCGATGATTTTATTCGCAAGCCATTCACGGAGGAGGTATTACTGGAAAAAGTCAGGGAACATCTCGGTGTAAAATATATCAGCGAAGTCAAAATGGCAAATACGCTAACTGTTTGTCAAGAAACACAGACATTGCCTAGCCAAGCTGACCTCCTGCGGTATTTATCGCAGATGCCGTCTGAATGGCTACAACATATACGTCATGCCGCAGCGAGCTGTAGCGATGACATGATTTTAGATCTGTTGCAGCAAATTCCACCAGATAAAGCTCAACTTTTTGGAGTTTTGAGAGATTTAGCAAATAACTATCAGTTTGAGAAAATTATGGAATTGACTAGTACAAATGCAGAATGAATTACGACCGATTAAACCCTAATAAAAAAGATATTTTGATCATTGATGATATGGCAGATAACCTGCGGGTTTTATCCTCGCTGTTGACAAAAGAAGGATTTAATGTTCGCAAAGCTTTAAACTGGCAGATGGCTTTGACTGCTTGTGAAACAATACTACCTGATCTGATTTTGCTTGACATTATGATGCCAGAGGTCGATGGCTATGAAGTGTGCCAGCGCTTTAAGGCTTGGAAGCTAACTGCGGATATTCCTGTGATTTTTATTAGCGCATTAAATGATGTTTTTGACAAGGTGAAAGCCTTTAGAGTAGGGGGGGTGGATTATATCACCAAACCTTTTGATTTAGCAGAAGTGTTAGTACGCATCCAAAATCAACTAGCATTGAGGGGGGCACAATTAGAAATCATCAAGCTAAACGTCGAACTCGAACAAAGGGTAAAACGACGGACTGAGGAGCTAGAAAAGACTCTCAAAAAACTACAGCGGGAAGTTAGATCTCGCGAACAATTACAGGGTCAACTGCTGGAAATAGCTTTACATGATTCCCTGACTGGATTACCAAACCGAGTTTTGTTTATCCAGCGACTAGCAAAAGCTCTCAACAATGCTCACCAACGATCAAATTATCAGTTTGCATTACTTTATTTGGACTGTGATCGGTTCAAAGTTGTCAATGATTCTCTTGGTCATCTGGTTGGAGATGAATTGCTAATAGCTATCGCCCGCCGCCTCGAAGCCTCTCTAACGCCAGTTGATACTTTAGCTCGATTGGGTGGTGACGAGTTTGGAATTCTTCTAGAAAATCTGCCAGATATTAGTGCAGTTATTGAAGTAGCAGAGCGCATTTTACAACAGTTATCACTCGCTTTTAAATTATCAAGATACGATGTATTTATGAATGCCAGTATTGGTATTGTTTGGGGTAATCGAGATTATGATCGTCCAGAGTATTTACTGCGGGATGCTGACACGGCTATGTATCGTGCTAAAGCCCAAGGGAAAGCCAGCTATCACGTTTTTGTTCCCGCCATGTATCAGGAAGCTATTCAGCTTTTGGAGCTAGAAAACGACCTGCGACGGGCGATTACACGGCAAGAATTCCTCGTTTATTATCAGCCAATGGTTTCTCTGACCACAGGCAGAATTGCTGGATTTGAAGCGCTGGTACGTTGGCAACATCCGAGTCGTGGTCTCATTTATCCTGTGGATTTTATTCCTGTGGCAGAAGAAACAGGTTTGATTCATGCCATCAACTCTTGGGTATTGCACTCAGCTTGCAAACAACTACGTCTGTGGCAACATGATCCAGCAATACCAGAAACCCTAACAATCAGCGTTAATTTGAGTGCTAGATTATTTTATCAGCCTAACTTAATAGCAATAATTGACCATATTATTGAGGAAACTCAAATAAATCCAGCCAACTTAGAACTGGAAATTACAGAAAGTGTCATTATGGAAAATAGCCATGTAATCAAAACAATTATTAAGCAATTACAACAACGAAACATTAAGTTAATTATGGATGACTTTGGCACAGGTTATTCTTCTTTAAGTTACCTGCATAGCTTTCCTCTAAATGCACTCAAAATTGATAAATCTTTCGTCCACCGGATGCAGGAAAACCAAAATCATATGGGATTAGTACCAGCAATTATTAGCATTGCTAACTCAATGGGAATGCGAGTAATCGCTGAAGGCGTCGAAACGAAAGAACAGTTAGACCAACTGAGAAGTTTAAACTGTGATTTCGCTCAAGGACATCTGTTTGCTAAAGCCTTGGAACCACAATTGGCTCTGAACTTACTGACTATAGATTCTCACTGGTAGTGTTAAATTTAATTAAGTGACAATAAAGTAAGTATCATCCATGTTACTTCCGCATGGGAATAAGTAAGTCGGTGAGAATAAATAAATGTAAATCAGGCTGAAACCTTTACCAATGTCTTATGACAAATGTCAAATGACCTAACGGGAAAGCCAGTCGCTGATTGGGGAAACCACGCCACTTGCTTCACCAATGAATACCAAGTAAAGTGGCTCCCCAAGACCGCACTGGCTCACAAATGACAGACCTCTATAGTACGCTCTATTTGCGCCGACCTGGCTTGACAATAGGGACTAGGGTCTGGGGACTAGTCCAAGAAAAATTCATGTTTGGTTGTGGAATTTTCCCATGATTGACTGACTTGAAAAATTGCTGAATGTGAAAGCACAAGTTATGAGTAAAAACTCCCCAGTCCCTTTATGCTCCGTTATTGGTGTACGCAGTTGATGATGACTACTTGTAACAAATATTTTTATTCATTGGAAATTATTTATCTCTTGGGGTAAACATAATGTCTTTTACTAAAACTAATCCTTGTAAAGGAAATATCCTGGTGGTTGATGATACCCCAGATAACTTGCGCCTTTTATCGATAATGTTGACAGGACAAGGTTTTGAAGTCCGCAAGGCTTTAAACGGTAAAATGGCACTCACTGCTTGTCAAATTGTTTTGCCAGATGTGATTTTACTTGATATCAATATGCCAGGAATGGATGGTTATCAAGTTTGTCAGGAACTGAAAGCAGATGATAAAACTTGCCAAGTCCCAGTGATTTTCATTAGCGCTTTAGATGACGTTTTAGATAAAGTAAAAGCATTTGACGTTGGTGGGGCTGATTATATTACTAAACCTTTTCATGGGGCAGAAGTTGTCTTAAGAATTGAAAATCAGATTAATTTGCGTTTACTGCAAACTAAACTCCAAGAAAAAAACTTTTTATTGCAAGAGGCTTTAGATCATTTAAAAGCTGCTCAAGTCCAACAGATTCAGAATGAAAAAATGGTAGCGCTGGGACAATTGGTGGCTGGGATTGCCCATGAAGTTAATAACCCCATCAGTTTTATCTATGGCAATCTTCAATATGCTGGTGAATATATGCAAGACTTAGTAAATATGATTGAAACTTATCAACAAGAATATCCAGAACCTACTCCCAAGATTCAAAAATTAGTTCAGGATATAGACCTAAATTTTGTGATCAACGACCTGCAAAACTTGATGGGTGCTATGTTTAGAGGCGCTGATCGCATTCGAGAAATTGTGCTGGCGCTGCAAAACTTCTCTAGACATGACGAAGCTCTGATCAAGCAGGTAAATATCCATGAAGGCATAGATAGCACTTTGTTAATGTTACAGCATCGACTGAGGGAAACAAAAGATCGGTCTGCTATTATTGTCGTCAAAGAGTATGGCAATTTGCCCTTAGTTAACTGTTACGCTAGTGAACTTAACCAAGTATTTATGCATATATTAAATAATGCAATTGATGCCTTAGATCAGTCAGTGGTTAGTAGTGAATGCTCATTAGTAGAAGAACAAGGAGAAATGACTTATGACAAACTACAAATGAAACCCGCGCAAATTCACATTCGCACGGAGGTAACAAAGTCGAATATGGTGAAGATTGCGATCGCTGACAATGGCCATGGTATAGATGAATCATTGCGCTCACGTTTATTTGACCCATTTTTTACCACAAAATCTGTCGGCAAAGGTAGTGGACTCGGATTATCGATTAGCTATCAGATTGTGGTACAAAAACATCGTGGACAGATCACCTGTTCCTCATCTCCAGGACAAGGCGCAGAGTTTGTCCTTGACATTCCGATCACCCAACCTGAATACTGAGTTATCTGTATACTTATACTATTACTTCTAATGTACTTACGTGGTGTTACTGATAACATGCTATACATATACAATTCTGTGAATCGAGAATATTGTCCTTAAGGGGGTTGACAGCTACTACGCGATGTGGTTTGTGTAGCCCATCGAAACTTAAAATTAGGAAATCGGAACTTTTTATTGATCAGAGACTATTATTTTCATTCCCATAAAAGCATAATAGAAATGTGACTGAACTGTTTGCTCCTTTACAATCCCTAAAAGATGGTCACTGGTTCAAGCTCATCTGCGGAGCCAGTTTCCAGCATTTGCCTGCAGTCAGAAGTTTAACATTAGCCTACACTTTGGCAGGCGCTGACTGTATAGATCTCGCAGCTGATCCGGCGGTGATTGCAGCAGCTCAACAAGCGCTGCAAGTAGCGAAGGATCTCAGAGTAGATGCTCAAAAGCGAGGCTTTGGCTACAAAGGCAACTCACCCTTTTTAATGGTTAGCCTGAACGATGGAGAAGACCCCCATTTTCGCAAAGCAGAGTTTAATTCTACAGAGTGTCCCACAGATTGTCCTCGACCCTGTGAAAAAATTTGTCCGGCACAGGCAATTGTGTTCAACCGTATAAAAGATAACTTTTCGGGAGTAGAACCCCAAAAGTGCTATGGCTGCGGTCGTTGCACACCTGTCTGTCCTCACGATATAATTTATACAAGCTCATATATATCAACGCCGGGAGTGATCGCACCATTGGTAATCTCAACGGGAGTAGATGCGGTAGAAATTCATACCCAAGTCGGGCGTTTTGCAGAATTTCAAAGATTGTGGCAAGCAATTTCACCGTGGGCAGATCAACTAAAGGTATTAGCCATCAGCTGTCCTGATGGCGAAGGCTTAATTGATTACCTTCAGGCAATATATGACCTGATAGCCCCCCGTTCTATTTCCTTAATTTGGCAGACCGATGGTCGGGCGATGAGTGGTGATATCGGAGATGGCACCACAATAGCGGCGGTGAAATTAGGGCAAAAAGTTTTGACAGCAAAGTTACCGGGATATGTGCAATTAGCAGGTGGCACCAACAGTTATACCGTTGCTAAGTTAAAAGCAATGGGACTGCTTCGCTTACAAAGGGATGGGGAGAACTTCGCCCCCGCCATTTCTGGAGTCGCTTACGGTAGCTACGCCCGTGTACTGCTGTCATCAGTTCTCGAGCAGTTAGAAAATAAGGAGGTGAGTAAAACCAGTGTCAAGGCGACTGTCCGCCTCGAAGAAGAAGACGTATTACTTTGGCAGGCTGTAGAGCTTGCCCATTCTCTCGTTTCCCAGCTCAAGTCACAGCAAGAGCGCTAATCGCTCGTTCCCTATCTCTCAAACCGTCACCATAGAAAGCATGACGATTACAGAAGATCTCCAAAAGTTGTTAGATATTTTGCCCCAAGACCTGCAACAAGTACTAGAGAATCATCCCAAACGAGATAGTTTAGTAGAAGTGGTCTTGGATCTGGGTCGTCGCCCAGAAGCTCGGTTTCCTAATCAAGCTGAGTATCTGAGCGAAACACCCGTTACTCAAGAACAGATCGACGATTGTATTCAGCGAGTCGGAACCTTTGGCGGAGATAATCGCGCAGGAATTGAGCAAACTTTGCACCGCATCAGCGCCATCCGCAACCGTACCGGTAAAATTATTGGCTTGACCTGTCGCGTCGGTCGGGCAATATTTGGGACAATTGGCATGATTCGCGATTTGGTAGAAACTGGTAAATCGATTCTCATGCTAGGGCGTCCAGGCGTGGGCAAAACTACCGCCTTACGGGAAATTGCCCGTGTTTTGGCGGATGAGCTTCATAAGCGAGTGGTGATTATCGACACCTCCAATGAAATCGCTGGAGATGGTGATGTTGCCCACCCCGCCATTGGTCGCGCTAGGCGGATGCAAGTAGCTCATCCGGATCAGCAGCATCAGGTAATGATTGAGGCAGTGGAAAACCACATGCCAGAAGTCATCGTCATTGATGAAATTGGCACAGAACTGGAAGCCTTGGCTGCTCGTACCATTGCCGAAAGAGGCGTGCAATTGGTAGGGACAGCCCACGGGAACCAGATCGAAAACCTGATTAAAAACCCTACCCTAGCTGATTTAATTGGTGGTATCCAAGCTGTGACACTGGGAGACGACGAAGCCAGACGGCGGGGTAGTCAAAAGACCGTTTTGGAACGTAAAGCCCCTCCGACATTTGAGATTGCTGTGGAAATGTTAGAACGGCAGCGCTGGGTAGTACATGAAAGCGTTGCCGATACAGTAGATAACCTTTTGAGAGGGCGTCAGGCTAGCCCACAAACGCGGACAGTCGATGATCAGGGCAAAGTCGCGATCGCCCGTCAGTTAGCTGTGGTTAATGGTCGCGGTGGATACCAAGCTGATACGGAGGAATCTTTCCCCCCAGCCAGACAGTCAAACGGCTGGCGCTCATCTGGACAAATGGTGGCTTTACCTCCATTACCTGTAGAGCGGGAACGGGTGACTGGACGCAGCGAATTTGACCGCTTGCTAGATGAGTCCTTCAATTACTCCGAAAGCATTGATTTTGGTGCCACCAGACAGGCGGGGCCAAATGGCGAAGATTTGCCGCTGCACGTTTATCCCTATGGCGTCAGCCGCCATCAACTAGAACAGGTAATTAACGTGCTAACTTTGCCTGTGGTATTGACAAAAGACATCGATAGTGCTGATGCAATTTTAGCACTGCGATCGCACGTCAAAAACCACGCCAAATTACGGCAAATGGCTAAAGCCCGTCATGTACCCATCCACATGATTAAATCCAGCACCATACCGCAAATTACCCGTGGCTTGCGGCGATTGCTGAATATGGATGATCCAGAAGCAAACGATGACCGAGAACTGGAACTACTGTTACACGCCGGTAGCGATGACGAAATGGACGCCCTGGAGGAAGCCAGACTTGCTGTTGAGCAAATTGTCATTCCTAAAGGACAGCCCGTAGAGTTATTACCCCGTTCACCCCAAGTCCGCAAAATGCAACATGAGTTGGTAGAACACTATCGCCTCAAGTCCCACAGCTTTGGGGAAGAACCAAATCGCCGCTTAAGGATTTATCCGGCGTAACTTTACCATTTAGGGACTTCCAATTAAAAAAAATATCCCTTCGACGGGGCGCAAGGCCTTGGGGGCGCAAGGCCTTGCGCCCCTACAAATGTAAAAATTGGGATAATTTATTTTTTGGAAGTCCCTGAGAGAATGTTTGGCAGGTCTTAAACTATACTAGAAACCTTACTATTCCTGCGGTGTCAGCATCTACGGTAAGCTGAATAAATGAACTACGAAACAGCTCGCAAAATTCTTATCGACCAGACAGCAACAACTGAGGAAAAGCCCGACGCCCTTTTAATGCGTATGAAACAGGGAAAAGCGCCGGTACCCGGTCAGATCACCTCGATTTTGTTAGCTTTAAAAGTCGTGTTTGAAGCCCTCAAAGAAGCCCCCACTCTAGACCGAGAACTGGCTTTTGCCTTGTATCAGTTAAGCATTAAGGCGCAACAGCTATTTGCTGTAGGGCGCAAGGCGGGGATTGATTGGCCGCCACTACTGAAGGAAGATTTGCTACGAATTTCCTTAGCATGTGAAAGTATCTTTGCTGGTAAATGGCAAACTGCTACATAAAATCTGGACAAATCCAGACATTACTTGACGTTTCAACGGGAGCATGGTAGCGGCTATCCCTTAACGTCCAGACACGGTTGAGCCAACCGTGCATATTTTTCGAGATTTTTAGATGCATTTAAATCTCGGTCTTCAGTATGCTGACATTTTTTACACTCATAAACCCGCTCTGATAGACTAATTTCTTGAATTTCTCCACAATTTGCACAAGTTTTACTAGATGGGTAAAATCTATCCACAAATACGACAGTTCCACCGTATCTAATTACTTTATATTCTACTTGTCTGCGGAATTCATAAAAATTGGCATCGCTGACAGCACCGGCTAATTTATGATTTTTCAACATCCCCGAAGTATTCAAATCCTCCAAAGCAACAACTGCGTGGTTTTTGCAGATAAATGTAGTTGCTTTATGAGTCGCATCTTTCCGTATATTAGTAATACGTCGATGCAGTTTAGATATTCTCAATTTTTGTTTTTCATAACGATTACTCCCCTTTATTTTCCTTGTAAGTTGACGTTGTAATCTTGTTAACTTCCTCCTGGCACTTTTTAAAGCTTTCGGATTAACAAAAATTACTCCTGTTGATAAGGTAGCTAAAGTTTTTATCCCTAAATCAACCCCGACATAATCATGTTCTTTTTTAGTAGTTTCTTGTTCTATTTCATAAGAACAAGAAATGTACCAATCTCCCGCAGATTGAGATATAGTAAACTTTGTGGTTGTGGTATGAGGTAAAGATTCATAAGTTGCAACCCAGCCAATGGTGGGTAATTTAATGCGTTTACCACTGATATTTATTGGTTTACCACCCGCATTAATTGTAAAACTCTCATTTCTGCCTTTTCTTTTAAACTTGGGATATTCTGCACGTTTATCAAAGAAGTTCTTAAAAGCTTTCCCTAAATTATCAAAAGCAAATTCCGTGATTTTTTGACAAATACCTGGTTCTTTAATCCAAGTCAAAACTGGCTTGACTTGATTATTAAAGAACTTTTTCAAAATCAAGTGATTGGGTTGATATCCAGATTGATACAATGCTTGCCATGTGGCGAGTCCCCAATTGTATGTAAATCGCGATATGCCGGCATGTTTTGACATCAGAATTTTCTGGTCGGCAGTCAATTTTAACTTGGTAATGATTGCAGTCAGTAACACAAATTTACTTGTAAGGCAAGCTTTTCAAATCATCACATAAATAGTATAGGTGGGTCTAGAAGGTTTATGTAAATTTTCTGGAAATATGTGGCGACAGAAGCCCCCAGAGCGCGTAGGGTCTGCACCATACGCGCTCAAGGTTTTTGGTGCGGTTTGTAAATAAATGTCCGTGGAAGTCCAGCAAATTCTTAACTAGGAGATTACTCCTCCTTCTGGGGCGTTTGGGGGGCTGTAATCAAAGATCAAATCTCCAACTTTCCAGCCTTTATCGTTGATTTTTAACGATTTTGCAGTTCTGCTTCCAAATTGTCTAAGTCCGTTTTGAGTAAAACCGTCATTTGACCAATAAAAGCTTTACCTGTGTTGGGTTGGGCAATTTCGATCCAGTAAGCATAGCGATCGCCTACACGTAATTCTCCCCGCAAAGCTTCCCTAATGGGAGTTTTGGCAAACCGCGCCGAGTTAATAGCACCCTCGCTAGGATACTTATACACCACCCCAGCGCGATTAAAATCTTGATAGATATCAAACCCATAAATCACCCGCAAGGATTCTTGAAGGCGCTCAAAAGTCATGCCGTTAATAGCATCATACATCGCAATGCGCTCACTCCGAATCCGGCTACGGTCTTTGATAAATAATACCTTACCCGGAGGAAATACAGATGCTTGAAAACTGAATCGCTGGGCTGCTGTATCACTCTTTTGGATAAATAATCGCTCCGAACTTTTGGGGCGTAGTGTGGGATGTGCTTTCATCCACGTATCTACTTCTTCTGTTCTTTGTCCTGGTAAAGCATTGGCTTGAGAATTAAAAAACATTCCCAGCCATAGCCAGGGTACTAGAGAAAAAGGCAGAATTAATAAAGTAAACAGAGAGCTTCTTAACATTTTTTATTCATCACTTACTCGCGATTCCCCCATTGAATGTTAAGTATTTCCACTTAAAAAATGTAAAATGTTTGTATTAGCGCTTTAGCGCCTTCATTAGATGCACGGTAGCAGTAAGATATTCTGCTTCTGGGAAAAATTTTATATTTTCTCGAAAACCATGAAAGCATTTTATCTTAAATTAAGTAGACTTACGTAACAATCGGGGTATATATTCTTAGTATTCCCATTTTGTTTCCAGAATTAGCACCCTCATCAATAAATTTATAGCGAAATTACAAAAAATGAATATTTAAGCGCATATCTAGAAGCGAAGGATCTGGCTCCAGGTTACACAATGTTTTGTTACTCCCTAACTGCGTAATGTTGAATGCAACATAAAGTCTAGTTCGGTAGATAGCCAATTTTTAAACATATTATTAATAATTTCTTGATACCTTTGCGGCGTTAATACAGCAGGGTGAAACTCTTCTACTAAAAAAAGGTGATAACCTTGCTCAGTTTTCAGTGGACCGATCAACTGCTGGGGTTGGGTACTAAATACAACAGCAGCTACATTTGGCTGGAGAGCAAAACGATAAATTTTTCCCTCATAACCGCACTTTTTTTGGCGGTTAAGGTCTATATCATACAAGTGAGCCGCGTCATAAAAACTAATTTCCCCTTCCTCTATTTGATAGTAAAGTTCTTGCGCCAGTTTTTGTGAATTAACCAGAATTTGATAGAGGCTAACTTCCTCAAACTCCAGGCGATTTTGAATAAAAAAGTTTTTTACTTCTTGAGAGAACAGTTCCTCAGCTAACTTTTGTGCCAGCAAACTATCGCGGATTCCTACTTCCCAATCTTGGGGAGAAACCAATTGATCTGCTAACCATGCTAGTGTGTCTGTAGCTTTTTCTAGTTTCTGTTCCCGACGTTGGCGATTCGCCTCAGCCTCAATTTCTGCTGTAGTGACAGTTATCCCTCTTTCCTCTGCTGCGTCACGAATTACCCTTTTAAACAAAATATTTTGGTATATTTCCTTGAAATTCATTTTGCTTTTGAGGAAATTGACAATTTCCTCCGGTTCAATCACTATTTTTTTTAGGTCATTCATTGGTCGTATTATATAGCGTTTGGTAGCGGCACTGCAATGCCCCTACCAAACGCTATATGTATCAAAATTTTGGTGAAAGTGTATAAGGTATTGAACAAAGATCATCCTATTTGGGAGGACAGGACTAGGATGATCTTTGCTCATAGAAGCGTAAGAACTATCAGTTCTACCAGCCATAATCACGACTTAACCGTCACTTTTTCAATTTCCGCACAAAGTTAGAATTGCAGGGCCGCCGCTCCCACTTTTCTATAATTAGACTTCCTGGGAAAAAGAACCACCAATAATAACGGTTAAATCGTCCTCCATAAAGTAGTAGCTATCTACTCCATGAAATATTGATTTGAACCTAGAGGATGAAATTGGCTCGTCAAACAATTTGGGATTTGGGATTTTAGATTTGAGATTGACCCCATACCATTGATACATGAGCTTGAAGCCCGGAACTTTGGATTTACGATAGGGTTCGCGTAGCGTCTCCTAGAGGGCATCTTTTGGATTTTTCTATATTAGGGACATAAGTACTTTCGCCCCTAATAGTTGCTAGGCACACTCTGAGATTTTGGATTTTTAATTAGTCAATTACATTATCCTAAATCTAAATGTCGGTCAATCACCTCTGTTGTTTGATTAGCTATATATAATTTATAAAATTTTATCATGGAATATTTGCCATTTTGGCAGATTTATCAATAAATATTCAAATTAACGTTAGAAAACAAACTCATAGATATGGTGATCAATGCCTGTTTTTTTCTGAAAAAAATCAAAAATATAGACTACAGGCACAAAGACTAAAATGTATGGTGCGTCAGTCAGATAAACCCTTTGAATTACAAGCAATTATTTGTACTCACGCACCATATTAACTAATTCGTAATTCGTAATTACGAATTGTTAATATATTTTTTAGCTTTGACAAAGTTTCAAGGATGAATCTGGAGGGTTTTCTGGTTTTAATTCCGATTTTATTGATTGATATTCGTCAACTTGCTGGTTCAGCCACTGGTCCATACTACCACCACGGACTTCTACTTTTTGCTTTTTAACTACCTCAAGATAAGCTAAATCTTTGATTTTGCTTAAACAGCTTGGCGAAACATTAGTATCAGGACTTTTATCACCAGATGACTTGACAAGTTTCAAATTGGGATTTTGCTGTTGATTAGAGCTACTAACAGGGGAGTTTTCTTTGAGTAATCGGTTGTAAGTGCGATAGGGAATGTAATGTAACGGATTGTACCCAGAGAACCGTAACATTAAAACACATGCCCAGGAATACTTACCCGAAAGAATCGCCTCAACTACTTGGTCAAACTGTTCTGGATGAATTGAGTTATTGAATTTGCTACTAATGCCAGAAATATCTTGATTCATAGTGTTAGTTGTTTTGCTTGAAGTCAACCAATCTAGTTTCTTTGGTTGTTGATGTTTCAATTGAAAATGATGTGGTAGTGCCGGATATTGAGGGAGGACACAATCTATCAACAGCGGTAGACACAGAACTCTAAATTTATCAACAGCTTTTGCAGTTCCTTAAGGAAGCAGCCAACTTTCACCAGCTGTTGTCGGGCGGCTTGTGCTTCTAGGACTGCGATCGCTGAACGAGAATTCACTGTGACAATCATCCGAGCCATCAAAGTTTTGATATTGTTTCTTTGGGCATGGGCGACTTCTTCAATCTTTCCTATCCATGCCCAAATTACAATCTTCGCCAACAAACCTCCCCTCTCTAATTCCACTAGATGGGGTTGCTGCGTAATAGCTACCTTGGCAGTTCTAGCTATGGCGGTATCGCTATTCTTGGCTATTTCTAGTGCAGTCGCCGTTGCTGAGGCGACTACACTGCCGTAAATTGATGTTTTACCAGGAGCTGGATCGTAGTTGAAAGGCCTCATCCTAGAACTGCTCCCTTGGCTTGAGGTTGTGACTGCATTTGGCCTGATGATGTTTTCCATGAGCTTACCTGTGATCGGAAACTGAACTTTTTTGAATCAACTCTGTTAGCTGCTTTGCCCTAACTCTTCGCATTCACTCACTCCCCAGTTTTGACTGGGTGGGAGTTAGTGCGACTGGAGAAAGCTGCCGTTTATCGGCTTTGGCTTTTGCTTGGCAGTGAACGAAAGGTAAATTTTTACCTTTTGTTATCTGAGATGACTGGCAGAAAAAAGTCTCCGTGTGGCTCTTGGTAGATGCAGTTTTGTCCTCTTTAAATTTCCCGACTCCTCAGAAAATTACTATCCCCTGTGAAGGATTTAGTATCTTGTTTTACACTTTTTCTTGGGAGTCATTTAGTATTATTACATACTTTTTAGGCTACAAGAGAAAATTTATTCATCCTTGATGATCAAGAACTACATTTGTATTTATACTATTTTTTTCCGCTAATGTCATCTGCCAGATTGGCAGCTTTATAAATTAAATTTACTTAATTTGTGTCCACATTTACTGGTGTATTGTGCAACTTTGCAATTTGTCCTATATCAACTAATCGATGAGGGGTTTTACCCCTCCGTAAATGTGTAGATTAGATTTTTATCCTTCTGGGCTTACTAGGAAACTTTGCTATTAACTCTTTGTTAAACAGACGATTACCAGAGCAATATAAAGACGATTCAAAAAATCCTATTATCGATAATAATTACAAATCATTTTGATGGTTTCCACCTCCTGCTGGATGAGGCATATCCTCTACAACTATTGCCATGCAAGCATTATAGCGATTTCCTGGCTACAGAATCCACACAAAAATTGTTCTGAGTTTTACATGGCAACCAGCAAATAATCGCCAAGAGCAAGTTGTGAGAATCACTAGATTATGGTATGATACATAAACCTGAAAATTACCAAAAAAATAACTCTAGCATAATATCCGTAAGGAAGTATTTTGTCTTCAAAAGATGTAGCAGCTTTAAGTTCCACATCGTGATAAAATTCAGATATTTAGAAAAATTCATCGTCCAAAAAATGTTACTTATTTGACAGAATAAAGATTCACTTATATTCTGAGCCATAACTAATCTATATAAGTGAAACTACAGTGATGATTGCAGTTGGGCTAAGTGGTAATAAAGACCGCCAATTGCTATTAGTTCGTCATGAGTGCCTTGTTCGACAAGGATACCTCTGTCGAGGACGAGAATAGAATCGGCATGGCGAACGGTCCACAGACGGTGAGAGATGATCAAGGTGGTACGCTCCTGACTAATCCGAGTTAAGTTTTGTGGAAATTGGGATTCAGACTCAGCATCTAGAGCGCTTGTAGCTTCATCCAAAATCAAAATGTGGGGGTTTCTGATCAATGCGCGGGCGATCGCAATCTTTTGGCGCTGTCCAAGGGAAAGCAGGGAACCTCCCACCTGGGTGTTGTAGCCCAAAGGTAACTGCTGAATAAAATTGTGTGCTTCTGCCAGCTTGGCAACTGACTCCACTTCCTCTTGAGTAAACTGAGAACTATACAGGGTAATGTTTTCTAAAATGGTTCCCGCAAACAGGAAACTGTCTTGGGGCACCAAACCCAGCTGAGGACGCAACGACTGGGCACAAACATAAGCAATATCATGCCCATCAATTACAATCCGTCCTCCGTTGGGCTGATATAAACCAGCTAATAAGTTCACTAAAGTACTTTTACCAGACCCACTTTGACCAACAATGCCAATAGTCTGCTTGGGTTTTATCTGAAAAGATATATTTTGCAAGGTGTTGCGGTCTTCATCGGCATTGTAACGAAAGCTCACATTCTCAAAGTACACTTCACCACGAATTGGGGGAATTACCACTAGTGGTTTTTGAGGATTTTCTTCTGGTTGGGAGGTAAAAACATCATTGAGTCGTTCTAGAGAAATCAGTGCTTCTGGGAATTCATCCGACAACTTCACCAAGGCCAAAACTGGGTTAGCAACATTACCAATCAGCATATTAAAAGCCACAAACTGACCAAGGGACATCTCCTCACCCATCACCAGAGTCGCCCCAGACCACAACACCATTGTGGTGCCAAGGTGATTAATCAAACCACTAATTAGTTGCAACTTATTGGCTAACTTCTGCCCCCGAAATCGCGCCTTTACCATACTGATAAAGCGTTCCTGCCAATGGCGTTGCACCAAGCGTTCCGCTGCTGCGGTTTTCACAGCAGCAATACCAGTAATTATTTGTACAACCAAGCTATGTTGTACCGCTGATGCGTGCAAGATTTCCCGCGTGGCTTGTTTCAGTGACTGACTAGCCCCCAGAGTCAAAATAACGATGGGTAGAATCCAACCCAGCACCAACAGAGTAAGTTGCAAGTTGTAATGAGCCATCAGCCCCAGGTAAATCAGCACCATCACAGCGTCTAAGGTGACACTGAGAGCTTGACGGCTGAGAAACACTTGGATTTTGCGGTTTTCCTGAACACGGCTAATAATATCTTCTGCTTGACGCGCTGCAAAAAACTGCAAAGGTAACTTTAATGTGTAGCTAATAAAACCACTGATCAAAGAAAGGTCGATACGGTTAGCAAAATAGTCCAGTAGGAATTGGCGCTGTGCAGTTAAAACAAGACGCCAAAGGCCTAAAATCAGGAAACCCACGGCAAACACATTCAAACTCAGGAAGTTAGGAACAAGCATTACTTGGTCGAGAATCACCTGAGTACATAGGGGAGTCACCAGCCCAAAAACTTGTACCAACACCGAAATGAGAATAATTTTGCCTAGTAATTGGCGATGATGTTTAAATAACTGCCAATAGCGCTCTAAAGAAACTTGTTCGCTCTTGTAGGAATGCAAGCGATCGCTTGGGTCTAACAGCAAAGCATATCCAGTCCAGCCAGCTTCAAACTCCGAACGCGATAGCCAACGCTTACCTATGGCTGGATCACAAATCAAAATGCGATCGCCTTTGACCAAAAAAATGGGATTCAAGCCCCGTCCTTCTAGGACGGCTTTATGATAAAATTCAGGTATAGTCGCCATAGGGCATTGGGAGACTTTAAACGGACATGGAGGGATGGTAAGACCACTTGTGGCGCAACGAGCGCGAAGTGTCAAGGAATCCTCGCTCCTTTAGGACGAGGAGGTATGTCAATCGCCAGACAACTATATAATGAATACCTTGCCAATGAGCAATCCAGGGGTTATCATATGAGTCCAGCTTGCTCAAGCTCGCCCGGACTGTTAGGACATCATATCCCAAGGTTTCGGCTGCGGCGGCTAAACTATGCACAGAAGCACCCCTACGGTCTACCCGTGCTAAATTACGCAGAGTGTTCATACTCAAGCGTTTACCCCAATATTGGCTAATCATCGCCAAACAGGCCGCACCACAATCGGATAAGCTTTGCTGTGCAATAAAAGGATAGGGACGCCAGAACCTAGGCCTGAATCCGCCTTGGTTTCTCTGTTGGGGAAAGTCAATGTCATCCTCAGCTATGACTGTAGCGGAGATCTCAGGCTCTGGGTGAGGAATTGGTAGCTCAATGACCTGGGGAACAGGCTGAGGTTTTGGGGCTATTTGCAATTTACTCTCAGATTGGCTACCGAGTTCACACCCATGAGAAAATATCTGAGGTGCGATCGCCCTTGCCGATTCCCAATGTTCCATCGACAGGTGGTAAACAAACAAATCCGTTTGAGCTATCCCAGAGAATATAGTCATCTGGGGATATCCCCAACTGGCTCCCACTACGGGCGGTATATTTACTGTTGATAAGTTCTCAATCTTCCCACTTAGTAACCAAAAGCGCCCCAACGCCTGCGGAGTTGCTTCCACCAAAGATGAACCAGCAGGGATTTTGGTTGCTACTAAGTAGGGTAACAATTGTCTTAGTCTCTGGCTACACAGAGAGCGTAACTCAGTGCAACTTTTGAAGAAAATTAGTGCTTGACGCTCAACAGCCAACTGCTGTAAATAACTTTTTAGATGCGGTAGGCGTTGGCACCACAAGCCCAGATCAGCAATGGTGATTTGAGCAACACAACCCCCACTAGCGGCGATCGCTCGATATCTCCAAGGTTCATAGCAGAATAAATCATCCGCGCCAAAGGTTTCCCCAGTCAAAAGTAACTGAGTGGAAATTTCTCGCCCCAGAGTTGCGTCCCACCCCAGCAGGCGCACTCGACCTTGACAAACTAAATAAAGAAAACTGCGATCAGCAATTTCCCCATTCGGATCATACTTGGTCAAATCATCACCTAGTTGGAACTCACGCAGATCCCAAGCTTCTGTAAAATCCGATACTAGGCTAGTATCCCCTCCCACCGATCTCCAAAATTTGAGGATAGCCTCTTTGAGAGTGGAAGACTGCTGATTACTTGTATATTCTAAATATCCCTGAACTCTTAACGACGAAGAGGGGTTCATAATTGGATTTCAAGTATTTTAGTAAAATTTTTAACTTTTTTAACTACGTTCTTTTTACGAAAAAAAAGTATACAACCCTTTCACTGATTGGTTTACCATCATTCCAACAGCCTCTGGTAAACGCAATTTATTGTGTTTTGAATCACTGATTGCTCGACTCTCATTTTTCAGTTGCTTTTGGTAAGTGAAAGTTTGTAAGATAACATTGTACTAGTGAACCTTAAGTTATGTTTATACCTGAATTAGAAACTTCTGATGGACTTTCATGAATTCATTACTATTCTTGATAATTGAGATGTATACTTTATAAAATTTTTATCACCTTGTTAATACGTATACACTTGTTCTCCTTTTATCATTTCATTTTTCTTTCTACATAGAAAAAATCCTATAAGTCTTACCAGACACTAAGTTTAGAGAAATTTATTGCTGAAAATTTCACCCGCTAAGTATTTATTCTAACAGAGAATATTTATATTAACTACATTTAGTTGTAGGAAAAAATTGTTATTAGTGAACATAATATTCCTGGTATTAGTAATTTTTATGACTAAAGCTAGTACTATGAGGATTTTTCTAAACAGTAGTCGAGAGTCCTAAGTACGTAAGGGCTTCCACCTAAAAAAAGATGTAATCGTAGCTGTCGGCTGTTGACTGCTAACCCGGCGCTAAAAAATCTCTTTCCTGCAAAGAAAGAAGCTTTTCGGAATGACGTAACCGAATTTGCTTTCTCAGACCCATGTATTAATTACAAATTACGAATTACGAATTAATTCTCCCTATTGGCTCTGACACAAAAAGGGTGGTGGTTAGGTTTCGTCGTGGTTGTTCCACATAGTGTGAACACTCAGAACACTGAATAGTAAACAACTTTAAGTGGTCGGTTTTATTTTTTTACTTCCCTTAAACTTTTTTTTACTCTAGTTGTATTTTCTGTTCATTTATCAAATACCCGGAAAATAACAACAGAGATATTAATACTTACTCTATCAATTTGAGGTAAATAAACTTGTAATCAAAAATTTTAAATCATTTAATTGGATTCTTTTGTATCTTTAGTTGCAAATTTCAAATTTGATGATCTTTCGGGGCGCAAAGCCTTGCGCCCCTACTTTTAGCGAATGGTAGGTATGATCCATCAAGGTACGGTAAAGGTTTTTGGCGTCGTTTGATGATTTTTCGGGGCGCAAAGCCTTGCGCCCCTACTTTGGTCTGTAGTTCAACGCTTAGGGCTAGGATGCAATACAGTTCAGTTACGGAAAATTGTCGTAGGGGCACGGCACGAATAAAATTGTCATTAGAAGAAAAGATTTTGGATGCCGTGCCCCTACACTGTATACCATTTGAGTCTAACTGAACTGTATTGGGCTAGGATAATGACAACTGACGCCTACTGAGCAATTAGGTGATAAATAGCCCAAATAGCCATTGGTCGCAGGTAAGTACTAGCGCGGAAAGTACCAGCAGCGGTGATAGCTTCAGGTGTGCGGAATTGGAGTCCATGATTGTAAATTTGCTCAACCACAGCTTGTGTCAAGCGCAGCGCTTCATCTCGCATACCCATCTGTACAAGAAAAGCAGCCAATCCAAAATTAATCCCCGTCCAAACTTCCAGTGGGTGGGTAGCTTGGGGATTTTCTGGTGAACCATCGGGACGCACACCATTGGCCGCGCCAAATTGACCATCATAGAACTTGACAAAGCAAGCATCATAAACAGTTCTCAGCGCAGAGAGGGCGCGATCGCTCGCCACAATATCCGGTAATTCCAACAGTCGGGCGTAAAATTGTCCACATAACTGATCCGCCATCACCACATCCGAACCACTCTCACTATCCAGGCGATAATATTGACCATTCCATAGCTTTTGGTCATAAATCGGGCGAGATTGTGCTAACCAAGCCTCATAGATAGACTTTTGTGCTACTATCTCCTCCGCGTTCTCTGCGTCTGTGCGGTTCATTAATATATTAGCTATGGCGATCGCCGCTTCCAAAGCCGTCAACCACAAACCACCACAATAAGCACTCACACCCTGTAATCGCCAATCATCAAAAGTTTGGTCAGGCGCCCCAGAATTCTCCGGTATTCCATCCCCATCTTGATCAAAAGTTTTCAGATAATTGAGAGTTTCGACAATAGCATCCCAACATTCTGCCAAAAAGTCCACATCGTTAGCACCCGTCAGCAGAAAATCTCGGTATACCTGCAGGACAAAATCACTACCTAAATCTTTCCATAAATTGCAGTCTTGGTAGCAGGTGTAATTGGTTTTTTCCCAAACATGTTCATTGGGTGCGCCCAAATCGTGGGGAGTTGCGCCTGGGACTTTGCGGACAGCGGTTGTAGTATCTGCGCCAATGGTATAATAATATCCTATAACTCGCAAGCGTTCATCACCGTGGGGAATTGCCCTTGCAAACGCCCGGATTACTGATTTTTCCAGTTCTGGGAACAGTATCAGCAAAGCAAAGGAACCATACAAGCGGACATCCAGACTTTCGTACCAACGGTAATCTAAGCATTCTAAAACCGCAAACTGACCGATAGGGTCAAGTTCTGAGGCTGCACTCCAGAGAGTCCCGCCGCTTGTCAGGTCGTAAAGCTCATTAAACAAAGCCATTTTCAACCAATCAGGCAAATCTTCCCGGTTGAGGATGGGTTGTTGCCAGTTTTGAATTTGCGATCGCCAATTTTGGTATTCTTGTAAAGCAGTGGACGCGATCGCCCAAGCATTTTTACCACTACGGTCAAAAAAGTCTGTATATCTGCGATAATAGTTGATTCCGGCGGCAAATTCGGTAACAGGGAAATCCCAAGCCAGAGAAAAGGGAATTTCGAGAGTTTCCCCTGGTTGGAGAGTAAAACGAACTGCGATCGCCGCCCCTATTCTTGTATTTTCTGATGCCGGAATTCCATCTATATAATTAGGCAAAGACCCATCATTGGCGAAGCTTTGCCACAAATCTTCCCCCGTACCCACAGGATTCCAGCGCGTATGGTAAAATGTTTCCACAAGGGGATGTTTCAGCGTCGCGATACACCAGATGCCATCACCTTCTTGCACCCCTGCATTGCTACCAACGCGAGCTAAAAAGCAACCCAGTTGTTGAGTATTTTCAACTATCAAATTATAATTATCTTGACTTTCTCCCAAACGCGGCTGATATTCATAAACTGGACTGCCATCATCGCGGATTTTCACCTCAGGAGATTTCTGGGAATTAGTAAACCAACCCACCATATTTTCCCAAGAAAGCATGATACTGAGAGTAATCGGTGCATCCGTCGGGTTATGCGCTTTCCAGACGAACATTGCCACCGGGTAACTAGTTTCTTGGTAGTTATTTGCCCAAATTGGCGAAAACTGCTCACAGCTTAACCGCGCCTGTAAGACATTTTCATACACAAACCAGCTACGGGGGTACAGCGCGTGATATGTACCAACACTGCTACCTGATTCACTCACCGGATACCATCGCCAAGCTGCGAGAGTCCCATCTTCCGGCGGTTGGCTAGACAAAGCGTAAGCTTGGGAAGATGTACCATTGGACTCAAATATACTGAATTGACAAGCGGGAATATTTTGGAAAGTATGTTCACCACCGTCAATGTGCCAAAAGTTAAAATCTCCCCGTGAAGAACGACCGATACAACCAGCACCAAAGCCACCTAAAGGCATACCATGCCAAGGGCCATCATCCAGATTACTAGCATAGCGGACAGTATAAGGTTTATCCCAGCCCAGACCAATGGGACGGTTCCAAGTGTAAGCGGGAATTTCTCTTGCGGGTTGATTTGTCATTGCTTAATTTCACAGCGTGCAGTTGTGTTAATGAAGACTAGCGCGATGTGTCATTTTTCTCAAGTTTCCTGGGGAACAAGGGATGGGGATTGGGGATTGGGACAATAACGAATGACAAATGACCAAAGTTAGATAAACTCGTAGGGGCATGGCAATGCCGTGCCCTGAGAGAATTGTTCAGCGCAGCCAAGAATTTATTTGTAATTTCCCCTAGATAAATTAGCATTATTTATCGGAACTTCTTGTATGGCGTTTCTCACCCTAATTAGATAAACTCGTAGGGGCATGGCATTGCCATGCCCTCAGAGAATTGTTCAGCACCTTCGTGTATGGCGTTTCTCGCCCTAATTAGATAAACTCGTAGGGGCATGGCAATGCCATGCCCTGAGAGAATTGTTCAGCGCAGCCAAGAATTTATTTGTAATTTCCCCTAGATAAATTAGCATTATTTATCGGAACTTCTTGTATGGCATTTCTCGCCCTAATTAGATAAACTCGTAGGGGCATGGCATTGCCATGCCCTCAGAGAATTGTTCAGCACAGCCAAGAATTTATTTGTAATTTCCCCTAGATAAATTAGCATTATTTATCGGAACTTCTTGTATGGCGTTTCTCGCCCTAATTAGATAAACTCGTAGGGGCATGGCATTGCCATGCCCTCAGAGAATTGTTCAGCACCTTCGTGTATGGCGTTTCTCGCCCTAATTAGATAAACTCGTAGGGGCATGGCAATGCCATGCCCTGAGAGAATTGTTCAGCGCAGCCAAGAATTTATTTGTAATTTCCCCTAGATAAATTAGCATTATTTATCGGAACTTCTTGTATGGCATTTCTCGCCCTAATTAGATAAACTCGTAGGGGCATGGCAATGCCATGCCCTCAGAGAATTGTTCAGCACAGCCAAGAATTTATTTGTAATTTCCCCTAGATAAATTAGCATTATTTATCGGAACTTCTTGTATGGCGTTTCTCGCCCTAATTAGATAAACTCGTAGGGGCATGGCATTGCCATGCCCTCAGAGAATTGTTCAGCACCTTCGTGTATGGCGTTTCTCGCCCTAATTAGATAAACTCGTAGGGGCATGGCAATGCCATGCCCTCAGAGAATTGTTCAGCACCACCCAGAATTTATTTGTAATTTCCCCTAGATAAATTAGCATTATTTATCGGAACTTCTTGTATGGCGTTTCTCGCCCTAATTAGATAAACTCGTAGGGGCATGGCATTGCCATGCCCTCAGAGAAATGTTCAGCGCAGCCAAGAATTTATTTGCAATTTCCCCTAGATAAATTAGCATTATTTAAATGTGATAGGCACTGTGTTAAATAATATTGTTTATTGTTGAGATGCTAAATGGGTTGGAGGGCAAGAGGGCAAGGCAATGCCTTGCCCCTACATTATTTATAGAATTTAAGAGAAAATGAATGTTTCAACTAAATCAAAATAAATCATCAATAAATATAGAAAATCATGCCTTATGATCCACAAAAACATCATCGCCGTTCTATTCGCTTAAAAGGGTATGATTACACCCAAACAGGTGCATATTTCATCACCATTTGTACTAAAAAACGCCAATGTTTATTTGGTAATGTGGTTCAGGGCGAAATGCAATTGAATTCTTTAGGTTATATCGCCTTTAACTGCTGGCAAACAATACCCGATCATTTTCCCCACATTGAATTAGATACATTTGTGGTCATGCCTAACCATATACACGGCATATTAATCATCACCGACAACCCTGTAGGTCTAAGGCATTGCCTTGCCCTCAACCAACATAGTGAAGGCAACCCAGAAAAATTCGGTAAACCTGTAGGTGGTTCTATTTCTACAGTTATTGGTAGTTATAAAAGCATTGTCAGCAAACGCATTAATATAATTTGGCAGACTAAAGGACAATCAATCTGGCAACGCAATTTTTATGAACACATTGGCAGAGAACAAAAATCTATAGATCACATCCGAGAATATATTGTAAATAATCCTCTGTGTTGGGCAGATGATCCAGAAAACACACACCCTAATTCTGATGTTAAAGATTTCCTTTTTGATATCCCTTTTTAAGGAAAAATTATGTATTACATCATCAATATCAATTCCCATTGAGACGCAAAAAAAATGTAGGGGCAAGGCATTGCCTTGCCCTCCTTGCCCTCCTTGCCCTCCGAGAATTATTCACCACAGCCAAGAATTTATTGGTAATTTTCCGTAGAAGAATTACCATCATTCAAATCTAATACGCACCGGGCAAAATAATATTGTTGATCGTTGAGATGCCAAATGGGTTGGAGGGCAAGAGGGCAAGGCATTGCCTTGCCCCTACACATCGCGATATCATAATAATATTGTTGATCGTTGAGATGCTAAATGGGTTGGAGGGCAAGGCAATGCCTTGCCCCTACACATCGCGATATCATATTGTACTGAATTTGAATGGTAAGCCCTATATATGAGACTGGCGCTCGACAAAATGGGCGGGGAAACCCCGCCCATAAATAATATTGGCGCCTCTGGGATACTGCCGTTTATTTATTTTTCTGCGCCAAGTTATACTTAACCTCGATTTCAAAATTACTCTCTGCTGAACCCTCAGTTAAAAACGGAATCCCCGTTTTACCACCCAGCTTGATGCCAAATTTAACTGTTACCTCCTCAGCGTCAGGTAAATTCTTGAATGCACCGACAGCTAATTTGGCATAACCACGAACTTTATCCTGAAATTCTCTGATATTCAACGTGGGTAAACCATCACGGTATCCTGGTTCTTCTTCTTCTGGAACCTCAGCGGCTGCTTTTGATTCCACATATATCTCATACTCTTGATCATCTTCTTTGACAATCAGGCGTTGCACTTCTGACATTGGTATCCTTAGTTAGTATTTGGGTTGTTATTCTTGTAATATTACGTAAAAACAGCTGCCTGATTCGGAAATATGGCTCGATATGCGCTGGTGATTGGCATTGCTAAGTATGATAAGTTATCAAACCTACCAAAGGCTGTCAACGATGCCGAAAAAATGGCACAGTTACTGCGTCAACAGGGTAGGTTTGATGTGCAGCCGTTACCGGGTAAGCTAATTGAGAGCGAAAATCGCTGGCAAGTCACACCAGATAAAAAGTTAACTGGTAAAGAACTCGGTCAAACACTGCAGACTTTTCTGCTGGAAAAGGCGAAAGGTGGGGAAGGTCTGATTTATTTTGCGGGACATGGCTTTGAAGCACCCAGCCTCACCGGTCAACGGAAAGGATATTTGGCCACTTTCGATTGTAATAAAGAAGATGGACAAAATGCGATCGCCTTTGATGACCTTAACGCCTTAATCGCTAAATCTCCACTCAGCAGCCTGGTGGTACTGCTCGACTGTTGTTATGCTGGGTCTTTAATCGAGAGAAGTTTGCTGCAGTCGAGTTTTCCTGTGTTCAACAGCAAACAAGACTACTGCTTAATTACAGCCTCCCGTACCTTTGAAAGAGCTAGGGAAGATGCAGAAGGTGGTATTTTTACGAAGGCGGTACTAGAAGGACTGGCTGAGAATCAAGCTGATGAGACTAGCGGCGCAATTAATGTTAATGATTTGATTAGTTTTGTCTCCCGCCAACTTAAGCAAAGTGGACAAGAACCAATTTACATGGGCGGTGGTAGATCAATTCCCTTGGTTTGGTATCCGCCAAAGAATCCTGTAGCGGCTGGGGTGGTAAGTGATGAATGTCCCTATCGAGGATTACAAGCTTTTGAAAAAGAACACGCCAAATTCTTTTTTGGTCGGCAGAAAGTAGGGCTCTTGCGTACTTAGCGTGCTAAATTGATAGGATAATGCCAAGAAAGTAAAGCTCTAATCTCAAAATTACGAAAGTTTCTAAATCCAAATCCACTTCGCTTTATTAACTTCAGTTTATTATTTATTCCTTCTACTACTCCACTGGTAGTCCTTCGTTCAAAATATCCGACTATTTCTCCAAACCACCGTTTAATTGTCTGCACACTTCTTTGATAATATGGTTCAGCTTTTTTTAACCAATTGATTAATTCTAGCGTTCCCGTTACCACATTTTTATTGTCTTCAAATAAATTGTGAAAATCTTCTTTTAATGAATGCATTCTAGCTATTAAAGGAGAAGCTTGTTTAATTCTATTTAATTTATCTTTTTGCTTTTCGGTGAGCTTATTCTCGGCTTTTAGAATTGTAAATTTATTTCCTTTTAAACTTTCAAATACTTTTTTTCTTTCCGGGGCATTTAACTCAGATGCTATTTTCTTTTCTGCTATCCTAGCTCGATTTAATTCTTCATGTACTAATTTAGTAACATGGAACCTATCTACCGTTACAAGGGCGTTTGGACAAATCTTCTCAATTAAAGATTTATAATTGCCTGTCATATCAATACTTACTTCTTCTATTTGTGACAAAACTTTTTCTCCCCACATTCTCATGGTTTTTTTGATTTCAATTTGTTTTCTTTCTTTTACTAAACCTATCAATTTACCTGAATCTATATCTACTAGCACGACAATAAATTTTCCTTGTCCTTTGACCAAACTAATTTCATCTATTCCTAATCTTCTTAAATCTTTGACATCTATTGGCATCACATTTTTAGCTACATCTTCAAGCATTGATATGACTTATTCATTAGTTAGTCCATTATTTCTTGCCACATTACTTACATTACTATTAATCACTTGTTTGATAATATATTCCGCATATCGGTATGTATACCTCTTTCTTGCTCCTAGAAAATCTAGCTTTTCATTAAATGTTTTTCGGCATTTTTTACACTTGAATCTTCGTCTATTGACATTCAGTATTACTTCAAAATCCCCCATCGGTAAATCTTTCACTAAACATTTTTGATTTTGATGTAAATGTCTTGAGTTTTGACCACAGTGTGGGCACGATGCACTTTTCGCTTTTTTACCTACTGATAGAATTAGGACTTGACCCTCTTGTAGGCTTGATTCTACTAATACTTCAGGCAAATTTAGGAGTTGAGTCATTATTCGTTTCATAATTTATTTTATTAAACATTATTAAAAAATATCTTAACATTTTAGCACGCTAAGTACCCAAGAACCATTAAATTCTCCCCATTGCTAAGTATTTCTACTTGAATACTCAGTTCGTGTTTGGAAGTCGTTCGTTCGTGTTTGGAAGTCGTTCGTTCGTGTTCGCAAGTCGTTCGTTCGTGTTCCCAACTGCAATAGCCGAGATCAAAGGGTGAATGCTCGTGATTAAAGGGCGAATATTTCCCTTATTATCCCGTTTTCACACACCTGCAACCTCAAGCTACCACAAATATCTTGCGTAGGGGCACGGCATTGCCGTGCCCTGAGAGAATTGTTCAGCGCCGTGCCCTGAGAGAATTGTTCAGCGCCGTGCCCTGAGAGAATTGTTCAGCGCCGTGCCCTGAGAGAATTGTTCAGCACCGTGCCCTGAGAGAATTGTTCAGCGCCGTGCCCTGAGAGAATTGTTCAGCGCCGTGCCCTGAGAGAATTGTTCAGCGCCGTGCCCTGAGAGAATTGTTCAGCGCAGCCAAGGATTTATTTTGACATACTCCCTGATCTGAAAGTTCAGGGATTCTGGATTCAAACAGCAATAGCAGGCATAGCCCGTCTTACATCACCTAGCCCGACAGACAATGCCCTGCCTGTTGCCACTATTTTACCAAAAAGCCGTCCTAGAAGAACGGCGGCTCTAGACCCAAGCTTTCGGTAATTTTCCGTAGAAGAATTAGCATCATTTAAAGACAATACGCACTGTACAAAACAATATTGTTGATCGTTGAGATGCCAAATGGGTTGGAGGGCACGGCATTGCCGTGCCCCTACGTGGTGTATGTGGCGACACGCTGCGCGATGACAACCAGAGGAGGGCACGGCAGTGCCGTGCCCCTACGTGGTGTATGTGGCGACACGCTGCGCGATGACAACCAGAGCGAAAAAAAAATATGACAGTTGGGTAAGACCTAACTTCCTTAACGACTCAATTAAGTTATGTAATTTTTATCAAACTAAATCGAATAATGTCCCCCTTGTCCTTGTATGATTGTGAGAACTTTGTAATATTTCATGAAGGAAAGGGAGATTTTGTACTCGTGGCAATTCCTCTTTTAGAATATACCCCTATTTCTCAAAATCAGCGCGTAGCAGGTTATGAGGTACCTGGAGATGAGCAACCCCGCGTCTACTCTACGGAGAACCTACTTTCCTCAACAGACCTGGACATTCTGATTGAAGCCGCCTATCGTCAGATTTTTTTCCACGCCTTTGCTGCTGATCGTGAGCGTTTTCTGGAGTCCCAGCTCCGCAGTGGTCAGATCACAGTCCGCGACTTCATTCGTGGCTTAGTGTTATCTAATACCTACAAGCGCAGCTTCTACGACCTCAATAACAACTATCGTTTTGTCGAACAGACAGTACAGCGGGTTCTCGGTCGTGATGTTTATGATAACCGGGAAAAGCTTGCCTGGTCAATTGTTGTGGCGACAAAGGGCATCCAAGGCTTTATCGATGACCTACTCAACAGTGAGGAGTATCTGGAAGCTTTTGGCTACGACACACTACCTTATCAACGTCGTCGGGTACTACCCGGTCGCTCACAAGGTGAATTGCCTTTCAACATCAAGTCTCCCCGTTACGATGAATACCATCGTAATAAACTTGGCTTCCCGCAGATCATCTGGCAAACCACCGTGCGTGGCTATACTCCTGCTGATAAGAAACTTACAGCAGGTAATCCCGCTCTGTTCCTTGACATGGCCAAGAGTATTAACCCCAAGGTTAACACACCTCCACGGCTATCGGTAATGAATATTGATATCGAGAAATCAGTTCCTTATCGTAAGTAACTTGATCTGAAAATTGAAGCATAGCGTATGTCGTACCTCAATCAAGGTACGGCATATTTTCTTTTGTATTCTCTTAGCTTAACCCGGCAGAAGCCCCACACCATACCCGAAGTTGGTGTGGGATGAATGACGGGATAAAAACGAGACGCCCTCTAATCTGTTTTACCTGCGGTAAAAAACAATTAGAGGGCAGTTGAGTTTTTATCAATATCTTGAGATAGGTAATCACTTCTTGTTAGAATATATCAGTGACGACAAAGCCTAAAATGCTGGTCTAACATAGTACCTTCTCCCAAAGGGAGAGGCTGCGCCAAGAAAACTGAAAATATGGGGTTTTATAGGGAAATGCAACCGCGTATGCGTTGCTGCCTCCTGTAAGTAAAATTTTCAAGGAAACTAGGTTGAACTTGGAATTTTTTTTAAGACCAAGAGTGGGGCAGGGCACGTACCTCACTATAAAATGCTGTGGTGGGAAAAATGGAGTACCACGTTCGCGTAGCGTCCCGCAGGGAAGGAAGTTCCTGATATCCTTAACAGGACTCGGAAGCCTACACCACATTGCTTGCAATTGGTGTAGGAGTGTCACGCGCATTCATCATTCTCGGCGCGAAATCCCAGTTCCAGGAGAGCTTTGCGGATTTTGGCTTTAGAAGGGCGAACTTTTGGAACGGCTAATCCCAGTTCTCTAGCAGTTTCAAACAGATCCCGCATCAGGATATCCAGCGAAGTACCATCTGCGTCTTCGGGAAGCTTCTCAATTCTAGCTTCGTAAGCTAACGTATAAAGCTCCAAGTGGTGTTTCCCCATCACCCTAGCCAGTTTCCTCAAAGTTTCAGGGGTAGGACAGGTTCCCTTAAAGCAAGCACCTCTCAGTCGAGGCTGAGGAACACCAGACAAATCAGCCAGACGGTTCATACTGATACTCTGTTCTTCCAAGAATTGAAGAATGAATTGTCCTAAAGGAGAGCAATCTTCAGCTTTTATTTGCAACCTTGCTGGCATTTTTCAGTATCAGGGAAATTTGAATATCTACAATATAGCGAAATCAAAGCAATTAGGCATGATCTAATATGTTTAAGATTTAAGTTGCATATGTTTCAGTACAGTTCAGTTAGACTCAAATGGTATACAGTGTAGTAGGGGCACGGCATCCAAAATCTTTTCTTTTGATGACAATTTTATTCGTGCCGTGCCCCTACGACAATTTTCTGAACCGTATTGGCATATGTTTACGTTACTTAATAGTCATTAGGGTGTGTCAGTACCAGTAATCTCTGGCGATTCACAAGTTTTCTTGCTCCTGACGCACGCTACAAATTGGATTTTTTTTAATTGAAAGTCAGTTACTTAATAGCCAGAATCGCGAACCAATTTTGATTCTTGAATGATGACTTGTGACTGTTGCGGATTCACTTTTGACCCGCCTCTTCTGGCTATTTGTTGTTGGAAAAACATTTCCCGCAGCACCATTGCGGGGTCTACATAGTTATTGCCATACTTTAATCCCCAGTGGAGATGTGGTCCGGTGGTGCGTCCAGTCATTCCTACTCTACCAATTCTGGCTCCAGTTGGTATTTGTTGACCTTCCCAAATTTGAATTCCCGCTACACGATCAATGAAATAACGCCGACTAGATGCGGTTTCGACGTTTCCTTCCATATGGCAATAGGTATGTTCCCATTGTCCTGATTTAATTACTATATGAGTGCCGCAGGCGGTGCGATCGCCAACTTTAATTACAATACCTACCCACCAATTACGAATGTAACTACCTTGTGGAGCAGCAATGTCTAAACCTCCATGAAATTCCCAATTATCACCGCCAGTAGCAGAACGGCGATAACCAAAACCAGATGTATAAGCTTGAAAGTTTTCTACAGGAAAAGACGCAGCTAGCCAACTATTTGCTGTTGCTACTTTTTTCGGCTGTACTTGTCTAGCACTGGCGATTTCTTGCTTAGGCAATAGAGTGATTAAACTTACAAGACCTAATCCTAATGTTAATAGGATAGATCCACAAGTTACTACTCTTTGTTTTAGCATACTCATTTTTATGTAGTGTGAAATACATTTTTTTAGTACGAATTTGGTTGTAACCTATTGCAATTTAAGATTATATAACTAGACAAAATCAAGTTTATTTGATACATAAATATATATAAATTGAATTTAAAATTGCCTTTAATACTTAGTCAGAATACTTATTCTGATAAACTTGTGAGGTAAAAATTATACCATAAACACGCAATAAATTAGTAGATAACTGGTGTCAGTTTAGGGAGTTCCAAATAAAAAAATATACAAACGGAACCGTCAACCGTCAACTCGTGGGAAAGTTGCCAAGCACTCAAAATCCTGTTAACCTTTATGCTTAAAATTGCTTAAAAGGTAGATCTAGAAGCTGAAATTGACCATTTGTAGGAATACCACAGACTATGCTGACTGAAATTTTGCCTTTCCGCTTTGAGTTGGACAAAATCGCCCTTGCTGGAGCGAGTTTGTGGTCTTTGGCGCTATATTTGGCTTTTTCCCCAGTGAGTGAATGGGTAATGGAGCAACTCAGGCGCTGGTTTAACTTTGCGGAGCGATCGCTTTACATTAGTAAGACAGAATTTGACAAGACTCGTCAAGCCAGAGAATCCCAAAACGCCTTTTATGCATCTGTGTTTAGCATTGTGCCTTTTTTGATAGCAGGTGCTTTAGTTAACTGGTTTCTGGAAATCAGTTTAGGACGCAGCTGGGGAATTAGCATGGGTATACTAGCCTGTATGGCTGCTGGTATTTATGAACTGGGGCGAAGGAATGGGGATTCTGTCGATTAGTCATTTGTCAATTGTCATTTGTCATTTGTCATTTGTCATTTGTCATTTGTCATTTGTCATTGGTCATTTGTCATTGGTCATTGGTCATTGGTCATTTGTCATTTGTCACCCCATCACCCTAACTTCCTAACTCTTCCTTGACTAAACTGGCTAACTTGTGTGCTGCGCCTGCTTCGCCTCTAGTGCTGCGGAGTTTGGCGCGTATGGACTCTAATTTTTGTGGATGAGCCAAAAAATCTAAGACCATTTCGCCCACTTCTGAGGCTTGAAGTTGTCCCAGAAGTTCTGGTACAATTTCTTCTTGTGCCCAGATATTGGGCCAAGCTAATAAACCTTTGCGTCTGAGGAAAAACCAGTTAATAACTTTGGCAAACGTGGAACCCAATCCTGGTAAATTAGCTAACAACCCCAGTAAACCATCCCAAGAACGCATCGCGTCAAGTTGTTGGGTTGGTAGCAAAACAATCATCGGTAATGCTAAGGCACCAAGTTCCGCCGTGTTTGCACCGACTGTAGTTAAACAGATACTGCACTGGGATAATAATTCATAGGCGGGGTGTTCTTGGCACAGTTCGACAATTAAGCCCTTTGCTGTTTTCAGCTTGTAGGGGCAAGGCAATGCCGTGTCCCTACCATCCTCTGGGACAATTAAAGTAGCACCGCTCAAACCAAAAGTTTCGACAAAAGGATTTTTTTGGGAATCAGCAAAACTTGCTAAAGTTTGTAAATCCAAAGTTGGGGCTACAGGAATCACAAACTTGGTTTGGGGTCTTTTGGCGTGGATGTATTCAGCAATGGCTAACTCTAGGGGTACTCCTTGGGTTAATTTTGCTGCTTTCGACCCTGGTAATAAACCAATAAGTTCGGTTTTGAGTGAGGAGTGAGGAGTTATGGCGGAATTTTCTGTCTCTGTCCCAATCACCGCCTGGGATTCTACCATCAAATCGCCGACAACGGTAAATTTGTGAGCATATTTCTGGGAAACACGGGCTGATACTTTGGAGTTCATGACGCCAAAGCGGTCGATTAAGCTGTGCCAACGGGCGTCCATTTCGGCGTAAACTACTGTGCGATAACCGAATTTTTTGCCAATAATCACGGGAAATAGTTGATCACCGCCGAGGAAAACAACTACACCATGACTTCGCAAGTCCCAATTATCAACAGTTTTTCCCCAGAGTAAGAATTGCCAAAAATGCTCTGCTGACTGTACTCTATCAACTTCGGGATACGAAAGTGCGATCGCAGCTTCTTTACCACTAGCATTTGGACAAGGGGATAATACTACAGAAATTCTGACTAAATCACGGTCATGTCCTAATTGTTGCCTTAATGCCTTGACTACTGGGCGTACCCAGGTGGTTACTTCCCCAGGGCCATTTGAGAGGATGAGAATATCAACTTGATTCATGACTTAATCGTCAAGATTTAGGGGTCATTAGTCAAGAGGCTTGTATTACTTATTTCGTTCCTACACTTTAGTGATGTTAGGCGCGAATCCGTAATTATCAGGTTATTTCGCCATAATGATTGTAAATATAGTAGGGGCACGGCATTGCCGTGCCCTGAGCGCTTGTCTATTTACCTGACAACTGATGCAAGATGTCTATTGAATGGGCGAAATATTCCCCAAGTAATTAATTACATCACCTTGACTAGTGAAATCTAACAGCGCTTCAGCTAAATCTTCCAGTTGAGCGATCGCTAAAGCACGAATTTGCTGTTCCGTCTCCGGCGCAATTGCACCGAAACGACGTGTTAACTGACGCAAAATCAGTTGTAGCGCCTCCTGTTTCTTTCCTCGTTCTTCTCCCTTTTGCAAAATATCTTGGTAAATTACAGATTCTTGCATAATATCCTCTCTGAAAAGTTGTGTAATCAAATTTTTGTCAAACCGCAAGCCGGCTAGAACTTGTACGCAAGCTGATATATTCCGTCGCGATTCTGTTTCTTCAATCATATCGACAGCGGCGGCGACTTGCTCTAATAATGCTTGGGGTGTGTCGCTTTTGGCTAATGTCGCCAGTGGTAAAAGTGCGGGGTTAGCTAGCAGTGGTGCTGGATCTTGTTCCCATAAGCGAATGACTCGATATCTGTGTACGGTGTTTTTATCTACATACTCTGTCCCAAAAGCGATGGGAGCGGATGTCTGTTGTAGAAATATTAACACCTGCTCAATGTCGCACCAGTATTGGCGTTTGAGTTTGGTGTAATAATCCAGCATTCGGAAGTCGAGTGGTGGTGTGGATTTGGGTGTGGTTTGAAACTCTAAATGCAGGATTTGATTGGGAATTTGCAGGAATGTCACCGAGTCGGCGCGAATTGGTTCTAGGTTCAGTTCGGTTTTGAGTACCTGGATATCTGATGTGTCAGATGCTAGTAACCATCTAGCAAATTCGGCGGGGTAGGTTTCGGCGAGGTATTTGCAGGTGTTGTCGTAGCTCAAGGGTTGATGCTGAAAATGTGATTATACTGATATCTTCCAGCAAAGCATTCCCGTTTTCTGCAAAATTACGACATTTGTTCAAAACCTTACGACGTTTGTTCAAAACCTTACGACATTTGTTCAAAACCTTACGACGTTTGTTCATAACGCTACGACATTTGTTCATAATGCTACGACATTTGTTCATAACGCTACGACGTTTGTTCAAAACCTTACGACATTTGTTCATAACCTTACGATGTTTACAATCTAATTTTTTTAGGACTTACTTCCGTGTCACATTTAAAGAATGGTGCGTGACGCCACAAGTCTTGTGACTACGTAGAATATTTATCGCTGCGTCACGCACCCTACAATTATTATTGTGCCCGGAGAGTAGGTTCTGTTTTTATGAAAACTGGGAATAATTTATTTGTGGGAATTCCCTTGACAAGAGAATATCTTGACATGATATTATATAGATAATGGAAAAGGTGTGGGCATATATAGTAAGTTCAGGGAACATCATCTTCACGGATTTTGAACTTACAGCCGTTTTCAGTTAATGAAACCACAGATATTCGTAGGGGCACAGCACTGCTGTGCCCGGAGAGTATCGTTATTGTGTGAAAACTGCTGTAACGCCGCACCAGTTTGATCACTAATTAAGGGAACGGAAAATAATTTATTTGTGGGAATTCGGGCGTTGCTGATTAATGGGATGATTTTTGTCTCACGCAAAGGCGCAAAGGCGCAAAGAGGAAGAGTTTTCAAAGTTGAATTTAACGATTTCATCCCGCAATTATGCAACGCCGGAATTCCCTTGACAAGAGAATATCTTGACATGATACTATATAGATAATGGAAAAGGTGTAGGCATATATAGTAAGTTCAGGGAAGATCATCTTGGCGGATTTTGAACTAAACGCCGCAGCAGTCTTATCACTAATTAACGGAACGGGGAATAATTTATTTGTGGGGATTTTCTTGAGAAGAGAACATGAAGCGAATCTTAAATTGGCTCAGAAATTTGGTCAGTCTAGTAACTTTGCCTTCTCAACCGGCTCCAAGACAAAGAGAAACTACGCCTATCAGCCAAGATGATATAGAGACTTACGTGGCATTTTTACAAGAAATACTGCTCAAAACATCACAAAGCAACGGCGATGCTCAAGTAATTTACCCCTTACTGGCAGCCAACACCGATAAACTCAATCATATTTTTGCAGAATTATGGCGCGATTGGTTAACAAATCTCCTAGCAGAAGCAAAACCAGAGACAGTAACAGACATCGCTGCAGATATTGTTAATTTTAGTAATCTGATTCAGCAATTTCCCTTGGGTAGCAAAGCCAGTAACATGGAAATTGCTATCACTGGCTACGAAATCGCCCTCACAGTTTATACCCGCAGCGCCTTTCCTGTAAATTGGGCGACGACGCAAAATAATTTGGGTGCTGCTCACCGTGTCAGAATATTAGGAGAACGAGCCGAGAATATTGAAATGGCGATCGCCGCTTATTCAGCAGCACTATTCGTAAGAACCCGCAGCGCCTTTCCTGAAAAATGGGCGACGACGCAAAATAATTTGGGGACTGCTTACCGTGACAGAATATTAGGAGAACGAGCCGAGAATATTGAAATGGCGATCGCCGCTTATTCAGCAGCACTATTCGTAAGAACCCGCAGCGCCTTTCCTGAAAAATGGGCGATGACGCAAAATAATTTGGGTGTTGCTTACGGTAACAGAATATTGGGAGAACGAGCCGAGAATATTGAAATGGCGATCGCCGCTTATTCAGCAGCACTAGAAGTTTATACCCGCAGCGCCTTTCCTGAAAAATGGGCTGGTACGCAAAATAATTTGGGTGCTGCTTACGGTGACAGAATATTAGGAGAACGAGCCGAGAATATTGAAATGGCGATCGCCGCTTATTCAGCAGCACTTGAAGTATATACCCGCAGCGCCTTTCCGCAAAACAATGCAGAAACTTTGTTAAATCTCGGTTGGTTATACCAAGACGAAAGAGAATTTAACTTAGCTTACAATACTTTTATTCAGGCGATAGAAACAGTCGAAGCTTTGCGGGGTGAAATTGTTTCTGGGGAAGAAGCCAAGCGCAAACAAGCTGAAGAATGGAACAAACTTTATCGCCGCATGGTGGAAGTGTGTTTAGAATTGGGAAGAGACACCGAAGCCATAGAATATATTGAACGCAGCAAAACCCGCAATTTAGTAGAACTGTTAACTAAAGCCTTAGCCAATCCAGAAAATTTGCCGGTTGGTAGCAGCATCAAGTTTCCACAAATTCAAAACCTCTTAGACAGCGAAACAGTAATTATCCAGTGGTACATTTTTAATGATTGTTTTCGCGCTTTCATCATCACCCGCGACAACAATCAGCCAATCATCTGGCGTTCTGATGAAGCAGATTTAGCAAACCTCGCAAATTGGAATGATAAATATCTACAACTTTACAGCCAAGATAAAAAACAATGGCAATTTGAGCTAAATAATCTACTTACCGAACTAGCGCCAATACTCCACCTCAATCAAATTGTCAATTTAGTACCAAAACATTGCCAAAAGCTGATTTTAATTCCCCATCTTTACCTACATTTATTTCCTCTCCACGCTTTACCTCTATCTATTGACTCCGCAACACGAGAATATCTAATTGATAAATTCCCTGGTGGTGTGAGTTATGCACCTAGCTGTCAATTATTGCGCTTTGCTCAACAGAGGGTTAGGGTCGGGTTAAATCAACGTAGCGACCTGTTTGCAATTCAAAACCCCACCAATGATTTACAATTTGCTGATATCGAAGTCGAAACAATCGCGGCTGACTTTCGACCTAAACAAGTCCTTAAACATCACCAAGCAAGCAAAGAAGCATTAACAGAAACCTCAACTGTGCAAAACTTCCGCAATTCTCAATGGCTGCATTTTTCTTGTCACGGATATTTTAATTTCCAGACTCCCTTAAAATCTGGTTTAGCCTTAGCAGGTGCGAAGAGTTCTGATATTCCAGCCAATAGCAACCCATCCCGCTATCTGCGAGTGGATGAGCAAACCACAATTAACTTAGATAAATGCCTGACGCTAGAGGATATCTTTAAATTAAACTTAAATAAATGCGGTCTTGTGACTCTTTCTGCTTGCGAAACAGGCTTAATTGATTTTAGGAATAACAGCGATGAATATATAGGTTTAAGCAGTGGCTTTATCCATGCTGGTGCTACCAATATAATTAGTAGTTTATGGGCAGTCAGCGACTTTCACACAGCTTTATTGATGATTAAGTTTTATGAAATATTGCCAAATTATACATATAATGTGCCTTTAGCCTTGAATGCTACTCAACAATGGCGGTTCTTGCGTACTTAACGTGCTAAATTTTTAATTACAGTCGATAACTTTGTTTTAAAATCAAGGCTTACAGGCGCTTATAGCCAAAATTTTAATCATCAGACCTAAAAGGCAGTAAATAATGGCTGTCATCTTATCCCAGCAAGGAGTTCAAGCTTATTTTTCAACATATTTAGCACGCTAAGTACGCAAGAACCCAATTAGCTAAATACCAGCACGTGTTAATTTGGCTATTTGCTGATGAACAAGCAGATATTAACTTTAATAAAAGTTATCAAACGTTATTAGATTTATTTTTCTTTCGCACCAAAGCAGTCAAAGCATACAAAGACAGTAGAGAGATTTATAAACAACTAGATAAAGCCTATCGCCAAATAGAAACGACAATTGATCAAGTACCTAAATTAGACAACAAGCAATCTAGTAGAGCCGCCGATTTAACTGATTTAAAACAACAGCTAAAAGCCTTACCACAACTAGCATTAACATATACGCGCCTGCTGCGAAATCTAGAAGAATATCAAAATACAATTGCGATTAATGCCAATAACTACGCCGAGAGATTAGAACAAATTCGTGGTATAATACCAAATGGTGAAGATATCAGCTTTTTAGAAAACTTCAGCCAAAGAAATTGTCTGTTTTTCCAACAACAAATCAGCGCCGACTTGGGTTATTTTCGCCACGGTTCCGCGTTATTAGGTCAAGCTATAGACACAATTCGCGGTATAGTAGAAATAGAACAAACCGAGCGCGATCGCTCTTTAGAAAACACGATTCAAATATTAGGTATCGGCTTTGGTGGTGGCGCAATTATTTCTGGCGTCGTCGTCCAACACATCGACAAAATCAATCAACCCCTAGTAGCCATATCTCCTAACAACCCACCCCATCCCTTTTACGCTTCCTTAATTATCAGCATCCTTGTCACCCTGGGATTTATTGGTTTAGGTTGGCTACTCACCAAACCTAAATAATACCAGAACTGAAACGAAGTATGTCTATAATAAAATTACATCTTTTGTAGGGGTTTAGCACTGCTAAACCCTAGCAAAGCGCGGATCTATTTACTTCATTTACCCGAAAAACGCTGTATGTCTATAATAAAATTACATCTTTTGTAGGGGTTTAGCACTGCTAAACCCTAGCAAAGCGCGGATCTATTTACCATCAACCCATTATTCATCAAAGCCGGATTATTTGCGCCAAATTAATTATCATGGCTTATAGCGACTTCTCTCTATCAAAAGTCAAACGTGACTTTAACTTAACTACAGTTGAAAACGGACGCTTTCTACCGGAAACCCAATCCATAGAACCTAGTATTTACCTCAAAGAAGCATTAAACGAAGGACTACCAATAGCAACAGCCACAGGTTCAGAAAAAGCTCGCTCAGAGTTAATTATTAGTCCTATTCTCGTAGAAGTTCGGAAAATTCTCGAACGAAAAATCAGCTTTTTTTCCGGTGAAGATTTCACCGTCGCATCGGAGTTAGGCTTAAGTGGAGTATGTGATTTTTTAATTAGCCGCTCACCCGAACAAATATTTATTGAAGCTCCCGTAATCGTAATTATTGAAGCCAAAAAAGGTGATTTAAAACCAGGTCTAGGTCAATGTGCAGCAGAAATGATTGCTGCACAAAAATTTAATGAAATTAATCATATCCCAATTAAGACAATTTATGGCAGCGTCACCAGCGGTACGGCTTGGCGATTTTTGAAATTAGAAGGACAAACATTGAGTATTGATTTGAATGATTATACCGTTCCCCCAGTGGAAATATTGTTGGGGATGTTAGTTTGGATGGTGCAGAAAGCTTAGAATCGTAGGGTGCGTGACCCTTCGATAAACATTCTACGCAGTTACAGAATTGCGGGATGAAATCGTTACAGCGGTTTTCAGGTAAATGAACCACATCTTTATATCTCAATATAGTTCAGTTAAGGAAAATTGTCGTAGGGGCACGGCACGAATAAAATTGTCATTAGAAGAAAAAATTTTGGATGCCGTGCCCCGTAAGTGTATATCATTCGAGCCTAACTGAACTGTATTGCTTTATATTTCACGCCTTCTCTACGTTCGCGAAGCGTGTCGTTCGCGGTAGCGTTGCGTAGCAAAGACAGACGCTCCGCGAATGCGTGAGATAAAAATCATCTAAGATCGGTTTTATAAACTCATAAATGACTAAATAGCTAATTAGTGATTTAACTAAAGTTAACAAAAAAATGAGTAATCACTTTTAACAAAAGTCAAGATTTGTTAACAAATCTTGCGTTTTTTATATCGATTTGTGTCAGATAGACCACAAAATCGGTATTTTGTAAGCATTTTCTGATAAAAAACTCATAGTGCCAAATCAAAAAAAATTCACATTGGACAGCATTAGCCGTCCAAAACTTCCACTAGAGAACTCGCATCAAAGGAGCTTATCTGCATGTTCACCCACGTCAAGTCCACCATTCGTCATATTGCGCCTGATAACTTACGCGGACGTAATTTAATCAAGGTGGTCTATGTCGTGCTTGAGTCCCAGTACCAGAGTGCATTGTCGCAAGCAGTTCGCACGATTAACTCTAACCATCCCAACCTGGCGATTGAAATCAGTGGTTATTTGATTGAAGAACTCCGAGATCCTGAGAACTACAAGGAGTTCCAGCGGGATATGGAGAGTGCTAATATATTCATAGCTTCACTGATTTTTATCGAAGACTTAGCACAAAAAGTAGTAGCAGCAGTAGAACCATACCGCGATCGCTTAGATGTTTCGGTTGTCTTCCCTTCGATGCCTGAAGTGATGCGCCTAAACAAAATGGGTAGCTTTTCTTTGGCACAGTTGGGGCAATCTAAGAGTGTCATAGCACAATTCATGCGGAAACGCAAGGAAAAATCCGGTGCGGGATTCCAAGATGGAATGCTGAAGCTGCTGCGAACACTCCCCCAAGTGCTGAAGTTTCTCCCCATTGACAAAGCACAGGATGCTAGAAATTTCATGCTCAGTTTTCAGTATTGGCTGGGGGGTTCGCCAGAAAATCTGGAAAACTTCTTACTGATGCTGACTGACAAATATGTATTAAAAGGCGTAGAAAAACAAAGTTCTGCAGCTGTTGATTATCAAGCGCCGGTAGTTTATCCCGATATGGGGATTTGGCATCCTTTAGCACCGAGTATGTTTGAGGATGTTAAAGAATATCTCAACTGGTATACAGCCCGTAAGGATATTTCTAGGGATTTAAAAGACCCCTTAGCGCCCTGTGTTGGCTTGGTATTGCAACGCACTCACCTAGTAACTGGTGATGACGCCCATTATGTAGCAATAGTACAGGAATTAGAATCACTAGGCGCAAAGGTGTTACCTGTGTTTGCTGGTGGTTTGGATTTCTCTAAGCCTGTAGACGCCTATTTCTACGAACCGACTACCAACAACGCTTTAGTGGATGCAGTAGTGTCCTTAACTGGGTTTGCTTTGGTGGGTGGACCAGCCAGACAAGACCATCCCAAAGCAATTGACTCACTCAAGCGCCTAAATCGTCCTTACATGGTGGCTTTACCCTTAATATTCCAAACCACAGAAGAGTGGATGGATAGCGATTTGGGGTTACACCCGATTCAGGTAGCTTTGCAAATTGCCATTCCCGAATTAGATGGGGCAATTGAGCCAATTATATTATCGGGTAGAGATGGCACCACAGGCAAGGCGATCGCACTCCAAGACCGTGTGGAAATTGTCGCCAAACGCGCCTTGAAATGGGCGAACCTCCGCCGTAAGCCGAAACTTGATAAAAAAGTAGCCATCACCGTTTTCAGTTTCCCCCCAGATAAGGGAAACGTCGGAACCGCAGCCTACCTGGATGTATTCGGTTCCATCTTCGAGGTGATGAAAGGCTTAAAAAACAACGGCTACGATTTACCAGAATTACCAGAATCAGCCGCAGCGTTAATGCAAGAAGTCATCCACGACGCCCAAGCACAGTACGCTAGCCCTGAACTCAACATAGCCTATAAAATGTCCGTGCCAGAATACGAAGCACTGACACCTTATTCTCAACGCCTAGAAGAGAACTGGGGACCACCTCCCGGTCATCTCAACAGCGACGGGCAAAACTTGCTGATTTATGGTAAACAATTCGGTAACGTCTTCATCGGTGTCCAGCCTACCTTTGGTTACGAAGGCGACCCCATGCGGTTGTTATTCTCCCGTTCCGCGAGTCCCCATCATGGTTTTGCTGCATACTACACCTACCTAGAACGGGTTTGGCGTGCCGACGCTGTGCTGCACTTTGGAACACACGGTTCCTTGGAATTTATGCCCGGTAAACAAATGGGGATGTCTGGTGATTGTTATCCAGACCAACTAATCGGCACAATTCCGAATCTGTATTATTACGCAGCCAATAACCCCAGTGAGGCAACAATTGCCAAACGCCGCAGTTACGCCGAGACAATTTCTTACCTGACACCACCGGCAGAAAATGCAGGTTTGTACAAAGGGTTAAAGGAACTGAGCGAATTAATTGCTTCTTACCAAACCTTGAAAGAAACTGGACGCGGTATCCCTATCGTCAACTCCATCATGGACAAGTGCCGGATGGTGAACCTAGATAAAGATATTAACTTACCAGAAAGCGACGCCAAAGATATCAGCGCCGATGAGCGGGATAATATTGTTGGTAGCGTTTACCGCAAGTTGATGGAAATTGAATCTAGGCTGTTGCCTTGTGGATTACATATTATTGGTAAACCACCGACAGCAGAAGAGGCGATCGCCACTTTGGTCAACATTGCCAGTTTAGATCGTCAAGAAGAAGAAATTCAAGGCTTACCCGGAATTATCGCCAATAGTCTGGGACGCAACATTGAGGATATCTACAAAAATAACGATGCCGGGATTTTAGCAGATGTCCAATTATTACAAGATATCACCCTAGCTACCCGTGCGGCTGTAACTGCTTTGGTACAAGAAAAAATCGACGCCGAAGGTCGAGTTTCTCTCGTTTCCAAGTTAAACTTCTTTAACATGGGCAAAAAGGAACCTTGGGTAGAAGGATTGCATCAAGCAGGCTATCCCAAAGTGGACACCTCTGCTTTAAAACCCCTGTTTGAGTATTTGGAATTCTGCTTAAAGCAAGTTTGTGCAGATAACGAACTGGGTGGACTACTCCAAGGCTTAGAAGGCGAATATATTCTACCAGGACCCGGTGGCGACCCCATCCGCAACCCAGATGTATTGCCCACAGGTAAAAATATACACGCCCTTGACCCCCAATCCATCCCCACAACCGCCGCTGTCCAATCAGCCAAAATCGTTGTGGATAGGTTATTGGCACGTAACAAAGCCGAAAACGATGGCAAATGGCCGGAAACCATCGCCTGTGTTCTTTGGGGAACCGATAACATCAAAACCTACGGGGAATCACTAGCACAAATCATGTGGATGGTTGGTGTGCGTCCCGTTCCCGATGCTTTGGGACGGGTGAACAAGTTGGAATTAATCTCTTTAGAAGAGTTGGGACGCCCCAGAATTGACGTGGTGATCAACTGTTCTGGAGTATTCCGCGACTTGTTCATCAACCAAATGAACCTGCTAGACCAAGGCGTGAAAATGGCTGCGGAAGCCGATGAACCCCTAGAAATGAACTTTGTTCGCAAACACGCTTTGCAACAAGCACAGGACATGGGAATTAATCTGCGTCAAGCAGCGACTCGTGTTTTCTCCAACGCTTCCGGTTCCTACTCGTCAAATATTAACTTGGCGGTAGAAAACAGCACGTGGGACAGCGAAGCCGAGTTACAGCAAATGTACCTCAATCGGAAATCCTTCGCCTTCAATTCCGATAACCCTGGTGTGATGGACGAGTCTCGGCAGATTTTTGAAACTACCTTGAAAACTGCTGATGCGACGTTCCAAAATCTCGATTCTTCGGAGATTAGTTTGACGGACGTTTCCCACTACTTCGACTCAGATCCTACCAAGTTGGTGGCAAGTCTGCGTGCTGATGGCAAGAAACCATCATCTTACATTGCAGATACTACCACAGCTAACGCCCAAGTACGCACATTATCAGAAACCGTGCGTTTGGATGCTCGTACTAAATTATTAAATCCCAAATGGTACGAGGGGATGCTATCTCACGGTTACGAAGGTGTGCGCGAACTTTCCAAGCGGTTGGTGAATACAACAGGTTGGAGTGCGACAGCTGGCGCCGTGGATAACTGGGTTTATGAGGATACCAATGAGACGTTCATCAAAGATGAAGAAATGCAAAAACGGTTGATGAACCTTAATCCTCATTCTTTCCGCAAGATTGTATCAACTTTGTTGGAAGTGAATGGACGCGGTTATTGGGAGACTAGCGAGGAGAATTTAGATCGCCTGCGCGAGTTGTACCAAGAGGTTGAAGACCGCATTGAAGGGATAGAATAGGATTAAGTTAAGAGGCTGAATCCAGCCTCTTAATTCTTAAATTGCAGGATAGAGTTATGAAAGTTGAATCTATATCCATTCAAAACTTTAAAAGATTTGACCATTTACCCCCTATTTCTTTTAAACATAAAACCCTGCAAGAAGTTAGTGATCAGTTTTTAATTTTAGGTGATAACGGTTCAGGGAAAACCACGATTTTACAAGCTGTAGCCTTACCCCTAGCATTAGCAACTAAAAAAATTCAAAAAGTATCTGATTTCAACTGGATTGGCTTTTTAGCCAGTCGATATTGGCGATGGGGAACACCTCATATTGAACTAGAAATATCCTTTGTAGATGAAGAGATAGAAGCAACTAAAGAAGTAGCTAAACTTTGGTTTGATTCTTTACCTGACTACTTCCGAGAAAGAAGACAATTTATTGAACCAGGCGATAACAAAATATTAAAAGTTGTCTTAGATGGTGAAGATTGGGAAGTGGGAAATAGAGAAGCAGATCGTTTACAATTTCAAGGACGCTATTATGTCCAGAAAACTCTCAAGAAAAACCCTGCTATTCGTTCAAAATTTGCCCAATTACCGGGAATATTTTGGTTTGATCAATATCGTCTAAAAACGAGTGATACTGCTAATACAGAAGACGGTAAAAAAGATGATATAGCCTCTATTGAAAGTATAGCAAGTTTACGTCCTTATTTACTCGATTGGATAGAAAGAAGAAAAACCCCTAATTATAACTCTGAAAATGATTATTATTTCAAGCTAGAAAATTATTACAAACGTATTTTTAAAGGTCGTTCCTTTTCTGGATTAGAACCATCAACTAATCAAGGAGATGAGCCTTTTTTCGTACTTAATGACGAGAACAGAACCTATGATATTGTAGAAATGTCTGGGGGTGAGTATTCTGTTTTCCCGATTCTATATGAATTTGTCCGGCAACAAATTGCTTATTCAGTTGTTTTAATTGATGAACTTGACTTAAATTTGCATCCCCCGTTAGCTCAATTTTTTGTTAATCAGTTACCTAAATTAAGTCCCACTTCTCAATTTATTTTCACGACTCATTCAGAAGCCGTAACAGAAATTATTGGTAATGATGAAATTTATCGGCTCAAAGGGGGAAGATTGTGTCTGTAGATTTATTATACTGTGAAGGTAGAGAAGGAAAAACAGACTCTCGTGTTCTCAGTAAAGTGTTAGATGGATTATGTCAACTTAAAGCTATTGGCAGTAAATATGGTTTGAAAGAAAAAATTTTAATGAGCAGAGAATTAAAACCTGAGACCATTGTTGCAGGTTTAAGAGATAGAGATTTCGATAATTTTGCACAAAATCAGTCTCTTCCTCAGTGTACACCTCAAGAATGGCAGGTTACAGATAATCAAAAATCTATTCATCTGGGTTGGTGTTGGGAAAGGAAAGAAATTGAGAATTACTTAATTGACCCTCAAATAGTTATTCCAGCATTAGGTAAAAAAGCACCATCGTTAGCCAATTATCAAAGCATTTTAGAGAACTCTGCTTTAAAAATTTATACATATACAGCAGCAAGAATATCATTATCTTTATCTCGTGTACGGTTATTACCTTTACCTAATTATTGGGGTAAGAAACAATGGGGTTGTCCCTTTCCTTTTGGACAAAAAATAGATGAAGCCTCTTGTCGCTCAGAAATTCAAAACATTATAACCCGCTATCAAAGCGGACAAATTCCCGAAGAAGCAAATGTGATGAGTAAATTTGCCGATATATTGACTTCTTGTCAACCTGGAGGGTTTCGTTTTGAAAATCAGAGTTATTTAACCTTTTTTTCTGGTAAAGATTTACTCTGTGCTATGGAAGAGGACTTAGATAATTTAAGGTTAGGTAGTCCTGGTGATTTCCGAGAGCGAATTTTAACAGGAATAAAAAAACTTAGTGATATTTGGGAATATTTACCTGAATGGCAAAGATTACGAGAATTGATACAAGATTATCAATATTAATATAATTCAATTCCTCAACCAAACCTACGCAGCTTTCTTGGAAGTGAATGGACGCGGTTATTGGGAGACTAGCGAGGAGAATTTAGATCGTCTGCGCGAGTTGTACCAAGAGGTTGAATATCGCATTGAAGGGATTGAGTAGGTTGATAGATAACCAATAAGCTAGAAGGCACAGTGATACCGTGCCTTTTGCTTTTATCTGGCTTTTCACGGGATAGAGAAAAACAAGACAAGTTAATGGACTTATACTTAAATAATATGTATAATAAATAACTATTATTCTTTTGCCAAGAGTGTATTATACAAGATGAGAATTTTTACCTACGTTGACAATTCTAACCTTTTTATAGAAGGCCGCCGACTATCTGCTGTACGCAAGGGGATTAATGGAGTTTGTAACATCTATGAAGCAATTAACCTGAGAATATTTGATAACGATTGGTATATGGACTACGGTCGATTACATGAGTTTTTATGCGGTACAGAAAAGTCAGAGATTGGCGGAGCTAGACTTTGGGGATCGCCTCCACCCGAAGATAGCTTCTGGAATTACGTTAAAAGCAAAGGTTTTGATGTCCAAACATATGAACGTTCACAAGGTAGAGAGAAAAAAGTTGATACTGCTATTGCTTACCAAATTGGTAAAGATTCAGGAAAAATAATCGATAAAGAAAATGACATAATCGTTATTGCAGCAGGCGATAAAGATTATATGCCTTGCATAGATGATTTGACCAGTGATGGCTTTCAGGTTCATGTTGCTTTTTGGGGACACGCTGCAAAAGAAGTGCAACAGGCTGCTACTAAATTTATCAATCTTGATCCTCATCAAGATTATTTGAGTGCATCTTGGTGCCGCCCACAACAAGCGATCGCTTGATTTTTGAGGTTTTCTGTATGGCGTAGGCGTAGCCCGTCGTAGACATCGCTCATTCTTCCACAACAAGCGATCGCTTAGTTTTTGAGGTTTTCTGTATGGCGATCGCTCTAGTCTTCCACAACAGGCGAGCTTTTTTTGAAGTTTTCTGTCAGGCGATGTCTAACGACAAGCCACTACGTGTCTACGCACTTTTGGGGATGTTGGGGATGTGGAATGCTGTAGCTACGCCCGTCGTAGACATCGCGCTAGGGGAAATTTTAGGGAGTACAAGGTCTGACGACAAAAAACTCAAGCTATCAATTGATTTAAAACTAACACCGTTAACCCCGGTAAAGATGGCAAACGTGCATCATTAGTCAAGAAAAAAGATGCACCCCCATAAATAGCAGTAGCCATTTGAATAGCATCTAAAGAATGCAAATTATACACTGCTCTTAATTGTGCTGCTATTTCCGCTATATCTGGAGAAAGTTCTATAACCTTTAAAACTTCCTCATCCTCAAAAAGAATGTCACGATATTGTTGAGATAATATTATATCTCCACGTCGCAAAGGATAAACTAATACTTCCAGTAAAGTTACAACAGATGTAATTACCTTAAATTCACGATTATTTAATGCTCTGAAAAACAGCCTTACCCTTTCTATATATTCAGGATTTTGCTCAATAAAGTAAATCAGCGGTGCAGTGTCTAAAGCAACAGTTTGACCCTGGAATTGTTCTATCCATTGCATTTTCCACGTTCCTGATTAACATATTCTTGGGCATCAATACCTTGCCAAATTTCCTTACCTAAACCTTCTAAATCTAAGATACTACGCTTTTTTGATTTATCTATAACACGATTACGAACCACTGAGATTAATTCAGCTACTAATTTAAGTTGTTCTTCAGCAGTTAGATTTTTAGCTTGCTGTAGCAATTCTTGATAATTAGACATATATTTTTTGCTTATTTATAGTTATAGTTTTTACCTGAATTTAACTATACAGAATAGTATCATCCAATTGTATCATAATTTTATATTTTGACGGCGATCAGTGCGCCACACGTTTCTCAAGACATCCTAATTACACCCTAGACGAGCAAAACTGGAGCATTGCGAGAAGGTGAGTTTGTCTTGTCTGAATGGGGAGCAGCAGGGCTAAACGTGGCTACAGCAGTCAAGAGAGGTTTATACACAGTGCATCAAAGCTTAGTTGTCAAAGTGATTGGTAAGTTAGCTGATGCTGATGCTGAACTGTTAGAGCGATCTTTGCGGTGTTGGTTGGGGTTGTGATAGTATAGCGCAACACATTTATATTCGGTACAATATCATATCGCGATGTGTAGGGGCACGGCAATGCCGTGCCCCTACGAGTGTACCTAACTAGGGCGAGAAACGAATGGTTGTATCAGATCCAAAGGTAATGATGGGAAAATCGGTGATTGTTGGGACACGCATCACCGTTGAGTTGATTTTAGAAAAGTTAGCTGCAGGTGAAACTCCAGAACAAATTTTAGAATCTCACCCGCGACTAACACGCGAAGCAATTCAAGCAGCTTTAGCATTTGCAGCTGAGGCTTTACGATATGATGTAATTTATCCCATTGTTGAGAATGCTTCTTGAACTTTCTAGCAGATGAGAATTTAGACCGACAAATCGGGATCTTCCGTACTTAGCGTGCTAAATTTATTAAATAATCAGCTTGAAACCCTTACTGAGATACGGTAATAGCCATTATTTCCTGTATTTTTGGTCATATTGCTGAAAATTAAATTATGAACGCCTGTAAGTCTTACTTTTAAAGCAAATTTATAGACTTTAACTAATAATTAAGCACGCTAAGTACGCAAGAACCCCTTTTTCTACAATCCAAACAGCCTCAGCATTTTTACTCAAGAGGGAATAGAAGAAATTCTCAATCTTCAACCTAAAGGTTCTCAAGCCAAAGCATATCAAGTTAAACAAGTTCGTGCAGTAATTCTTAAGTACCAGCTAGGAGGACAAGATGACGCTTCATTATGAAATAATTCTCTACTGGAGTGAAGAAGACCAAGCATTTATCGCCGAAGTTCCAGAGTTACCTGGATGCGCTGCTGATGGCGAAACTTATCAAGAAGCACTACAAAATGTAGAAATTATTATGCAGGAGTGGATAGAAACTGCTCAAGAATTAGGTCGTCAAATTCCTGAACCAAGAAAGCGCTTAATGTCCGCCTAATTTCACAACTTCTGTTTTCGCTGTTTTCTTGATAGAATTTACTTTGCAGCCAACTCAGCAAAAGCATTATCAATTTTCTGTAACATATTTCTTACATGGTTCTCCACCAAGTCATAATCCATGTGAATCTTATTCCAAAATGCTTTACCAGCAATGCGAGGAATTTTAGGATCGTTAAATGTCCAATCACCTAAATCAAAAACTGCGATAAATAAGGGATTATCATGAATCCCTAATTCTTTTTTAGCTCTATTTGTTTGTGAACCAGTCAATGTTACTTTTAAAGTTTTTAACTGTGCAAACTTAATTGTTTCTTCTGTTATCAAAATAATATCTACTCCCTTAATTTTAATTCCAAATTCAAACTCAGGGATAATTACATAAGGACTATCTATGTCTGAATAAATCTCAGAAGTGCGATTTTGAAGGTGTGGACTGTGTTAGCAAAAGCGAGCGCGTCTTTTTAAGGTATCGCTCATTCTTGCATAACAAGCGATCACTTATACACTTAAATGATATTGTATATATCATCAGATTGTGGATATCTTCAAACTGGGTTTAAATAAATACTGAGAGATAGTCAATTATGCAAGTCTGTTTAGTTACAGGTGGTAACTCTGGTGTAGGTTTAATGACGGCTGTAGGTTTAGCAAAATTAGGCAATCATGTATTTATTGCATGTCGTTCAGAAACGAAATCAGCAAAAGCTATAAAATACATCCGGGAAACTACTGGAAATCAAAGTGTGGAATTTTTACCACTTGACCTAGCTTTTTTAGATTCAGTTCGTAACTGCGTCAAACTATTCAATGACAAAAACTTACCATTGCATATATTGGTCAATAATGCAGGCATATTTAACCACAGAGGTACAACAAAAGAAGGGTTTGAACTGATTTGGGGAACTAACTATTTGGGTCATTTTTTGCTGACTTATTTATTGCTAGAAAAAATGCAAAAATCCGCACCTAGTCGCATTATTATGCTGTCATCAGATTTAGCACTATATCCAAATAATATTAAATGGGACTTCTTAGTAAAAAAAACAAGTTTAAATGTGATAAAACACTATGCTATTTCTAAATTATGCTTATTGCTATTAACCCAAGAACTTTCTCAAAAATTAAATAATTCGCAAGTTACCGTTAACGCCATCCACCCAGGTTTTGTACAATCAAATATTACTATATGGCATCGTCTCAGTAAATATTTAGGTTTAGGTCTTTCCCCGGAAGCAGGAGCATATAGCACTTTAGTTTGTGCCACTTCTCCAGATTACCAAAATATTAGCGGGAAATTTTTCGACAGTCAGAACCAAGAAATTGCCTTACCTAAAATAGCACAAAATCAAGAAATATTGAACCAATTGTGGGAACGCAGTCTATTATGGACTGGCTGCAATCAAAAGCAAAATTTACGACAAATTAATAATTATGATGATGATGGTACTCATGGTATTTGGAAACCAAAGTCTCTTAATTTAAACAGTAATGAAATAGCCGATATTACCAGAAATATTTTAAATGAAGTATTACCAAAATTCCCCAAAAGAATAATATTTACTCAGCTATTATTAGCATTGATTAGATTCGATTGGGGAGCTTTTTTTATTATACTAATTCAAATCTTTAAAAAATATTTTTACATGGATAGACATTTAGATTCACGTGTAGTTTTACAAATATGTCACGATAAAAATTTGTTAGAAACACTCACTGAATATTTAGGAGAGAATTTAGTATTATGGCGTTCAGAACTGTGGTTAAGTTATCCATCTGACCAATTAATTCCTTTTTGGCATCAAGACTCTTATCCTAAATTGCTTAAAGGAGATGGTAAAACTATCCATGCTTATATAGCTTTGACAGAAGTTAATGAGTATAACGGTTTTGAGTATATACCTAATTCTTACTTAAAAGATTGTCAGATAAAAGTAACCGATCCCTTTAGTGGTAATCACTTTTTTGATATCCCTGATAAAATTACCAAACAAGCTATTCCTGTAGTGTTACGTCCTGGAGAATTCGTCTTATTTACTGATAACCTTGTACATCGTTCTATACTTAATCAGAGCGGTAAAGTACGACTTTCTTTAACACTGAGGTTAACTCAGTCTGGGGTAAAAGTTTTACCTGGTTACACCTCTAATTATCAAAAACCTGTGATTTTACCAATATCTTCACCAAATTATGAGGATGAAAAAAGTTGGTAGTCCCTGCAAACTGGTGCAGGTTTTGTGATTGAGTTACTTTCGCCGAGTGATAGTTTGAAAGCTACTCAAGAAAAGATGAGAGAATATTTAGATAATGGTGTGCGTTTAGGACGGTAAAACCTCTGTGCTGTAATTATCCACTGCAATTCATCCAGTCCCTTTGCTCCCCCAATCTGTAGGGGCACAGCATTGCTGTGCCCTGAGGATATATGTGATGAAGAGGAAGGTATCCAAACTGCCCAAAGCGAAAAACCAGATGTGATTTTATTAGATCTAATGATGCCAGATATGGAGGGGATTGCTACCTTTAAAGAACTCCAGTCTCATTCACGGACGGAACAAATACTGGTGATTCTTTTAACCGCCAAAGCACAAACAGCGGAAAAGCGTCAATTTAATGATTTGGGAGTCAGTGGTATAATTACCAAACCCTTTAACTCCCTAGATCTACCGGAGCAAATTACGAAAATTCTCCATTGGTAGCTGCATCAATGAAAATCTTGCTTGTGGAAGATGATGACGTGTTAATTAAAGTCCTGACCAGGAATCTAGCAACCCATCACTATGTTGTAGATGTGGTGAAAGATGGGGAAATGGGTTGGACTTATGGCTCTACGTTTGAGTATGACCTGATCGTATTAGATATCATGCTGCCCAAGTTAGATGGTATCAGTTTATGCAAACGGTTTCGTACAGAGGGATACATGACTCCCATTCTGTTACTAACAGGACAGGATACCAGTACCGCTAAAGTCCAGGGATTAGATGCAGGTGCAGATGACTATGTGGTCAAACCGTTCGATCAAATAGAACTTATCGCCCGGATTCGGGCGTTACTCAGGCGAGGAAGTGCGAATCCTTTTCCCTTGCTGAGTTGGGGCGATTTGCTTCTCAACCCCAGTAGTTGTGAAGTGACTTATAATGGTCGTCCCTTGAACCTAACAACAATGGAATATGATTTGCTAGAACTTTTGCTGCGGGAGTGCCAGCATGTGTTTAGCAGTGAAGAACTTCTGGATCGATTATGGTCTTCCGAAGAATTCCCCTCTCAAGCAACGGTGCGTTCCCATATCCGTCGGGTGCGGAAAAAGCTAGTTGCAGCCGGTGCTAGTCCAGATTTCATTGCCACCATGCATGGACGGGGCTACTATCTCAAAGCCCTAAATACGGAAGACTCAACTACTCAATATTCTACACCTACTGTGAAGAATGCGACGGACTCCCCTGGCATCGCTAGCCCAATAGAAGCCTTCAACGATTCCCCCAAGCATATTCCTCCAGACGCCCAAGAACAATACCTAGCCTTCCTCAACGACACTTGGACAACGACTAAACCGAAAAGCCTCGACCAGATGAGCATTTTGTTACAAACCGTCAGAGACTTACAAACCAATCAACTTAAACCCCCCCAACAAGAACAGGCGCAACAGGTGGCGCACAAACTGGCTGGTACTCTGGGAATATTTGGGCTAACCAAGACAATGCACATCGCCCGCCAGTTGGAGTATTGGTTGGGTGGTCGAGAGCCGCTACAACCGAAACACGCACCGCTGATGAAAACTTTGGTGATGGCTCTACAGCAAGAGATTGACCATACCACACTGATCCAAATGTCCCAAATTCCCAATGGACAGTCACCGCTGTTACTGATTGTGAGTTCAGACACCGAATTGAACCAATCCCTACAGGCTATAGCCATCAGTCGGGGAATTCGTGTTGAGATTATTCCGGTGTCAGATGTGGCTAAAGCTTTGCGGACAACTGAGTCTGTCTTTGATAGTTTAAGTCAAGATCCTGATGTCATCCTGTTGCGGTTGACCTCCATCCCATCGGAGTTGGGTAGCCCCCAGGTCTGCAATTTTTGGGCAACATTGCAGACATTTGCACACCATTACCCTGACTTGCCAATTGTTGTGATTGGCGATCGCGGTGAATTGAGCGATCGCCTGGAAGCCCTGCGGCGAGGCGGAAAACTTTTTTTGGCATCGCCCATAGCACCTGAGCAGGTGATTGACGCCGCTGTAAATTTGTTACGCGGTACTGAGAAGACAAACAAGGTGATGATTCTTGATGACGATCAAGATTGGTTACGCACTCTCCCCACCCTGCTTAAACCCTGGGGATTCAAGGTGACAACCTTGGCCGATCCATTGCAATTTTGGACAGTACTGCAAGCAGTCACCCCCGATGCGCTAGTCTTAGATGTAAATATGCCACAGATCAATGGATTTGAACTCTGCCAAATTCGGCTCTTGCGTGTATAGCGTGCTTAATTATTAATGAAAGTCGATTAAATTGCTTTAATAACAAGGCTTATAGGCGTTTATAATTTGATTTTTAGTAACAGTAGCTCAAATACAAAAAATAATGGCTTTTATCGGAGCCAGGCAAGGGTTTCAAACTTATTTTTTAACAAATTCAGCACGCTAAGTACGCAAGAACCAAAGTGCCAGGAGAAAGTTAACAAGATTACAACGTCAACTTACAAGAAAAATTAAGGGAAGTAATCGTTACAAAAAACAAAAGTTGAGAATATCTAAACTGCATCGACGTATTACTAATATACGTATTGATGCCACTCATAAAGCAACTACATTTATCTGCAAAAACCACGCAGTTGTTGCTTTGGAGGATTTGAATACTTCGGGGATGTTGAAAAATCATAAGTTAGCCGGTGCTGTCAGCGATGCCAATTTTTATGAATTCCGCAGACAAGTAGAATATAAAGTAATTAGATACGGTGGAACTGTCGTATTTGTAGATAGATTTTACCCATCTAGTAAAACTTGTGCAAATTGTGGAGAAATTCAAGAAATTAGTCTATCACAGCGGGTTTACGAATGTAAAAAATGTCAGCATACCTCAGACCGAGATTTAAATGCGTCTAAAAATCTCGAAAAATATGCACGTCAGGCTAAAGCGTGTCTGGACGTTAAGGGATAGCCGCTCCCATGCTCCCGTTGAAACGTCAAGTAATGTCTGGATTTGTCCAGCTTTTATGTAGCAGAAACCGTAACAATCGACCTAACGGATCATGTGATTCCGCCCATCGATGTTTTGCTAGGTTAGGTATACTGGTCTGGATGATCCAATCGTAAAGCAAACTGCACAAGTTTTGCACGGACTATACGCCAAGGTAGGTTAATCCTATACTCAAAAAGAAGCGTATTGTTGAATTGTATGGAAGCATCGTTAAGAAGCCGTCAGCATCCCCTAATCCACAGATTGGCGGATTGTATTGAAGAAATTTGGCAAAAGCACCTGGATATCTCCCCTTACTCGGTTCCAGAAGGTTTAGGCTACGTCGAAGGACACCTGGAAGGTGAAAAGCTGATCATTGAAAATCACTGCTACCAGACGCCGCAATTTCGCAAACTGCATTTAGAATTGGCTCAGGTTGGCAATGGATTAGATATTCTGCACTGTGTGATGTTCCCCAATCCCGAATACGCCATTCCCATCTTTGGTACAGACTTGGTTGGGGGACGAGGTGGAGCTATTAGTGCGGCGATCGCCGATTTGTCTCCAGTCAGTAGCGATCGCGCCCTACCAGCACGCTATTATCAAGAATTGTCTGTTTTGTGTCGCCTGGAATTTTCCCAACCACGGGCTTTACCAGAGTGGGGCGATATCTTTTCGGAATTTTGTCTGTTTGTGCGTCCGGGAGACTCTCAAGAAGAAGATTGGTTTCTGGGTCGAGTTCGGGAATTTTTAACCATTCATTGTCAGATTGCTAGTACAGAAACCCCCCTTACTTCAAATCTTGATATCTCCAGGGTTCTAGCTGGTCAACGATATTACTGTACAAAGCAACAACAAAATGATAAAACCCGGCGAGTTCTGGAGAAATCCTTTGGTACAGAGTGGACCGATCGCTACATGAATACTATGCTGTTTGACTATGTAGCTTGAACAACTCGCGGCAGTCCGCTACTGGAGTAAGCTGGTAGCTAGTGGCGGGCTGTTAAAAAATAACACTATGACTGAATCTTTATTGAGTATTGAAAATCTCCGTGTAGCCTATCCTCAGCCTAGCTCTGAAGAACTAACGTTGGCAATTGATCATGTGTCTTTTGACCTGCAACGCGGTGAAAAAATGGGATTAGTGGGGGAGTCTGGTTGTGGTAAGTCAACCCTGGGAAGGGCTGTAATGCGCTTGCTTCCCTCATCTAGCCGCATTGAGGGACGGGTGAGATTTCAGGGAGAATCTGTGTTGGATTTAGCACCGGATAAACTGCGGAAATTTCGGGGGGAAGCAGTGGCGCTGATTTTCCAAGACCCGATGACGCGCCTCGATCCGTTGATGACGATTGGGAATCATTGTATCGAAACCTTACAAGCCCATGCACCAGAATTATCTAAGCAGCAAGCTAAAGAAAAAGCGATCGCCACTTTGGAAAAGGTGAAAATTCCCGCTAGTCGCTGGAATCAGTATCCCCATGAGTTTAGTGGTGGGATGCGACAACGGGTAGCGATCGCCTTGGCTTTACTCCTGAACCCCAAATTAATCGTTGCTGATGAACCGACCACCAGCTTAGATGTCACCGTCTCGGCACAGATTTTACAAGAATTAACTCGCCTATGCGCCGAAGATAACATGGGACTGCTGCTAATTTCCCACGATTTAGCAATGGTAGCAGAATATTGCGATCGCATTGGCGTCATGTATCACGGTAAAATGGTGGAAATGGGAACGACAAAATCTGTATTTGGACAACCCCAACACGAATACACGCGATCGCTCCTGCAAGCAGCTTTGCACATTCAAGCCATAGATGAAACAGAAACTGGGGAAATTTCTTCCCAATCCCCAATCCCTCATCCCCAATCCCCAATATTGCAAATCACCGCACTCAAACAGCACTACACTATAGAACCTAACTTGATCGAACGACTGTTTAAGGTGCAAAATCAGACAATTAAAGCCGTAGATGGTATCGACTTGGAACTTTATCCAGGAGAAATTCTCGGTTTGGTCGGGGAGTCAGGTTGCGGTAAAAGCACACTGTCAAGGACAATATTACAACTAATTCGTCCTACTGCTGGTAAAGTCGAGTTTTTGGGACAGGATTTAACTAGCCTATCACGCCAAGAAATTCGTTCCTCACGGCGACAAATACAAATGATATTTCAAGACCCCCATGCTTGTCTCAATCCAGCAATGACCGTGGGACAAAGCATTGCTGACCCCTTATTAATTCACAATTTAGCCGCTCCAGCCAAAGCCAAAGAACAAGTTTTATGGATGCTAGAGAAAGTGGGATTAACACCACCGGAAATTTATTATCAGCGTTATCCATCAGATTTGTCTGGAGGACAGCAACAACGAGTGGCGATCGCCCGTGCTTTGATTACCCATCCGAAACTAGTAATTTGCGATGAACCTGTAAGTATGTTAGATGCTAGTGTACAGTCACAAGTCCTAGATTTGATGTTGCAATTAAAAGCAGAATTTGAGTTAACTTATTTGTTTATTACCCATGACCTGTGGTTAGCCAGATTTTTGTGCGATCGCATTGCCGTCATGAATGGTGGTACAATTGTGGAAATTGGACCGACAAAACAAATTTTTGCCAATCCACAACACCCCTACACCAAAACCCTTCTAGCTGCAGCACCCTTACTAGCACGCGCTTAAAGAAATACTAAAAAATAAATTACCCAATATTTCCGTAGGGTGCGTGACGCTTCGATAAATATTGTACATAGTTACAATAACTGTGGCGTCACGCACCATTCTTTAAATCGTGACACTAGCGTAAGTCTTGGTCATCAGGGTGCGTCAGTATCAGTAATCTGTTGCTATTTCCAAGTTTTCTCGCTGCTGACGCACCCTACAAATTGGATATTTTTTTTAATGACCAATGACAAATAAGCAATGAACTTAATCACTACGCTCAATTAATTTAGGCTTTTCTTCGCCAGTACCATACAGTTCTACAAATCTTTTAAAGAGCAACATACTTTCGTGGTTTGACGCCAAATTTAAATTAAATAACCGCTCGATATTTCTGTCTGCTAGAGCGCGTAAATAAGGCAAATCTTCAAATATGGTCAAACAAGAAGCAAAATGCAATATTACTTGTAATAATGGTTTTGGCCAATCTAAATCGCTGTAAATGTCTATAAAGAACTGATGTTCAGTTTGATTTAATGGTAAGGCACTAAATATCACAAATATTCTTTTGTGGTTGTAGACCGGAATACTAAGTTCAACAGTATAGGGTGTATGCAAAATTAAATCTACTTCCACAGTTGGTTGTCTCCAAATTCTCAAAGGATTGACTGGAGAATCCAAAAGTGTTTCAAATTTAATGATTCCACCGATGGCTGTGGGCTGAAAATAGCTGATATTAACAACCCTTAAGTTATTCAAACTAAAACTGTGAACTGTTTCTAAATGTTTTAAATTCAATAGATGATAGATTTGGCAAAGATACGGAAAAGGTAAAATATATTCTTGGCTAATCATATGTCGCCTTTTTAGCTCAAATTGGTTAGTTTGAGTTCGACATAGATATCCTTGATATTGGCTGGAATCTAAATCATTACTGTCCCAGCTATTTTCTGGCTTTAAATATAGCCAACTTACAAAAAAGAATGAGGCTGTAAATAGCTGAAAAACTTCCAAAGCCGATAGATAGCCATCAGCAAATGCAGCCAGGCTTCTATCAGTTATGCCGAATAACCAAGATGGAATACCACAAATCCAAATACCGTTTTTCAGTTTAACGATAAATATAGCAATCTCTAACTCTATAGAGATATTGCTACTTTGATCAGCGCCGCCGCTATCATTTTTATTCGGTAAATTATGAGACATATAATTTGAATAGTTTTAGTTGTTTATTTCAATTTTAAAATTGATAATTGATATATAATAGATATCCTGATCATATTGGCAGTAGACAGATATCATCAAAATAAATTCTGCCTTAAGCTGTAAATCCAAGGTTAAAGTATAGATGCTAATTTAATTACAAAAATATTTTCCTAAATCAGACTAAATTATGCAAGTCGTTATTATACATATAGCAATCCTAAATGATTTGTGAAAAAGAAAAATTTTAAGTTGTGTAGGGTCGGCAATGCCAAGCAAAACCCGGATATGCTTGGCATTGCCTAGCCTAGGTATATTTCTGGAATTTTCACAACTGAAATAGGATGGCTATATCTCTATAATATTAGCAGATAAATTATTGGGGCATGATGCTGTTGACAGTTAACAATTTCTGAAGCGGGCGTGAAAGACAGAGCCAATTGGAGTTATGGGTTTGGTCGCATTACGACTACACCTGATAACTTAACTGTTCACGTGACATACTCCCACACTGACTGCAAGCAGTACAGTGTGGGCTTCTCATCCAATCCAGCTATTGCTGAGGAGGCGATGAAGCTCACTTTAGAGTCCACGAGATGCCCCCTCCGCAGACTTGAACAATACAAAAATGTTCAACACCTGTGTACTGTCAGAGTTTTACCTACCCACAGAATCGACACGCAAATGCCTGTTACTGGGTAGAACCCCATACTCTGAGTTGTCTTGGCGCAGCCTCTCCCTTTGGGAGAAGGTTCAGATTAAGGATGACCAGCATTTTCGGCTTTGCCATCCAGTATCATTGTAATAGAAATATCATTACAGTGTAATGGTAAAAGTAAATTTAAATATCCGTAATGATGTACTCACAGAGTTGATTCGGAAGTTAAAGAAAAGCCGTCCTAGAAGGACGGGGCTTTAGACCCAGTTTTTCGGTAAATATTTTCTCAAAATTTAACCCAAACGACAACAATGATCATCCGCCATGCGACAGATATTGACTTACCTACTATTGTGGCAATTTATAATGCTGCAATTCCCAGCCGCATGGCCACAGCCGATTTAGAGCCGGTATCTGTGGAAAGTCGCCTAGCGTGGTTTAAGGGGCGATCGCCTTCACAAAGACCACTTTGGGTGATGGAAGTAGAAGGTACAATTGCTGGTTGGCTCAGTTTTCAATCCTTCTATGGGCGACCAGCCTACAATAGAACAGCCGAAATTAGTATTTACATTGCGCCAGGCTTTCATCGGTGTGGTTTGGGACGCCAACTCCTAGCCCAAGCAATTAGTGAAAGTCCTCGTTTGGGATTAAAAACCTTAATAGGCTTCATCTTTGCCCATAATCAACCTAGTTTAAAGCTGTTTGAAACATTTGGCTTTCAGGCGTGGGGAAATTTACCCAAAGTCGCAGAACTGGACGGTATTGAACGCGATTTAGTCATCATGGGACTCAAAATTAGTGAATCGGTGCCCTAGCTACAATGACAAAAAAAAGGGAACAGGGAACAGGAAAAGATTGAAACTACTACGTCAGGCTTCACTTAACTGAAAACTGCTGTGAATTTATATAGTAATATATTACTATATTACTAATTAATTGATGTATTTTCCTGTATAAAAAAGTTTATCAATATGATAAAAACAGGCACGATGTAATATCATATACATATTTTTTAGCTGATTTATGAAATAATTTATACTAGCTGAGTGTAGAATTGCTCATAGCAAAGAGCAGTTCAAACCGTCAGCAACTTCCAAATAAAAATATCCAATCTTGACGGTTGACAGTTGACAACTTAAAGTGGTTATTTTTATTTTTTGCAGTTCCCTAATTCTGATGCATTGGTAATGATTCATGGGGAAAAGCCGTACGAAAGTTACAGTTTTGACTTCAATGGATATCAATCACAGGTGCAGTGCTACTGATATCCACAACTGCTAATACTAGTACAGGACGGCGTAAATAAACCACCCATTCCAAATCACCAAAAAGTCTACCCTATGAGACTTTTGACTTTTGACTTTTGACTTTTGACTAACGCCTTGCGGTACTAGACTGGCAATTAGTTAAATCCCCACTACCCAAATCGTCCAGAGTCGAATCATCTGCTTTTGGGTATAGGAATAGGGACAAATTTATCATACTCAGGGCGGGTTAGGCACAGAGATTTCCTTTCTAACCTTAACTTCTACTGAAATCCAAATTAAAATTCTAGATACAGAGGAAAATTCATGGACGAAAATTCATGGACGAAAAGCCTTGAGCAGCCTACTGGAGATATATTCTGGCTAAAACTTAAGCTGAATCCCTAACTAAGGTTTGGGCTAAAAACTTCAAATCTTATCGGAAAAACAAAAAATCTTTACTAAATTAAAGGGTGAAAGGCCACCCATAAAATGCTAGGTATTACTGTAATCCCTATGGACTCCATAATAAGGCAGTCATATTTGGTTGGAAAATAAGTATAATTTAACACTAAAAATGATAGGGGAAGATGAACTAAATTCAACAAACCTCCTCCGTAGGAGGCTCGCCTATTACTTAGATAAATTGTCAATCAGCCGTCGAAATCAAGACAGGCAAGAAGAGATAACTTGTCTGAGTCAATTAGCAGCAATTTATGAAAAATTCTTCAAGTTTTCACAAGCTTTGGAGTATTATAAGCTACTTTTGGCTTTATCTCAACGTATGGGTCTGGAAAATTGGCAAGAAGTCGCTCTCTACGGCATAGGTAATTGTTATCGTCAACTAAAGCAATTTCATGAATCGATTAAATATTTTACACAATTAGTCAAAACTACTTACAAAACTGGTAATAGAATATTACAGGTAGCAGGTATTTCAGGAATAGGAACCGATTATCAATATCTGGGGGAGTATCAAAAAGCTCTTGAGTGTTTTCAAAATCAGCTAGCCATTAGTTGCGAAATGAATGAGCGGAGTTGGGAGAAAAGCGCCCTGGGGTCACTGGCCAATGTTTACGCGTGTCTAAAAGATTACCAACAGGCACTTAATTATGAGCAAAAGGCTCTCTTGGTTGCTCAAGAAATTAGTGATACCAAATCCATCGCCAACTCACTAGTAAAAATTGCTGATATTTATCTTCATCTGCAGGAGTGGCAAAAGGTAATTGAATTTTGTAATCAAGCGCTCTTTATTGCCAGAAAAATTGATAACAAAAACTTGATTATGAGCAGCCTGCATATTCTAGGTCAATCATATCAAAAACTTGATCAGTATCACAAAGCCATAGATTTTTTAACAAAAGCCCTGGAAATTTCTTATGAGCTTGACAATCAAAAAATCCAAAGTTCTATTTTGCTTTGCTTAAGTGATGTATGCTGTCAAATCAATCAACTTGAAGAAGCACTTGAATATAATTTAGAATCTTTGCATATTACTCGCAAAATTGGCAATCGATTTAGCGAAGCTTCTACTCTAGCTAAAATAGCATCTACATACCAGCACTTGGGTAGAAAAGAAAATGCTTTGGTATACTATAAACAGTCTTTAACAATTTTTCAGCAAATTGGCAGTAAAGAAATTCAGCAACAGTTATTTTTTAACATTGGCAGTATATTTTATTATAAAGAGGAATATTGCCAAGCAATGGGATTTTTACGGTCTGCTCTGGTTTTAGCTCAAGATATAAACAATCATACTGAAGAAGCTAAAGTATCTCTGACTTTGGGTGCGACTCTTCACAAATTAAATCGTCATCAAGAAGCTATTTCTCATTACCGTCAGACCTACAGAATTTATAAAAATTTGGGTGATGAAGTTCAAGCACAACAAATGTTGCAAACTATGCAGATATTAGGAGTTGAATTTTTAGGCTGAAAAATTTTATATTTTATAAAGCTTCCTCAAAAATTATAGCAATTTTCATTTCTTTGAACCACATATCCTTGTAGGGGCGCAAGGCCTTGCGCCCCAAAAGCGTGGTCTATTTACCAGAAAATCATTGTAATATCCGTACCTCATTTACCTGCAATCTGCTGTATGTTCAAAAGTCCACTTCGTTATCCTGGCGGTAAATCAAAAGCCATCAATCAAATAGTTGAATACTTGCCAAATAGCTTTTCGGAATTTAGAGAACCTTTTGTAGGCGGTGGTTCTGTCTTTATTTACCTAAAACAGCAATTTCCAGATTTAAAGATTTGGATTAATGATTTAAACCGCGAATTATACCTTTTTTGGAAGTTTGCCCAATCTGATATAGCTAAATTAGTTGCCGAAGTTCGGGATATTAAAGCTAAATATACAGACGGTAAATTACTATTTACAGAATTGACCAATGTAGATATTAATAAATTTTCGGATTTTGATAGAGCCGTGCGTTTTTTTGTACTCAATAGAATTACGTTTTCGGGAACTGTAGAATCAGGCGGATTTTCTCAGGAAGCTTTTCATAAAAGGTTTACAGATTCGTCAATAGACCGCCTGGAAAAATTAGGAGATATTTTAGCAGAAAATGTCCAAATAACTAATTTAGATTATAGTGAACTATTAAATCCCACTGGAAAAGAAGTATTTGTATTTTTAGATCCTCCCTATTTTAGGGCAACAAAATCAAAGCTGTATGGTAAAGATGGTGACTTACACACGTCTTTTGATCATCAAAGATTTGCGGAAGTTGTGAAAGTATGTCACCATGACTGGCTGATTACTTACGATGATTCACCGCAAATTCGAGAGAATTTTCAATCAATGAATATTGCAGCTTGGCAATTACAGTATGGGATGAATAACTATAAGCAGGGTGGTGCTGCTAAGGGCAAAGAGTTATTTATTAGTAATTATAAATAACTCCACCCACAAAATGAGTAATGAGTAATGAGTAATGAGTAAAGCACTTCCTATTCAGATGAGGTACAAAATTGTATCACGCGATGTAGGGGCACGGCACTGCCGTGCCCTTACCGATGTACCTCACTAGGGCGAGAAACGCTATAAGGAGTAAGGAGTAAGGAGTAAGGAGTAAGGAGTAAGGAGTAAGGAGTAAGGAGTAAGGAGTAAGGAGTAAGGAGTAAGGAGTAAGGAGTAAGGAGTAAGGAGTAAGGAGTAAGGAGTAAGGAGTAAGGAGTAAGGAGTAAGGAGTAAGGAGTAAGGAGTAAGGAGTAAGGAGTAAGGAGTAAGGAGTAAGGAGTAAGGAGTAAGGAGTAAGGAGTAAGGAGTAAGGAGTAAGGAGTAAGGAGTAAGGAGTAAGGAGTAAGGAGTAATGGGTATAGGGTATCTCATATCTTGCACGAGGTAGATCACGCACAACTTTAATCACTAAGTAATTATATATTTTCGCGGAAAAAAATCCGCCACCAAGTCGGTGGGTGGCTGTCCTTATCCACCCACAAGGGGATGGATAAACCGCCGACTTCCAATGCAATTAAAGATTGCGAAAAAAATCAAAAGTAAGTAGATTCCCAATACTGCGTAGGTTTTGAAGGTTTGTCTGCTGTCCTCACAAGTTCCTCAAATTGTTGATCTATAAACAAAACTGTGGGATGAAAAGCGGTTCACCACTTAAAAGTTGGCAAAAAGAGTTGAGGGATTGGTAATTACCAAAAACCTCAATAACCGATGACCAAGAAAAACAGAGGTCTATATGTTTAACAAAATTCTCGTAGCATTGGATCGCTCAGAAATTGGACAACAGGTTTTTGACCAAGCCTTGGACTTAGCGAAGGCAACAGGAGCTAGCTTAATGCTACTGCATGTCCTGTCTGCAGAAGAAGAAGGCAGTCCTTATGTACCGATATTATCTAATTTTGATTACTATCCGGGATTGGGCGCTCAAAGTTTCGAGTACTACCAACAGCAGTGGGAAAGCTTTAAAGACGAAGGGCTAAAGATGTTACAAGCCTTCAGCGCCCAAGCAAACACAGCAGGCGTAAAGACGGAATTTACCCAAAATTTGGGGCTTCCTGGTCGTCTCATCTGTCAAATAGCTGTGAATTGGGGTGCTGAGTTAATTGTTATGGGTCGTCGCGGACGGACTGGCTTGGCTGAATTGTTCCTGGGTAGTGTGAGTAACTACGTTCTCCACCATGCAACTTGTTCAGTTCAGATTGTCCATCTTCCAGCTAGTGCGCCAAAAGCACAAGAGGTTGTCAAAGAACCTAGCCAGACGGCGATTATTGGTTAATTACTGCTTTACCCAACTTCTGGCTTTTTTAAACGCAGAGGAACGCTGAGGAAACGCTGAGGAACGCTGAGTTAAAACCTAATTTTCCAGCAGGTCGATAGCTTACAAATTCCCGATGAAAATGTCTCCCCCTACCTTCCCGCACCCCAGCGGTGATAAACGCTTTAAGATGCTGGAGGCGACAATCAAGCGTCATCAGTATCAGCAAAATGCGTTAATTGAAATTCTCCATAAAGCTCAGGAACTCTTTGGCTATTTAGAAAACGATCTATTACTTTATATTTCCCATAGCCTGAAATTACCACCCAGCCAGGTTTATGGTGTCGCAACTTTCTATCATTTGTTTTCCCTCGCACCCAAGGGAGTTCATACTTGTGTGGTGTGTACGGGTACGGCATGTTACGTTAAAGGCGCCATGACAATCTTGGCAAATTTGGAAAAATCTGCCGACGTTCATGCAGGTGAAAGCACTGTAGATGGTCAACTTTCACTATTAACCGCTAGGTGTCTTGGTGCTTGTGGAATTGCGCCTGCTGTGGTGTTTGATGGCACTATTTTAGGTAATCAAACCTCAGAATCAGTATGCGATCGCGTCCAAGGATGGCTGTAAAATGGAACTGACTGAATTACTCGAAATAGCCAAACAAGAACGCTCTTGTCAAAAACCGATTCAGATTCGCTGCTGTACTGCTGCTGGTTGTCTGTCTGCAAATTCCCAAGCTGTGAAACAAGGTCTGGATGAGGCTTTAACAGCAGCAGGTTTGCAGGAAAAGGTGCAAGTCGAGGGTGTTGGTTGTCTGCGGTTGTGCTGTCAAGGGCCTTTAGTTCAAGTCCAGGGAGTGGGGACTGGGGATAAAACTGATACCCGATTTCTAGGGGAAACACTTTATGAGAAAGTAACGCCAGAGGATGCGCCCTCAATTATCGCTACTCTGATGGGGGAAGCGACAACGGTAAAACGTGGCGATTTGACTCAGCCATTTTTTACCCAACAATTGCCCATTGTCTTAGAAAACAGTGGCAAAATTGACCCAGAACGGATTCAATCTTATATTGCTGCTCAAGGTTATCAGGCTCTTTACCAAGTGCTGCGGGAGATGACACCTACGGAGGTAGTAGAGACAATTACCCGCAGTGGTTTACGGGGACGCGGTGGTGCTGGTTATCCCACAGGGTTGAAATGGGCGACGGTTGCTAAAGCTAAAGGCGATAGCAAATTCGTAATCTGCAATGCTGATGAGGGTGATCCTGGTGCATTTATGGATAGGAGTGTGTTAGAAAGCGATCCTCATCGGGTTTTGGAAGGAATGGCGATCGCCGCCTATGCTGTGGGTGCAAACCAAGGTTATATTTATGTGCGGGCAGAATATCCTACCGCCATCAACCGTCTACAAATCGCCATTCGTCAAGCTACTCGCCTTGGTTTGTTAGGTAGCCAAATCTTCGAGTCTCCCTTTGATTTTAAAATTGATATCCGCATCGGCGCGGGGGCTTATGTTTGCGGTGAAGAAACCGCCTTAATGGCTTCTATCGAAGGTAAACGTGGTGTCCCTCATCCCCGTCCACCCTATCCCGCTGAATCTGGTTTGTGGGGATATCCGACTTTAATTAACAACGTTGAAACCTTTGCCAATATTGCACCCATTATTCGTCAAGGTGCTGATTGGTTTGCCAATATCGGTACAGGTAAGAGTAAAGGTACTAAAGTTTTTGCCCTGGCGGGTAAAATCTGCAACACAGGCTTAATCGAAGTGCCAATGGGTACTTCCTTAAGGCAAATTGTCGAAGAAATGGGGGGCGGTATCCCCGATAGCGGTACTGCGAAAGCGGTTCAAACAGGTGGTCCTTCTGGAGGATGCATCCCTGCATCAGCTTTTGATACACCTGTTGACTACGAATCCCTAACCAGTCTAGGTTCCATGATGGGTTCCGGTGGCATGATTGTGATGGATCAAACTACCAATATGGTGGATGTAGCTCGATTCTTCATGGAATTTTGCATGGATGAATCATGCGGTAAATGCATACCTTGTCGAGTCGGAACTGTTCAATTACATCGACTATTGACGAAGATTCACGAAGGTAAGGCATCACACGCCGACTTGCAACTCTTAGAAGAACTGTGCGACATGGTAAAGCATACCAGTTTGTGCGGTCTGGGTCAATCAGCACCTAATCCTGTATTTAGTACCTTGCGCTATTTCCGGGATGAGTATTTGACGTTGATCAAAAACTAGGGATTGGGGACTAGGGATTGGGGACTGGGGACTGAAGGTTAATCAACAGAAGGAGGAGTTTCGAGTTCGGAAGCTGAAGTTTCGAGTTCGGAAGCTGAAGTTTCGAGTTCGGAAGTTGAAGTTTCGAGTTCGGAAGCTGAAGTTTCGAGTTCGGAAGTTGAAGTTTCGAGTTCGGAAGCTGAAGTTTCGAGTTCGGAAGCTGAAGTTTCGAGTTCGGAAGCTGAAGTTTCGAGTTCGGAAGCTAAAACTTCTCCCCCCAATCCCCAATCCCCAATCCCCAACTTATCAAATAAACTTATCAAATAGAGTGGACATTACCTCAAAGCACCCCTAATTAAGGCAATATCCACAGAAGGCTATTGCAACAGATAAATAATACTGCTTTATGACTGTAAAAACACTGGCGATAAATACTCAATTAGTGAGCGCAAAAGAAGAGCAAACTGTACTGGAGGTAGCGCAAGAGGCGGGAATTCATATTCCTACACTGTGTCATCTGGAGGGGGTAGGGGATGTAGGTGCTTGTCGGCTTTGTTTGGTGGAAATTGTTGGAAGTAACAAATTGCTACCAGCTTGTGTAACTAAAGTTGCGGAAGGGATGGAAATCCAAACTGATACGGAACGTCTACAACAATACCGTCGCATGATTGTAGAAATGCTGTTTGCTGAGGGTAATCATGTTTGCTCAGTTTGCGTCGCTAATGGCAATTGTGAATTGCAAGACTTGGGGATTGAAATGGGTATGGATCATGTAAGTTTAGATTACCATTTCCGCGATCGCCAAGTTGATCTTTCTCATGATCGCTTTGGTCTTGACCATAACCGTTGTGTGCTTTGTACGCGCTGCGTCCGTGTATGTGACGAAATTGAAGGCGCTCATACTTGGGATATGGCGGGTAGGGGAACCAACTCTCATGTAATTACTGACTTAAATCAGCCTTGGGGAACTTCCCAAAGTTGTACTTCCTGCGGTAAATGCGTCAATGCTTGTCCAACAGGTGCGATTTTTTATCAAGGTTCCAGTGTCGGTGAAATGAAACGCGATCGCGCCAAAATTGATTTTTTAGTTACCGCACGGGAGAAACAACAATGGAACTTTTAACGATGGATCTCAAGCCAGTACAAGGAGGTACATCTAATGTTGCGCCGCTTTCTACACACATTTTGGTGGCTGTTAGTACTCGGAATATTGACGTTGTTTATATTCCTGGGTTTAGGAAGCCTCACATCTCAGACAGTAATGGCTGCTGTCAGCAAGTTAGAAGGAACACCGGGAGAAACACTTTATCGCTCACAGCTAAAATTAGATGACCAATCAGGAAAAGTTTGGCAGGTTATTTTGTGGAAACAAGTTTATGCTGAACAAGCACCAAGCATAAATTTACGGTTGGTCGGTTTTCCTGGTGCTGCTGAGTTGCTCCATCCCCAACCCTTGCATATTACCATAACGACAGGTGAAATCTTAACCGCTCCTGATGTTTTCTTGGGAGCAGCACCAGCACCAAGTATAGCTCAATATGACCTCAAAGATATCTTGCCCAAATTACCAACCGAACCACTACAGCTTGGTATACCCCTACCTGGTAAACGCTTGATTAATATCTCAGTCCCTAAATCTGTAGTCCAGGAATGGAAATCGGTAATCGTAATGGGTAATGGGGAATAGGGATTGCACTTCTGGTGCGGACGCTACGCGAACGGCTCCGCTCTGTTACCAGGGATTGGGGATTGGGGATTGCACTTCTGGTGCGGACGCTACGCGAACGGCTCCGCTCTGTTACCAGGGATTGGGGAGACAAGGAAGACATAACAAATACCTAATTCCTCTTGACCCTTGACCCTTGACCCTTGACCCTTGACCCTTGACTCTTGACCCTTGACCCTTGACTCTTGACTCTTGACTCTTGACTAATTTTTACAGAGGTAAATTATGACTCGTTTGAAATTAGCAACGGTATGGTTAGGTGGCTGTTCTGGCTGTCATATGTCCTTTCTTGATTTGGATGAATGGCTGATTGATTTAGCAGCACAGGTAGATTTAGTATTTAGTCCCTTCGTTGATGTTAAAGAATATCCGGTTGGGGTTGATGTTGTGTTAGTTGAAGGTGCGATCGCTAATGAGGAACATTTGGAAATGATCCAGATTGTTAGGGCGCGTTCTCAGATTTTAATCTCCTTTGGTGACTGTGCGGTAACTGGTAATGTCACGGCTTTACGTAATCCTTTTGGGGGTGCAGAAACTGTTCTGGAACGTAGTTACATAGAAGCCGGAGATATGTATGCTCAAATTCCCGATGAACCGGGAATTGTTCCACGTTTATTGGATCGAGTGACACCTGTACATACAGTAACTCCTGTTGATATTTATTTACCTGGTTGTCCACCTGCAGCTACTCGCATTCGCGCTGCATTAGAGCCATTATTGCAGGGACAAAAACCTGTGTTAGTAGGACGGGAATTTATCAAGTTTGGCTGAATTATTCTTGGCGCTAAAGCGCTACTAAAAACAAAAAATAAAGATTTTTGTAGGGGTGAATTATGTTGAAAGCAATAGACATTATGACCAAGGATGTAGCCACGATTCGTGGTTCCGCAACAGTGGCTGAAGCCGTGAAGTTATTGAGAATAAGGGACTGGCGATCGCTAATTGTGGAACGTCGCCATGAACAAGATGCCTATGGCATTATTAGTGAGAGTGATATTGTATATAAAGTACTTGCCTATGGTAAAGATCCTCAGAAAGTCCGCGTCCATGAAATCATGACCAAGCCTTGCATTACTGTCAATCCTGACCTGGGTTTGGAATACGTTGCGCGATTGTTCGCTGACCATCATCTACATAGAGCGCCTGTCATCCAGACGGAACTATTAGGGATTATTTCACTCACTGATATTTTGGCTCAAAGTAATTTTCTCGAAGCACCCCGAATAACTTTACTAGAACAGGAATTAGACGATGAAATTGAAAAAGCCCGCGCCATCTGCGCTGAAAAAGGTCTCACATCAAAAGAATGTGCTGTTGCTTGGGATGTTATTGAGGAACTACAAGCAGAAATAGCGCATCAACGCGCACATAAGTTTGACAAAACAGCGTTTGAGGGTTACTGTGACGAATATCCAGAAGCCTTAGAAGCTAGAATGTATGACCTTTGAATCAGTGAACAGTCAACAGTTATCAGTTATCAAAACTTTTAACTGATAACTGATAACTTTAAGGATGCCTTTTTCCTTGCACTACGTGTCTGGGAAAAAATCTTTTTCCTTCTCCATAAATAAATTTACTTGCTGGAAACCTAAATTTATTAATTCAAAATTGTTTATTTCTTAATCTTCAATTTTGAATTTTGAATTTTGAATTTTGAATTTTTTTTGGTCAAGAGTCCAATGTCTCAAACAATAATCATCGATCCAGTAACTCGGATTGAAGGACACGCTAAAATCAGTATATATCTAGATGATGCCGGACAAGTGAGTGATGCTCGGTTTCATGTGACAGAATTTCGCGGATTTGAAAAATTTTGTGAGGGTCGTCCACTCTGGGAAATGCCAGGAATTACAGCACGGGTATGTGGTATTTGTCCAGTAAGTCACTTGTTAGCTTCAGCGAAAGCAGGCGATCGCATTCTTTCTGTTACTATACCACCAACAGCTGCCAAATTACGTCGATTAATGAATTGGGGGCAGATTATTCAATCTCATGCTTTGAGTTTCTTTCATTTGAGCGCCCCTGATTTATTACTAGGAATGGATAGCAACCCCCAAAAGCGTAATATATTCGGTTTGATTGCAGATAAACCAGAAATCGCCCGTGGGGGAATACGTTTGCGTCAATTTGGACAAGAAATTATTGAATCCTTGGGGGGACAAAAAATTCACCCGTCTTGGGCTATTCCCGGTGGGGTGCGAGAACCGTTATCTGCAGAAAAACGCCTTTACATTCAAAATCGGGTTCCTGAAGCTTGTACCACGGTTTTAAATGCTTTGAATATATTTAAGAACTTGCTCAAAGACCATGAAAGAGAGGCGCAAACTTTTGGTAATTTCCCCAGCTTGTTTATGGGTTTGGTAACGCCTGAAGGTTTGTGGGAAACTTATGATGGCTATATCCGCTTTGTGGATAGTGGAGGTAACATTATTGCTGATAAACTTGATGCAAGTCGCTATCAAGAATTTATTGGCGAAGCAATTCAACCAGATTCCTACTTAAAATCTCCCTACTATCGTGCTTTAGGGTATCCCGACCAAAGTGATCATTGTCGTTTAGATAGTGGGATGTATCGAGTAGGTCCCTTAGCGCGTCTGAATATTTGTAGCCGTATCGGTACACCTCTAGCTGATCGAGAATTGCGAGAATATCGTGATCGGGCTAAAGGTACTGTCACATCTTCTTTTTTCTATCACTACGCTCGCTTAATTGAAATTTTGGCATGTATTGAGTCCATCGAAATATTACTAGATGACCCAGATATTCTATCAACAAAACTGCAGGCAGAAGCTGGTATTAATCAACTAGAAGGTGTGGGAGTCAGTGAAGCACCACGGGGTACTTTATTTCATCATTATAAAGTTGATGAAAACGGTTTACTTAAGAAGGTAAACTTGATTATTGCCACAGGTCAAAATAATCTAGCAATGAATCGCACAGTTGCTCAAATTGCCAGACATTTTATCCAAGGTAGGCAAATTTCCGAAGGAATACTCAATCGTGTTGAAGCCGGAATTAGAGCCTTCGATCCATGTTTAAGTTGTTCAACCCATGCGTTCGGAAAAATGCCTTTGCAAATTCAATTAATCGCAGCCGATGGGACTGTGGTTAATCAAATTTGGCGCGATTAAAATGAGGTATAGCAGGGGACTGGGGACTGGGGACACAACGACCGGCTCAGTGCATCGCTGGGGACTGGGGACTGGGGACTGGGTTACAAGTCTGATTGTGTCTAGGTTTTATCATCAGTTAATGTCCTAAGCACTTTGGCGGTTGCTATAGAACAACCCCACCCCCCGTTAAATCAGTGAACAGTCAACAGTTATCAGTTATCAAAACTTTTAACTGATAACTGATAACTGATAACTGATAACTGTTAAAAATGGGGGATCTCAAATTTTTGATCCCGACCAGAGGACTTTTCAAACATCCTCTGAGAAAATTGTCGTAGGGGCACGGCACGAATAAAATTGTCATTAGAAGAAAAAATTTTGGATGCCGTGCCCTTGTCGTAGGGGCACGGCACGAATAAAATTGTCATTAGAAGAAAAAATTTTGGATGCCGTGCCCTTGTCGTAGGGGCACGGCACGAATAAAATTGTCATTAGAAGAAAAAATTTTGGATGTTCCCTACTAGAGTGTATATCATTCGAGCCTAACTGAACTGTATTGACGTATATCAAGGTTTTTGGCTCTAACACCAAGCATATTGGGCTATGATATAGCTCAGTAGACTGGGAAACGCTATAGCAGTTTCTCAAGGTAAGCGAATATGCACACTGTAATTACACCTGAAAAAATCGAGTTACTACCAGGCACAGTTGTCAGGATGTTGGGATGTTGGCAAGACTATCAAGTACTGAGTCAGCAACTTGGAGATCGCTGCTCACCTCGGATTAAATATCGAAGAGGAGAAATTTTGCTGATGGCGCCGCTACCAGAGCATGGGAGAGATGCGAGCTTGCTAGGATTGATAGTAACAGCTTTACTTGACCACTTAAACCGCACATACGACTCATTTACTCCCATCACCATGAGTTTACCTCAAGTTAGCGGCATTGAGCCTGACTATTGCTTTTATATTGAGAATTGGAAAGCGGTAGTAGGTAAAAGCCGTATCGACTGGCTCAATGAGCCTCCACCAGATTTAGTCATTGAAGTAGATGTTACTAGCTATACTAATATAGATGATTATCTCCCTTATAAAGTTCCAGAAGTTTGGCTGTTAAAGAATAAGCAGCTATTAGTTTATAGATTACAGGGTGAAAATTACATACTTACAGAAAGCAACTATTTTCCTAATGTAAGAGAAATTGTGCAGCAATGCCTCCAAATTGCCAACGAGCAAACAACAAGTCAGGCGATTAGGTGGTTAAGAAGGTTTTTACAGCGACAGAGTTAGGTTCCTACGCTTCTTTAATTTGCAGACCTGCTTGCACTGGGTCAAAATTGAGCGGAAAATGGGTAGTGCGATCGCAATCTGCTTTTTCTAGTTTCGCTCCGGTGATATCAGCTTGGCGCAGATCGGCTGAAAACAACAAAGCACCGCGTAGATCAGCAGCTTGTAAATTAGCTTGACTGAGGTCTGCAAAGCTGAGATCACAGCCTCTGAGATTCGCTCCACTCAGGTTGGCTGCACTCAAATCAGCATAGCTGAGGTCAGATCCTTTGAGATCTACACCAGCCAAATCAGCGTTACCCAGTTGAGATCGATTAAAGTCCCGCTGTCCCGCTGCATACCTCGTCAGAAGAATGGCAACAGTATTAATGATATCTTGAGAATTTGCTTCAGACATAGAACAGACCCACAAGCTGACCACACAAGTTAATCATATAACCGCTGATACACAAAAAGCTGAAATTTTCTAGGAGATTTCTCCTTCCTCACAAGTTCCTCAAACTTTTCCTTTAGTTTCAAACATGGAAGCGTGTATAAGTGGGTCGGGGGAAATAAACCTTACATATCTTCATGCGCGATCAACCACAGGGATTTGATGCTAAGGTAGGTCATTCCTGGTACGAGTTGATTTACAAACCCCTAAAAGCGGATATATATCAGGATGCGGCGATTCAAACCCCAATCCGAAAAGATCGATTAGTCACAGCTTGATGCTGATTGCGAACCAGGGAGGTGGGGATGAAGAATGGTCGAACTTCTCAAAAAATATAGATTGGTCACTACCATGCTGAAGCGCAAAACGATGAAATTTATTGTGACGGTGATTGGTTATGGTAATGACTTGCGTAATGATGATGGTATTGGACAAAGAGTAGCTAATGCGATCGCTTGTTGGCATTTATCAACCGTAAAATCCTTAGCAGTCCACCAACTTACCCCAGAACTAGCGACGACTTTAGCCAATACCGAGTTAGCCATCTTTGTTGATGCTTGTTTAACCTCAGAAAACTCACAAGTACAGGTACAATCGCTACTACCTTCCTGTTTTATTGGCAATTCTAGTCATTTAGGCGATCCGCGATCGCTGCTAGCCCTCACCTCAGTTATCTATGGTCATTGTCCCCTAGCTTACTTGGTGACAGTACCTGGAGTCAACTTTGAATTGGGCGATCGCTTATCATCCATTGCGGAAACTGGGGTAGTGATCGCTTTGCTAAAAATTATTCAACTTCTTGACAAAAGTAGAAATATATGGATTTAAACCAATTTTCCCGCAATAACCACAGACCCTCGTAGGGGCGCAAGGCCTTGCGCCCCTACCGCGTTTGCATCCCTACCGCGTTTGTGTCCTAGAATTTACGCCTCATTACAGCAGTTTTCAGGTATTTAGACCACACCTCGATATCTGTATTTCTTTCTTCCTTTGCGCCTTTGCGCCTTCCCTACGGGACGCTCCGCGAATGCGTGAGATATAAAAATTATGATTATGCAAAAATCTCCCAAACTAGCTACTGAACGCGCCTATGATATTTTGCAGGCACAGAAGGTCAATCCCCTAGATGCTATCTTTGCACCACAGACTGTAGCGGTTATTGGTGCGAGTGAAAAGGCTAATAGTGTCGGACGCACGTTATTGTGGAATTTGATTAGTCATCCCTTTGGTGGGACTGTTTTTCCGGTGAATCCCCAGCGCCATAGTATACTGGGTATCAAAGCCTATCCAACTATCTCCGATGTCCCAGAACCGATTGATTTGGCTATCATCGCGACGCCAGCACCAACAGTTCCCGGAATTATTGCTGAATGTGTGGATGCAGGTGTTAAAGGTGCGATCGTCATTTCCGCTGGGTTTAAAGAAGCTGGTGCTGAGGGTATCGCTTTAGAACAGCAAATTCTGGAACATGCTCATCGGGGTAAAATCCGCATTATTGGCCCTAATTGCTTAGGTGTGATGAGTCCACGCACGGGTTTAAATGCTACTTTTGCCAGTTCTATGGCACGTCCGGGAAATGTGGGTTTTCTCAGTCAAAGCGGCGCCCTTTGTACTGCTATTCTTGATTGGAGTTTGCGGGAAAATGTCGGTTTTAGTGCCTTTGTCTCCCTAGGTTCGATGCTGGATGTGGATTGGGGTGACTTGATTTACTATCTCGGTGATGACCCGCAGACTAAAAGTATTGTAATTTATATGGAATCTATCGGCAATGCTCGGTCTTTTCTCTCAGCAGCGCGGGAGGTAGCACTGACCAAGCCGATTATAGTCATTAAGGCGGGTCGTACTGAAGCTGCAGCAAAGGCAGCTGCTTCTCACACGGGAGCATTAGCTGGTAGTGATGCAGTACTAGATGCGGCTTTTCGGCGTTGTGGGGTGTTGCGTGTCAACAGTATCTCTGATTTGTTCGATATGGCGGAGGTATTAGCTAAACAACCCCGTCCCAAAGGGCCACGATTGACGATAGTGACTAATGCTGGTGGTCCTGGGGTATTGGCGACGGATGCTTTAATTGAGAGTGGTGGGGAACTTGCGCCGATTTCCTCAGAAGCGATCGCCTCCCTGAACGAAATCTTACCACCCCACTGGAGCCACAACAACCCTATTGATATTCTGGGGGATGCTGACCCCCAAAGATATACTAAGGCGCTGGAAATTGCGGCGAAAGATCCCAATAGTGATGGTTTATTGGTAATTCTCACACCCCAAGCGATGACAGACCCCACCCAAACAGCCGAACAGTTGAAACCCTACGCCCAGATTCCTGGTAAACCCATCCTGGCGAGTTGGATGGGGGGCGCAGATATAGCTGCGGGGGAGTTAATTCTCAATCGTCATTCTATCCCTACCTATGCTTATCCAGATACAGCCGCCCGTGTGTTTAGTTATATGTGGCGCTCTAGCTATAACCTGCGTGGTATTTACGAAACTCCCCATCTGCCAGGGTTGGATTCTGCCTCAGATATGCCAAACTGTAGTTTAACAGAAAAGATCATCGCCACTGCACGTCAGGCAGGGCGAACTATTCTGACTGAATTTGAGTCTAAACAGATTTTAGCAGCTTACGGGATTCCCATTGTCGCTACTTGTGTGGCGAAAACTGAAGATGAGGCGATTCAATTTGCTTGTAGTCTTGGTTATCCAGTCGTCCTGAAACTTTATTCGGAAATTATTACTCATAAAACCGATGTCGGTGGTGTACAATTAAATTTGCGAGATGAAGAAGCCGTTCGCCGTGCTTATCGCGCTATTGAATCTTCGTTGCGGGATACGGTAGAAAACAATCCGGTTTACTCAGCACTGAAAACTGACAACTCAGCAGTTTTTTTAGGCGTCACCGTTCAGCCAATGGTGAAAACCGACGGTTATGAACTAATTATTGGTAGTAGTCTTGATCCACAATTTGGTCCAGTGCTGCTGTTTGGCGCCGGGGGACAACTAGTAGAAGTTTTTCAGGATCGAGCGATCGCCCTTCCACCCCTGAATACTACTTTGGCACGACGCCTAATTGAACAAACACAGATTTACAAAGCGCTTATTGGAGTGCGCGGACGTAAAAGTATAGATATTGCTGCCCTGGAGCAACTTTTGGTAGTATTTAGTCAGCTGGTTGTAGAACAGCGTTGGATCAAGGAAATTGATATTAATCCATTATTAGCAATCCCTGATCAAGGGGGATTGATTGCACTCGATGCGCGAATCGTCCTGCATGAATCACATGTCAGGGAAGACCAATTACCCAAGTTAGCGATTCGACCCTATCCGACACAATATGTGGGACAATGGACGATGAAAGACAGTACCCCTGTTACCATCCGTCCCATCCGTCCAGAAGATGAGCCGTTGATGGTGCAATTTCACAAGACACTTTCTGAGGAAAGCGTCTATTTTCGCTACTTCCACCTAATTAAGCTGAGTCAACGCATCACCCATGAACGGCTAACACGCATCTGCTTTATCGACTACGATCGCGAAATTGCCCTAGTAACAGAATATCAAAATCCGCAAACAGCCGCACGAGAAATTTTAGCCGTTGGTCGATTAAGCAAATTGCATGGAACCAACCAAGCCGAATTTGCTATTTTAGTGAGCGATCGCTTTCAGTGTCAGGGTTTAGGTACTGAATTAGTCAAACGGTTACTGCAAATTGCTGGTGATGAGCAAATTAGATCTATGACTGCGGATATTTTAGCAGACAATTACGGTATGCAGCGTGTGTGTCAAAAACTCGGTTTTCGCATCGACCGCACGACAGATACCACTGTCGTCAAAGCTGAAATGGCGCTGTAGTAAGAAGTAAGGAGTAATGAGTAAGGAGTAATGAGTAATGAGTAAGGAGTAATGATACCGTTTCACTTTAAGTATGATACAACGTTGGTAGGGGCACGGCATTGCCGTGCCCTTACGCGAAATCTATATGTATCAGAGTTTTGGTGAAATGGTATAAGTCCTAGTGCTTTCGTTACCAACACAAGTGCTTTCGTTACCAACACAAGTAGTACTCTGTCAAGATAAAAATGATGGACTGTAGTGCGGGCATCTTGCCCGCGTGAGCGAGACGCTCACACTACCAAAAATCCCTCAAAACAAAATTGACAGACAACTACTTTCGTTACCAAGACAACTACTTTCGTTACCAAGACAACTACTTTCGTTACCAAGACAACTACTTTCGTTACCAAGACAACTACTTTCGTTACCAAGACAACTGCTTTCGTTACCAAGACAACTACTTTCGTTACCAAGACAACTACTTTCGTTACCAAGACAACTACTTTCGTTACCAAGACAACTACTTTCGTTACCAAGACAACTACTTTCGTTACCAAGACAAGTGCTTTCGTTACCAAGACAACTACTTTCGTTACCAAGACAAGTTTGTAGCGATGGCTGCGCCCACCTACGGTATCGCCTGTTTTTTCCTAATTTCTCTTACTGCATTATTTATCTAATTTGTCAATGCGTAAGTCTTAGTGTGAAAACACGCCATAGTGCGTAAGTTATGTTATATTTTTACTACCCAGCTTAATCTTTGGCAGAACGAAGCGGGGGCTAAAACTAGGGGGGTTCTGCCAAAATCGCTATAACCTAGACAGGTCAATAGTTACAGCGCTTGAATGTTGGAGGTAAATAGTAATTTATGTCAATAAGCGACGCTGAAATCGACCTGTTTTTGGGATCTGCCAAAACCTGTTGTGGAGTGCTTACTCTGCAAGGGTTTCAGCAAACGGTCTTGCGCCGACTGCGTTAAGTCGGATTAGTTGGAAACAAAGCCACGTAGGATAGAACCAATCCGGTTTCAACTGCACTTGCGCCGACTGCGTTAAGTCGGATTAGTTGGAAACATGCGAAATCTCTTGCCGTTATGTGGAGCTATGTCCTTGCGCCGACTGCGTTAAGTCGGATTAGTTGGAAACTTTAGAGAGTTGACGCTATAGTTAGCGTACCCGTCTTGCGCCGACTGCGTTAAGTCGCAATATAGGGATGTTAGGCTCGAATGATATACACTGTAGGGGCACGGCATCCAAAATTTTTTCTTCTAATGACAATTTTATTGGTGCCGTGCCCCTACGACAATTTTCCTTTTTATTCGTGCCGTGCCCCTACGACAATTTTCCTTAACTAAACTGTATTGCTTTATCAGACACCAATGCTTTAGCTTGCGCCGACTGCGTTAAGTCGGATTAGTTGGAAACTTCTCTTCAATTGGTTGAAGAAGATTGTTAAACTCTTCCACTTGCGCCGACTGCGTTAAGTCGCAATATAGGGATGTTAGGCTCGAATGATATACACTGTAGGGGCACGGCATCCAAAATTTTTTCTTCTAATGACAATTTTATTGGTGCCGTGCCCCTACGACAATTTTCCTTTTTATTCGTGCCGTGCCCCTACGACAATTTTCCTTAACTGAACTGTATTGCTTTATCAGACACCAATGCTTTAGCTTGCGCCGACTGCGTTAAGTCGGATTAGTTAGAAACTTTAGAGAGTTGACGCTATAGTTAGCGTACCCGTCTTGCGCCGACTGCGTTAAGTCGCAATATAGGGATCTTAGGCTCGAATGATATACACTGTAGGGGCACGGCATCCAAAATTTTTTCTTCTAATGACAATTTTATTGGTGCCGTGCCCCTACGACAATTTTCCTTTTTATTGGTGCCGTGCCCCTACGACAATTTTCCTTAACTGAACTGTATTGCTTTATCAGACACCAATGCTTTAGCTTGCGCCGACTGCGTTAAGTCGGATTAGTTGGAAACTTCTCTTCAATTGGTTGAAGAAGATTGTTAAACTCTTCCACTTGCGCCGACTGCGTTAAGTCGCAATATAGGGATGTTAGGCTCGAATGATATACACTGTAGGGGCACGGCATCCAAAATTTTTTCTTCTAATGACAATTTTATTGGTGCCGTGCCCCTATGACAATTTTCCTTTTTATTCGTGCCGTGCCCCTACGACAATTTTCCTTTTTATTGGTGCCGTGCCCCTACGACAATTTTCCTTAACTGAACTGTATTGCTTTATCAGACACCAATGCTTTAGCTTGCGCCGACTGCGTTAAGTCGGATTAGTTAGAAACTTTAGAGAGTTGACGCTATAGTTAGCGTACCCGTCTTGCGCCGACTGCGTTAAGTCGCAATATAGGGATCTTAGGCTCGAATGATATACACTGTAGGGGCACGGCATCCAAAATTTTTTCTTCTAATGACAATTTTATTGGTGCCGTGCCCCTACGACAATTTTCCTTTTTATTCGTGCCGTGCCCCTACGACAATTTTCCTTTTTATTCGTGCCGTGCCCCTACGACAATTTTCCTTAACTGAACTGTATTGCTTTATCAGACACCAATGCTTTAGCTTGCGCCGACTGCGTTAAGTCGGATTAGTTAGAAATAGCCATACAAAAAAGTCGGATTTCTTCAAGAAACCCGACCTTTAATTTTCGACACAAACCCTATAATAAAAATAGAATTAAGGATGACTATTTACTTCCGGTTCCAAACCATAGCGACGTAAAATCAATTTACCGTCAGCAATAGTATTACTAACTCGCGTATCTTGAGTTACCCGAAAATGGTCAATATTTCCCTTATTCACATATCGGTCATACTGTATTCCTCCATGTTGCCTCAAAATCGCAGTATCACCATTAGACTCATCTAATAAACGTGTCACGGTGGCTAGGGTTTCCTGTAATTTGACTCGTTTATGGGGTTCTCTAACTCTGTTATAGTCAGCCCTAAAGCTATCTTGATATTCTAATCTAGAGAAAGCAATTAAATCACCAGAAAGCAAATCATCTTTACACTGGTTCCAAATCAACTGTCCCCAGGTAGAAATGGTCATTTTACCATCAATTTCTGCCAACATAGCTTCGGGAATTCCTACAGTTTTATCGGGAGCAAGTCCCGCACCAGCATTTAATAAAGCTAGTTGCATGGTGTAGGGTTTAATTAAAGAAGAATCTACAGAAATTGGTAAACGTGGAATTGTAATTAAGTCAGATTTTTCTCCTTCAAAGATATAAATTATTTCATCGGCGTAAAACATGCCAATGGTATTTAAATACCCTTGTAAACTCTTGAAACTCCCTACCAAATTAAAGCAGATTTTGTATTGACGTTCTTTGAAGGGGGGAATATTTTCTTGGAGCCAAACAATTAAAGCATCAATTCCTAAAGAAAATGCTTCAGTGCTAGCAGCAGAAAGCCCACTAGGAGCATAGATACTAGTATTAGTTAACCCTTGGCGTCTGAGAAAATCCTCGACAATTTGAGCGGTGGTTTGACCTTGGGCTGTATCTGTAGCGATGAGAAAATGATAATCTTCTTTACCCTTAATTAAATCTTCCTGATAAATCCCAAAAATGCCATTTAATTCAGCACTGGCGCGACGAATTTGGGGAATTTTGGCACTAGCTAATTGTGCATCTGCTCTTTGTTTGAGGGTAGAAATAATATCTTTGACATTTTCTGGAGTTTCCTGGAGATTTTTGTTAGCTGTATCTCGCAAATGGGAATACCAATCTTTTTCTTCTGGGTTAGCGCGGTTAATTTGATTGGTGAGTAAACTGGTGCCAATAGTGGAAATAACGACTCTACGCATGATTTTAGCATCTCTGGAAACTTGTTTTTAACTACTCCCTTCCCGCTGGAAGATTACCATTCGCGGAGCGTCCCGTAGGGAAATAATTTTTAGCTCACGCATTCGCGTAGCGTCTCGCAGAGAAGGCGCAAAGGCGCAAAGAAGGAAAATTATAGGTAATCTTAGACCGCGAAGGGAGTAATTCGGAAGTAACTTACCAAACTTTCTTCCATTCATGTTGATTCTGCTTATTCTTAAAAGAAGCAAGCCAATTAATAAATGATTCTGCTTCAGGACATCCTGTGGGAAAAATTGTGACTAATTCCAAGTATCTGCCATCTATCAAAGGATACATTCGATGCCAAAGTCTACCTATCCGTGTTGGGTCATCTGATTTATTGGGATCTTTAACACAACCAGTTAGGGTTCTTGGGTACTTAGCGTGCTAAAATGTTAAGATATTTTTTAATAATGTTTAATAAAATAAATTATGAAACGAATAATGACTCAACTCCTAAATTTGCCTGAAGTATTAGTAGAATCAAGCCTACAAGAGGGTCAAGTCCTAATTCTATCAGTAGGTAAAAAAGCGAAAAGTGCATCGTGCCCACACTGTGGTCAAAACTCAAGACATTTACATCAAAATCAAAAATGTTTAGTGAAAGATTTACCGATGGGGGATTTTGAAGTAATGCTGAATGTCAATAGACGAAGATTCAAGTGTAAAAAATGCCGAAAAACATTTAATGAAAAGCTAGATTTTCTAGGAGCAAGAAAGAGGTATACATACCGATATGCGGAATATATTATCAAACAAGTGATTAATAGTAATGTAAGTAATGTGGCAAGAAATAATGGACTAACTAATGAAGAAGTCATATCAATGCGGTTCTTGCGTACTTAGCGTGCTTAATTATTAATTAAAGTCTATAAATTTGCTTTAAAAGTAAGGCTTACAGGCGTTCATAATTTAATTTTTAGCAATATGATATAAAATACAGAAAATAATGGCTATTATCTTAGCTCTGCAAGGGTTTCAAGCGGATTATTTAATAAATTCAGCACGCTAAGTACGGAAGAGCCATATTTTTTGAGATAATCGCCTGCTTTATCTCCATCTCCTTGAAACCAACCAGTCCAGGATTTTTTTGGTGATGTCTGTCGGCGTAAGTCTTTAAAAGATTTGGGATTAAGCTCCTGGGATAGTTGTCTAATCTGCTTAATCAGGTTCTCAGATGTTATACCATTTTTGCTGAAAGATGACTGAATTCGTTCAATTAATTTTTCAGCAATTACCTCATGGGTAATCATTCTCTTAATTAATTCTGGAACGCTTAGTTCTTCATTGATATCAATAAATGATTCTCCTAATCGCTGCTGGAGTTGTTCATAAAAGCTCCTGATTTCTGTTTTCTCTTGTTGATAATTATATTGGCGAGGGTCAGAAATACGTCCCAGTCCTGGATAAGCGATAGCATCTGCACCACTTAAGCTGGAACTCTCTCCTTGCCAGTTTATCGCAGTCCAGCCGCGCCAATATTTTTTATCATTTAAACGTTGACGAACATCACTAATACTTTCACCAGGGTTTCCTTGAACCCAAAAAAATTCCCAAGAATATTTTGTCCACAGTCTCCAAATTCTTCGCCAATTTCGCCAATATTTAGAGTCTCCGCCAATCTGTTCTTCTATCCATTCTCGACAGGTTTCGGTTACACATTCCCAAGCTATATTCAAAGCCGCTTTGGCATCTTCTTCTGGAAAATCTCCCTCTATAATAATTTGATTAGGCGTTCCCTGAGCCACATCAATTAAAGCCGGAGAAATAACTTGATAACCTTTAGTTTCGGCTGTAGTACAGATTACCCAAGATAAATAAGAAAGTAAAAAAGAACTCCCATATAAATCTCGTAATTTCCGCGATTTTTCGATAAATCCCTGCACAGGAGCAAAACTAATGACTGTGTAAATTTTGTTAGTCATATTTACTTAAAATATTTCCTGTTTATTTGCTAAATTTTGAATAAATGAGCTAAAAATAACCATCCTGTATAGCCCAAACTCATATCTTGCAGCACTCTGTCCATACAAGAGTTTAATCACCAAGTATTTGAGGACTGCAACCCATATTAATTTTAGGCAAAATAAATTACATTATTTTTGTCGATTCATAGTTTATACTTAAAGGTGAAAGATGTGGATAAATCTTATTGTTATCCAAGTCGTTGTATATACTATATCAAAAAAGCATTAATATTACTAGTATTAATACTGAAAATAAACATAAATTTATTTATATGACTACTATTTGATTTTTGAACAAAATTAGGTAAGGTGCGTTATACAGTTTCACTTTAAGTATGATACAAATACGTTGGTAGGGGCACGGCATTGCCGTGCCCCTACTGGCTTCTATATGTATCAGAGTTTTGGTGAAATGGTATTAGGCGAGAGTACGGCACCATCATCAAGGATTTAGTGCCGTACTCTCGCTAACGCAGCCTACGTATCTTGTCAAAAATCCTCGGAAGATCATCGAACAACGCCAAAAACCCTGATTTTCTCGTGCGATGAGGGATTAAACCTACCATTCGCCAGACGGACTACTAAAGTTAAAAACACTTCATAATATTTAATAGAGGCGTTATCTTTATTGTGATATGCATTTAACTTGGTTAGACAGCAATAGTTGGCTGATTGAAATTGGCGGTCAACGGATACTACTTGACCCTTGGCTGGTTGGTTCCTTAATCTTCAGCAATTTGGATTGGCTATTTAAAGGCTCCCGACCTCAAGAACGCCCAATACCAGAGAATATTGACCTGATTTTGCTGTCTCAGGGTTTAGAAGACCATGCTCACCCTCCAACACTCCAGCAGCTTGACAAGCAAATTCGAGTTGTCGCTTCACAGAATGCGGCAAAAGTCGCACAGGGACTGGGTTATACTGCTGTCACAGCCCTAGCGCATGGTGAAAGTTTCACATTAAATAATCAAGTTGAAATTAAGGCTACTCCCGGCTCGCTCATTGGTCCCAATCTGGTGGAGAATGGTTATATTCTCACCGAATTAGCCACTGGTTTCACCCTCTACTATGAACCACACGGAACTCATTCCCCTCAACTTCAGAAAGCAGGACCAGTCGATGTAGTAATTACACCGCTGATTGACTTGGGAATACCTTTAGTCGGACCGATTATTAAAGGGGGAAACAGTGCCTTAGAAGTGGTAAAGTGGTTACAACCTCAATTTATACTCCCGACAGCAGCGGGAGGAAATGTTATATTTGAAGGATTGCTCAACAAATTGATTAAGGCTGTGGGTAGTATTGAGGAATTTCGTGCGTCACTAGAAAAGAACAATCTGGCGACACAAGTGATTGACCCATTACCAGGCGATCGCTTTGAAATACAATTAGAAAAACGAGCCTTAGCAGTTTAATTTCAATTTCCCCCCAGTAGGGGCGCAAGGCCTTGCGCCCCTAAGATCATAAAAATCCTTACGGGAGTTTGGAAACCCAGTGGCTTTTAGCCCTGGGAGGAAAAACGACTCGGTGGGATAAATCCCACAGTCTCTCTTGTTGACCAGATTATAGTTTCGCTGTAAACTATAATCCACGGATGACCGCCTGTTGCGTAGCATCCTTTTAGAATCCCCTCGGCTTTAGCTGCGGGGAGGGTCAAAAGGCCTTGCGCCCCTAAAAATTGAAGATTTTTTTATTTTCGCGGTAGTGCGCGATTAGCAACATCGATAATTAATTGAATGTGTTGGGGTAGTAAATTAGCCAAAGCATAACGCTCCAGCACAGTTTTTCGAGCATTTACGCGAATTTCTTCCATTCGCTGAGGATGATCTAATACTTCATCAATTCGGTCAGCAATCTTTTGGGGTGAGAAGAAATCAAACAACAACCCATTTTCACCATCCCGAATAATTTCCGTCACAGATGGGGTATCAGAACCCAAAACTAAACATCCCGTAGACATCGCTTCAATCATTGACCAAGAAAGTACAAATGGTCTGGTTAAATAGACATGTACCGATGATGCTTGAATTACTTTGAGATACTCCCCATAGGGTAAAGGTCCAGTGAAGTGAACCCGCGATAAATCCAGGGGAACTTTTTTCAGCATCAGTTCTTTGTAGGTGCTACCATCTGGTAAAGTTTTGCCGTAACATACTCTATCAGCGCCTACAATCACTACATGACAATTTGGTCTTCGCTCCAATACATAAGCCAGGGATTCAATGAACTGAGGAAAACCACGATAAGGTTCCATCCCTCGTCCCACATAGGTGACAATTTCATCGACACCAGACAAATCGAGATTGGGTAATACTAGTTTAGCACCTGGTTTAGGTTTAAAGTATTCTGTATCCACCCCATCATGCAGTACCGAAATTTTGTTATGGAATTCTTGCGGAAACTGTGTTTTTTGCCAAAGAGTTGGCGATAAACCCCAATCGCAACTATATAAATCAATTAATATCGGTGAATTTTTTACTCGGATACGCGCTATATCATCAACAGTTAAAGGGTCTGCTGGATCAAAATCTGCATCTGAACCACGAGCATGATAAAACCATTCAAAGTAACAAATAAGCGGTGTATTGGGAAATGCATCCTTAACAAACAAAGTAGGACCCCATCCAGAATGACCACAAATTACATCCGGTACAAAGCCTTTAGCTTTGAGTTGTTCACTCAACTTATATACCGCTTGTCCATGCAAAACAGCATTCTCTAATGGTTTAACATAATGATGGGTCGTAGGATGAGCATCACGACTAGGTTCAAAAATCGCTTTATTAATACCAGGTAGGTTAACCTCTCGATTCTTAGTACCAAAGACCACCTGGTTCTTTGGATTTTGAGCCAGAGTTAGGGCTACATGGCGATACTGAGCAGGAAAGTTGCTATGAAGAAAGAGAACTCGCATACTGTTAAAATATTACATTAAGAGTCAGGAGTCAAGGGTCAAGGGTCAAGGGTCAAGGGTCAAGAGTCAACCGTCAACCATTAACCGTCAACAGTTGCGATTGTATATTCTTTTCTTGGGAATTAGCTCACAACCAGCCGCACGGGCTTCTTTTGCAGTTGGGGAGTAATCAATCTGACTCGCTCAACTACGTCTATCATATATTTGTAATTTGGTAATTGTCCATTTGGTACATACCCTACTTCTTGAGCGGAAATTGCAGGTAATTCACTCATGATTTTGCGGATATACTCTTGGCGATTGCGTTCTATATTCGGTCCTATTAAAACCACACCAGCGGGAACGTAGTGCGGGTCTGTGTAGACTATACGAAATTCCGTCTGTTGTAATTGTTGACTGTAAAGATTATATTCTGCGATCGCCACGGCACCAGCTGCCGCTTTTCCTTCAGCTACCCATTCCATCACTGTTTTTGGCGTAGGTGCAGACAATATATCTTTCAGTGTAAGACCATAAAGATTGTAAAGGGGCAAGTCATATCCTGTGGCTGAACCTGGTTGACCCAAAGCAACTATTTGATTCTGTAGCTGTTTTAATTCACGGATCGGGCTGTCTTTGCGTACCACCAAGATAGAGCGTAGATTATTTACACCCACTAAAGGAAACAAGGGAATGTATTGGTAGCGAGAGATAGCAATACCTGCTAAACCTGGTGGAGCAAATACCAAAGACCACGCACGAGATTCTAGGCGCTCCATTGCTTTATTTTCATTAAAAACAGGCTCTATCCGAACGTGTGCTTTGGTTTTTTCAGCTAAGTAACGATTGAACTTAGCGTATCGGTTAATTATTTCTTCTCCACCACCATAGGTGATACAGCCAATGGTTAATAGTCCATCAAACTCAGGTGTTGATTGACATGCACCAATGGTCAAAAATAGCATCTGTGAAAGCACAAAGCGACGCGAAAATTTACCAGACATTACTAGTTTTTGTGATAACAAATATCCTGAACTCGGCGTTAACATCAAGCAACTGCACAGCAGTAAAGTTTAGTGCATCTTACCATAAAAACAGCCCGATATCTGACAAAAGCCAAATTACTAAAACCCTGCAAATCATCTCTGACAGACTACTAAGCAGAATTCAGAATAAATTAATATTTTTTACGCTTGAAATATCTGCTCAAAACCAGATATAAGTAAGATGAGATAGGTTAAGATTACCCGGACAACTCTAAAGTTTTGCCTACCAGTAAACATTATGTTGAACAACTTAAAAATTGGTACTAAGTTTAACTTGCTTTTGATCCTAGTCTTCATTATTAGCATTATTGGCAGCGGTATTGCCTTATCAACTGTATTTGAGCAGAAAGCGCAAAATGAAGTGACTACTAAGGCGCAGATTCTGATTAAAACGATGAACTCGGTAAGAAAATATACAAGCAATCATGTTAATAACCTACTAGCATCTAGACTAGAAACAGAACCCGCATTCATCCCAGAAACAGTACCAGCTTATTCTGCCACAGAGGTGTTTGAAAATTTCCGCAAGAACGAAGAATACCAAAATTTTCTTTATAAAGAAGCAACACTGAATCCAACTAATTTACGAGACAAAGCTGATGGTTTTGAAACTAAAATTGTGGATCGCCTCCGCAAGAATCCCAAGCTTCAAGAAATCTCAGACTTTCGCACCTTACCCGAAGGGAAAGTCTTTTATATTGCGCGACCACTGGCTGTAACAGAAGAAAGTTGTCTCCGCTGCCATTCTACACCAGATAAAGCTCCTAAGAGTCAGCTGACAACTTATGGCTCTAACAATGGTTTTGGGTGGAAACTCAATGAAATTGTTGCAGCTCAAATGATATCTGTTCCTTATGAAGAAGTTTTTAATAATGCTCAACGTACTTGGTCGTTAGTTATGGGGCTATTAATTGCGATTTTTACTATCATCATTATTGTAATTAATTTCTTAATCAAAAAAGGTGTAATTGCGCGTATTAAAAAAATAGAAAAAATCGCTCAAAAAGTTAGCACTGGAGATATGACTGCTGATTTTGAAGAAAATTCTCATGATGAAATTGGCGGTTTGGCAGCAGCATTTAATCGGATGAAATATAGTTTAACAATAGCTATGGATATGCTGAATCAGCAAGGTCAGTAAAATTAAAGAATTTGTCAAGGGTCAAGGGTCTAGGGTCTAGGGAGATGACAAAGGACAAATGACCAATGACAAAGAGTAATGAGTAATGAGTAATGAGTAATGAGTAATGAGTAATGAGTAATGAGTAATGAGTAATGAGTAATGAGTAATGAGTAATGAGTAATGAGTAATGAGTAATGAGTAATCAGTAATGAGTAATGAGTAATGAGTAATCAGTAATGAGTAATGAGTAATGAGTAATGAGTAATGAGTAATGAGTAATGAGTAATGAGTAATGAGTAATGAGTAATGAGTAATGAGTAATGAGTAATGAGTAATCAGTAATGAGTAATGAGTAATGAGTAATCAGTAATGAGTAATGAGTAATGAGTAATGAGTAATGAGTAATGAGTAATGAGTAATGAGTAATGAGTAATGAGTAATGAGTAATGAGTAATGAGTAATGAGTAATCAGTAATGAGTAATGAGTAATGAGTAATGAGTAATGAGTAATGAGTAATGAGTAATGAGTAATGAGTAATGAGTAATGAGTAATGAGTAATGAGTAATGAGTAATGAGTAATGAGTAATGAGTAATGAGTAATGAGTAATGAGTAATGAGTAATGAGTAATGAGTAATGAGTAATGAGTAATGAGTAATGAGTAATCAGTAATCAGTAATGAGTAATGAGTAATGAGTAATGAGTAATGAGTAATGAGTAATGAGTAATGAGTAATGAGTAATGAGTAATGAGTAATGAGTAATGAGTAATGAGTAATGAGTAATGAGTAATGAGTAATGAGTAATGAGTAATGAGTAATGAGTAATGAGTAATGAGTAATGAGTAATGAGTAATCAGTAATGAGTAATGAGTAATGAGTAATGAGTAATCAGTAATGAGTAATGAGTAATGAGTAATGAGTAATGAGTAATGAGTAATGAGTAATGAGTAATGAGTAATGAGTAATGAGTAATGAGTAATGAGTAATGAGTAATCAGTAATCAGTAATGAGTAATCAGTAATGAGTAATGAGTAATGAGTAATGAGTAATCAGTAATCAGTAATGAGTAATCAGTAATGAGTAATGAGTAATGAGTAATGAGTAATGAGTAACCAGTAATGAGTAATCAGTAATGAGTAATGAGTAATGAGTAATGAGTAATGAGTAATGACAAATGACAAATGACAAATGAATATTAAGACAATAAGCGCTGCTGAAATTGCAGAGCTTTTTGAGGATCGGGAATTTTTGATGCTAAAATTTTCACAAATTCAGCCTGAGTCGTTGAACCAGAAGTTTTGATAGCTTTTTGCACGAGAAAACTAGCTATTGGACCGATTAAATTTGTCAATTCTCGCTCACATTGACGCACAAAGCTATCACTGATGCCTGGAGGTGCATTGCGTGGTATACTGTCTGAGGTCGGTTTAGTCTGTCCAGTAGTTTGCCGCAATAGCAACCTTGACTTCTCTTGAAACTCATTTTTTTGATGTCCTGCAAGGTGAAGTGTCAAATTATCTATGACATCTTGGTAACTGGAGGCTGAGGCTGTAATTTTTCGTAATAATGTTGGAGCTAACGGACCGACAAGTTCTAAGAGAATCCTTTCGAGGTTAGTGTACTGTTCTGGAGACAGGACAGCAGGAATTGAGCTTTTAGTCGAATTCCTAATTGTGTTTTGTTCAGATTGAGAAGTTGGGGATGAGTGGATGACGGATGATGGTGGTTGAATTGCTTGATATTCAATTTGAGTATCGAATTGTTGAAGATCCTGGAGGACAAGTCTGGCAGACTGGTAGCGTTCTTTAAAGTGGTATAATACCATCTTGGATAGCACAGTAGCTAACCAAGGGCTGACCTGAGCCTGATGTTCCCAGAAAATTTCGCCTGTATTTGGGTCTTCCTGAAGTTGTTTAGGATGCAACCCTGTCAGGGCTTGAATCCCAATAATCCCCAAAGAATAAATATCGCTGTTGGGACGGGGTTTACCTTGTCCCTGTTCTGTAGACATATATCCAGGGGTACCAATGGCGATGGTAGTCTCACCCAGCGTTGTACCTGTGAGCATTTGAGTTTGGATTTGCTTGACCGCGCCAAAGTCAATGAGTACTAACTTACTGTCCTCTTGGCGTCTGATGATATTGTCTGGTTTGATATCTCGATGGATGACTTGATAGCTGTGAAAAAATTCCAGAATACCCAAGATCTGTTGTAGAAGTTGAATCACTTGGTCTTCTGTCCAGCGTTGACCAGGTAGGAATTCAGCTTTTAGCGAATATCCTTGAATGAACTCCTGTACCAAGAAGAACTCATGGTTATCTTCAAAATAGGCTAACAGTCGAGGAATCTGGTCATGATGACCCAGTTTTTCGAGAGTTGCGGCCTCAATGGTGAATAGCCTTCTAGCGGTTGCGAGGAATTCGGGATTATGGGTAAAGGGCTTGAGGTGCTTGACAACGCACTTAGGGGAACCTGGTCGGTGGGTGTCAAGAGCAATGTAAGTTTGACCAAATCCTCCTCCACCTAAGACTTGGAGGATTTGGTAACGTCCAACTAGTATCCTTCCTAACATTATATCACTAGCCTAAGTCCAGGAAATTGCTCTCCTTACTTACATATTGACATAAGCATTAGCATTGCCAGCATTAATTTAGCAATAAAATAAGTTTTGCGGAAATTTCCCAATTTTGGATTCTGTCCTCAGTTGTAGGTTAAAATTTTTCTTGCACTGGACAATTGGTTGGGAACTGTTGCTGGGTAGGCAACCGTCATAGCACGAAAGGAAAATTTCAGAATTAGGAATGACCAATAATGAGTGATTAATTTCTCACTTTTGTGAACAGAAATGGCTACTCCCGTATGCTTCCCCTTTTCATTCTAGGGTTACGTGGGTTAACAATGGGTTGAATGTGTCTCAAATGATTCAACTTTATGGCAAGAACTCCAAATGAATACGCTGTACACCTTTTAATGGACAGTGGTCACCGCGAAGAAGTACGTTTTCCTACTATTCAAGACTTTCAAAAGTGGTATAGTGGAGAGCTTGTGCCCAAGTCTGCTTCTCATGATTTTATCAGCGTACCGATCAAGAATATTCAAGGTGAGTATATGGTGGTACGCCCATCTCGGATTGTCGCCATTCGCGTAGAACCCATTTTTACCTCTAGTGTTGAAAGATTCAACTGATAAATGTAAATGATGAGAAAAACCCTTGCTTTGCTTTCCTTGAGTCTAGGAATTGTCTTTGTAAACACACTTTGGTCTGCTGTTGCTCAAGTTCCTAATTTACCCTCACCGATACCAACCAATCCTGAGACACCGCAAGCAGCACCCCCAAGCAATCCTGAGGTGTCACCACCGCTCAAACCAATCGACTTAGGAAGCGATTGTACCCCCCGTCAGGCTTGCTTAGGTTGGGATGAGCAACTTTGGGGTCGCAGGGGTAAACGGGGCGATCGCCAAGCATTATTGACATCAATTGATAACAGTTTAAAATACCTGTCAAGAGATGCTGCGATCGCCGCCTATCAACAATATCCTATCAAGGAAATTACCCTCGATCGCGTGCGTCGTAGTTTGCTGCGCTTTCGTCAGTTAGTTGTTCAATCCAGGTCTCCAGCACAATTACAAGCTGCTGTGCGTCGAGAGTTTGTTTTTTATAAGTCCGTGGGTAACGACGACAAGGGGACTGTTAAATACACCGCATATTATGAGCCTATTTACACAGCTAGCCGGGTAAAAACTGCAGAATATAAATATCCCCTTTATCGGCTACCGTCCGACTTTGATCAATGGGCTAAACCCCACCCAAAACGGATTGATTTGGAAGGACAAGATGGTTTACTAGGGGATAAAAGCCAGCTGCGCGGTTTAGAACTGTTTTGGTTCCGGGATCGCCTAGATGCATACATGGTACACATCCAAGGTTCTGCCCAAATTCAGTTAACTGATGGCAAGAAAACCTCTGTAGGCTTCGCAGGTGGAACTGATTACCCTTGGACTAGTATCGGCAGAGAATTAGCGAAAGACGGCAAACTCCCAGCTAGTAAATTAAGTCTACCAGGTGTAATCAGTTATTTCCAGCAAAATCCCCTGGAATTAAATAATTATTTACCCCGCTGGGAGAGGTTTGTTTTCTTCAAAGAGACGGACGGGGGATTACCACATGGGAGTATTAATGTACCCGTCACAGCAGAGCGTTCCATCGCTACAGATAAGTCTCTCATGCCTCCGGGAGCGCTAGCGCTGGTTTACACCTCACTTCCCTATCCCACCCGTGGTCGCAAGTTGGAGTATCGCAAAGTCAGCCGCTTCGTGCTAGATCAGGATACAGGTAGCGCCATCAAAGGACCAGGACGGGTAGATTATTTCATGGGAACTGGTCAACTCGCAGGCGATCGCGCTGGCGTTACAGGCGGTAATGGTTCACTATATTACTTACTGCTCAAAGAATAGACAAGAGGATAGGGGGCACATAGGGAGATAGCGCGATGAACAATTGAAAATTTCCCCCAGTCCCCAATCCCCAGCGATGCACTGAGCTTGCCGAAGTGTCCCCAATCACCAATCCCCAGCGATGCACTGAGCTTGCCGAAGTGTCCCCAATCCCTAGTACGGTGGATAACCGAACTCATCCTCATCAGCGTAAACATAAGAACCAGAAACCCCCGCTAAGGCCATTTTGGGGGTTTCTGATTTCAATGGTTCCTTGCCAAACTCTTTGTGTTCTTCAAAAGTTTTGCAGATTTTAGCTGACTCTGGTGCATCTGAGGCGATCATGTATTGTGTTAATGTCCCTACTGTGGGATGCTTATAATCGACAGTTGAAGCTACCAGTACTATATTTGGTTCAATGCCTCGCTCTTCACAGTCAATGATGGGCGAAAAAATGCCGTGGGCGTGAAATAGTGGACCTTTTGGTGTCACTGGTTGTTTACGGTATCCTGCATAAGCTTTTTCTAGTTCTGCAACAAATCCGCTGACAACTTTTCCTTGTTGATATTCACAGTAGGTTTTGCTGAAACTTGCTCCGGCTGCACCATTGAGCGTTAATTGCAGTGGTGATTCATGTAACAAGTTTTTATTTTCTCCTACTAAATATATTAGATAACGGGTGAAGGTCTTAAATTTAAGTTTGTCTGCTAAAAAGGCATCATAATTCTCTTTGAGAGTACCCAATTTTATCCCTGTTTCTCGGTCTTTGACAGACAACGGTCCGCGACGGACTATAACTATACGTGGGGTTGTACTAATAAATACAGTTTCAGTACCGGAGCTAAATTCATGCTCTACCTGTTGCCAATTTTCATCGGGAGTAAAGCCGACAGCATGGGCATTATCTAGCTTAACTGCCAATCCGTAGGCTTGGATACCGTCTGTGCCATATCGAGGATTAATCATCTGACACCAGGGGATGACTTGAGAAGGCGGTGCATTAAATTTCTCGTCCTCAAAGTCGAATTTAGCAGATGCTTTCATTATTGTTAAGCTATAAAAGTGTTTTGCTGAACAAAGTTTGTCGGTTGTCAATTGTCAATTTTCCGTTGTCCTGTGTAATTTGTCATTTGTCGAATTACTAATTACTCATGACAACTGACTTTCATCAGAAAAATGGGTAGAAACCCCGTCCTTCTAGGACGGCTTTACAAGCCCCTTACGGGGACTGGTTTTTAAATGGCGTTGAGCAACAGGAAACCAGGAAAACCCGTTTAAGTCCCTTCCCGCAACACAGATAAGATATCTTGTTTTTACACAACGCCTAACCAATTAGGCTTGCAGATAGTCCAGACTAGGGAAGTATCTGGAAGTGCGTACCAACCTGTGTCTCAATGCGGTATTCACCTCTTGCGTTGTCCAAATTGGTTTAGACAATCCTCGCCCTTCAAGGGTGAGGTTGGTGAATTGTGATCCGTGGATGGGGTTTTTAATGATACATCTATTGACCACAACCGACTGTAGAAGAACACTACGCAGCAGAATTACTGCTACCAGCGCAATTTAGGGATAATTTCTTTGTATCATCCTAGTGAGACTTCGAGGAGCTTCTGAAGCAGATTTTAACAACAGCTTTACACTAGCTTGAAAATCGGGGCTAGTCCAATAGACTTTCATGTTTGTTTGTGGGATTTTCCCGTGATTAGCTAGCCTGAAAATAGTGATCGCTCCTGATTCCTGAGTTGTGAGTAAAAATACTACGAGCAGGACCCCAGTCCCCAATCCCCAATCCCCAGCGATGCACTGAGCTTGTCGAAGTGTCCCCAGTCCCCAATCCCCAGCGATGCACTGAGCTTGCCGAAGTGTCCCCAATCCCCTAACTACTCATCAATTTGACCAACGCGGTGGATATTCAAGATGTCGCTCATTTTTTTGATTTGGGTAAAGACTTGTTCTAATTGGGGGCGATCGCGTATATCTATGCCTAAATCCATTAAAGCTGGTTGACCGATAGCAGTTTTGACTTGAGCATGGCGGACATTGATCCCTTGGTCACTCAACCGAGATAATATATCTTTTAAAACCCCCACACGATCAAGAGCTTCAATTTGAATATTGACTGGGTAAGTTTGAGGACGACTCCTAGTTTCCGCTGCTGGGTTCCAGGTGACTGGTACTAGGCGCTCATACTCAACACTTTCTAGATTATTACATCCTTGACGATGAATGGAAATCCCCCGACCTCGTGTCACTACACCAATAATCGCTTCTCCGGGAATTGGCGTACAACACCCAGCTATATGATATACCAGTCCTTCTACGCCAATAATTGGCGAATCGGTGGTGCGTGAGCTAAAAGACGCATCCCGCAAGGCTTTGGCGGAGGCTGACTCTTTGGTGGGAAGGAGGGGCGTAGTCACAATTGGTTGTTGGGCTTTTGCCACTTCGCGCCAACGATTTAGGACTAGATTCAGGGTAATTTCACCGTAACCCAAACCCGCGAGTAAATCTTCCACACTATGATAGTTACACTTTTCTGCCACAGTCTGCATGGTGTTTGACTTGAGGAAGTTGTCAAAACTGTTTTTACCTAGTTCTTTTTCTAGCAATTCCCGACCACGGGCAACATTTTCTTCCCGGCGCGATCGCTTGTACCATTGTTTAATGCGATATTTTGCTGCCGAGGTTCTGACAAAGTTTAACCAATCCAAACTGGGATGGCTATTCTTTTGCGTAATAATCTCCACAATATCACCATTTTGCAGCCTTGTGGACAGGGGGACTATCCGCCCATTTACCCGCGCCCCTGCACAGTGGTTTCCGACTTCGGTATGAATGCGATAGCCAAAATCCACACTCGTAGAACCAGGACTTAAAGGTACAACATCCCCCTTAGGCGTGAATACATAAACGTCGTCTTCAAATAAGTTATCTTTAACGCTATCTAAGTATTCCTGGGCATCTTTTAAATCACTTTGCCATTCTAATAACTGCCGCAACCAGGTAAATTTTTCATCAGATGAGGTCAAATGAGTGGTGTTAGATCCCCCTGTTTCTTTATACTTCCAATGAGCTGCGATCCCATACTCAGCAATATGGTGCATTTGCTGTGTGCGAATTTGCACCTCTAAAGGACGACCGGTTAGCCCAATGACGCCTGTATGCAATGATTGGTAACGATTAGGCTTAGGTAGTCCGATGTAATCTTTAAATCTACCAGGTATCGGACGAAAAGCATCGTGAACCACTGCCAAAGCACGATAGCATTCCTCATTTGTTTGGACAATAATTCGCAGGGCTGCTAAATCATAAATTTCGTGAAATTCTTTTTGCTGCCGCTGCATTTTTTGGTAGATACTATAAAGGTGTTTGGGACGACCGCTGATATCGAGGCATTTAATTCCGGCTTGCTGTAAACGCTGCCGGATAATTTCCGTAGCTTTGGCGAGTTTTTCTTCTCGCGCCGTCCGTTTTTCGGCAACATGCTGCTGAATTTGGCGAAAAGCTTCCGGTTCTAAATACTTAAATGCTAAATCTTCCAATTCCCATTTAAAGTGCCAGATTCCCAAACGATTGGCTAGGGGAGCAAAGATATCTCGCGTTTCTTGAGCAATGCGGCGACGTTTTTCCTCTGGCATTACTTGTAAGGTTCGCATATTATGCAAACGATCAGCCAATTTCACCACAATGACGCGAATATCTTGGGCCATTGCCAAAAACATCCGCCGGAAGTTTTCGGCTTGACTTTCAGTTTTGCTTTTAAAATTGATTTTAGAAAGCTTGGTGACACCTTCGACTAATTGCCGTACTTCAGGACCAAAGCGCTCTTCTATTTGTTCAATGGTAATTTCTGTATCTTCCACTACATCATGTAGGAATCCAGCTGCTATCATAGCAGAACTGCCTCCTAAATCACGTAGCAATCCTGCCACTGCCAGGGGATGAAAAATGTATGGCTCTCCCGATTTGCGATATTGACCTTCATGCAGTTGATAAGCAAATTCAAATGCTCGACCAATCAATGCTGCATCGCTATACCGTCGCTCATCTTCCACTTCGCCACTAGTTCCTGATGACTCGTTTAAACATTTGTGTAGCCATTCCGGAAGTGGAAGATTCATGGTGGAATTGATAACTGTGCTACTCATACAAAAGGGAATAGAGGTGATCGTTGGATTAAGTCAGAGATCAGAGATAGACAAATGACAGCATGGCCTATAAAAGATGCTGTAACTCACAGACGGATAGGAAAGGCTGAATGCGGATAATGCCCGAAATGCCGATGGTAATCATCCAGTGCGAATTTCAAGGTTCATAATTGGGCAAATACATGTCTGGAAAATAAAACCTCAAAGTCCTATTTGAGGCTTCTGGTTCTAAAAACAGGTTAAGAAAGTTTATTGTAGAAGAAAATTTTCTTGACATTAATACTATCTCAACTGGCACTGGATGTCTCTAAATAAAGAAAAATATCAGGCTTTGGCAAACTCCCTAGAGCAATTCCGCTCCGATGTCACCACTACCCAAATAGATGCAACCCAATTACAACGGCGTTTAGCCTCCTTAAAGGAATTATTTCAGGAGCAGATTGTACCAATAGCCGAGTCTAACTCGCACGAACAATCTTATCGGACGGAGATGAGCAAGCAATTGCGCCTATTGGAAATAGACGTAATGTTTTACCAAGGGGCAAGACAAGCTGCTACTGTACAAACTAGACTACAGACCATTGGCGATCGCCTGAGTACTTTAGTCCGGTACTGTGATGCTATCCTGCAGCCAGAAGACGAGACTGGGGTTTAGCCCTGATCTTTTTCTCTGGTTACTTTATCATCTCATTAGTGACTGCTAATGGACACTGACAAATAAAAAATTCCACCCACCCTCAATACTGCGTAGGTTAACTCATATCTCAATACGGTTCAGTTAAGGAAAATTGTAGGTTGGGTTTCGCAAAGCCTCAACCCAACAAACCCGCCAAATGTTGGGTTAGCCTGTGCTTCGCCCCTGCGGGTCTACGTTCCTCAACCCAACCTACATGGGTCTGCTTCCCCTGCTTCCCCTGCTTCCCCCTCCGAATTTTAGATTTTGGATACTTCTCTGCGTTCGCGTAGCGTGTCGTAGACAGAGGCTACGCCAACGACTTCCCTGCGGGACGCTGCGCGAACGCTCAGTACAAGTTTTGGATTTTAGATTTTTGGGGTACCTTGCAGATCTCATGTGTCTGTAAAAATCTCAGGGAACCATCTATCAATCTCAACCAACTTCCCACCACTACGTTTTCAGTGGGGGACTTACGGCGATTTAGTTAACAAATGTAACCAGATGTAACGAGAAATTAAGACTCAAGACAAAAGCAAAATACAAACAATCCTTGATATCACAGGGTTTCAGCATTTGCTTAATATTTTTTAACCAATTATCCGGCAAGAAAATTAAAATTGCACAAAATTTGCACAAACGGATTGCTTTAATCAAATTTAGGTTCAAAAAACCGCTGAACTCTTTGCCCTTGAAGCAGAAGGTTCAGTTTGTGAGAACTTGATCATCAGCCATTTAATTATCTGGACTTGTAAGTCTTAAAAAAATGGTTGTTGTGGATATTAGTAGTATTGATTTATGGCTGTAACCTTAGTGTATCAGAACTAGGTGACAGTGCAAAGATTAAATTACCGTTATTGTCAAGCGAGTTTAACTTGCTGGTGACTGTTCGCCTGTTTACTGATAATAGCGGAATTATATCTCAATCAATCATGCTTATTCAAATCAAGACACAGTTTTTGAACCGAATTTGAATCCACAGCATATTAATAATTATTAGGAGATGTTGGAATGCTTGACGCTTTTACCAAAGTAGTTTCCCAAGCTGATACCCGAGGCTCATACGTCACCGACGCAGAAATCGATGCATTAAAGGATTTGGTAGCTGCTGGTACAAAACGGATGGATGTTGTTAACCGGATTACCGGCAATGCATCCACAATCGTGGCTAATGCAGCACGTTCTTTGTTTGACGAACAACCCCAGTTGATTGCACCTGGTGGTAATGCTTATACCCACCGTCGCATGGCTGCTTGCTTGCGCGATATGGACATCATTCTGCGCTATGTTACCGAAAAAATGGGTAAAAGCCCCGTCCTTCTAGGACGGCTTTAATTGATTCTGTATATATCTTTTTAGTACCTCCAAGGGTGCGTCGCCTACTGAAGAGGCAAAATAAGAAGGACTCCATAAAGCGTCTTTTCCTAGCGGTTTCTTAAATCCCTCTTGTCCATAGCGACGACTCGAAACCCATTTGAGCGCGTTCACTATCTGAGAGATAAACAATTTAGGAGGATATTCAATTAATACGTGTACGTGGTCTACCTCCCCGTTAAGTTCCTGTACTTTGAAATTCATCTTTTCAGATACTTCGCTAAATGACTTTTCAATCAAAGCAAGACTCACGTTGGTGAGTATAGGCAATCGATATTTAGTAACGCAGACCAAGTGAAGTTTTAAGTCTGTAACACTGTGTCTTTCGCGACGAAGATCGCTTGACATTTTTTACAGACCAAGTTATGTTATAGATACAGACAAACTATAACACAAAGCCGTGAAAGCCAGATATAAATACCGATTCTATCCAACAGATCAACAACGAACGAGCCTAGCTCAGTTGTTTGGGTGTGTGCGGGTAGTTTGGAATGATGCTTTGGCTTTGTGCAAACAGTCCGAGAAACTTCCTAGCAATGGGGATCTGCAAAAATTAGTATTAACCCAAAGTAAAAAGACTGAGCAGCGTTCTTGGCTTAGTAGCGTAGCTAGCATTGCGTTGCAGCAATCAGTCGCGGATTTAGGAACTGCTTATAAGAACTTTTTTGATTCCCTAAAAGGCAAAAGAAAAGGCAAGAAACTAGGTAGCCCTAGATTTAAAAAGAAAACGAATCAACAGTCTGCGCGTCTTACTCGTGGCGGTTTCTCTATTAGTAAAGAGGTGGTGTACCTAGCCAAGATTGGAAATGTTAATCCAATTTGGTCTAGGCAATTACCTTGTGAACCTAGCTCAGTTACTATTATTAAAGATTGTGCTAATCGCTATTTTTTAAGTTTTGTGGTTGATATTGAGCCTGTCAGCCTTGATACTAAAAGCCAAACTAGACGCTCCTGCGTCGCTAACGCTGGCGCTATCGGGATTGATTTAGGTATCAAGACTTTTGCGGTAATGAGTAATGGTGAAAAAGCTGAAAGTCCTAGCTATAAAAAGCTTGACAGGAAAATTCGCCAACTACAAAAGAAATTAGCACGACAACATAAAGATTCAAAGCGGCGGGACAAAACCCGGATTCAAATCGCAAAACGTCATAACCAAATCGCCGACACCCGCAGAGACTTTCTGCACAAATTATCAACTAAGATTGTTAGCGAAAACCAAGCTATTGTTTTAGAAGATTTGAATGTGTCTGGGATGGTTAAAAACCGCAAACTTTCAAGAGTAATTAGTTTGCAGGGTTGGCGTGAGTTTCGGACACAATGCGAGGCTAAGTCGGCAAAATATGATAGAACTTTCCATGTCATTAGTCGATGGGAACCAACTAGTCAAGTCTGTTCTGAATGCGGTTTTAAGTGGGGCAAACTTGATTTAAAGGTGCGCCAGATTAAGTGCTTAAATTGCGGGACTGAACATGAGCGCGATGGAAATGCTGCCAAGAATATAGAAAAAGTCGGGATAGGGCATTGCCACGACTCTAAATGCACGTCGAGACGGAGTAAACCTACTTCGGTAGTATCTGTCAATGAAGCGTGAAGAATCCCCGTGCGTTCACGCCGGGGAGTATGTCAATACATTCGCATCGTCACCTACTGTCTAATTGCAGGCGGTACAAGTCCTTTGGATGACTACCTGATTGGTGGTTTGACAGAAATCAACCGTACCTTTGATCTGTCTCCCAGCTGGTACGTTGAAGCTCTCAAGTACATCAAAGCCAATCATGGATTGAGTGGCGATCCTGCTGTAGAAGCAAATTCCTACATTGACTATGCCATCAACGCCCTAAGCTAGGGTTTTCCTTTTGCCCAGAACAACTGAAGGCTGTGAATGCTAATTTTCTAGCATGGGCAGTTTTTTGGGGTTCTGGGCATGTTTTTTATGATTAACAGCGATTGGGGGTTAGGTTTTAAGACCTGTTGAAATTAAGGAAATTCAGTGATGACTAGTTCTACAGCAGCCAGTCAGCTAGGATTTGAGCCATTTGCAAGCACACCTCCTACAGAATTGCGGGCAAATGAGGATGTAAAAGCAGTGATTCTTGCTGCCTACCGTCAAGTGTTTGGCAATGATCACTTGATGGAAAGCGAACGCCTCACCAGTGCAGAATCGTTATTGCAGCAAGGTAACATTACTGTTAGGGATTTTGTCCGGGCCCTGGTGCAATCTGAACTATATCGGCAAAAATTCTTTCACTCTACGCCTCAAGTCCGCTTCATCGAATTGAACTACAAGCATCTGCTTGGTCGTGCTACCTACGATGAAGCAGAGATTGCCTACCATGTCAATCTCTATACGCAAAAAGGATACGAGGCAGAAATCAATTCCTATATTGATTCACTCGAATATCAAGAAAACTTTGGAGAATCGGTTGTTCCCTATTATCGGGGATTTGAAACTCAACCGGGACAAAAAACAGTAGGCTTCAGCCGGATGTTTCAGATCTATCGGGGGTATGCTAATAGTGATCGCGCCCAAGGTAAAAATAAAGCTGCTTGGTTAACCCAAGATCTCGCGTTAAATTTAGCTAGTCCGATTCAAACTCCGAACTTCGGACGGGGACTTGCGGGAACTGTCGCAGGCGATCGCGGACAGCTTTACCGAGTGCGAGTTATGCAAGCAGATAGAGGACGAATCACCCAGATACGACGTAGTATGAGTGAGTATTTGGTAGCATACGACCAACTCTCAGCCACCCTACAACGCCTGAATCAGCGGGGTAGTCGGGTGATCAATATTTCTCCTGCCTGAACCGATCAATTTTGCAACATCAAGTCTACAAGGAGAGCTATTCGTGGCAATTACAACCGCAGCATCTCGTTTAGGAACTACGGCTTTTGAGGGAACACCCCGGGTTGAACTGCGTCCAAATTGGACAGCAGAAGATGCCAAAACTGTCATTTGGGCAGTTTATCGTCAGGTATTAGGCAACGACTACCTGATGCAATCAGAACGTCTCACTAGCTTGGAGTCGTTGCTGGTCAATGGTAAACTCAGTGTCCGGGATTTTGTTCGGGCGGTTGCCAAATCTGAATTATACAAAACCAAATTCCTTTATCCGAATTTTCAAACTCGGGTAATTGAATTGAACATCAAACATTTGCTCGGACGCGCTCCCTACGATGAGTCGGAAGTGATTGAGCATCTCGACCGCTACCAAAATCAAGGCTTCGACGCAGATATCGATTCCTATATCGACTCTGCTGAATATGACGCTTACTTTGGAGATGCGATCGTCCCCTACTACCGTGACTTCGTAACCACAGGAGTAGGTCAGAGAACCGTTGGTTTCACACGGATGTTCCGTCTTTATCGCGGCTATGCTAATAGCGATCGCTCCCAGCTAGCTGGTGCGAATTCTCGTTTAGCAGTGGACCTAGCTAAAAATAGTGCCTCTGCAATTGTCGCTCCTTCCGGTGGCACTGAAGGTTGGGCTTACCTACCCTCCGTCAAAGGAACTGCACCCAGCCGCACTTTTGGCAGATCCTCCCAAGGCTCTACCTCGGGTCTCTACCGAATTGAAGTTACGGCTATCAGTTTGCCTAGATATCCGAAAGTTCGTCGGAGCAATAAAGAGTTCATCGTCCCCTACGAGCAGCTATCCAATACCCTTCAGCAAATTAACAAGCTGGGCGGTAAAGTTGCCAGTATCACTTTAGCACAATAGGAAATAAAACTATCATGTTGGGACAATCCGCATTGACCAGAGCGTCAAATTCAACCTCAGACAATCGCGTTTTTGTCTATGAAGTAGAAGGATTACGGCAGAACGACCAAACTCAGAACAATAGTTATCCGGTTCGCAATAGCGGTACGATTCTGCTGCAAGTCCCCTATAGCCGGATGAATGATGAAATGCGACGCATTACTCGCTTAGGCGCCAAAATTATTGGCATCCGTCCCTTGACTGAAAATTAAACTCCATCTGTATCGGAAAGCTGACCGCAATCCTATATACATCAAGTGGGCGGGGGAAATTTAAATTTTCCCCGCCCGCTTTAATTGGTAAATAATATCTGTAACGATTAACGAAATTGCTTTAATTGCTCAATTAGATGATCGAAATAGGGGGCAAGGGTTTCTTGCTGCTCTGGTTTCACCCGCTTTAAACTAGCAGCTTTGCTGACAGAGCCTCGTAGGGGCGCAAGGCCTTGCGCCCCTACCACCTGGTTTATTGACAGGAAGATGCTGTAGTAGACAAATTCTATTTTCCCATATTTTGGGGCTGATTTGAGTTCAAGTTACCAAAGAAATGGGTTTAAAGCCTCGCCCTTCTAGGGCGACTTTGATATAATATTGCCATGATTACACTAAAGTTTAAGCTGTACGAACACAAAAGGAATAGACACCTGAAACGGATGATCAACGCCGCAGGGATAATCTATAACCATTGTATTGCTCTACATAAACGGTACTATCGCATGTGGAGCAAACACTTAAACTGTGCAAAACTCCAGTCTCATATTGCCAAATTAAGAAAACGGCATCAATTTTGGCAATCAATAGGTTCTCAAGCAGTGCAAGATATCTGTCAACGCATAGAGAAAGCCTACCAATTATTTTTTAAACATAATAAGAAAGGAGTCAGACCACCGAGTTTTAAAAAGGTTAAAAAATACAAATCATTCACGCTTAAACAAGCAGGTTATAAACTCTTAAGTGGGAATAGAATTAAAATTGCCAATCGAGTTTATCAATTTTGGAAATCTAGAGAAGTAGAGGGCAAAATTAAAACATTAACCATTAAACGCACTGCAATAGGTGAGTTATTTATGGTGATTGTAGTTAATAATGAGTTAGAACCAGAAATTAAATCAACGACTGGTAAAATAGCGGGGTTTGATTTCGGATTGAAGACATTTCTAACTTGCTCTGATGGAACTTTAATTGATTCTCCACAATTTCTCAAGCAATCTCTGAATGCTATTAAGAAAGCTAGTAAGAACCACTCCAAAAAGGTAAAACGGTCAAATAATCGTGAAAGAGCTAGAAAGAATTTAGTTCGTCAACATGAAAATGTTTGTAACCGCAGACGTGATTGGTTCTGGAAATTAGCTCATGAATTGACAGACAAGTTTGATGTTTTATGTTTTGAAACCCTAAACCTCAAAGGTATGCAACGTCTTTGGGGTAGAAAAATATCAGATGTAGCTTTTGGAGAATTTATCCAAATATTGTCATGGGTAACTAAAAAGAAAAACAAACAACTTGTTTATATAGATCAATGGTATCCATCTAGTAAAACTTGTTCTCATTGTGGGCATATTTTAGAAAATCTAGATTTATCCATAAGACAGTGGCGTTGTCCGTCTTGTCAATCAATTAATGGACGTGATGAAAACGCCGCGAGAAATATTCAAATGGTTGGGGCATCAACCATTGGGTTAGGTGATGTTAGACTGGCAAGAGCCAGCAATTGCTGTTTGACTCCAGAATCTGGGCCCTTTTAGGGCGGGGAGTATGTCAAAGTATTAGAAATCGTCTACTGCTGCTATGGAACTGCACGGCGTAAATAAACCACCCATCTTAACTGCGGTACTCCCACCAGACCCCTCTTAGCGGTTGACTAAGTATTTTTGTTTGCACAATAGGAGAAAGACATGGCTGAAATTCCCACCGGCGGTCAAATGCTCTGGAAACTAGAAGGGGACGATCGCGTTTTGTACCTGCGGCATAATTCATCGGAGCCGTGGCTTCCCTATGAAGAGTTCCCAGAGTATGTGTTGCCAGATCCGCCGGGATTTTCTAAAGGTATTGCCACCTTTCTCGCACTGCTCAAGAAAAATTGGACAGCAACTAAATCCTGATAACCTAAGTTGCTACTTAGTCCCAGGACTTACACACTAGCCTATTCGTGGAGATCTGGGATAGGGAATAGGGCATTGGTTAATTTTTCCTGCCCTATGCCCTATGCCCTATGCCCCATGCCCCATGCCCCATGCCGAGTAAGTCTCCGACAGGAAAAGACAGGGTAGGCAAAACTCAGGCTGTTAATATTTCTTCATATTTTCTATCATTTTTCGCTTGAGCGTATATTCAAGAATATCTGGCTATAGTGCCGCTAGAGGCAGATAGACGCTACCGAATACTGATTAATCAGTGCTAAGAAGATAAATTCACAGTAATCAGCACAAAAAGGCTGATAAACAAACATTTAAACTCATACCATCATCTGCTTGACAATTTGTAATAAACAAATGATTCAACGATATAGTATAAACAACAAAGAAGAACTTAATAATCCAAGCCATACTCGGCTAAACAAATTAGGAGATTGAGTGTATGTTTGACGCATTTGCAAAAGTAGTCTCCCAAGCTGATGCACGGGGTGAATACCTGAGTCCTTCTCAAATCGATGCTTTGAGTGCTATTGTTGCTGATGGCAACAAGCGGATGGACGTTGTAAACCGCATTACCGGCAATTCTTCCACAATTGTGGCAAATGCAGCTCGTTCTCTGTTTGCAGAACAGCCCCAGTTGATTGCTGCTGGTGGTAATGCTTACACCAGCCGTCGCATGGCTGCTTGTTTACGCGACATGGAAATCATCTTACGCTACATCACCTATGCTATTTTCTCTGGAGATGCCAGCATTCTAGATGATCGCTGCCTCAACGGTTTGAGAGAAACCTATTTGGCTCTAGGAACCCCCGGTGCTTCCGTAGCAGTTGGTGTTCAAAAAATGAAAGATCATGCGATCGCTATTGCTGGCGACAACAATGGTATCACCAGAGGCGATTGTGCCAGCCTAATGTCTGAAGTAGCCAGCTATTTTGATAGAGCGGCTTCTGCAGTTGCGTAAAAGCGCGATTCATCGAATTTTTGCTCAGTTTCAGATAGCTGAAACAATTCCTACAAGCTATTTCAACCAACATTATAGGGAGAAAACCTGACATGAAAACCCCTTTGACCGAAGCAGTAGCTGCTGCTGATTCCCAAGGACGCTTCCTCAGCTCCACCGAAATCCAAACCGCATTTGGTCGTTTCGGCAAAGCTAAAGCAAGTCTAGAAGCTGCAAAAACATTAAGTTCAAAAGCTTCTACCCTGGCTTCTGGTGCTGCTAATGCTGTTTACAGCAAATACCCCTACACCACCACCACCTCTGGTCCTAACTTTGCTTCTACTCAAACTGGCAAAGATAAGTGCGTGCGTGACATCGGTTACTACCTCCGCATGGTTACTTACTGCCTAGTTGTTGGTGGTACAGGTCCATTGGATGACTACTTAATCAGTGGTATCGCTGAAATCAACCGCACCTTTGATCTATCTCCCAGCTGGTATATTGAAGCTCTGAAGTATATCAAAGCTAACCACGGTTTGAGTGGCGACCCCGCTGTTGAAGCAAACTCCTACATCGACTACGCTATCAACGCATTAAGCTAATTCTGACTTGAAAAGACTTTGTGTCTTTGTGCCTTGGTGGTTAAAAGTTAAACCACGAAGACACGAAGACACAAAGATACAAGACTATGGAAAACAAAGCTAATATCCAGGATGATGGTCAATTAACTGTAGAACAAGCGATCGCCAATCTCCAAGGTGAAGATTTGGGATTGCGGGTGTATGCGGCTTGGTGGTTAGGGCGCTTTCGGGTGGATGCTCCAGAAGCCATTGATGTATTAATTACAGCCTTAGAAGACGAAGACGATCGCACCCATGCTGGTGGTTATCCCCTACGACGGAATGCAGCCAGAGCATTGGGGAAATTAGGGGAAAGACGCGCAGTGTCGGCATTAATTCGAGCGTTGGAATGCTCTGATTTCTACGTGCGGGAAGCCGCAGCCCAATCTCTGGAAATGTTAGGCGACTCCTCTTGTATTCCCAGGCTAATCGAGTTACTTAATAATCAAATTCCCGGAACTTTACCCGCACCAGAACCGCCCCAACTTAGTCAACCCTTCGATTCGATTATCGAAGCATTGGGAACCTTGGGGGCTATCGATGCAATTTTGGTGATTCAACCATTTTTAGATCATTTTATTCCCCGGATACAGTATGCTGCAGCGCGGGCAATGTATCAGCTAACGTCATCGAATCAGTATGGCGATCGCCTCACACAAGCACTGGCTAATGACGATTTGCAGCTACGTCGCGCAGTGTTGTCAGATTTGGGGGCGATTGGGTATTTACCAGCAGCGGATGCGATCGCTCAAACTCTGGCAGAAAATAGCCTTAAACTTATTTCCCTCAAGGGTTTATTAGAAAAACAATTGATACTTACTACACCAGGGGATTTATCACCAGGAGCAATCAAAGTGATGCAATTAATGGATGGATTATTATAGCAGCATCTGACATTTATATAACCGTAAACCTAATATCTTAGGACTTACGCACTGTCTAAATTATAGCGGTTCTCAGTTGGATGCAATACAAAATTAGATAGTCGCGTGTAGGGGCACAGCACTGCTGTGCCCTTACGAGTGTATTGGACTCAACCGATAACTGCTATAATCATTGTATGCATTTACCAAAATCCTGAGTTTCACGCTTTGATTAATCATTACTTTGATGGTAAATAGATCCGCGCTATGCAGGGTTTAGCAGTGCTAAACCCCTACGACGAAATGACATTTGTAACTAATACCACGCTATGCAGGTACCACGCTATGCAGGGTTTAGCAGTGCTAAACCCCTAAGACAAAATGACATTTGCAAGCAATACCACTTGACATTAGGTAGCAAAATCCACTTAAAATAACCCTTAAGCAACCAATTCCTGCGAGGGAAATTAAATGCTGGGTCAAAAGCTAGGTGGACGTTACCAAATTATCAAGCAGTTGGGACAATGATGAAAAAATTTGTTGAACTATTTGTTGCTCCACTTGCTGTCGCAGTGATTGGTGGAGTGATTCTCTTGGTTATCCAAACTTCCAAAGAACCACTCTTGCAGTATAAAAATCCTGATTTGAAAGTAGAGATAAAATATCCCCAATCTTGGTCAAAACAAACTCAAAATGGTTTTGGTGAGGTAGCTAGATTCTTTCCCAAGGTTGAAAAACCAACAAATAACTGTCCTGTTGAGATAACAATTAATGTTGATTCTTTAAAGCAGGTACAGTCTTTAGATGAATACAAGGAGGATACAGCTAAGAAGAAAATTGTGGGCAATAATCCCAATTCCCAAGTGACTGATAACTCAAAGGCGAATACTACTTTGTCAAGTTTCAAAGCTTATAAGTTAGTTTATCAACGACAAGACGGGCAATGTAATTTAAAGGTTATGGAAATTGGGACGCTGAGAAATAATCGAGCTTATTATATTACTTATGCGGCTGAAGTTGGGGTATATGACAAGTTTTTGCCCAAGGTGGAAGAAATGGTTACATCATTTGATATTAATTAATTTGTGAAATTGAGTTATATCATGTCAGCTTAATTACTTACTAAACCTGAAGAACCCCACCCCGCCAAAGCTGTGCTAGCTTAATCGTAGGGTGCGTGACGGTTCGATAAATATTGTACGCAGCTTACTTGACTTGTGGCGTCACGCACCATTCTTTAAATATGACACCCAAGTAAGTGCTGATGAATATAGTCCTCATCATCATTCTTGTTGATATTTCTTAATCAAATCCAAAGACTTTTGATACCATACCGTATCTCCCTGCTTTTTAAATAATTCCGCAGCCTTTTGTAGATCGCTAATAGCCCCTTGGTTATCCTCCAATAGTTTGCGGGGAATACTCCTGGCATAGTAAGCAATGGCTAAGTTCGGATTAATTTTGAGGGCTTGGGTATAATCAGCGATCGCACCTTGGTTATCTCCCAATTCTTTGCGGACACTACCCCGGCCATAGTAAGCAGTGTCATAGTTAGGATTAAGACGAATGGCTTGGTTATAATCAGCGATCGCACCTTGCTTATCTCCCAAGTCACTGCGAGCAATACCCCGGTTGTGGTAGGCATAGGCATAGTTGGGATTAATTTTGATAGCTTGGGTGTAATCAGCGATCGCACCTTGGTTATCTCCCAAGTCACTGCGAGCAATACCCCGGTTGTAGTAGGCATCGGCATAGTTGGGATTAATTTTGATAGCTTGGTCATAATCAGCGATCGCTCCTTGCCAGTCACCTTGTTTATACTTTTGATAACCTTGAGTAAAGAACTCTACATCTTTTTTTGAGTTATTAGTATTTCCAGATTGTGGAGGATTTGTTGGCTGAGGAGTTGGCTTAATCGCCACTGGTGGTGCAGACGGTGCAAGACTTAAATAAGTGTTCAACGGAATTCCTAACACCGCAGTACCACCCCCACCAGGATCAGTTTCAGCGCGGCCGTGAATACCAACTAACTTCCCTTCCTCATCTAGTATCGGACCACCACTCATTCCTCCGAAAGCTTGCACTGTATAAAGCAAAGCATAGCCATCTTTGGGGTTTTGTACCCGACCAGAAATTTTCCCATCTAAACTTTGAAAGTTGCGTCCTGCTATATTGGGATAACCAGCAATATAAACATTTTTACCTCCTGTAACTTGGTCAGAGTTTCCTTTTTCTGCTACGCGATAATTTTGGTTACTGCTAAACTGAAACACAGCCAAATCAACATTCCCTAATCGTTTTACTTGGCTATTGTTGATTGTATATTTCCTCCCATCAGAAGTCTGGATAGTGTAGCTACCTTTTTCTTGTACTACATGCCAGCAAGTCACAACAGTATAACTATCACCTTGACGCTCAATAATTATTCCAGAACCAGTATTCGCGCCATCAATGCGAACTGTAATTTCTTGCGCTATAGAATAAACTTGTGAAGCCGTCAACGCCTTAGCGACTAACGGCGACACAATCACAATTGCTGTACCACATAAAACCGCCGCAAGTCCACCAGTAAACCTCATGATTTAACCTCTAATTGCTTGAAAAACAGGCGTTACTGAATACAACTTTTTGCCGCCTCAGTATTGTAGGGTGCGTTAGAACGGAGTTCGTAACGCACCAAATCCTTATAAACGGAGTTCGTAACGCACCAAATCCTTATAAACGGAGTTCGTAACGCACCAAATCCTTATAAACGGAGTTCGTAACGCACCAAATCCTTATAAACGGAGTTCGTAACGCTGTCGCTAACACACCCTACTAAATGCAATTTTTTGCCGCCTCAGCAGCAGCTTGCATTTGCAAAATACTATAGGGAATATACTTATCTTTTTCTGGCTCAAAATCAGATTCTATTGGCATCAATTCAGGATTTTGTTGAGTAATATTTTTTGGTTTTGGCGCAAATTTTGGAGCCAACTGCACCACTGTTTTGATTGGAACTGCCAAACTAGAACTAGTAATTAATTCCTTCAAAGGTTTACAAACCTGTGACCCATCTTTATAGAATTCAGGAGCATCCCACAGAGGATATTTATGTCGCCCATTAATACCCACAATCTCACCCCGATGGTTTAACAAAGGTGCGCCACTCATCCCTTTGCGGATATCATTGGTATAACCAATTTGGTAACCAGCCTCTAATGCTTTGTCGAGTACCAAAGAAACCTGACCGGATGTAAATACAAACCGGGTTGTCTGAGACTCCTCAATCCTCGAAGTAAATCCACCCACAAATACCTTATCTCCAATAGCCAAGCTAGAAGAATCTGCCAAATTTCCCACTTGATAAACAGCACCAGTGCTGCGAAACTGCAACAAACCCAAATCATTACCGTCCCAACTCACATTTTTAACTATCGTAGCTTGGTAAATAAGCCCATCTGGTGTTTGAATTTGATAGGGAGGTTCAGCAGTTCTCAACACATGAGCATTAGTGATAACTGTATAAACCAGTCCTTCATTTTTTAGTAAACTTCCTGAACCCAAGAAATCTTTTGCAAGTACTTTGACGGTAATAGCCTGGGAAATTTGTTGCAATTGTTGCTGACTAAGTTCCTTGCAATTAACCTTTGTACAAAGGTGAGAAATTTGTTTTTGCTTTGGTAAAGCCAAGGCGATTCCAGCAAGACAGGCAAAAAAGAGGAGTAAAGTCCAGGTTCCTTGCAGCAAACATCGCCTATTCATCTGGGGCTGGCTCCATTCATTTGCTGATATGATAAAATTAAAATCTAGGCTGTACAGGTTTTGAATTAGAATCTCCTCCAGCGTTTGCTTCAGTAGAATCTACAAGCCCCTTAACATCAAGGTAGAATTCCCCATCAACGTAGGTAACAAACTCGCTACCACTCAGTTCAATCGGTTTATCTGCTGCTCCCTGGCGGAAATCTATTATCTGTTGCAAGACTTTCCCTGTATCAGTTCCTGGCTTCAGGGTAACTAAAATGTTCTCACTAGAACAAGAACCGCCTTTGCTGTTAGAAATACACAGCACAGGATAACCCTTGAAATTGCTTCTACTAGTAATGTAAATTTCTCCATTGTCGTAGTAGCGCTGAATCCTTTGAGAAACAGTCTGACAACGTTTCTGCGGTGTATATCCCGAACGGCTGAAATCCCTAATTTTCCAGCGAATCATCGGTTCATTTCCCCGTGAGGTACGAACCATTGTTGTTGGTACCCCTTTGTTCTTACCACAGAAAAACTTGTTCCTACTTTGTGCGTGGCTGGGTTGAGTGAAAGATACAGTGCTGGTAAGTGCTACAAGTGAAGTAATGGCAAAATTTGTCGCCATTCCTACTGTTATATGGCGGAGTGAATATTGTTTCATAAATAACAATTAAAATTAGATAATCACTAATCTAGTGTAAAAAATCATACATAAAATTACAAGCTAAAACTGATACAAAGTAGGTAGATTTCGGTTGAACGTTGGCGCGGCTTCAACTTGAATAGGGCACGGCAGTGCCGTGCCCCTACGGGATCTGTGGCAATACCTTTGTCTACGGGCGGGCTTAAGTCCACTCCACAATAAAAGTTGGATGTTTTTTTATTTGGAAGTCCCATAGACCACGCAGTAGGGGCACGGCAGTGCTGTGCCCCTACGGGATCTGTGGCAATACGATTCGGTTAAAAATATTCACAATAAAAGTTATCAAATTAATGGATGAATTATTGTAGCCGCAACAGCGAAAATATAAAAGGTAGAACTATCGCTCCTCTCGCTCATGCCTGATAACCTTGAAACTCTAATTCGTGCAGTAGAAGACGCAGATTCTTCTCTGCTTTTGCAAGCATCTGTAAAAAACCTGGCTGCAACTCATTTAGAAGGAGCCGTTCCCACGTTGATTGCCTCTTTGAGCTATAATAATCCAGGTGCGGCAGTGGCAGCTGTCGATGGGCTAATCCAAATTGGAGAACCCGCAGTACCAGGACTTTTGGAGCTACTCGATCTGCATAACTACACCGCCAGAGCTTGGGCAATCCGTGCCCTAGCAGGAATTGGTGATCCTAGAGGATTAGTTACCTTATTAGGAGCAGCCACCGCTGATTTTGCCCTCAGCGTCCGCCGCGCAGCTGCTAGGGGTCTAGGAATGATGAAGTGGCACTGGTTCCCTGATGACCTTTTGGAAATTGCCCAAGCAGAAGCAATGGATGCTCTGTTATTTGTAGCGCAGGAAGATGATGAGTGGGTGGTACGCTATTCAGCGGTAGTCGGGTTAGAATATCTGGCAGATGCAATTGCCGTAACTTATCCAGAATGGCGATCGCAAATCGAGTCACAGCTTCAGCAAATGGCTATCAAGGACAAAAGTTCGGCAGTGCGTGCCCGTGTCTTGATGGCGCAGCAGCAACTCCAAGCACAGACTGTTACCATTGGCGCTCAAAAGACAGAGGAACAACCCTCACCATTGTCCTCTATGGATTGGCAAAAAATTATGGAGGGTTTATATGGGCGCAAAGGACAAGAGCGGCTGGTGTTAGCAGAAGGCGATCCACGGCGGTATGAAGAACTTGTAGTGGCGATCGCTCATAAAAGTGATGAATAATTTCGTAGTCAGTAGGACTTACGCATTGACAAATTAGATAAATAATGCAGTGAGAGAAATTAGGAAAAAACAGGCGGTACGGTAGGTGGACACAGCCATCGCTACGAACTTGTGTTGGTAACGAAAGTAGTTGTCTTGGTAACGAAAGTAGTTGTCTTGGTAACGAAAGTAGTTGTCTTGGTAACGAAAGTAGTTGTCTTGGTAACGAAAGTAGTTGTCTTGGTAACGAAAGTAGTTGTCTTGGTAACGAAAGTAGTTGTCTTGGTAACGAAACTACTTGTCTTGGTAACGAAACTACTTGTCTTGGTAACGAAACTACTTGTCTTGGTAACGAAACTACTTGTCTTGGTAACGAAACTACTTGTTTTCTTAACCAAGGTATAGCAACCGCCAAAGTGCTTAGGACATTAAATGATGATAAAACCTAGACACAATCAGACTTGTAACCCAGTCCCCAGCGATGCACTGAGCGGTCGTTGTGTCCCCAGCGATGCACTGAGCGGTCGTTGTGTCCCCAGCGATGCACTGAGCGGTCGTTGTGTCCCCTGCTATACTTGTTTTCTTAACCAATCGTTATGCACATAATAGCTAATTTGTACAGTGCATAAGTTCTATTCGGGACTAAAGTGCTGAATTTGAGATCGAACCCGACACTGGTATAGCGGCGTCCAAGTCGGTGAAGTACCTCTATTGGTAGAACAGCATTTGCTAGGTGATCAAAGGGTCAAACAGATGCTTTATTATCGGTTTCATCCCCAGGGATAAGGCCGTTTGAAAATATATACACTGTGTACTCTTGTTCACCGAAGCGAGGCATCCGATGAATATTCAGCAGCTACGTCAATCATTAAAACTGAAGTGGCTGAGTTACTACAAGCAAAATCGTTCCTGGCTGGTCAAAATGCAAATTTGGGGTACTTATGATGGTCTGCGACGTCCATTGTCTGGTTTTATTTTGGCTACTCTATCGATTTTAGAGCCTCAGTTAGATGAAATACTTCTTTTTCTCATGGATTTAAGTAATAATCCTGATAAGATAGTGGCAGCGTTAGGTCTCAACTTTAATCCCGATGAAGAGTTAAGTTTAATCGAATCACAGGATTCTACGAATGTCAACCCAGTTAAGAGCGAGTATCCAGAGGATAAATATATTGAGGACATCTCGTTACCATTGATTGAAGTTGCTACTAGGGTTACTAGTGAGCCTCCAGACGAAACTTTACATCCTAAACAGCTACCAGTAGGATTTCAACCTATAAGCAAACCTGCGTCTTCAGTTACATTAACTCACGGTTGGCTTCGCGATATTGGCTCTGGGCTACGCCATCGTAAACCAGTACCATCAGTGGCAGTTACCATCCAGGAAAATCGGCAATCCCCAGCCAACACAATTCTTTTAGAGAAACCCCGCACCGAGATTCTACATCAACTCAAACCGCTGCGATCGCCTGCATTGCTGACTGAACTCCCCAGCCAAACTAAAACACTACCATCACTTGCCTTGACTATCAAGATTTCCAGCAACGGCAAACCTCAGATATCACTTCCTGTAGCTAACAAAGCTACCAAAAAGAGCAAATCTGTGATATCGCAACCAAAAGACATTCCCCATAAAATTAATCTATCATCTAGTACTCATGCTCGTAGTCTGGCTTCTTGGGTAGATGAGTTTTGCCACGGTTCTGAATAGCACACGTTTTCTTTCTCAGATAAAAAACTCCACCCACGGATCGGAATTTTTGGGCTAGGGGTATGGGGAATACTTACCAATCCCCAATCCCCAATAGTAAGGAGTAATGAGTAATGAGTAATGAGTAATGAGTAAATTAATCCAATCCACAATCCCCAATCCCTGGTAACAGAGCGGAGCCGTTCGCGTAGCGTCCGCACCAGAAGTGCAATCCCCAATCCCCAATCCCCTTGATTATGGGTATTCGTGAGAAACAAAGGGGATTTTTACTATTTCACCCTCGGTTTCTCCAACTTGGACTTTCAAACCAGTACCACCTGCTTTGGTGCGAATATAACCCAGTCCAAAGTAACCATCAGTGGTTTGTGTGTAACTGGTCAGTTTGCCGATTTTTTCATCCCCTGCAGTAATCACTTCTCCTGGTTGTGTAGGGGCGTTGAGTCGAATCCCCCAAAGCTGTTGCTTTACACCCTTATAAGTGTTCAACCGAGCGATGGTTTCTTGCCCAATATAGCAACCTTTGTTAAAAGAAATCGTCTGCCATAACCCTACTTCTAGGGGATTATAATCATCTGTTAATTCCGCATCTGGGGACGGGCGTCCTTGTAATATTCGCAACACTTCCCAAGCGCGATCGCTCAACTCTATTGCCCCTAATTCTAAAATTTGGCTCCACACCTTGTGTTTTTCAGCGGCTGGCAAAATTAGGGTATATCCAGGGGAAGCCAAACCACTACCCACCGCCACTATTACCCCAACCCCCCCTGTGTCCCCCGCGTCAACAGGGGGGATTAGTTGATGATTACCATGAGGTTGTCCAACAATAGCCCCAGCGCCCATTTTTTCGATGATGGCGTCACTTCCTGGACCGATGAGGCTCAAGGTGGCCGTTTCATTAGTTACATCTGTCAATTGCACCTTGTCAGCAAAAAAGATATAACGATCCAGCCATTGCAACAAAAATTCGCGGCGGTTAGGCGAAACCAGCAGCAGCACCGCATCCTCTAGAACGTAGGCGCTGACTAAATCAATCGTGCGGGCGGTGGATGTCACCATCACAGTATCACAGCCTTGCCCTGGCTTGAGACTTTGGAAATCGTTGGTACTTTGATTGTGTAAAAAGCGCAATTTATCATCATCAGAAACACGTATGCGCCCCCAAGTAGAGCGATCGCCTACAGCAACCCCTACTCTGGCTGCTTGGATAGCTGCTGCGTCTTTAGCGTCAATTGCAGATGTTGCCATAGTGATGGAGAGTCGCCCTGTTTCAATGTTGTCGCCTTGAAAATCTTAGCAAATCCTGGTTTGTCGGTTCAATGTGTTTGGGGGTAAGGTGATTGCCGTCAAGGCTGTCTCAATCGCTGCATCTGCCAAAATATGATGAGTAAATCGGTGCAAATAAACCGTACTAGTACTCTGTCAAGATAAAAATGATGGACTGTAGTGCGGGCATCTTGCCCGCGTGAGCGAGACGCTCACACTACCAAAAATCCCTCAAAACAAAATTGACAGACTACTAGCCACGGTCGTCATTTGTCATTGCTAAGGATTTCAGGCATATTTACGTTTCGTAATATAGTAGGACTTACGCACGAACTAGGATTCTAGGTCATTACGTATGCCTAACGGCTCGTAGAGAGCGTAACGACGTAATCGCAAAAGCTGATTTTTCGTCATAAGTGCGTAAGTCTTATATAGTTTGGGTTATTCGCACCGACTTAATTTATTTGTAAAATAGAATACTTTTAAAGAAAAGAAAATGTAAATTTACTGAGATGTGATAATTTTTCCTGAAAATAAGGTATAAATATTTATTGTAGTTAGTCAAGTGGATTGAATTGTGTCAAACGTTATTACCAAAGACTTTGAAATTGTATGTCCTTCCCAGCAACTAATTTGGAGTGAAATCGCTCATCGCATTGAAGAACTTGGACTACCAGGAACACCAATTCGACTAATTTTAACTGGAATTAAGGAACAGAAGTTAGTATTTGAAAGCAGTTTTCTGGAAACAGACAGAAAACCTGTCTGGCCTTCTTTATTAAATATTCGTCCTCGGCAAATTTCTTCAGCTAAACCTTTTGTAGCTGTCAGTATTATCCCCACAGGAGTTCGTGCAGAAATAGGAGGTTTTGCCGGAGATGCAACCCCAAGTGTTAATCTTTTAGCTAAAGCTTGTGATTATTTAGTTGTTAATCCCAACTCAGTTACAGCTTCTGACCTTTATTATGCTAGTGACAATGTTCTTTACCTGGAAGGGAATTTAATTTGTCATTTATTGTTAGGGCATACTACTCTGATTCCGGAAAATCGTACCAATATTGGTGTGATTATCGAGAAAACCCAAGAGAAATATTTGAATAATATTTTCAATGCTATCAATGCTCTGAGAACTGTGGCAGGCATTAATATTGAACCTGTAGTAGTTACAAGTGGTCCTGTAAAAACTGAATGTATTTTTTCTTCCTATGGTCATGCTTCTGGAAGATTTGAAGGCATTGAGCAACTTATGGAGGCATTAGATGTTGTCGCCAAAACGAATACGACTGCTCTTGCTTTTTCCACAACTCTCTCCGTTGAAGAAGAAGTTAAACACAAGTATTTCAAAGGAGAAATCATACCTAATCCTTGGGGAGGAGCAGAGGCGATTCTCACACACATGACAACAAATTTTTATCCTTTCACTGCTGCTCATTCGCCATTATCTGTAGATGAAGATTATAGCCTATTTTCTACTCTAGGAGACCCACGGGATGGAGCAGAATTAATCTCTAATTCATTTCTTTGTTCGACTTTGAAAGGATTAACCCACTCTCCACGCCTGACTAAATACGATACTCCATTGCCATCAGGATGTCAGGGCATTTCTGTAGACAATATCTCAGCAGTGGTAATGCCAGAAAGCACTGTAGGTAATATTCCCTTTTTTAGCGCACTTGAGCAAAATATTCCAGTGATTCTAGTTCGGGATAATTATACGCAGTATGAAGTAACTCCTTCTATTCTGGGAATTGACCACAGTCAGAAGAAAATCTACTACGTCAATAGTTACATGGAAGCTGCTGGGTTACTCCTGGCTTTACGACATGGGATTTTTCCCGAAGCAACAACACGTCCTATATCCCCAATAAAGCCAATTTTTCTCTAATATCTCTAATATTTAATTATTTAATATCTTCAGTACGGAACATTGCTGTACCTATACTATTTGTCAGTAAAATTTACAATCAAGGGAAGAAAATATCCCATTTTGGTAAGTAAATTTATCTGCTCAAAGAAGCGCAGGGGTGTAGGGGCACAGCAAGTTCTCTACTATAGAGCAAGGTAAACTAATGTACGGTCAAACAGTAGACTTATGGAACCCAAAGCGAACTCCATCAATGGCAAATTGTCCACTTATGAGATGATTGCATATCATGAACCAGAAATAAAACTTCGGCTACACACTCCTGCTCATCAAGGAGTTAGAGGGGTATCTGAATATTTTGATGATAGCATCTATGCCTATGATTTACCTTTCTTTAATCGTGACAAATTTGATGATATAGAAAAGCATGTTTCTAATTTATATAAAACTAAGCGTACATTTTTTATTACAGGAGGAGCTACCCAAGGTATTTTAATTGCCTGTAGTTTACTAGCAAGAAAGCACCGGAAAGTAGCGATTGGTATAAATAGTCATCTGTCGATAATTCATGGATTTATCCTCTCAGGAATAGAGCCATTTTTTATTTTGTCGCGTTCGTTAATGCCAACAGATGAAGAAGTTATTCAAGCATTAGAAACAGCAGCAGGAGAAGTAACGGCTCTTTTTTTAACCCATCCGAGTTATGATGGCATCATAACTGACTTAGGCAGAATTTCCCAATACTGTCGAAGTAAAAATATTGAGTTGATGATTGATGAAGCACATGGAACTCATTTTCCTTTTTTAGAGCAGGAAAATTTATCAGCATTGACTCAAAAATGTGATTTAGTTGTTCATAGTCTGCACAAATTTATTGGTAGTCTGGTGCAAACAGCTTTAATTCATTTACCTGAATCCTCAGTCATTACAGAAGAAGAAGTCATCACAGCGCTGTCACTATTTGAAACTACATCACGGAGTAACCTGCTGTTATTAAGTATAGAAGAAGCTATTCAACTGGCTTTTGGAGATCAAAGAAAGTCTCTTTTCCACAAGGCTGCTCGCAATTCATCACAATTGCGATGTCTCCTGAATAATTGGGGAAATACATTAACCTATGATTCCCAGGTACAAGATCCATTAAAGTTATTTTTGTATAGTGATCGCGCTACAGGTGATGAGCTTGGGGAATTACTGTGTGAACTTGGTGTTGATTACGAATACTGCGATCCTAGAGGAGTCCTACTAATTTTCTCATTTCAAAATACTGAAAATGATTTTATGTATGTAGCCAAAGTTCTGCAAGAAATTTACACAACTCTTGCTACTCAAGCACAAGGACAATTATTTGACAAGTATCTTTTAGTTCGCACTCCAGTAATGCGCTGTTCACCAAGAGAGGCTTTTTTTGCATCTACAAGAAAGCAAATTCATTTAGAATCAGCAAAGGGACTAGTGAGTTGCAACAGTATTAAAAAAATTCCCCCCTGTGTTCCCGTTTTAATACCTGGTGAAGAAATCACCGACTGGCATCTTCAGAGGATAGCACCAAATACTGTAGTTGAGGTAATACACCAGAGGTTTACTCATGAATGAGCATTTTAATCATGCAAAAATACTAGTTCCTAATTTACAGCAAGAACTTGATAGCGCACAGCTTCCTACAGAGACAGAACTGCATAAGTTATTAATCGAGTGGAATAACACTCAACGCGATTATCCTCAAGATAAGTGTATTCATGAATTATTTGCAGAGCAGGTAAAACGCACACCAGAAGCTATCGCTGTAGTTTTTGAACAGGAACAACTAACCTACCAAGAACTTAATGCCAAAGCAAATCAGTTAGCACATCACCTGCAAAGCTTGGGCGTTGAGCCAGAAGTACTGGTGGGTATATGTGTAGAGCGTTCCCTAGAAATGGTGGTGGGAATTCTTGGTATCCTCAAAGCAGGTGGTGCTTATGTTCCCCTTGACCCTAGCTATCCTCTAGAACGCTTGGCATTCATACTAGAAGATACTGGCGTTCCAATATTGCTGACCAAAGCGCAGCAGGTAAATCAGCTTCCTCCACACCAGGGATATGTAGTTTGCTTAGATACAGACTGGCAAACGATTGCCTCCCATAGTGAGAAAAATCCCACAAACACGGTGACAGCAGGCAATTTAGCCTACGTCATCTACACATCAGGGTCTACAGGTAAACCCAAGGGCGTGCTAATAGAATACCAGAGCCTGTTAAATCTTGTCTTCTGGCATCAACAAACTTTTTCTGTATCGCCTACAGACCGAGCAACTCAGTTGGCTAGTCCAGCATTTGATGCTTCCGTGTGGGAGTTGTGGCCTTACCTGACAGCAGGAGCAAGTGTTTACATCGCCAATGAACAGACTCGTGTCTCACCTGTGCAGCTTCGTGATTGGTTGGTGTTCAATAAAATTACCATTTGTTTTCTGCCCATACCACTGGCTGAGAGCGTTTTATTGTTGGATTGGCCTGTAGACGTAGCTTTGCGAACTTTGCTAACTGGTGGAGACAAACTCCATAACTATCCTTTACCTTCAGTTCCCTTTGATTTGGTAAATAATTACGGGCCGACAGAGAATACTGTTGTCGCTACTTGCGGTTTTATTCCTGCTCAAGAGCGAACCGACAGGCCACCAGCAATTGGGCGACCAATTACCAACACCCAAATTTATTTGCTAGACGCTCAGTTGCAGCCTGTACCCATTGGCTATCCTGGAGAATTATACATTGGTGGCAAGAGTTTAGCACGGGGCTACCTCAACCGTCCCGATTTGACTAAGGAGAAATTTATTCCTAACCCCTTTAGTCATCAACCAGGTTCGCGCCTCTACAAAACTGGTGACTTAGCTCGCTACCTGCCTGATGGTAACATTGAGTTCTTGGGTCGCATTGACCATCAAGTCAAGATTCGCGGTTTTCGTATTGAATTAGGTGAAATTGAGGCAGCACTGAGGCAATATCCAGAAGTACGAGAAGCAGTTGTGATAGCCAGAGAGGATATTCCTGGTGATAAGCGTCTAGTAGCCTATCTGGTTGAGAACCCACAAAGCAGGGTACTATCACAGCAGAAGCTAATACCGCTCCTCCGCAGTTTTTTACAAGCAAAATTGCCTGGGTATATGGTACCTGATCGCTTCGTCATCTTGGATGCTCTACCCCTCACCCCTAATGGCAAAGTTGATCGCTCCTCGCTACCAATTCCCGATGCTACCAGACCGGAGCAGTCAGAAAATTTTGTCCCACCAAGTACCCCGACTGAAGAAATCCTCACTGCTATTTGGGCTGAAGTTTTAGGATTAGAACAAGTAGGTATTAACGATAACTTTTTTGAATTGGGGGGAAACTCTCTACTAGCCACCTCTATTGTCTCGCGCATTCAGGAAGCCTTTTCTATCAAACTTCCTCCAGATTATCCATTTACAGCACCTACCATAGCTTCAGTTAGTCAGTCTATTGAAAATGTACCCCCAACTGAGTTCAGCAGTATGGCGGTTGACATCCTTCCTCCTCTAGTACCTGTTTTGCGAGAGAAATACATACCATTATCCTTTGCACAACAGTCTGTATGGGAGCTAATGAAGTTGAATCCAAATAGCTATCCTTTCAACTGCCATCTGACTTTACATTTCACGATCCTACCCTCTCCCCAGGTGTTGGAGCAAAGCATTAATGAAATTATCCGTCGTCACGAAATTCTGCGTACTAGTTTTACTATCGTGGCAGGTGAACTCCAACAGGTCGTTGCTCCATCCCTCACCTTACCTTTAAATATAGTAGACTTACAGCATTTACTTCCAGTAGAGCGAGATGCTGAAGTTCAAAGAATTGCTGATCAAGAAGCTCGGCACAAGTTCAACCTAGCATCTGAGCCTCTCATCAAGACAATCTTGCTACAGTTGACTAAAGAGGAGCATCGGCTATTAATCACGATTCACTATCTGATTATAGATGGCTGGTCAATTGGCATCTTGCTTCAGGAGTTAAGAACCCTCTATAGTGCTTTCTCGATTGGTAAGCCTTCTGGTGCGGACGCTACGCGAACACCCTTACCTGAACCGCTTGTGCAGTACGCTGACTTCACTCTCTGGGAGCAAAAGTGGTTAAATGCAGAAGTGCTGGAAAAGCAGCTTGCTTATTGGCAGAAAAAGCTGACTAATATTCCCATCCCACTTAATTTGCTACCCACCAAACAGCCACAGCAAAGCAGTAGCAGCCGATATGCATCTTCATATTCTTTAGAACTACCCCAAAGTCTGGGAGTTGCAATTAAAGCCCTCAGCCGTTCCCAAGGAGTCACCAATTTTGTTATTATCTTGACTGCTTTGAAGATACTCTTGTTTAAATCGAGTGGACAAAGCGAAATTATCGTGATTGGGGAAGCTGCTAATCGCCGAACGCCAATAATTGAAAAAATGATTGGTTGGTTTATTAATTCCCTTTATTTGCACTCCCATGTAGACAACTCGCAAACAGGACTGACTCTTTTAAAACAGGTTAAAGATACAGTTAGTGAAGCGATCGCTCACCAGGATATTCCGGTAGACAATGTGTTTAATAGTATCAGCAAACTCAAAACGCTGCAAACCACATTTGTTAGTATGACTCCGCCAATCCCTTGGCAAGGTGAAATATTCGAGTTAGAACCCATGTCACTTCTGAATGAAGGTGAAGTTTGGGATGAGGAGCAGACTCCTCTAGAAATTTATATTTATTCACCGAATGAAAATTCATCAATCATCAAAATTTTGGGATATTACAGCACAAACTTATTCACCCATGAAAGTATGGAACAGTTTTTTAGGAACTACCAGAAAATTCTTCAGCAGCTTGTTGAATGCCCAGAAATAAAGATTGCTGAATTTGAATGAATCCAGAAAAACCTGGCAATCTCAGATTATGATTTATACTTGAACGTTTACCTAAGGAGATAAGTGCAAATGAGTAGTGTGGAAAACCAGATTTCATCAACTTTTGATAGATTATCGAGTGATTCAGAAGTAGAAAATGTGATCAAAATTTCGGAAATTGAGTCTATCCATTATGATGGCAGACATTACAATCTAGTTTATGAGAATAACTACTTTGATCCCGATTATCTGGTTGCTGACATTCCTTTTTGGATAGACATGGCAAATCAGTATGGTGGTCCGATTTTGGAACTATGTTGCGGTAATGGGCGAGTTGCCGTTACTTTAGCAGAAAATGGTTCGCAGGTGACGGGGATTGATATTTCCGAATCTATGCTAGAGGAAGCAAGAAGAAAATCCTCTCAAGTAGAATGGATACACGGTGATATCCGAAATTTTGACCTTGATAAACAGTTTTCTTTGATCATAATTCCGATTAATTCTATTGGACATATTACCGATTTAGAATCAATTGAAAACTGTTTGAGCATGGTTCGGAAATATTTGCAGCCAGGTGGCAGATTTATTATTGATCTAGAAAATTACTTAAATCAAGATATCCTGGATTTCTTGTTGTCCAAAACCAGAAACTTGTATTCAGTATATGAAGATCCAGACGGAAAAGGTACGGTCGTCGTGACTTATGAAAATGAGTTGGATTGGCCGGGACAGATATGGTATTTAAAGCTTTTTTTCCGATTAATAGGGCAGAAAAAAGAGTTTCTTGAAGAAACAAAAGTTCGATTATATTTCCCAAAAGAGCTAGATATGCTGCTCAAGTATAACGGTTTTACAATTGAGAATCGGTTTGGGGATTATGATCTGACACCTTTCACTTCGCAATCACCCCGACTGATATTAATTTGCCGTTCCTAATTATTTTGTTCATGCTGTATTCCGTGAGATTGTTGCAAATTAATGTTTGCGAATGAATGCAGCATTAACTCATCCCCATAATAAAAAGAAACAATTACCGACTAACATCTTCAAAGGAAGATAAGCCCGATCACAGATAGTTGACAAATGTCATTACGCGACCTAAAAAATAATGTCTAACGAAAACCTTACAGCTTACCCCCAAACAGAACAAGCTTGCCGAGATGAACTGATTCAGGCTACTCTTAACATTGATTCATTTAAGCAGATTCGTCAGCGTTGCTCCTTATCTAGCTGTCACGGTATGTGTTGTAATGAAGGGGCACAAGTCAATGAAGAAACCGCTGAAATTATTAAAAAAGTCGTTGAAGAAGAAGCTGAGTTTTTTAAATCTCTTGGTCTTGACCTACCAAAAGAAGTAATTACAGATTTTGCAGAATATGACGAGTTTCCAATTGATAAATGGGAGTGGAAAGGTTTGGGTTCGATTAAAAAAACCGCGCTAAAGGAGAAACCTTTTTCCAATCTCATCAAAGACTATCCCCCCCATTTCCAAAACACAGCCTGTGTTTTTTTACTTGATGATTCCCACTGCGCCTTACAAGAGCTTTCCATCGCCAAAGGCTTACATCCTTGGCACTATAAACCCGTTACTTGTTGGATTTTCCCCATTTGTATTGCGCCAGCGGAGAATCAACCTGAAATATATTTACCCAGTCCCGAAACCGAACCCTGGTATCTACCAGATGAAGAATATGCAGGTTTCTTCACACAAGTGCCGTGTGGTAAATCTTCTAATTGTGGACAACTAGGCTATATCCTGTTGCAGGAAGAACTGAAATTTTTATCAGAGATTGTGGGTCGGAACTTTGTGCAAGAAATCCAAGATAGAATAACTGACTCTGGTAACAGCGACTAAGAAACCGATTTTAAGACAGGAGTTTGATCATTGTTAATGGATCGACTCTTGTCATCCTCGCTAGATTGGATAATCTCAGCAGTTGAAATATAAAAACGATAAATTAAATACACCGTTGATAGTAAAGTTCCAATCGTTAACCCTAACCACAAACCGACACTTCCCCAATTGAGATAGAAACAAAATAGATAGCCACTTACCATACCAACACACCACTGAATTAGGATGTTAATTATTAAAGGTAAGCCGATATCTTTGATTCCCTGCAACATTCCCATAGCAATCAAATTAAGTCCGTAAGCTATTAAAAAAAGTCCAGCCACTCTCAGTAAAGGGATTGCAGAATTAATTACTATACTATTATCTTCAGCATTTGCTCGTAAAAATATCGCCGTAATCCGATCTGGAAACAGCCATAAAGCAACAGCAATCATACCAATGGCGGCGATACCAATGCTAATTGTTGCTAATCCTGACCTCTTTGCGCCAGTGGGGTCATTCTGACCAATCTTTTGTCCAACCCGCGTCATAGCAGCATAAGAAGTCGCAATTGGCACAATCAAACTTATATCTATTGTTTCTACAGCAATTTCATTTGCTGCTAGCACAGCGCTTCCCATATAGCCACTAAACAAAGCAATCAAAGTAAATAGAAACATAGAAGCTGCGTATTGTAAGCCAATAGGCCAGCCATTTTGCCAAATTTCAGCAAAGACTTCTTTATCGAACCCTAAAGAACTAAATAGCTTGTATTCTCTAAATTCAGGATGGAAACCAAGTATGGTAGCAGCACCCAAGAAATTCATCCAGAAAACAATTGTAGTAGCCCAAGCAATTCCCGCTAATCCCAGGGCTGGCAAGCCTAAGTGACCAAATAGTAAAAGATAGTTAATGGTAATATTGATAGGAACACTAGTCAGGGCGATCGCACTAATTAATTTGGGACGATTGAGAGCAGTAGCAATCTCTTTGAGGATGAAGAACCCCACTGCTGCGGGAAAAGCCCAAACAATGACTCTTAAATAGGTTGCAGTTAGGGATACCGTGTGTTCTTCTTGACCCAGAAATATCAAAATAGAATCTAGATGCCAAATGAGTAACATCATTGGTAAAGATATAGCCACCATTAGCCAGATACCTTGAGCCAGAAGTTGGGAAATGTGATCTATTTTTTTTGCGCCAAACGCTTCAGATGCTAAGGGACTAGCTCCCTCTATAATCCCCATACAGATGAACAATAGGGTATAGAAGGTGATCACCCCCAAAGCACCACCCGCGAGGGATTCAATGCCCAAGAATCCCATCATAACTGTATTGATAAAATTCACAGATGTTTCCGCTAGTTGAATACCTCCCAAAGGCACTGCTAATTTTAGAGTCGCAAAAACTTCTGATAAAAAGTTTGACGGCGATTTGTGTCCATCACTCTCATCTTGCCAGCAATCGAAAGTGGCAAAAACTTCTGATAAAAATTCTGACGGCGATCGCATGAAGTAACCTGTTCCTTACTTATATTCATAGCATATATAATATTAGTATATCTTAACACCAAATATTTCTGAAGATACAGCCTTATAGACACGTTACATGTAACGTGTCGAGAACGTTTTTTGGTTCGTTGATTATTATTATGTTAAGCAAGCAGTATTGCCATCTGTAGGGTGCGTCACCAACGAGAAACCCTGGAAATCGCCAGAAATTATTGATACTGACGCACCCTAATAACTTTGTCCGCACAAAAGATGATAAGTACCGGGAGCAAAATTAATTGTATATTGGCATTGCCTGAAATCCTTGTCACCAGGTCATTCCAGGTTAAATAAATGTTCAATTAATTTGGCGTGATTACTTATATATAACGATCCAGTCATTGCGTGGCTTGAATTGTGTCAACCGTTATTACCGAATGGCACTAATTTAAGCAATTTAAGTTTTGTGTAGCCTTCAGGCTGGAGGCTGGGAATACAACTGGAGCGAGAGCTATCTAAAATGGCTTCCCATCATGGAAGCTGGGAAGCCGCCAGGGCAAAGGGTTATGTCTTAACTTAATGCCATTCTGTTTTTGTTCCAAAGCATTCATCCGCTGCTTTATAGCTTCAGTTGCGGAATTTAAATTGGCTAAAGCTACGTCTATATCCTCGCACTGCGACATATTACCTCCTTATATTATTTGCCAAATTATTTATTTTAGCTGCTGTTTCAGCACATGGCAGACAGCAATATACTGGGTAATAATTTGTTTTACATTCGACTGTACCATCTGGACAATTACCACAAGCAACCGTAAAGGACACAGGACACTTTCCTGTGTCAGAAAATATTATCTGGGCATTATATTTAATTTCAATGATACAGTTTTCATCTGATTTCTGTGGAGGACATTTAACAGATTTATCAATGACAATTGTACTCGGATCGATAGTAGGACCAGTGGTTGTAAAAGTATCCCCACCACAGGGAATACTATTAAATTCCAAATACCCTTTATTTACAATTCGATAATCCTTGACAATTGCAGTCAGTATTTTAAAGTTGTTTGGACTGTAAAAACTTATTTGAAATCCCTCCGGCGAATAATTATCACTGGTTGCTTGTGTTGATCGCGTGATAACATCAATTGGTGAAAATTTACTTTCAAATATTTTGTATGCGCCATCATTGAATTTATATTTAACCTTTGGTTTATCGCCTTGTTGACAATACATATCTGGCTCTAAGTAGCAAATCCTAAAGCAATAGGTAAGCTAGAATAATTATGGTTCTTGGGTACTTAGCGTGCTAAAATGTTAAGATATTTTTTAATAATGTTTAATAAAATAAATTATGAAACGAATAATGACTCAACTCCTAAATTTGCCTGAAGTATTAGTAGAATCAAGCCTACAAGAGGGTCAAGTCCTAATTCTATCAGTAGGTAAAAAAGCGAAAAGTGCATCGTGCCCACACTGTGGTCAAAACTCAAGACATTTACATCAAAATCAAAAATGTTTAGTGAAAGATTTACCGATGGGGGATTTTGAAGTAATACTGAATGTCAATAGACGAAGATTCAAGTGTAAAAAATGCCGAAAAACATTTAATGAAAAGCTAGATTTTCTAGGAGCAAGAAAGAGGTATACATACCGATATGCGGAATATATTATCAAACAAGTGATTAATAGTAATGTAAGTAATGTGGCAAGAAATAATGGACTAACTAATGAAGAAGTCATATCAATGCTTGAAGATGTAGCTAAAAATGTGATGCCAATAGATGTCAAAGATTTAAGAAGATTAGGAATAGATGAAATTAGTTTGGTCAAAGGACAAGGAAAATTTATTGTCGTGCTAGTAGATATAGATTCAGGTAAATTGATAGGTTTAGTAAAAGAAAGAAAACAAATTGAAATCAAAAAAACCATGAGAATGTGGGGAGAAAAAGTTTTGTCACAAATAGAAGAAGTAAGTATTGATATGACAGGCAATTATAAATCTTTAATTGAGAAGATTTGTCCAAACGCCCTTGTAACGGTAGATAGGTTCCATGTTACTAAATTAGTACATGAAGAATTAAATCGAGCTAGGATAGCAGAAAAGAAAATAGCATCTGAGTTAAATGCCCCGGAAAGAAAAAAAGTATTTGAAAGTTTAAAAGGAAATAAATTTACAATTCTAAAAGCCGAGAATAAGCTCACCGAAAAGCAAAAAGATAAATTAAATAGAATTAAACAAGCTTCTCCTTTAATAGCTAGAATGCATTCATTAAAAGAAGATTTTCACAATTTATTTGAAGACAATAAAAATGTGGTAACGGGAACGCTAGAATTAATCAATTGGTTAAAAAAAGCTGAACCATATTATCAAAGAAGTGTGCAGACAATTAAACGGTGGTTTGGAGAAATAGTCGGATATTTTGAACGAAGGACTACCAGTGGAGTAGTAGAAGGAATAAATAATAAACTGAAGTTAATAAAGCGAAGTGGATTTGGATTTAGAAACTTTCGTAATTTTGAGATTAGAGCTTTACTTTCTTGGCATTATCCTATCAATTTAGCACGCTAAGTACGCAAGAGCCCATTTTGTCAGCCATAGTCGAGTCATAGATGGTGGGGAAACGGTCCTCTACTGGGCGAAAGCAGAGAATCAGGTAGACCCAGTGACAGGAACACGGTTAATTGAAAGATTGCGATCGCTCAAAGGCGCTAAAGGGCTACCTCATTTTACCTTTCTCTCGACCTGCGAAAGTGCCAGCCCAGAAGCAGAAGCGGGATTAGGGGGTTTTGGACAAAGATTGGTGCGGGATTTAGGAATGCCGGCAGTTATTGCTATGACTGAGAAAGTCACGGTGAAAACTGCCTTGGCTTTAGGTGCGAAATTTTACGAGCAACTGGGTAAAACTGGGGAGGTGGATATAGCATTACAGGAGGCGGCTGCATCCCTTGCAGAACGCCAGGATATTACTGTTCCTGCCCTATTTAGCCGCTTGGGTGGGCGTCCCCTATTTAGTGACCAACTTGACCGCGATTTGACGAACGCCGAAATTAAATATGGTTTGGTGCGGTTGGAAGGATTGTTAAAAGAGTGATCGCCTATACTACAATCAAAGCTGGAAGCACCAGCAGAAAAGTTGGTTTCTCTGCTCAATACAGATTCTACAGCCTTGAGCAAAGAATTTCGGCGAGAGCGGGAGCAAGCCCTAGAAGATGTTAACAATCTCTGTTTGGAAGTGCTTGACCTCAGTTTTAACGCTGTAGCCTTGGATCGGGAACCACCGATTTACGACGCCAGCTGTCCTTTTTTGGGCTTGTATCCCTTCCGCGTCGAAAATCAGAAGTTTTTCTTTGGTAGAGAAGGCCTCATTATACAATTACAACAAAAGCTAGAAAAAGACAACTTCTTAGCTGTGTTTGGCGCTTCCAGTAGTGGTAAATCAGAGGAATTTACAAGGTAAGGAACTGGAACTGAAAACACCAGGCCTGACTAATTATAATGCAGGGATAACAGGTTTAGTCTTCAGCCCCGATAGCAAAAACTTAGTCTCTGGTAGTGACGACAAAACCGCCATCCTCTGGGATTTAACTGGTAAGAAATTGCAAACCTTCACAGGCCATAAGGCTGGTATCACCAGCGTCGCTTTTAATCTCGACGGTTACAGGCTAGCCTCTGCAAGTCTTGATCGTACCGTGATTATCTGGGATTTCACTGGTAAGAAACTGCAAACCTTGATAGGACATCAGGCTGCTGTCACCAGCATCGCCTTCAGTAACGATGGTAAAACTCTGGCTTCTGCAAGTGACGACCATACTATCAAACTCTGGGATTTAAATGGTGAACATAAGCTCAAAGGACATCGGGATACTATAAATGCAGTGGTATTTAGTCATGATGGTAAAAGTCTGGCATCGGGGAGTGACGACAATACTATCAAACTTTGGGATTTAAAGGGTAATCTCCGCAAAACATTTATTAGTCATCGGTCCGCAGTGAAAAATATAGTCTTTAGTGCCGATGATCAAACTCTGGCTTCTGCAAGTGAAAATAAGAATATCAAACTCTGGGATTTAAACAAGGGTAATCTCCGCAAAACCCTCGAACCTCATCAGGACTCAGTGACAAATATAGTCTTTAGTCCCAATGGTACAACTCTGGGATATGTAAGTAAAGACCATAGGGTAAAACTCTGGGATTTAAACGAGAATCTCCTGAAAAACCTTGAAGATGATCAAGACCAAGTGACAAATATCGCCTTTAGTCCCGATGGTACAACTGTGGCAGTTGTAAGTAAAGACCAGACGGTAAAACTCTGGGATTTAAAGGGTAATCTCCTGACAACCTTCAAAGAGCATAAGGCTGCCGTGAAAAATATAGTCTTTAGTTATGATGGTACAATTGTGGCCTCTGCAAGTGAAGACAACACCGTCATTCTTTGGGATTTAAAGGGCAATCAACTGCATATCTTCAAGATAGATCAGAAAGAAATTACAAGTATAGCTCTCAGTCCCGATAGTAAAACTATTGCCTCTGCAAGCGTTGACAACACGATTAAACTCTGGGACTTACAGGGTAATCTCAAACGCACCCTGATAGGACATGAGGCTGGGGTGAAAAGTATAGCTTTTAGCCCCGACGGCTACACCCTCGCCTCTGGTAGCGCAGACAATAACGTGATTTTATGGGATATCAACGATTTAGATATGGATGCGCTTTTAGATAATCTGATGGTAACTGCTTGCAGTTCGGTTAGGGATTATCTTGATTATAGCTCACAGGTTGAAGAGAGCGATCGCAAGATATGCAATGATATTGGCAATAGGGAATGGGGCATTGGGCATTGGGCATTAATCTGTGGGGGCGCAAGGCCTTGCGCCCCTACCCTATCTGTCCCATTCGACTCGCAATCGCATTGTATCGACTCGCAATCGCATTGTATCGACTCGCAATTGAATTGTATCGACTCGCAATCGCATTGTATCGACTCGCAATTGAATTGTATCGACTCGCAATTGAATTGTATCGACTTGCAATCGCATTGTATCGACTCGCAATTGAATTGTATCGACTCGCAATTGAATTGCAGTGTCTAAGGGACTTCCGATAGGGATTATCTACAATAATACCAATCAACAAATCTTGGCAACACATCGATAATCTGTAGGGGCGCAAGGCCTTGCGCCCCTACCCTATCTGTCCCATTCTTTTTTCAAATTGGTATGAACCACATTTTTAGATTTCATATCCCTAATGAGACAGAATTATCACCCACATACTAATACACAATCCCATCGCTCCTAAATGTTGCCAAAGCATGGCTAGGAATGGTTGGCGAGCAATTTTTTGTGTTAATATTATCGTTAATAACACAGAGAAAATAAGCGTTGCACCTTGCAGAAACTCAATTACCGCTGGGTGCGCTATTAATACTGGTAACTGCTCTCCATTCAAACCAAAGGTAGCAAAGGTAACTGGTAAAATTTGCCCGCCTTCACCCAAACCTAAACGCAGATAATGAGCCAAGTTTCCCCCCAGTACCAATGGTAGATAGCCATAGGCAAGTTCCACAAATGATTTTGGTTTTCGTCCAAATTTCATCAGTTGCATTAACCCGTAGGCTGTAACGGGAATCGCTGCGGGGATAATCAACGCCAGTAGGGATAATCCCAAATGTTGCCAAAATTGGCTTAAATCGAGTTGTAAACCCAACCAAGATTGTAACTCGGTTAAATGATGCAGATATACACCGCCTAAGAGTAAAAATAACAATGCGACTTCGTAACCGTGGGGTACATGGGTTGTCCACAATTCAATTCCTGGGGGACGCAAATTAAACTCAACGGAACGATGGGGACAGGCTTTGAGACAAGTCATGCACAAGACGCAATCTTTATTATCTTCTAACTGGGCTGGGTGAGAATACACCGGACAACCATTGGTTTCCATACCCTCGCCTTTTTGCGGTCCGCCTTTGTAGCATTGATAAGTGGTACAAGTTGCAGAACAGATACCCTGTTGCGCTCTGAGTTCGGTCATCGAGAGTTTAGCAAATAAACCATTCATCCCGCCAATGGGACAGAGGTATCGACACCAAAACCGTCGTTCAAAAATAGCAGAGAATATCATCGCTCCTGCGGTGATTAACAGCAGCAAACAAGCGGAGAGATAGGCTGTATTTTGTGACGTACTCCACACACTCCCCTTTCAGGGTGAGTGTGGGCTTCTCAATGACTCCTCTGTGAGGACATTACTTGAGCTTTGAGGGCGTGCGTCCCACGCGCCTTTATGTTTATAGCCGCATTCAAATCCCTGCAAATACGGTTCTTGCGTACTTAACGTGCTAAATTTTTAATTACAGTCGATAACTTTGTTTTAAAATCAAGGCTTACAGGCGCTTATAGCCAAAATTTTAATCATCAGACCTAAAAGGCAGTAAATAATGGCTGTCATCTTATCCCAGCAAGGAGTTCAAGCTTATTTTTCAACATATTTAGCACGCTAAGTACGCAAGAACCGATTCAATAAGCTCAAACAATATGCAGAGTACGCAGATAAAACAATGACTCAAGTGATAGATGAGCTTATCGATACGTTGCCAAGCATAAAAAATGGCGACTCCGCACTTCGTGCCGCTTCTCTACGAGCGCCGAAGGCTACGCTAACACCGACCAACAACTAAGTCAATCCTGCGGATTGAATTAGTTGTTGGTCAATTCGTCGCCGCCCAAAAATTCATCCCACACTGCCCTTCGGGTCAGATGTGGGGCTTCTTTTTGTTTAAGCTAAACTGGTGCGTTCTTGTAGCCAGGTCACTGTTCCTGTTGATGTCATCTTGGATTCTCTGTGCAGGCTGATGTACAACAAGAATTATCCCTGATTACGGAGCGCCACCGTGGGGAAATCGGCGCTGTGTGGTACAAATTAAGGGCGCAAGGCCTTGCGCCCCTACGATTATTGCGGTGTTGGTTGGATTGTGTTATGATTTATTGGTGTTGCTGATTAATGGGATGATTTTTGTCTCACGCATTCGGCGGAGCCGTTCCCGCAGGGTAGGCGCGAAGGCGCAAAGAGGAAGAGTTTTCAAAGTTGAATTTAAGGATTTCATCCCGTAATTATGCAAGGCTGATTTATTTATCTCGAATATTGATGGTTGGATAATTGGTAGGTTATCCACATCAAATTGCCCAAAAAAATCGACCGCCAGAAGACCAGGGGTTAAAGAAGGGCAAAGATAAACAGGGCAGAGGGCACAACTGCTAAAGGGTAAAGGGCTAGTCAGTCCTCCCGAATGCGCAGACAACACGAAAACCATCAAAGTAGTTGTGGAAGACGCGCTCCGCCCTAACGTTGAGGTAGCGGGACGCGGAACGGCAGAGTTTAGGAAAGTTGAACCAGGAACCGCCCCGCAGTACGGCAAATTGATTATCATTACCAAGCCAAGCCGCAGCATTTATTGGCGCAGCTTCATAATTATCATGCCAATCATCAGCACACCATTCCCAAACATTGCCGTGCATATCATATAGCCCAAAGGAATTTGCTACCTTGAAGCTACCAACATCTGTTGTTTGTTCAGGCGACTTACCTTTAGGTTCAGCACCATAAACGTATGTGCCATTATAGTTCGCTAACTCTGGAGTAATAGTTTGACCAAAGTGGAACGGCGTAGAAGTTCCCGCACGACAGGCGTATTCCCATTCAGCTTCACTGGGCAATCGGTAGTTTCGCCCTGTGGCTTTTGAGAGCCTTTTGCAGAACTCCTCTGCATCATACCACGATATTAGTTCTACAGGTCGGTTGTTTCCTTTAAATTTAGATGGGTCGGGTTCGAGTTCGCGGTTAATTTGAGGAAGTTGAGCCACAGCTTTCCATTGGGCTTGAGTTACGGGATACTTAGCCATGTGGAAAGGTTTGACAGTTACTCGGTGCTGGGGTCGTTCTCTGTCATCGCTTCCCGCTTCTTCTGTGGGTGAACCCATCATAAAATTTCCCCCAGGAATGGCGACCATTTCTAGGGTGACATCCTGTGTGAGTATTTCTGTAAAGTATTCGGCTTGTTTGGTTTCGCGGTTGGTGATTGTTCCCCAGGGGTTGACGGTGACGACATCAAAAGTAAATTTGGGGGTGGAAATCTTTGGAGCAGGATTGAGCTTCGCTAAAATTTCAAAAGCAAAAGCACTCGCATGAGCAGCAGCTATTTCTTGAGAACCTGCGGCATCAGCTTCCTTTTTACCATCAATTAAATCAGAAATGCCGCGAATAATCAATGCGGAAACTTGTTGGTTAGCATGAGCAGCTTCTAGCAAACCCCGTCCTTCCATTTCCACAGCAACGGCGTCATTATAATTATCCCGCAGAAACTGCCAAATACTCGACTGGGTTGAAGCAATCACCTTTTCCCCTGCAGCGATAGGAGCAACTAATACGTTGGGGGATGAATTAGAGGGAGATGTCAATCTTTCGAGCCAGTCTGATTTTCTCGCTTCTGCTTTCGCACGCTGGATCAAATTGTAAGCCGAGGAGCCTACATCCGGTCTGAGTTTAAAGCTGACTTCCACCTTACCAGACTCATAACCGTAAACCTTCGTAGCAGCTACCACATCCCCCAGGTTAACATCCTTGATACCGCCAGCGACGCCCACAAATAGAATCACACTGGGTTTGAAAAAGGCGATCGCTCGTTCTGCTTCCACAGATGCTGATGTATTTCCCGCGCCTATCTCCGCAATTCCCACTTCCCAAAGAGCAAATTCGCCTTGTTCATAAATCGTTCCTTGGGGATGTTCTACCTCCTTGACGTTGTTGAGATGTTTACGCACCGCCAGATATTCAATGCGAATAGCAGTCAGAATAACAACAGAAGGCATATGTAAAATATTGTCTAAAATAAGAGATGTTTTACTATTCTGACGGTTTTGGTTTAATTTAGCACAGTAGGGTGCGTCAGCGGATAATTTATATGTCAATACAGGGATGTTAGGCTCGGATGATATACACTGTAGGGGCACGGCATCCACAATTTTTTCTTGTAATGACAATTTTACTCGTGCCGTGCCCCTACGACAATTTTGCTTAACTTAACGGTTTTTGTTTGATTTGCCACAATAAACTGCGGATAATTTATATGTCAATACAGGGATGTTAGGCTCGGATGATATACACTGTAGGGGCACGGCATCCACAATTTTTGCTTCTAATGACAATTTTATTCGTGCCGTGCCCCTACGACAATTTTGCTTAACTTAACGGTTTTTGTTTGATTTGCCACAATAAACTGCGGATAATTTATATGTCAATACAGGGATGTTAGGCTCGGATGATATACACTGTAGGGGCACGGCATCCACAATTTTTTCTTGTAATGACAATTTTATTCGTGCCGTGCCCCTACGACAATTTTGCTTAACTGAACTGTATTGCACCATAGCCGAAAACAGTATAGTGCGTCAGCGGATAATTTATATGTCAATACAGGGATGTTAGGCTCGGATGATATACACTGTAGGGGCACGGCATCCAAAATTTTTTCTTGTAATGACAATTTTATTCGTGCCGTGCCCCTACGACTGAACTGTATTGATTTATATGTAGGGTGCGTCAGCAGAGAGAAATCTTGGATATCGCCGAAAATCATGGGGACTGACGCACCATAACCGAAAACAGTATGGTGCGTCAGCGGATAATTTATATGTCAATACAGGGATGTTAGGCTCGGATGATATACACTGTAGGGGCACGGCATCCAAAATTTTTGCTTGTAATGACAATTTTATTCGTGCCGTGCCCCTACGACAATTTTGCTTAACTGAACTGTATTGATTTATATGTAGGGTGCGTCAGCAGCGAGAAATCTTGGATATCGCCGAAAATCATGGGGACTGACGCACCATAGCCGAAAACCGTATGGTGCGTCACAAATGAGAAATTGGCGATGAGCCAGAAATTTTTCGCATCTGACGCACCCTACAAATACTAGGAGCATATCATGAGTGACCAGAAATCAATATTAGATGTTTATCTTCAAGAATACGAGAAGCTCAAAGAAGAGCAAGCGCAAAGAATCGGGTTTCGCGATAATCTGCTTTATGTGACGCTCGGAGTATTTGGTGCAGTTGTTTCGTTTGCTGTGGCGAATAAAGCCAATTATTATGCATTACTTGTAATTCCTTGGGTTTCCCTCATCTTGGGTTGGACTTATGTTGTGAATGATGAGAAAATTTCCGCTATTGGTAGATATATTCGCCTGACACTCAGCGAAAAAATTAAGGAACAAACGGGGAATAAAGATGATGAATCGATATTTGGCTGGGAAATAGCACACAGAAGTGATAACCGTCGCCAACGCCGTAAAATAGAACAGTTAATTATTGATGAAATAACTTTTGTGTTTTCGGGTGTTCTTGCATTATTCGCTTTTTGGTTATTAGTATCAAGACCTCCTGTGCTGGTGAATATTCTTGGTGTGATTGAGCTTATACTTTTGGTGATTTTGGGTGTAGAGATTTTCATTTATGCTGATTTAGCCAAGGGGAAATAAACGGTTCGCAACCCTTGGGACATCGGCGCTGTGTGGCACAAATTAAGGGCGCAAGGCCTTGCGCCCCTACCCGCAATTACTCCCTTTCCGGTCTAAGATTACCTATAATTTTCCTTCTTTGCGCCTTCTCTGCGAGACGCTCCGCGAATGCGCCTTTGCGTGAGCTAAAAATTATTTCCCTACGGGACGCTCCGCGAACGGTAATCTTCCAGCGGTTCGGGAGTAATACTCCGCGCTGTGGGGAAATCGGCGCTGTGTGGCACAAATTAAGGGCGCAAGGCCTTGCGCCCCTACACGCAATCAACACTCCGCTTACTCATTACTCATTACTCATTACTCATTACTCATTACTCATTACTCCTTACTCCCATTGGTGAAAACCATCGCTGGTGTTGCGGAGTAAGGATGTGATTTGAGCGCGACGGGTTTCAAAGTTGGCGGCGATGGAAATTAGTATAATGCCAACTAGTAAACCAATTATCCATTTTAAAAAGGGATAGCGTAAGCTGAATATTACTAGTTGATAAATACTCGTGCAGAAAAAGGCGACTGTTCCCACGTAAAGAAAGGCGCGGATTTGTAAAGCTAATCCTGCAAAAATGGCGATGAGGCTGAAGATTCCGGGGATGATGGGTATGTTTTGGTAAAATAAAATTGCCCATCCACAAATTAAACCACTGCCAAAAATCCGTAAACTGTGGCGGATACCTTTAGATTGTGGTAGCGTCAATTGCGGATCTACTTGAGCAATATATAGTAATGATAATCCAATGACTGAGACATACCACAAACTATCGGTGAGGTTTAAGTTAAAAAACCAGTCAAATAGTGCCCAATCAATCAAGGCTACACTAATATAGGTAAATCGGAATTTTTCTCCGACTTTGGCCAGGAAGATGTAGAAACCGGCGACAATTACTAAGCTAATTGGGGAAACTTCCAGTCCAGTTATCCATAAAATTATTAGTGGTAGGATGTATGCGGCGTTTCGCCAAGGTCTGGGAGACCAACCCCATCGTTCCCAGGGTAAGATGTAGAGGAAATAGGCTACCACACAGGCGATCGCACTGTTCCAAGGTAGTAAGTTTTGCGTGAATGATTCCGCTATGGGTAAATCTTTGAGATAAAAACTGAAGATACCAGCTTCTAATAACCCTAGGTAAACCCAAATTTCTGGGGTTATGACGCCCAATATCCTTTGTTCACTGGGATTAAGCAGGTTTTCCCGTCCTTGAAAGATCGCATATTGAATTAAAAATCCTCCAGTTCCTAAACCTGCTATCTGGTTAACTTCTACGGGAAGGATAATGGCTACAATTAATAAGCAGCTACTCCAAGTCCAATGCAGATGGGCGATTCCTTGCAGTTGTTGGGGGGTCAGGCGTAAATAACCTACAAGTATTGGTGATAAAATCCGATAGGCGTACATAATGCTTGTCCCCAGGGCAGACATGGCAATTAATCCATCACCAAATCCTCCCCCTGTGGTCTGTGAGATTTGATAAAATAACAATTCGTAGGCTGAAATTGAGACGCCAATAATTCCCAAGTACAGCAGCGGTTTGAATTCCTGGCGTCTTCGTCCCACACCAATGATAATTAAAGCGACGCCGAGGGAATATAAACCTGTGGAATTGCTAAAGGTGTCTAAGCGGAGGACTATACTCAAGGCAGCATATATCAGTGGGAGAATATGAAAGCTGCTAGGAAACCTTTCTAATTGATATCGTTGGCGCCACCATTCACCCACAAGTTGCGTGATTAACCCCAAGGCGATATTGGCGATCGCTATTTTTATGGTTGAGTGTCCCGCAAATCCCAGCAATTCGGCCATCAACAATTCCCCACACCAACCAATACTATAAAATGCCCAATTTGTGGGTGAACGCCAACTGCGATAAATTATCGCCCCTAATATAATGATCGTCGTAATGAGGTATAATAATCCTGGCGACGTGTGTCCGTCATAAACCAGCAGCGAGTGCATGGTTAAACTCAATAACTCTAGAATACATAATGCGATCGCCCATTTATCACTGGCTGCTGCATAGATATTTGCTAATTCATCCTCTCGCCGCATCAGAACTACACGCCCTAACCATAAACTGAGAATGGCGATCGCCCCAACAATAAACCAACCTCCCAAACTCAGGTGCGGTAAACCAGGTACACCTTCCCACAGCAAAACGCCAATCAAAACCAGTGTAAAGCCTTCGGTGATGAGTGCAAATCCTGGTTTTCGCAAATAGCGCGTATTCCCAAACATCAAAACCGCACCCACACCCAAACCGATTAATCTCGTTTCTGATGGCGGTAAAGTCAGCAATTGACTAATTCCCACAGCCAAAAAACTTAATACACTATTCGCAATTCTCCACTTTCCAGTTGTGCGACTAGCAACACCATAAAGCGCTAAAGGCGTAATCAGCCAAATGATTCCCCATTGACCACCACTCCCAATCACACGAGTCCAGAACGATTCGAGATTTCCCCACAGTAGCAGAAAACTAATCGCAGCTAACCCCAAACCAATATACCATGCACTACGTCCCCAGATACTATTCCTGAGACTAAATCCCCACTCAAGCACCATCAAAGCTAACAAAATACTCGCCCAGATTTGCAGACTCAGAGTTGGTAATAGCCATTCCATCGTCGAGAACAGCGTTAGTATCCCCATGATGTGAGTTAGGTAAATCAGGGGGATGAGGGGTAAATCTCCTCCATGTCGCCTTGTCTGTTGATGAGAGTATCGTTGAGTAACGAAGGCGAGGGTGAGGGTAGAAGAAAGGAAATTGAGCGATCGCAATGTCGGATTAACTAAGGCTATCGTTGTTAAAGCAGTTCCCAAAAACAACGTTAGCAGTTCGCCAAACTTAGCTAATTCTTCCCGTTGCTGACGATGAAAACTATTTGTCAGCGCCACCATCAATATAATATAGGGAAATAAGGCGATACTCAACAACGCCCAAGGTTGATTTTGCGAATTCGTCAGATGGGTTCCCGTGGCGATCGCCCATTCTTGTAACCCAGTCGGTAATAATCGCCAACCCAGCCAAATCGTCTGTAAGCCGACAGCAAAAAATACAACAGAATCAGCATTTCCACTATAACGCTGCACGCGATTTCCGATAAACCACAAGCCTAAGCCGCTCACAGCAATTGCTTGGACAGGATAATTTGTTACCGCCACCGCCCAACCGAGTAAGAGTAAAAAACTGCCGATTGTTTCCCAAATGAGGGAAGAATCTCTGACTCCCCTGTTTGCGAGCAAAGAAGGGCTGGGGGTGAGGTTCATCTGTGCTAACCAAGTCATCAACCAACCGCAAATACCAATAGCTAACCCCAACTTAGTGACATCTACCTGGACAACAAAAATTGCCCGGATTAACAATACCACCAAAGCGTAAATAATGACAGTCGCAGATAAGTTAATATTCCCAGTAATATGAGGATTATCCTCATTTTCATTAAGTGTGGGCTGATTTGTCTGTTGGTAGCGATGGTGATAAACAGTAATCAAAGTTGTGCCTACCATCGCCACATATACGACGATGAGGGGGAAGCTGGGGAATAATTTCCAACCGCAGTGGAGATAACTTAACCCCAGAATATTCACCAGAGGTAATTTATCCAGTGGTGAATTACCGACAAATAACCGATGATTGCAGAGTAAAATTGTGATAGCTGTCAGCGTAGGAATGGCGATCGCCACTGTCAACCAATCTAAAGGATTTTGCCATAGGCGGAAGCTATCCATAGCCCAAAAGTTGACAGGTATTAACAACAGCGTGACAATCAATAATGTCTGCGCCGTCAATCTCAAATTATTTTGCCTACCCGCCCAAAAGCTGAAGCCCCAAAAACTCAAAGTATAAGCTAATAATACCCCATATTGCAAAGAAGCGGGGAATTTCTCCCACTGACTCGCCGCTAGTACCCCAGAAGACACGACAACCAGAAATAAGCCTAAAAACAGTAGCCAACGCACACTTAATTCTGCCCCTAGGGACTGTAACATTGTGGCGATGAAATTGGGTTTGGCTGGTGTTACTGGTTCTTCTGTCACCTGTAACGATTCTACAGCCAACAGTTCCACAGGGTCAAAAAAAGCTACATTATTCACCTGTGGTTGAGGTAGCGCCTGGGTTTGCAATATCACCTGACAGACGAGATCCTTTCGGCATATCTGTCTAACTTGGGCGTCGGATATCAAACCCAAACGCAGCCAGATATCCAGTCCTGCTAATAGCTGAGGATGGTAAGACGGTAGCCTGAGTTCAATTTTCAACGGTGTATCTGGTAACATAGTCCGCAGGCGTATCAGTATATACTTTAATCATCATTGCCTTCCAAGACATTTATGCACTAGCTGTGCCAGTTATTTTACTGAATAATTTTTACTTGTGTTATATCTAAACATAAATTTTCATCGCGAATGAACCATGTAGGGGCGCAAGGCTTTGCGCCCTCACCCACAATCAACACTCCGCTCGTAGTCATCAACGGTGGGGGAAATTCGCGCTGACGGGGCGACAAATTCAGGGCGCAAGGCCTTGCGCCCCTACGAAACACTCTTCATTAGCGCGATCGCGTGATATTGTCGGGTGCGTTAACTGAAAGTGCGATCGCAATCTTGTAGTGCGATGCCTGCGGCGGGCGTAGCCATCGCCTCCTATTATATATCTTGTAGGGTGCGTTAATGAGAGTACGGCACCGTATTGTTGCTAATATTCGGCGTGTAACGCGATCGCTAACACACCCGGAAAAGTGCGATCGCGTAACGCACCAACCCAACCCCAAACAAAGCGATCGCGATCTTGTCGTGCGTAGGCGCAGCCCACCGCAGGTATCGCCGATCTTGTAGGGTGCAAAAACGCTGAGAGTACGGCACCTTATTTTTGTTAATACTTGGTGTGTTACGCCGTGGCTAACACCCCCTACATGAATCTTGACGAGACAATCTGCCATACATATAATATATGTATGGTCTTTGAATATGATCCCAAAAAAGCAAAAACCAATTGGCAAAAGCATGGTGTTTCCTTTGCAGAAGCTGAAATGGTGTTTTTCGATCCCCTTGCCATTCATGATATTGATCCAGATTCGATTACTGAAGAACGTTTCATCGCAGTGGGGATAGGAAACTATGGCTTACCACTGGTCGTTGTTTATACCATGCGCGATGAGGTGATTCGACTGATTTCTGCTCGTAGCGCTACAAAACAGGAGATAAAAGCTTATGAGAAAGGAATATGATTTTTCTAAGGGAAAACGAGGATCTGTAATTCCAACTCATGGAAAAACACGCATTACTATTTATCTAGATGATGAAATTCTAGATAAATTTCGAGAAGAGGCTGAAATGACTGGAATGGGTTATCAGACTCTGATTAATGAGGTTTTAAAGAAATATCTCCAGTCCCCTTGCGATCAACCTCTCACCCAAGAGGATCTACGCCGTATTCTTCGTGAAGAATTATCAGCGCGATCGCCGATCTTGTAGTGCTATGCCTGCGGCGGGCGTAGCCATCGCCTCCCATTATAAATCTTGTAGGGTGCGTTAACGAGAGTACGGCACCTCATACATCCATGAAGTGCGATGCCTACGGCGGGCGTCGCCTACGCGTTCTTGTAGCTTGGGTTGAAGAACGAAACCTAACAAATTACCGTTATAATATTGCAAAGATTGATTCACTCACTCAACCTATGCAATACGAAGCCCTTTATGAAAATGGTCAAATAACGTGGTTAACCGAAAAACCCCCTCTTAAGTCCGCTCGAATTATGATCTCAATTCTAGAAGAGATCCCACCCCAACCCCAAAAACGCCGTCAACCTTCACCCTTGATTGCTGGTAAGGGAAAAACATTAGGAGACTTGGTAAATCCACTTGTTAATGACCAAGATTGGGAATGTCTGAAATAATTATCCTAGATACTCATATCTGGATTTGGTATATTAATCGAGAATTAGATCAATTTCCAACTTCATGGTTAGAAATAATAGAAACAGCCAATCAGGTGGGAATTTCGCCAGTATCCTGTTATGAAGTAGCTGCTTCCCAACAAAGAGGACGTTTATTATTACCAAGTCCGGTGAATCAATGGTTTGAGGAAGCTTTAGAACCTTCAGGAATATCGCTTTTACCCTTGACTGTGGCGATCGCGTCTTGTGCTGTTAATTTATCACCCATTCATCGAGATCCTTTTGACAGAATTATTATCGCCACAGCCATTGAATATCAAGCGAGATTAGCTAGCATTGATGGGTTTTTCCGTCAATATCCAGAACTGACAACTTTGTTAATGATTGAGAATGGGTAGTGCGTAGGAGCAGCCCACCGCAGGTATCGCCTCCAATTGTAACGACTGTCAAAAAAATCCGATACCTGCTTGGGCGTAGCCATCGCCGCTCTTGTAGGGTGCGCCCAAAGCCACCCATAAAGGTGCGTTACGGCGCAAAAGAGCCAAATATGTGTAAATTGACCAAATAAGCGCAAATACGCACAGAATATCACTCAAACAATTAATGTCGTAAAATGGAGATCGGCTGGAATAGTAAAAAACTGAGGCTGGAGATTAAGTGATGAAAACAATCGATATTAACCTAGCCCTTCCTCAAATATCATTATTAATCGAAAAAGCGGTGGATGGCGAAGAAATTATCATCACCAAAAACAATCAACCAATAGTCAAATTAGTTTCCCTACAACCCCTCCCCACACGTCCTCCGCTTTTTGGTAGCGATGTTGGTTTAATTTCCATTACTGATGATTTTGATGAACCTTTAGAAGACTTTAAGGATTATATGTAGTGAAATTATTGTTAGATACCCATAGTTTGATTTGGTTTTTTTCTGGCGATTCTAAATTAAGTAATATTGCCAAAATATACATGGAGAATGTTAAGCATCAAAAATTAATCAGTGAGGTACAGATAATTGTAAGGGCATGGCAGTGCCATGCCCCTACCTGCGTACCTCATTTACCTGAATAACGCTGTAATTCAAAACTCCAGGTTTCAAGATGGAAGAGGTTTAAGTGCATCGCTGATTTTGTAGTGCGATCGCTTGGAAATTGATTTTTGAGAAGATGGGGAGCGATCGCGTGGAAATTGCTTTGATAATGAGTGCGATCGCACAGAGAATTGGGTGATTACCGGATTGGGCGATCGCAATTACCACTCATCTCGTAACGCTCTTTGCATTGCTACTGCATCTCCTTGCCAAGTTAACCGCCCCGCCAAATCAGAAAAATTATAATTGGGGTTTTGAGCTTTGGATGCTACAATTGGATTGAGTACCAACACAACATTCACCTGTCCTGGGCCAAGTTGCGTGGGAATATCAAGCAGCAAGCGCCCTGATGCATCGACGGTTGTTGTAAGTTGAAGGACTTCCATCTGAATCTCAACCTTGGATTTCAATCGGAGCAGAACAGCTTTATTTTAGCGTAGCCCAGAGGTGCGATCGCCAAGTTTCTGATAACGTCAATCGATTTTGGATTTTGGATTTTGGATTTTGGATTGACCCCAACCACAACGAAAATTGTCGTAGGGGCACGGCACGAATAAAATTGTCATTAGAAGAAAAAATTTTGGATGTTCCCGTAAGTGTATATCATTTGGCGAGTCTGTGAACCTAGAATCCCCTCGCCTTTAGGCAGGGGAGTGTCAATGCGGTGTTTGCTGGATTGTGCTATTATTTGTTTATGTCGAATATTGCTCGTTGGATAATTGGTAGTAGTCTGTCAATTTTGTTTTGAGGGATTTTTGGTAGTGTGAGCGTCTCGCTCACGCGGGCAAGATGCCCGCACTACAGTCCATCATTTTTATCTTGACAGAGTAGTAGGTTATCCACATCAAATTGCCCAAAAAAATCGACCGCCACAAGCCCAGGGGTTAAAGAAGGGCAAAGAGAAACAGGGCAGAGGGCACAAGTGCTAAAGGGTAAAGGGCTAGTCACTCCTCCCGAACGCGCAGACAACACGAAAACCACCATAGTTGAGGTGGAAGACGCGCTCCGCCCAATCGTTGTTGTAGCGGGACGCGGAACGGCAGCGCCTAGGATTGACGTCCCAGGAACCCCCCCGCAGTACGGCAAATTGATTATCATTACCAAGCCAAGCTGCACTATCTCTTGGCGCACCTTCATAGTTACCATGCCAATTATCAGCACACCATTCCCAAACATTGCCGTGCATATCATATAGCCCAAAGGCATTTGCTACCTTGAAGCTACCAACGGCTGTTGTTTCTTTACGGTACTTACCTTGATATCCAGCACCATAAACGTATGTGCCATTATAGTTCGCTAACTCTGGGGTAATAGTCTGACCAAAGTGGAACGGCGTAGAAGTTCCCGCACGACAGGCGTATTCCCATTCAGCTTCACTGGGCAATCGGTAGTTTCGCCCTGTCGCTTTTGAGAGCCTTTTGCAGAACTCCTCTGCATCATACCACGATATTGTTTCTACAGGTCGGTTGTTTCCTTTAAATCTAGATGGGTCGGGTTCCAGTTCGCGGTTAATTTGAGGAAGTCGAGCCACAGCTTGCCATTGGGCTTGAGTTACAGGATACTTACCCATGTGGAAAGGTTTGACAGTTACTCGGTGCTGGGGTCGTTCTCTGTCCTTGCTTTCCGCTTCTTCTGTGGGTGAACCCATGATAAAAGTTCCCCTAGGGATTTTGACCATTTCCAGGGTGACACCCCCAAGGAGTTTTTCTGTAAAGTATTCGGCTTCTCGGCTTTCGCGGTTGATGATTATTCCCGATTGGTTGACGGTGACGACATCAAAATCAAAGGGTTGAGTTAAAATCTCTGATTTAGGCTTGTATTTTTCCAGAATCTTAAATGCCAACTCACTAGCATGTTTTGCAGCCATTGGTTGAGAACCCGTTGCATCTGCTGCACTTTTACCATCAATTAAATCAGAAATCCCGCGAATAATCAATGCTGGAACCTTGGGTTCATTTTTACTCACAGCATACAGAAAACCATATCCTTCCATTTCCACAGCAATAGCATCGTTATAATGGTCTTTGACAAATAAAAACTTATTCGAGTTACTCGAAGCAAGCACCGTCTCCCCAGAGGCGATGGGTTTAAACAATATACTGAAGGATTGATGTTGATCTTTAGCTAACCCGATCAAGTCTTTGCCGAAATCATCTGCTTTTAACACCTCTGGTCTAGCAGAATCGCTATTTTCTTCTGCCTTGGCACGCTCATAATAATAAACTTTTGTGGCAACGACGACATCGCCAATCTTCACGTCTTTGATGCCGCCGGCAATGCCGACAAACAGGATAACATCAGGGTGAAAATGGGCGATCGCTCTGTCTGTTTCTAAAGCTGCTGGTATATTTCCCTCGCCAACTTCCGCAATTATCACGTCCCATGTATCATATTCGCCTCGTTGAGATCTATTTCCTAGGGGATGTTCAACATCCTGGAGGTTGGTGAGATGTGTACGCACAGCGCTATATTCGTCGAGAATAGCAGTCAGGATAACGGCAGAAGGCATATCTGAGGATATTATTTAAATAGGAGCTATTTTTCTATTCTGACGGTTTTTGTTTGATTTAACACAGTTGGGGAATCCGCGCTGTGAACGAGAAATTGGGGGCGCAAGGCCTTGCGCCCCTACGATTGGTGGTTATTAACCAATACAGTTCAGTTAAGGAAAATTGTCGTAGGGGCACGGCACGAATAAAATTGTCATTAGAAGAAAAGATTTTGGATGCCGTGCCCCTACACTGTATACCATTGGAGTCTAACTGAACTGTATTGGGTTATCAACGGTGGGGGAATTCGCGCTGAGGGGGCGACAAATTCAGGGCGCAAGGCCTTGCGCCCCTACGATTGGTGGTTATCACGCAACGGTTGGGAAATCCGCGTAGGGGCGCAGTTAATTTGGTGATGTCAGCTACAGTTCTACTCGATGAAAGTGGGCAACAATATAAATTCAGGGAACTCGAAAAAATCAAAACAACCCTTGAAGTAGTTGGCTGTTGACCGTTGACTGCTAACTATCCACATCTCTCATGAAACCCCGAATTATTGTTTGTGGCTTAGGACGTACTGGATATAAAGTTTTTCGGTTGCTCAGACAGCAGGGAGCATTTGTCGTTGGTATTCATCACAAACCCATACCAGGGGAAGCTGACGGTGATGTGATTATTGGCGATGTACATACAGCGGCTACCCTGACAGCAGCGGGAATTCAGCAGGCGCAAACTTTGGTAATCGCCGGCGCTGATGATGAGCGAAATTTGTCTATTATGATGCAGGCGCGGGTGCTGAATCCCCAGATTCGGATTATCAACCGCTTTTATAATACAAGTTTAGCTGAACGTTTGGATCAAACTCTGCCAAATCATTTGAGTATGAGTGTTGTCGGGTTAGCAGCACCAGTATTCACTTTTGCAGATCTGGGAAATCAAGCGATTGGACAAATCAAGCTATTTCAAAAAACCTGGCCAATTCAGGAAGAATATATTGATGAGAACCATCCTTGGCTCGGTCGAAAGTTGAGTGATATGTGGGAAGATCGTTCGCGGATGCTAATTTATTATTTACCTGTAGAAGGTGAGATTGATTTAGTATCTGCAGTGCTGAATGGCAAAGAATTAACAGTAGGCGATCGCTTAATTGTGGGTATCCAACCCCGCATCCGTTCTACTCGCAAATCCTGGATTAGAAAACTGCTGAAAGTCTGTACCAGTCTGCGACAATTTCAAAAACATGCTCAATCAGTAGTAGTGGTGGCGATGATTTTGTTGGTAATTATTTTGCTAGCCACACTCACTTATGTTTCTGGTAATCTCAAGATATCTGTTGTTGATGCTTTATATTTTGCCGTCGGCATGATTACTGGCGCCGGTGGTAATGATAAAGTAGTAGAAAATGCTCCCGTCAGTATTAAGTTATTTACCGTCGTGATGATGTTGGTGGGCGCTGCGGTGATTGGGATTTGGTACGCCATGCTCACCGATTTTATCCTAGGAAGCCGCTTCAAACAATTTTGGGACGCCGCCCGTATTCCCCAGCGACATCATTACATAGTCTGTGGCTTAAGTGGTATCGGCATTAGAATAGTTCAAGAACTCCACGCCAGCGGTCATGAGGTAGTAGTAATTGAAACCGACTCCAATAATAGATTTGTCAACACCGCCCGTGGACTTGGTATTCCCGTTATCCAAGGCGATGCGAGCTTCCGCGCCATCCTCAAAGCCAGCAATATAGATACGGCAACCGCTGTGCTGGCTGTTACCAATAACGATGCAATTAACCTAGAAATTGCCCTGAAAGCCAAAGGATTGGCACCGAGGATACCAGTAATTGTCCATTATGCTGACCCTGATTTTGCCGGTATGGCGCAACAGGTATTTGATTTCGAGGCGGTACTAAGTCCAGCCGAACTAGCAGCCCCAGCATTTGCAGCCGCTGCACTCGGAGGGCGTATTCTTGGTAATGGGATTACAGCCGATAGTCTTTGGGTAGCTTTTGCTACTGTAATTACACCATTACACCCCTTTTGCGGTCAACTGGTGAAAGATGTAGCAATGTCCGCTGATTTCGTGCCTTTATACGTAGAACGAAATAGCGTAAGCTTTCATGGGTGGGATTTACTCGAAACCAATCTCAGTGAAGGAGATATATTATATTTGACAATGCCAGCGAATCGGTTATATCAATTGTGGCGTGAAGAGCGATCGTCCCAAGTGATGGTAAGTTGATTTTCCATTACAGCAGTTTTCAGTTAATTAAAGTGAAACGGTATTACATTGATTCCATTTTTAGGTAACAAATCAAATCCCGCCGATTAATTGATCCAAAAGGTGGCATTAGACAACCTGTTTGCTGGAATTCAGATCAATACCATCAAGTATCGGTAAAGTATGACCTAAACGCAATCCTAAAATAATCCATCCTTCAAGAGTATCTTGCAAATTATCCCGACAAGCTTCCAGTGTTGCAGCATTCGCCCAAACACCAGGACAATCAGGAATTTCGCTATAAAAAGTCCCATCCTCAAGCAACTCATAAGTTGCTTTGTGCATTGCTGTATTTATGTAATGTGTCAACATTTTTATTGATAATTAAATCAAGCTTTTGGATAAAACTACCTATTAATAAAATTCTACTTAAAAACTCCGCGACCCTCTGCGCTTACCTCCGCGACCCTCTGCGTTTAAACATTTCCTTAAACTACGATCGCGCCCACAAAAGGTAACGCGATCGCAATCATTACCCTAACCTAACTAATAAAATGCAGCTGATCAATTGCCGCATTAACTAGATTATGGGTAATAGGTAAACTATCCACCACCATAGCCAGACACAACAGCATCATGTAGGAGATGGAATAGAGAAATAACTCTCTAGCGACAGTCCGATCCTCTGGGTTTTGCAACAAGCGCCAAGACTTGTGAATAAACAATCCTCCCAAAAACAGGGCGATCGCCGCATAAACAATCCCAGTAGCGTGCAAGGGAAACACTAATAACAGTGTGGCAATAACTGTTACCAAGGTGTAATACCAAATCTGTCGCACTGTGGCTGTATCGCCCACAATTACTGGTAGCATTGGTATCCCAACTTTTGCGTAATCATCCCGAATCATCAAAGCTAATGCCCAAAAATGAGGCGGTGTCCAGACAAAGACGATAGCAAAAATTAACCATGCTGCCCAGCTTAAAGTACCCGTAACAGCAGCCCAGCCTACCAGGGCCGGAATTGCCCCAGCAGCCCCACCAATCACAATATTTTGGGTACTGTGGCGTTTCAACCAGTGGGTATAAACTAAGATGTAGAATACAATACCAGAGAATGCTAGCAGGGCGGCTAGGATGTTGGCGAATACTGCAAGTATTGTGAAAGAAAGCACAGCCAGAACAATAGCAAAAATCAGCGCCTCACGCGGCTGTATCTTACCGGAAGGCATGGGACGATGGCGCGTCCGCTCCATTTCATAATCAATATCTCGGTCATAGATACAGTTAATCGTCTGGGCGCTAGCAGCAGCCAAAGTGCCACCAGTAAGAGTTACTAGTAACAGTAATGGGTCTACTTCTCCCTTAGCAGCAATCCACATACTGCCAGCAGTGGTAATCAAAAGCAACGGGATAATACGAGGTTTTGTTAGCTGGTAGTAGCTTTGAATTACCTGTAGAAATGTTTCGTGGTGGCGAGAGACATTAGTCTCAATCATTTTGGCTCTAGTTCCTTATTTTTTAACAACTTCATTGGAAGTCGGCGGGAAAAACTTAATCAACCTTGAGGGTCTAGAGGGAGAGCAGCCGCCGACTTGGGGCATTGGGCATTGGGCATTGGGAACTCTTCCCTATGACGCCACTTGCTAGATGCAGGGGAACCAGTCCACCGCAGTGGCTCTCCCATTCACCATGAACCATGCCCAAAACTCCGATTCGTGGGCGAAGTTTTTGATAGTCAGCCCCCGTTGACCTGTGCTTCTTTCCTTGTAGCAGCTGCTGTGAAATCAGCAGGGTAAGTGTTGATTTCACGGCTAGCAGCCCAGTCGCGGAGTGCTAGAACTGTGAAAGCAACTAAAGCACCCAACAAAGTAGCTCCGATAGCTTGGTGAGAGACGGTGAGCGGCTCGACTTGGAGATGTAATCGGAAAGTAGCAACGCCCAAGAGGATTTGTAAAATTAATAACCCACCAGCCATGTTTGCCAGTCGTCGCAAAGCCGGATGTAGTGCTGGTGTGCGCCAGGAGATGAAGACCACAGCCAAGATTGCCACGGTTGGTGGGACTAAGCCAAAAATATGGCTGTACATTACATTACAAAGTTGAGACGCACCAAAGCATTGGTGAAGTGCCCAACGGGAACCGACCAAAGCACCTAGTAGACTTTGCAGGTAAACTAAAACGCTGGCAGTTAAACCTAACCAAGGTAACTTGCCCACAGTTCCAGTTCCGTGATATGGGGTGAGTGCGGTGCCGATGACCAGTAGGGTGGTGAAAAACAATAACGCCGTTCCTAAGTGAGCGGTAACGATATCAAACCTCAACAATTCGGTGACGGTGAGTCCACCCAAAATGCCTTGAAAGACGATTAAAAACAGGGCAAACGTGGATGCCCAAGGTAGCCAGGTGGGTAAAGCGCGACGATACCACCAGGATAGGCCCACAAGTGCGATCGCGCTGACACCTATCAAGGCTGCATCTAACCTGTGGAACCACTCCAAGAACACCTGGAGGTTCATTTGCTTGGCTGGTACTAATTCCCCGTAGCATAACGGCCAGTCTGGGCAAGCAAGTCCAGCATTCATCACGCGGGTAGCACTGCCGATCGCCATCAAAATCAAGGTGGCTATGCAAATTTTCCACACCAAGCGCCGAATTAATTCCTGGGGTTTTTGCTGCAGGGTTGCCGCTTCATTTTGTTGTTGTAGGACAAATTGGCTCATGGACGATTCCTTATGCCCGCTCTTGAATATTTATCAAAATTCTTTAAGTTGTCAGTCACGACCCATCTCCACCCTAGCTTATACGACCAGGGTTTCTAAATTTGCTTTCACTTATACTTTGAATCACTCTAGCCACTTTTAGCCTAAAGCTTTAGGGATTTTTCCAGTTCTCAACTGTTGATAAATGGCAATTAATTTCACCTTTCTAAATTTTTCCTTAAATTTTTCGATTGATTGAGATTTACTCTTGGCAATATCTGATAAATCTTTTTTACCTAAATCGGAGAGAAGGCTCCCGCCATAATCTTTGATTTGGCGGCGAGATGAATCGAGGGTAAAAAACGAAACGTTCCCCGACCACAACTGGCTGTAAGCCAGTAAGGGAAAGGGAACAGTTGAGTTTTTTGCCAATCCATGTTATAGTTTACGTTAATGTACATGACGTAAATATGCTGGTATTTGAGGCCAAACTTGAGGGAGAAGACGGACAGTATCAAGCGCTTGATGAAGCGATTAGAACTGCCCGTTTTGTTCGCAATGCCAGCCTTAGATACTGGATGGATAACAAGGGTATTGGGCGATACGACCTCAGTAAGTTCTGCGCTGTACTTGCGGCTAATATTGAGTTTCCTTGGGTCGCCAAGCTTAATTCGATGGCTCGTCAAGCTAGTGCTGTTGGCGAAGCCTTCCCGAAGGGTAAGAGCGTGGTCTGCTATTGCTCGGTTTTTTGATAACTGCAAGAAAAATAAGCCAGGAAAAAAGGGATATCCAAAGTTTAAGAAAGAACAAACACATGGTTCTGTTGAGTACAAAACTTGTGGATGGAAACTTTCTGATGACCGCAGGTATATCACTTTTTCTGATGGATTTAAAGCGGGAACTTTCAAACTCTGGGGAACCAGTGACCTGCATTTCTACCACAAGAAACAGTTTAAAAGGGTGCGGGTTGTGCGTCGTGCAGATGGCTATTATTGCCAGTTTTGCATCGACCATAAACGAGTAGAAAAGCGAGAACCAACTGGTAAAACTATTGGTATTGATGTGGGGTTAAACCACTTCTATACAGATAGTAACGGAGAAACAGTCGCCAACCCTAGACATCTTCGTAAAAGTGAAAAGTCCTTGAGGCGTTTGCAACGGCGGATGTCTAAGACTAGAAAAGGTTCTCAAAATAGAATTAAGTTTAGAAATAAACTTGCTCGTAAACACCTCAAAGTAAGTCGCCAGCGTAAAGATTTTGCTGTTAAGACAGCAAGGTGCGTGGTGAAGTCTAACGACCTCGTGGCGTATGTTCGGCGAAGCCGTTGCCGAAGGCTAGATTTGATGGTGCGGAATATGGTGAAAAATCACCGATTGGCTAAGTCGATTAGTGACGCTTCATGGTCGCTGTTTCGTGAATGGGTTGAGTATTTTGGTAAGGTGTTTGGTGTTGTCACGGTTGCTGTGACACCACACTACACCTCACAGAATTGCTCTAATTGTGGAGAGGTTGTCAAAAAGACTCTTAGCACCAGAACTCATATTTGTCCTCATTGTGGGCATACCCAAGATAGGGACTGGAACGCAGCGCGGAACATTTTAGCAAAAGGATTGAGTACGGCGGGTCACGTCGGAACTAACGCCTCTGGAGACATCGACCTCTGTATGGGTGGGGAAACTCCTCCAAGTAAGTCGGGTCGTGGAAAGAGGAAACCCAAAGAGCGATCTTTGGAATCCCCCACTATATTCGGTACTCCGAATTAGTGGTGGGAGGATGTCAATCAAGATTAGTTATGTAGCCAAAAAAATTAATAAAAATTTCAGACCGTTAGACCCAATATCTTATAGGCTGGACTACCTTGGTAAGTGGGCAGCTTTGAGATAACGTAGTAAATTCAGTTTAAGTAAGCCGTGAAAATTCCAAGTTCCATCTGGACATTACTCATTGGCATCGTGCTAACGCTGGTCAGCCTTTGGTACGGTCAAAATCACGGACTGTTGCCTACAGCAGCCACGGATGAAGCCGTCTTAGTGGATGGTCTGTTTAACGCGATGATGATCGTCTCTACAGGGATATTTCTGATAGTAGAAAGTGCCTTGATTTACGCTGCATTTAAATACCGCCGGCGTGCTGGTGACAATGAAGATGGCCCACCAATTGAGGGCAATGTGCCTCTAGAAATCCTCTGGACGGCGATCCCAGCAATTATCGTGATTGGTATTTCTGTTTACAGTTTTGAAGTATATAATGACATTGGCGGCTTCGATCCCCATGCTATCCATGAAGCCCCAATGACTCAGGATGCAATGAAAATGCCTGGGATGGCAATGGCCGCAACTTTAAGCGATACACCACCCAGCAGTGAACCCAGCCTCAGTCAAGAGCAATCTGAGGCACCACTCCCAGAACCAGCTACTGCAGAAGTCGGCAATGCTGATGAAATGTCCGATATGCAGAATCCCCCTGGTGATGAGAGTGTAGCTCCCACCATTAACCCTAGTCCTGAAAAAGCAAGCGAACCACGGGAATTACTCGTCAATATCACTGGTCTACAGTACGCCTGGCTATTCACATACCCAGAAACTGGTATAACTACAGGTGAACTGCATGTTCCCATCGGGCGTCAAGTGCAAATCAATATGACCGCTAGCGATGTGATTCACGCTTTCTGGGTGCCAGAGTTCCGCCTGAAGCAAGATGCGATCCCCGGTAGGCAGAGCGAATTTCGGTTCACACCTAGAAAAGAAGGTGATTATGCCCTGATCTGTGCCGAACTTTGTGGCCCCTACCACGGTGCAATGAGAACCCAAGTAGTCGTTGAGTCAGAGGAAGCGTTTGAGAAATGGATGCAAGAGCAGCTACTTGCTAGCCGCGAAACCCTCAATCAAGCCGTTGCTGTTAACCCAGCCGATCTCACCCCAGATGAATTTCTCGCCCCTTACACCAAGGACATGGGAATTCACCCAGAAATGCTTCATCAGGTTCACGCGGCTCATCAACATTAGTCATTGGTCATTAGTCATTAGTCATTAGTCATTGGTCATTAGTCATTAGTAAAGGACAAATGACAACTGACAACTGACAAAGGACAAAAGACAAAGGACAAAGGACAAAGGACAACTGACAAAGGACAAATGACAAAAGACATATGACACAAGCTCAGTTGCAAGAAACTGCTAATATCCCCGCCCTGAGTGAAGAACCAGGGAAAAGACATTGGCGAGACTATTTTGGCTTCAACACTGACCACAAGGTAATTGGGATTCAATACCTAGTCACTTCGTTTATTTTTTACTGCATTGGCGGTGTGATGGCTGACTTGGTGCGGACAGAACTCCGCACCCCAGATGTAGATTTTGTTACCCCAGAAGTCTATAACAGCCTGTTCACCCTCCACGCCACAATCATGATTTTCTTGTGGATTGTGCCCGCCGGTGCTGGGTTTGCTAATTATCTGATTCCCCTGATGATTGGGGCTAGGGATATGGCATTCCCACGGTTGAATGGTGTAGCTTTTTGGATGATTCCGCCTGCAGGTTTGTTACTCATCGCCAGTCTAGTGGTGGGTGATGCACCTGATGCGGGTTGGACTTCCTACCCTCCCTTGAGTTTGGTTACAGGTGAGGTAGGTGAGGCTATTTGGATTATCAGCGTCTTGCTGTTAGGTACTTCGTCGATTTTGGGGGCGCTGAATTTCCTCGTCACCATTATCAAGATGCGTGTTCCCAGTATGGGGCTTTTCCAAATGCCCTTATTTTGCTGGGCGATGTTATCTACTTCGGCCTTGGTTCTTGTATCAACTCCGGTGTTAGCAGCCGGTTTAATTCTGCTTTCTTTTGATTTATTAGCCGGTACAACATTTTTTAACCCCACTGGTGGCGGTGATCCGGTGGTATACCAGCACATGTTCTGGTTTTACTCCCACCCAGCGGTGTATATCATGATTTTGCCCTTCTTTGGGGCAATTTCCGAAATCATTCCCGTACATTCTCGCAAGCCGATTTTTGGCTATAAAGCGATCGCCTATTCCAGTTTAGCTATTAGCTTTTTAGGGCTGATCGTCTGGGCGCACCACATGTTTACCAGCGGTGTCCCCGGTTGGTTGCGGATGTTCTTTATGATCACTACCATGATCATTGCCGTACCCACAGGAATTAAAATTTTCAGTTGGGTGGCGACGATGTGGGGCGGAAAAATTCGTCTCAACACTCCCATGCTATTTGCTATCGGCTTTGTCGGCACCTTTGTGATCGGCGGAATTAGTGGCGTGATGTTGGCTGCTGTTCCTTTTGATATTCACGTTCATGACACCTATTTTGTGGTAGCCCACCTGCACTATGTCCTTTTTGGTGGTAGTGTGTTAGGGATTTTTGCTGCCATTTATCACTGGTTTCCGAAAATCACCGGACGCATGGTCAACGAATTTTGGGGTAAGGTTCACTTTGCTTTGACTATCGTCGGCCTGAACATGACTTTCTTACCCATGCACAAATTAGGGTTAATGGGTATGAACCGCCGAATTGCCCAATATGACCCCCAATTCACCAGTTTGAATGAAATCTGTACGTATGGCTCTTACATACTTGCAGTTTCGACATTACCCTTCATTGTCAACGCCATTTGGAGTTGGTTGTACGGCGAAAAAGCAGGTAATAATCCTTGGAATGGATTGACCTTAGAGTGGATGACTAGCTCACCTCCTGCGATTGAGAATTTTGAGACACTCCCAGTTCTGGCTACTGGTCCCTATGACTATGGTTTGTCCAAGGCTTTATCTGACCCTAATCCTGTGTTGTCTGCTGGGACGAACTCTGTTTTAACAGCCGAACCTGAGCCAACTCAAGGATAAAAGTCCAGAGTCCAGAGTCCAGAGTCCAAAGTCCAGAGTCAAAATATTAATTCTTGACCCTTGACCCTTAACCCTTGACCCTTGACTCCTTGACTCCTTGACTCTTAACCCTTTCATCTATCTACAAAATTCATGCAAAGTCAAACTATTGACCCAGCTAAAACTGAACTGAATTATCACCATACTGCAGCCGTAGATCATCACGAAGAACATCCAGACCATCGTTTGTTTGGTCTATTTGTTTTTCTGGTGGCTGAAGGTATGATTTTTATGGGGTTGTTCGGCGCTTATTTGGCTTTCCGTTCTACTTTACCTGTCTGGCCTCCTGAAGGTACGCCGGAGTTGGAACTATTGTTACCGAGTTTTAACACTGTGAATCTGATTGCTAGCAGTTTTGTGATGCACAATGCTGATACTGCTATCAAAAAGAATGATACGCGGGGTACGCAAATTTGGTTGGCAATTACGGCGGCGATGGGTGTGATTTTCTTGGTAGGTCAGGTGTATGAATATACACATCTGGAATTTGGTTTAACTACCAATTTGTTTGCTAGTTCCTTTTATGTGTTGACTGGTTTCCACGGTTTACACGTGACTATCGGCGTTTTGGCGATTTTGGCTGTATTGTGGCGATCGCGCCTTCCGGGTCACTACAGTAGCGAAAAGCGTTTCGGTATCGAGGCTGCGGAAATTTATTGGCACTTCGTTGATGTAATTTGGATCATTTTGTTCGGATTGTTGTACATCCTTTGAGTATTAGTAGGGGACCTAGGCCTAGATCCCCTACTCCACCCGAATAACTTATCCAACCCCCGCAAGGGGGTTATTTTTTATACGCATATAATGACAATTAAGTAGTGAACATAAGTAAGTAGGCAGAAATAAACCAAACTATGTTAAGAAAAGTAAACAAGCCTGAAACTCTTACCAATGACCAATGACAAAGGACAAATGACGACCCTCGACCGTACGGTTTATTTGCGCCGACCTACTTAGTGATCACGTGCATTATGAACTAACAGATTTACGAATGCTATGGTATATAGTATAAATTATAGAAATTACAAAGGAGAGTAGAGGATTGTCACTGATATGAAAATAGTTGTAAAAAGCGTGAAACAACGTAAATTCGTTAATACAGATGATATTTTCTTTTCCCAGCATTAAGTTATAAATTGTGATAAATATAACACATAATTGAAAATTATGAATCAAACCTATATAGCAATTTGTGTCGCTATTGCCTTAAGCGCAGTTGGTGTGCTTGGTGATTACTTTCTGAAAAATGCGGTTCTTGCGTACTTAACGTGCTAAATTTTTAATTACAGTCGATAACTTTGTTTTAAAATCAAGGCTTACAGGCGCTTATAGCCAAAATTTTAATCATCAGACCTAAAAGGCAGTAAATAATGGCTGTCATCTTATCCCAGCAAGGATTTCAAGCTTATTTTTCAACATATTTAGCACGCTAAGTACGCAAGAACCACTATTTTTGGAGCATTTTGCTTGTTACGGAAAGCTTTTCAATGGAATAGGCGAGTGGCCACAACAGTGGGCGATTGTGCAAAACAGTCTTGGTGCATCCGACAATAATCGCCTTCGTGGAGAACGGGCTGAGAATTTAGAGCAAGCGATCGCCAACACCAAGGAAGCAAATTGCTCCCAAGATAGTTTTCTACAGATGGGACACCCTCGGACTGCGTCCTAACCGCCTTGGCGTGGGTTGCTAAATGTGATTGGTGTGCCTTTGTTTCAGGGTTTTCAAGGGGGGAATGCTGAGGTGGGGAGGTGGGTCAGATTCTATCAAAAATATGGTTTTCGACCTCTTGACTCGCTGCTGCGCGTCTACGCACCCAATTAAACCAAACTTCTAATCCCTCACCTGTTTTAGTAGAAATAGCAATAATCTCCACATCGGGATTCATCTGGCGGACGTTTGCTTCAATGCGGCTAATATCAATATCTAGATAAGGAGCCAAATCTATTTTTGTAATCAACAAACAATCTGCTGCTTGAAACATAATTGGATATTTCAGTGGTTTATCTTCACCTTCAGTAATACTTAATAAAGCAATTTTGGCATGTTCTCCTACTTCAAATTCAGCCGGACAAACTAAATTACCCACATTTTCTACCAGTAATAAATCAAAGTCCGAAGGATTATATTCCTGCTCCAGTTGATGAATACCGCCTGCTACCATTTGGGAATCCAAATGACAGGAACGACCTGTATTAATTGCAATTACAGGAACACCATATTTCCGCAGGCGTTCTGCATCTAAATCGGTTGTCATATCCCCTTCAATGACAGCGATTTTCAACTCATTACTTAAACTTGCCAAAGTGCGTTCCAGTAGTACTGTTTTTCCAGCACCGGGACTACTCATAATGTTGAAACAAGTAATTCCCCATTGATCAAAATGCGCTCGGTTGTGGTCAGCACCTTGTTGATTAACATGGAGTAAATTAATTCCTAATACCGCGTCAAAGGTTTGATGCATAAGCGTACTCAATCCTATCAATTTTCAACTCTCTACCTGAGCGAATATCCTCCATTGGAGAATTACACTCAGGACAGCCATACTTTAAACCAATTTGCGGTAAATATTCTTGTTGACAAGAATGACAAAAAGCAATCAGTGGTGTTTCTTGAATGTTCAGTTTAACTTTCTCTAAAAAGGTATTGCGTGTTTGCACTTCAAACGCAAATTGTAAACTAGCAGGTTCCACACAAGTGAACTTACCAACAATTAAGTGAACTTGAGAAATTTCTGGTCGCTCAGGTTGGGATTCCCACCAATCTTTTACTGTTAAAATTAGTGCCTTCGTCATGTCAGTTTCGTGCAAAACTCACCTCCATTCCTCAATTAATTGTGGTTCGGCTGCGGGGTGAATATATGTAGCTTTTTGTTTGCGCGGTAATTGACCGGATACAACTAAATGTGCCATCGTATCACAAATTACTCGCGCTGCCATTAATGATGTCATATCGCTAATATCATAAGGCGGTGAAACTTCCACAACTTCCAGTCCACAAACTGGCGCTTTTTGGATAATTTTACCTAACAAATATAGTGCCTCTCGCGGTAACAATCCACCGGGTTCAGGCCAGCCAGTTCCAGGGACAAAGCCAGCATCAATACAGTCAATATCGAAACTGATGTAAACGCAATCTGTACCGTCTAATGCTCTTTCTAGGGCAAAGTTGACGGCTGCATCTAGCCCCATTTCAGTGATGTCTGTTACTGTTAAGATATTCGTAGCTCTTTCTCGACAAACTTTTACACCTTGACGCGGTACTTGCCAGCCACCAATTCCCAATTGTACCAGATTTTTGGCTGGCGCATTTTTTATATTTGTCGCATGAAACCAAGGACAAGTATGCATTCTTTCATCTAAGTCTGTTTCTTGGGTATCTACATGGCGATCAAAGTGAATAATCCCGACTTTTTTATCACCTAAGTGACGACAAATACCGCGAACTGTAGGAAAACCAATAGAATGGTCGCCTCCCATAATTATAGGAAATGCTCCAGAACTAAAGATATGTGCAATACCTTTGGAAATCTGGTCAAAGGACTTTTCATTATTAGCGGGAATAGTGAAAATATCGCCTACATCACAGAGAGTAATCTGCTCACGCAAGTCTACACCCAATTCAAAATTATAGGGTGTGTATAATGCAGAAATTCGGCGGATTCCTTGGGGTCCAAAACGTGTACCTGGTCGATAAGTAGTTCCAGAATCGTGTGGTACGCCGACAACAGCAACGTCATATTCACCAACTTTCCGCACATCTTCTACGTATGGTGCTTTCAAGAAAGTATTAATTCCGGCAAAGTGAGGCAATTCCCCGCGAGAAAAGGTAGGAATTGAGCGATCGCGTATACTTTCGGCGGCTGGTAATCCAAATTCTAGTCCTTTAGAAACCTCCTGTTGCCAACCTGTGAGCGGTAAATTGGCTTCTTTTTCTAGCGCCCGTCCCGCTTGCGTAGAATTTGCCTGAAAATGAAAATTAGGGTCATCAAAAGATTGTTCAGTCATGTTTCGGAAAATGCGATTTTGAGATTTACAACACAAAACTATCGTTCAAGTGAGCCATAACAATTAATTTTCTATTATGGATACGCAACAACGCCAAAAAGACATAAAAATTATTATTGCAACTGTGCCCAAATTCCTTGACAGCGTTCCATAATTAGTCCCTGAAAAATTGATTGAGTTGATGGGTGAATGTCTACTTTGTACAGAGATAAAAGACCTGTAGGACTTTTAAGATTTAACTCTCTTCGGGTAAGACATAATGCTTGCGCTCGATGGAGTTCCACGGCTTGGAGTAAACCTGGATAACTCAAATTACGTAAAGCTAATTGACTATTTTTAGTGAGATATATGGCATCATTTTGAAAAAGATATTCTAAGCTGATAAGGCTAGCATATACATCCACATCTTTTTCTATCCCTCCTAAACGGTGAGCATCTAAGCCAAAGCGAATGCAGAAATTGACAGCTACCAACTTCCCAGCTTCTTGAGCAGGTAAAGTGCAAGCTGCAAACTCAAACCCTAGGCTATCAGATCGCCATTCCTCTACACCAGAATTGGTATAGTTTCGGAAAAGTTTATGCTTTAACTTGAAGTCAAATCCCAAACCACTCGCATGTCCTGCTTCATGAACTTGAGTATCTACGTGGCGATAGCGTTCACCATTGATTTCGTCTTCTAATGGACCTAATAGTAAATTAGCTGTTTCACATTCAAATATTTTTTGGATACATTCGTGGCTGGAACCTAAAAAACGTCGTCGCTGCTCTTTTGCATTGTTTAATGCAGGACCACAAACACTATTAGGAAAACACCATCTATGTGGGACTACAAAGGCTTCACCATTTTCACCACTGACATTACCCCAACTAGCAATCTCGGTAAAGGAAAGGTTTATGGGAATTGGTTGTCCGATTGTGCCAAATTTTGCCCGCACCAGATTTTCTAATTGTTCAATAGATGGTTCTTGGTTATCGTGTATTTTCCCGTAAAGTGCGCTTAACGTCACATGGGGTTGGCTTTGTCGATTTATTTGGTAAGGTGCGATAATTAAGAAATAGCCATTTTTACCAATAAAATCCATATTGATAAAGCCTGCAGACAAGATACTCCAGTCGTTATTTTCTAAAGCATCTGCTGTGTTGAGTAGCCAAGTTGGAGGAAGTTCACAAGAGTTTTCCGCCTGTTGACGCAGTTTTTTGACAGCAATAGCAATTTCATTTCGCTCAATATCTTGGACTATTTGTTTAGTTAATTCTTGTTCATCTACAAAGATGGTTGCCATTTTTTATGCCTCATGATTTGATCAAAGTTTGATGTCGTTATTGCTTTAACTCTTACTCTGTTTATGATTCAAATTTTTGCTCATTTGGGCGAAAGCACCAGAAGTTTTACCTACCAATTATGAGTAACGGCTAAACCTTCACCCATTTCAACACCTTGGGGTTTTTGTTATAGCGGTAGGTAAAGCCGTCCTTAGCAGTAATGGAGTTACCAAGGCTGGCTTTGCTTCTAATACTGCTTAGTGAATAGTCGGTTAATGTCTGCATTTCTTGATGAGATAACCCTTCAATTGTGCCTGTAACTAGTTGTTTTTTTGATTGACTTTGAGATTCATTATGAGGAAAATCATCTATTAGGATTTGAGCATTGTCAGGGGGACTAGTGACAATTTCTTTGGTTTTTTGTCGCCGATAATCCTGTACAGTCAAAAGTTGCCAACTGGAATCTTGTGAGAGTTCCAGAACCCATTGATGATAATTAAATAAACTTTCCCGATGTCCCACACTGATAAATGTTGTTTTTGTTTGTTGTAATTGTTGATATAAATTACCTTCATTTTTCAAATCTAAAGCACTCGTTGCTTCATCTAATATAGTGAACCTAGGATGAGTAACTAACAGTCGTGCAAATGCAAGGCGTTGTTGTTCTCCTAGCGATAATATGTTCTCCCACGGAACTTCTGTATCGAAGCCATCGACTCGAATTAGTAAGTTTTGCAGATTAACTTGTTGCAAAATATCTTTCAGTTCTGCGTCGGGTATTTGACGATTTGTACTAGGATAAAGTAACTGTTCGCGCAAAGTTCCTAAGATTATATAAGGACGTTGCGGCAAAAATAAGACTTCTTCTAAGGGAGGTCTCACCAGACGACCAGTCCCCGCATTCCACAAACCAGCGATCGCTCTCAACAGAGAACTTTTACCTCGACCACTAGGACCAACAATTAATAAACCTTCTCCTGCTTTGACAGAAAGTGATAAGTCTTCAACAATCACCTGCTCATAGTCGGGTGTTTGTAAAGTGACATGCTCAAAAGCCAGATGGTTTTCTTCTACTGTTTTAATGGTACTGACATTCTCTGGTTTTTTAGTCAGTGCTTCTAAAGCATTTGAAAACTCAGTTAAACGGTCAACGTAACTAGAAAATTGTCCATAAGTCCCAAATTCACTGATTAATTGTCCCAAAGCAATAGCAAACAGATTACAAGCTAAAGCGGCTTGTCCCAGTTGTCCAAAATCAATTTCATCTCTAATATATAAAGGTGCGAGTACTAAAAAGGGGAATATTTGGATAATAGATTGATATCCTCTACTAAAAATGTCCGAGCCTCTCTCCCAACTTATCTTGCGTTCAGTATTTTTGAAAATCTGATTAAATCGCTTCCCAATTATATTTGATTCTTGGGTTTCTCCCTGAAAAAAAGCTATTGATTCAGCGTGATTCCTAACATGCGTCAAGGAATAATTGTAGTCAGCTTTAAATACGAGTTCTTCTTGATTAATTTTAGTCAATTCTTGATTTAAGTAAATGGCAATAAAATTACCTATAATTGTATAAGCAAGCAAAATAACCGCAATCTGTTGGGAAATTGACCAGATAATTATGAAAAAAGTCCCCATTTCCAGGACTTTTTCCAGGAAAGTAGCTGAAAAATTCAGAGCATTAGTGGTAACAGGTTCAATTTCTTGGGATAAACGCTGATCTGGGTTATCAATATCTGCTTTAAAGTTAATCTTATAATAAGCACGATTGCTTAAATATTTATCTAAAATCTGATTATTGAGCCATTTGTACCAATCAAGAGCAATTTGTTTTCTGACAAATTTAGAAAATCCTACTAAAAGCGTTACCAAGACAAGTACAACAATATTGACTGATAAGGTGTTAATGAACTTGGAATAATCTTTTTCTTGAATAAGAGTATCGACCAAATAGCGATTAACGAAACTATTAAAAGCCGTCATACCTACAAGCGCGATTATTAGTAATATCAGGAGAATCAGCATTCCCCATGAACGAATCACGTCTGAGAATGCTCTTTCACTTGGCTTTGTTGGATACCAGTAAGGTGCAGCAATCGCTTTTACACCTGCCCAAAATTGAGTAAAATCTGAAAAAGCATTGGTTATGGGTTGAGCTTGAACAACTTGGGTTGGCATATTTTAAAAATAAGTTGAAATCTCTCTTAATTTAATAAATTATGAATGCTGAATTACAGCGATTTTCAGGTAAATGAACCACATTTTTATATCTCACGCATTCTCTACGAGACGCTCCGCGAACGCGCAGCGTCTGTCTTTGCTACGCAACGCTACCGCGAACGACACGCTACGCGAACGCAGAGAAGGCGCATTCGCGGAGCGTCTCGTTCGCGGAGCGTCCCGTAGGGAAGAGAAGGCGCATTCGCGGAGCGTCCCGTAGGGAAGGAAGAAAGAAATACAGATATCGGGGTGTGGTCTAAATACCTGAAAACTGCTGTAATTAAAAAGAATCATTTTTCATAATTCATAATTTGAATAAATTTTGATTACAGCAACGTTACACCGCCATCCACAGGCAAAATAACCCCTGTAACATAGGGATTGGTAATTAAACTTAACACTGCTTGCGCGATTTCTTCAGGTTGACCAAGATGCTCGACAGGTAATGCGGCGATCGCCCATTTTGTCAGGTCTGAGCGTTCAGATTCGCTTTGACTGCTCCAGATACTTGTATCTTCTATCAGTCCAGGTGCAATCACATTAACTCGAATCGGTGCAATTTCTAACGCCAGTGAGCGCCCAAACACCGCAACAGCACCATTTGCTGCAGCGATCGCGGAAATCCCTCCCATTTTTGAAGATTTGAAGATAGTGACACTGGATGTGAGGGTAATAGAGCCGTCAGGCGCTATATTTTTCAACGATCCACGCACAGCCAAGAACGTCCCCCAGAATTTATCCATCGCACCTTGAGCGGTTTGGGTGGTCATCTCTGCTAAAAGCGATCGCGGCATATTTCTGTCTCCCATCGCCGTTACAATCAAATGATCGAAGTTTCCGATCTGCTCAAAAAAAGCATTGACTGCATCCTCATTCAACAGATCAACAGTTTTACCCTCAATTCCCAGAGAAATCAACGCCATCGCCTCATTTAATTTCTCTGCAGATGAGTGGGAAAGTACAACTTTCGCCCCTACTTCTACCATTTTTTTGGCGATCGCCAGATCAATCCCTGAGCTTGTACCAATAATCACCACTTTTTTGCCTGATAGCAACTGAAACATTGTCTTACCTCATCAAATAAAAACAGAACAAAATATCACAGTAAGTTTACTGGCTTCTTTACTGAAACCAACAAATAATCTATAGATGAAGAATCTAGCAAAGCATCTATACCAACCACATTTAAATTATAGGTTTCTTCATCTATTTTTCCTATTTTTAATTCCTCTATCATCGAAGATTTCAAATCTCGGTAGTGTGTTTTCCAGCATTCCTCTGTCGCTTCCACAAATTCTATTGGCTGAAATCCTGCTTGTTGATAAAGACTTTTATAATCTTCAATATCTTTATTTTTGACAATATTTTCAGTTACAATCAAATCACCAAAATACTTTGTAGTGTCGAAAATGAGATCGGCGAGAATCAGATTTCCCCCTGACTTCAATACACGCCAAGCCTCTTTCAGAAACTTCTCCCTTGTATTAAAGTAAAAAGCAGCCTCCACACAGATAATGTTATCAAAAAAATCATCCTCAAATTCCATCTGCACAGCATCCATGCAAATAAACTTGCAGCCTGGCGCATTAACTATACTTCTTTCGATTTGTTTGGTGGAAATATTAATGCCCACAATATCCGCAGGCGAATAATACTTGAGGAGATGACTGGTAGTTGCTCCCAAACCGCAACCAACATCGAGGATATTTCCCTGCTTTCTTGGAATAAATTCTAACAGCTTTTCCATCAGATTAAAACAGGCTTCATGCTGATTTTGAGTATCAGAGTGCCAATAACCCACATTGAAAAACTCTTTTTCACCATAGTAATCTCTAGTCACTGGATGGAAAATTAAACTGTCAAATATACTGATAAATTCGTTTTTATCCATTTTTACTCCCACTTGTTTATATTGGTTTTCATTGTGATCAACCCCACTCATCACTTAGATGTTTGCTTGTGCTTGCTGAATACAAGCTTTCAACTGTTCTGCTAAAACCTTGACATGGGGTTCAACCATAATTGTGATATGGTTTCCTAGGACAAAATGAATATCCACTGGCTCGCTAGAAAACTCACTCCAGCCCAAGGATAAATCCTGTGAAACCTCAGCATTTAAATGACTATTAGGGTCTTCTGGTAGATCCTCATTAGCGCGGAGAATTGTCAACTTACCTGGATAAGGCTGTTTTGGTACATAATCAACCAGACATAAACAGCTATTTTTATAAGCTTGGACGATATTTGTCAACTGGGTAATTTCAGCATTTGGAGGGAGCATATTAGCCATTTTGAAATAGTGTAAAATGTATTTTAGTTGCTCATCCACAGTCAAAGATTGCAGAGTATCATAAGAAATATCCACATTCTTTTCTAAATAAATTTCTATGCCTTTGCTCACTTCAACTAACCACCTCGCATGATCCCAATTAATATAATCAATCAGCATTTGTTTATCTTTATAGGTTGGTGCTGAAGAATCAACTATTGCCAACAAAGCAACTTCCTGTCCCTGGTTACGCAACTGTTGAGCCATTTCAAAAGCTACATTTCCCCCATAAGAATGTCCGCCTAAAAAGTATGGTCCCTGTGGCTGAACAGCTTGCATGGCTTCAATGTAAATACTAGCCATATCCTCAATATGAGTAATCGCACCTAATTCCTGATACAGATTATTTTCAAAACTGTATAACGGTTGATCATCTCCTAAACAACGTCCTAATTGATAGAAGTAAAAAGGTCTCCCCCCTGCACCTGGAACACAGAAGAAAGGTAAGTTTGAACCCTTGGGCTGAATTGCTACCAAACAAGATGGAGAAGAGTCTTCGGATTCTTTTTGGATAATTGCTGCTAACTGTTCTATTGTCGAGTTTTGAAACAGGTCTTTTAAAGCAATATCTTTACCAATCTGCTGCTTAATTTGAGTCATTAAATAGGGAGCTAAAAGAGAATGACCACCCAAATCAAAAAAGTTATCCTGTACCCCAATTTTGTCAACTTTAAGAATATTTGACCAGATTTGCAGCAGTTTCAATTCCAATTGATTACGCACTTCGATAAATCTATCGGAGTTACTGGTGTGAGCAGGTGCTTTCAAGGCGCGGCGGTCTACTTTACCATTAGGAGTAAGTGGTAAAGACTCCAACATCACAAAAGCATTTGGCACCATGTATCCAGGTAGTTTATTGCCAAGAAACTGACGCAGTTCGCTAGTTGTGAGTGTGACATCTTTTTGCGGCACAATATAGGCGACTAACTGCTTACTTCGGCTACGCTCAGTACAAGTCTCACCTGGGGTATCTTCGCGGACAATGACGCAAGATATTTGCACATCCTCATGTTGACTAAGTACGGCTTCAATTTCGCCTAATTCAATGCGGAAGCCACGAATTTTAACTTGATGATCGATGCGTCCCAAGTATTCTATATTCCCATCAGGTAAATAGCGTGCCAAGTCCCCGGTTTTATATAATTTTGAATTATCAAAAGGGTTGGGGATAAATTTCTCTTGGGTTAACTCTGGTCGGTTGAGATAGCCGCGTGCTAAACCTGCGCCACCAATGTGTAACTCTCCTGGTACACCTACGGGAACTGGTTGCAAATACTCGTCTAAGATGTAGACTTGGGTATTAGCAATGGGAGAACCAATGGGGATTGACTCTATAGTTGTCTCAAGTTTTCTAGGGATAGGATAACAACAAGTAAAAGTCGTGCTTTCTGTCGGACCATATCCATTAATGATTTGCGTAAATGGCAGAGTTTCATAAGCTCTATTAACGTGAGCAAGTGAAAGTGCTTCTCCACCAATTAGTAGCTGTTTAATTCCTGATAATGCTTGTGGGTCATCATCAATTATAGAGTTAAATAAAGCAGATGTTAGCCATAAAACAGTAATGCCATGTTTGTGAATTTCCTCACTCAGAGTTTTAGCGGTAGGAATACTTTCTGGGAAAATAACACATTTTCCACCATGCAACAAAGCTCCCCAAATCTCGAATGTGGAAGCATCAAAAGAAATTGGGGCTATCTGAAGAAATCTTTGGTTTGCATCCAAATGAACGTAATTTACTCCAAACAACAGACGATTAACACCACGGTGAACAACTTCCACACCTTTAGGCTGACCTGTAGATCCTGATGTATAAATCACATAAGCCAAGTTAGTAGCTTGTACATCAGCGATAGGCGTAGCGATCGCATTATCCTGACTACATTGAGCAATCACGGGAGAGTCAGTATCCAAACAAACAAGTTTTACTTGATGTTTTTGTAATTTCTCAACTAAATTCTGTTGTGTTAACAGCACTTTTATCTGAGTATCTGCGAGCATAAAACTCAAACGCTCTTGGGGATAATCTGGGTCAAAGGGCACATAAGCCCCACCCGCTTTGAGAATTCCTAAAAGTCCCACAACCATCTCCAAGGAACGCTCTACACAAATACCCACCAACACATCTGCGGACACTCCCAAAGAACGTAAATATTGCGCCAACTGATTAGCGCGACAATTCAACTCATCATAGGTAAGTTGTTGCTCTTCAAATACCACCGCCACAGCATCCGGGTTGCGCTCTACCTGCTCCTCAAACAACTGATGAATGCACAAATCATGGGGATAATCTACTTGAGTATCATTCCACTCCACCAACAATTGATGACGCTGGGCTTCACTTAACAGTGGCAATTCCGAAATTCGCATTTCTTGATTTGCCACAATTGCTTGGAGTAAAATTTGAAAATGTTCCCCTATGCGAGTAATTGTAGTTGCATCAAATAAATCAGAGTTATAGCACCAAACACCCTCCAGACCTCCTGGAATTTCCCAGTAGTTCACTTCCAAGTCAAATCTAGCCCTGACATCAAGTGGTAAGGGCATATTTTGGATAATTAAACCTGACAAATTGCTAGAAGATTGGGGAGTATTCTGGAGAGAAAACAGCACCTGTACCAGGGGATTACGACTCAAATCACGGTCTATCTGCAACTTTTCTACCAACATTTCAAAGGGGAAATCCTGGTGAGCATAGGCTGACAACGTTGTTTGTCGCACTTGCTCGTGGAATTCTCGAAAAGTGGGGTTTCCAGACAGATTACCCCTTAATGCTAGGGTATTAGCAAAAAACCCCATGAGCCGCTCCACACTCTTGCTGTTGCGGTTGGCGATGGGGGAGCCAACCACCAGATCCAACTGACCACTATAACGAGAAATTAAGACCAAAAAACCTGCCAGTAGGGTCATAAACAGCGTAGCGTCTGACTCCTGGCTCAACTGCTTGAGGCGTTGCGTCAGGTCGCGATCCAGTTGAAAACACTCAACCCCACCTTGAAAAGTCTGAACTGGGGGACGGGGATAATCCGTTGACAGTTCCAAGATGGGAGTTAACCCTGCTAATTGTTCTCGCCAGTAATTCAGTTGGCGATCTAGGACTTCACCTGTGAGCCACTGACGTTGCCAAACTGCAAAATCCGCATACTGAATCGGTAATTCAGCTAGAGGGGAGGGTAAACCTTGAGTGAAAGCTTCATATAACTGAGATAATTCACCGAAGAAAATGCTCAATGACCAACCATCGTAGATAATGTGGTGCATCTTCAACAGTAGTATATACGAATAGTGACTCAGTTTCAATAACGTAAACTGTACTAGGGGTTCTCCTGCCAAATCGAAGGGTTTTAATGCAGCAGCCATCGCCATCTGTCGAAATTGCGCCGTTTGTTCTTCTGTCGATAACCCCTGTAAATCCTCAATTTCCAAGGTTACTGTCGAGGGCGGAGCAATTCGCTGGATCGGTTTTCCGTCTACCATTGGAAAAGTAGTTCTTAAGACCTCGTGACGACGAATCAGTTCAGTCAAACTCTGTTCCAGAGCCACTAAATTTAGCGCACCTTCTAGCCGCAGCGCCTCCAACAGATTGTAAGCAGTACTGTCGGGTGATAGCTGGTGCAGAAACCAGAGCCGCTGTTGGGCAAAAGATAGGGGTAAATCTTCATCCCGTGAAACAGGAATAATCGTTAATTCAGCAGTATTAGTAGGGGTTTTACCTTGTTTTAAAAATGCGAGAATTTCAGATTTTCTAGTCCCGATTGCTTGCTTAATTTCTGATGTCATTACTCCCTTGGGAGCCTGATAGTGTAGCTTCTGCTCCTCCAGCCAAACTTTGATATCTAAACTATTTAAATAAGACAAAAATTCTACTACTTTCACTTACCAATTGCCTCCCAAAGCTGTTGTTTAATCAGATTTAAATTGCGCGGATAAGTAGGTCAGCGCAAATAAACCGTACGGTCGAGGGTCGTCATTTGTCCTTTGTCATTGGTCATTGGTAAGAGTTTCAGGCTTGTTTACTTTTCTTAACATAGTTTGGTTTATTTCTGCCTACTTACTTAGAACAAATTCACTTACTGATATTTTTTGATAAGTCAAATATGATTACTATAGAATCCCCCCTACTTTGAAAGGGGGGAAATTTTTCTATAATTCTCCCTCTTCGTAATCTTCTGGGGTTTCGGTAATAGATATTTGACTAACCCCAAGTACCTCAATTATTTGGGCTAAATTGGCGATAGTTGGGTACTCCAGCAAATTTTGTAAGGACAATTCCACCGAGAAAATATCGCGGGAACGAGAGATCACCTGAGTCGCTAATAGAGAATGTCCTCCCAAGGTAAAGAAATTATCCTTAACCCCAATGCGTTCCAATCCCAAAACTTCACTCCAGATTTGTGCCATTTGAGCTTCAATTGGAGTGCAAGGAGAAACAAAGCCAGTGGAAAGATTTCTGGAAGCTGTATCAGGTATTGGGAGGGCGCGACGGTCTACTTTACCATTGGGGGTTAGGGGTAAAGCATTTAGCAGGACAAAAGCTTGCGGAACCATGTAATTGGGTAGCTTTTGTTGGATAAATTCCCGCACTTGCGGCACAAGCTTCTGGACTAACTTACCATACAGGGGATTGTTCGTGTAGTCAGTCCAGGGTTTAGCTGTAATTGTCTCATACTCCCAAAAACTTGGGTATGATTGCATATCAGACACTGGCGTTGAACTGTTACGACTGAATACCACATCAAAGCAACCATCCTGACTACTTTCCCACCAACTGAGGTGGACTGTGTAGCCTAATTCCTCTCCTATCTCCCAAATTTGCTCAGGATTTATCCCCACCCTTGGCTGTTCGGCTAACCGTTGTCGCAGTTCTCCCACCGTCGAAGCACCAGGAGGATTTTCCAACCAGCCTAAAATCTGCAGCGCCTGTTGTAGCCGTTGATTAGGTACATCTCTGATTCCTAACCATTCTAGCTGACCCAACTTTAGCTGATCTTGCAATTGTGTCCACGAAAGTTGGTCAAGTTGCCAATTTAGCCAAGGCACTGCCGTTTTCTCCACATTAGTACCTAGATGCAGAGTGACATCATAGCGGAATTGGGTTAACTCATTTTGAGCATGACCGCGCTTAGGCTGAATTTCCACCCAAGTAATCTGGGGAAAACGTTGTTGCAGAGCAATGAAAAATCTGGGATCAATGAGCAGTTCTTCTTCAGCGGCCACAGTCTGATGTACCTGCTGTTGCCATTGTTCAACGGTTCTGTCAGACTCGGCGCGGGCTAACTGTACGGCTGCATGGTATGGCAAGAGCAAGGGTAAACTGCGGACATCCCCCAGGAATATCTTACCTTGAGAGGCGATCGCTGTCATTGCCCCTTCTAAAACCTGTAACAGATAGTCCACACTGGGAAAATACTGTACTACTGAGTTCACAACCACCGTATCAAAGGCTCCTTGGGGGATACCTTCAAAGTTATCTGCTGTTTTGTGTAGCAAGCGGACATTTTCTAGACCCTGGATCTCCCCACATAATTGCTCCAGATTGCGAATAGTTGCTGAGGAATAATCCGCTCCCCAATATTCTTGACAATGGGGAGCAACGCGAAATAGCAATAACCCACTACCGCAACCAATTTCTAACACTCGCTGCGGTTTCCCTAGCAAAATTCGGCTCACCGTACTCTCAACCCACTCCCGCATTTCTGAATCGGGAATGGCTTTGCCAGTATAACTACTGTTCCAACCACTAATATTGAAGGTGGGGTCATCTGTTGGGGTTTGCTGTTGGCTATAGGATTGTTCATAGAGTTTTTGCCAATCACTAACATACTCGCCTTGCCATTGCGCCAACTGTTCTGGTAAAACTTGACCCTGGAGAGCTGGAACTAAGTAAGCCACCAGACGTTTATCACCAGGGATGTCTTCTCTTGCTACTACGACACTCTCCTGTACTAAGGGATGTTGGCTCGCAACTGCTTCAATTTCACCCAGTTCTATCCGAAAACCCCGAATCTTCACTTGATTGTCGATGCGTCCCAGGTATTCAATCGTCCCATCCGCTAAATAACGAGCTAAATCCCCGGTTTTATACAATTTTGATGAACCAAAGGGATTGGAGATAAATTTCTCTTGGGTTAATTCTGGTCGGTTGAGATAGCCTCTGGCTACCCCGACGCCAGCGATATGTAATTCTCCTGGTACACCAATCGGCACAGGCTGTAACTGGGAGTCTAAAATGTAAACTTGGACGTTGGCAATGGGACTACCAATGGTAACTTTTGGGTCGAAAGGGGTGCATTTTGCCACAGTTGCACAGACGCTTGCTTCTGTCGGTCCATAACCATTAAAGAAATTACGCCCCGCTGACCATTGTTTGATCAGTTCAACAGCACAAGCTTCTCCTGCCACAATTATAGTTTCCAGGGTAGTCAGTTCAACCATAGGCAGAACAGCTAATGCCGAGGGCGGTAGAGTAATATGGGTAATGCCATAATCCTGTAATCGCTCAATTAACGGCGTACCGGGCATTAGAGAGTCTTTGCTTCCCAGATAAAGTGTCCCTCCCGATCCCAAGGACATCAAAATTTCTGATATACAAGCATCAAAACTGAAGGAAGCAAACTGGAGAACGCGACTTTGAGAATGCAAACCAAAAGCCTGAATCTGAGCTTGAGCTAGGTTGCACAATCCGCGATGCTCAACCATTACCCCTTTGGGTTTACCCGTAGAGCCAGAAGTATAAATTACATTGGCTAAGTTAGCAGCAGTGACGATTCCCCTGAGATTTTCTTGACTGTTTTGGGCAATTTGTTGCCAAATTTCATCTAAAAATACAGGTTTGGCTGGATGTTGGGGTAATTTTTCAATGAGTGTCCCTTGGGTCAGCAGTAACGAAACTTGACTGTCCTCTAACATCAAGCTCAGACGTTCTTGGGGATACTCAGGGTCAAGGGGCACGTAAGCACCGCCTGCTTTGAGAATTCCTAAAATTCCCACGAGCATTAAGGGCGATCGCTCTACACAAATCCCCACCAACTGCTCGGTTTCTAGCCCCAAAGACCGCAGGTAATGAGCTAACTGATTAGCGCGATTGTTCAACTGTGCATAGGTCAGTTGTTGATTTCCACAGACTACTGCGACTGCATCGGGAGTCTGTTGTGCCTGTTCTTCTACTAATTGATGAATACACTTGTGGTAGGGATCATCGGTTTGGGTATCATTCCATTCCTTTAATAGTTGGCGATCGCCCTCTGTTAGTAAGGGTAGTAAAGCCACCGATTGTTGGGGATTGTCAACAATTGCCCCTAATAAAGTTACAAAATTTTGCATCATCCGGGCAATAGTTGTCCCATCAAACAAATCCCTGTTGTACGAGCAAAAGCCCCCCAGACCTTCTGGTACTTCCCACAAGTAAAGTTCTAGGTCAACTCGAACCGAGTCCAGTCCTGAAGGCATATCCTCGACCCTGACACCAGGAAAATCCCAAGGCGCAGTTGGCGCATTCTGGAGGGCAAATACCACCTGCGTCAAGGGATTGCGATCCAAGTTCCGCTCCAGTTGCAACTCTTCCACTAACATTTCAAAGGGTAAATCCTGATGCTCGTAGGCGTTTTGGGTAACTTTTCGCACCTGCGCTAGTAAGGCTTCAAAGCTCGGTTCTGGGGAAAGATCGAATCTTAGCGCCAGAGTATTGACAAAAAAGCCAATTAATGGTTCGATTTCTTGGCGATTGCGATTAGCGATCGGTGAGCCAACCACCAAATCTGTTTGTCTACTGTAGCGAGACAGTAACACCACAAAACTCGCCAGCAGTGTCATAAACAGAGTGCTTCCAGACTTTTGAGAGAGCTTTTTCAGCTGCTGCGTTAGCTGGCTATCTAGTTGCAGTCGCTCTGTACCGCCTCGGAAAGTTTGTATAGCTGGGCGGGGGCGGTCTGTGGGTAATTCTAATAGAGGTGGCGCACCTGTTAACTGTTGCTTCCAGTAGCTTAATTGACGTTCTAATACTTGATTTGTCAGCCACTGACGCTGCCAGACAGCGAAGTCGGCATACTGTATAGATAATTCTGGTAATTCAACAGAACTACCTATTGCAAAAGCTTGGTAGTAAGCCGATACCTCACCGATCAAAATGCCTATCGACCAACCATCAGCTGCAATATGGTGAATCGCTAGTAGCAATACATACTCGTCGGGCGCAACTTGCCAAAGCTTGACTCGCAGCACTGAACCATTAGCCAAATCGAAGGGTTTGCAGACTTCTTCTTTTACCAGTTGCTCGACTTGTTTGATGGGGTCTGTCTCATTTTGTAAATCCACCACTGGTAAGGTGATGGTCATACTGGGTGCGATCGCCTGCACCGGCTTATTATCCTTAATCTTAAACTGAGTCCGCAGAGGTTCATGGCGTTGCGCGATCGCCGCAAAAGCTTGCTCTAAAGCTTTGACATTGAGATTCCCCACCAGCCGCATGGTGAAATCTATTGTGTAAGCACTACTTTCACCTTCCAACTGATTCATAAACCACAGGCGTTCCTGTGCCCACGATAGAGGTATGTCTCTGTCTCGGTCAACAGGTGCCATTGCTGGCACCGTCAAACCTGAACCAGTTTCTAGCTGACTTGATATCACCTCACTTAACTGGGCAACTGTCGGTGATTCAAAGATATAACGCAACGGTAACGAAATCTTAAAAGCTTCCTGCAAGCGAGAAATTACCTGAGTTGCTAGTAAAGAATGTCCTCCAAGTTCAAAGAAGTTATCGTCAATGCCTACTTGCTCTAACCTCAGCACTTGAGTCCAAATGAGTGCTAATTTTTCCTCAATGGGGTTACGGGGTGCAACAAATTTGTCTGCTATTTCACTGTGTAAATCTGGTGCTGGTAGGGCGCGGCGGTCTATTTTTCCATTTGGTGTTATCGGTAAAGACTCCAGGATTACAAAAGCCTGGGGTATCATGTAGCTTGGGAGTTTATTGCCAATAAACTGACGCAGTTCGCTAGTTGTGAGTGTGACATCTTTTTGCGGCACAATATAGGCGACTAACTGCTTACTTCGGCTACGCTCAGTACAAGTCTCACCTGGGGTATCTTCGCGGACAATAACGCAAGATATTTGCACATCCTCATGTTGACTAAGTACGGCTTCAATTTCGCCTAATTCAATGCGGAAGCCCCGCACCTTAACTTGATTATCGATGCGTCCCAAGTATTCTATATTGCCATCAGGTAAATAGCGTGCTAAATCCCCAGTTTTATATAATTTTGAATTGTCAAACGGATTGGGGATGAATTTCTCTTGGGTTAATTCTGGACGGTTAAAGTAGCCTCGTGCTAATCCCGCACCACCAATGTGCAATTCTCCTGGCACACCAACGGGAACTGGCTGTAAGTGTGAGTCTAAGATGTAGATTTGCGCGTTGGCGATTGGACGACCGATGGATATTTTCTGATCAGCATCAGTACATTTTGCTACTGTAGCACAGACACTGGCTTCTGTCGGACCATAAGCATTGAAGAAATTTCTTCCCACAGACCATTGTTTTATCAGTTCAGCAGAACAAGCTTCTCCACCGACAATTATTGTTTGCAACGCCGGGAGTTCTTCCGTCGGGAGAACTGCCAGTGCTGATGGTGGTAGGGTGACATGGGTAATGCAATAATTGCGTAATCGCTCAATTAACGGCATACCCGGTAATAAAGAGTCTTTTGTTCCTAAGTAAAGTGTTGCCCCTGATCCCAGAGCCATGACAACTTCCCAGATAGAAGCATCAAAACTGAAGGAGGCAAACTGGAGAACGCGACTATCAGAATGCAAACCAAAAGTTTGCATCTGAGCTTGAGCTAGGTTGCATAATCCCTTATGCTCAACCATTACACCTTTAGGTTTACCTGTTGAACCGGAAGTGTAAATTACATTCGCTAGATGAAAAGCCGTCACCCCACTGGTAGGATTATCTTGATTATTCTGGACAATTTTTTCCCAGACCTGATCCAAACAAACTACCTGCGCTTGATGCGATTGTAATTTGTCCAGGAGTGACTGTTGGGTTAATAGTACCTTCACCTGGGCATCTTCAAGGATAAAGCTCAAACGCTCTTGGGGATACTCAGGGTCAAGTGGTACATAAGCTCCACCCGCTTTGAGAATTGCAAGTAGTCCCACGATCATTTCTAAAGAACGCTCTACACACAACCCTACCAGTACATCTGCGGACACTCCCAAAGAACGTAAATATTCCGCCAACTGATTAGCGCGACAATTCAACTCATCATAGGTAAGTTGTTGCTCTTCAAATACCACCGCCACAGCATCGGGTGTCCTCAAACACTGCTCCTCAAACAATTGATGGATACACTTATCTTGGGGATAATCTACTTGAGTATCATTCCACTCAATTAATAATTGCTGCTGCTCAACTGCTGTCAACAGAGGTAATTGGGAAATCCGCTCAAAGGGATTCGCTACAATTCCCTCAAGTAGTGTCACAAAATGACTCGCCATCCGCTCGATGGTGCTGCTATCAAACAAATCAGTGTTATATTCCCACACTCCCACCAGTCCAGTACCTGTGTTCTCCATTGCTAAGGTAAGATCAAACTTGGCAGTTGTGCTTTCTACAACCAATGGACTAACAGTTAAGCCAGTCAGTTCTACTTGAGAGTTAGGCGCATTCTGGAACACAAATGCCACCTGGAACAGGGGTGTATGGCTGAGGTTTCTTTGGGGCTGTAATGCTTCCACCAGCATTTCAAACGGCAAATCCTGATGGGCGTAGGCGGACAGCGCCATTTCCCGAACACGCACCAGTAACGATGAGAAACTAGGATCTGCCGATAAATCAGTCCGCATCACTAAAGTATTGACAAAAAAGCCAATTAACCCTTCTATTTCGCTGTGATTGCGGTTAGCAATTGGTGTCCCCACCAAAATATCTGATTGTCCGGTATAGCGGTAAAGTAATGTATCAAACCCTGCCAACAGCGTCATGAACAAAGTTACTCCTTGTTGCTGACTCAGTTGCATTAAGCCTTGAGTTAATTCCACAGAAAGTGCAAACTCTTGATACGCGCCAACGAATTTTTGCACAGCAGGTCTGGGTCTGTCGGTGGGAAGCGACAATAAAGCTGGTGCATCTTTTAGTTGTTGTTTCCAGTAACTCAATTGGCTTTGCAGTACCTCCCCGACTAACCACTGTCTTTGCCAAATTGCAAAATCGGCGTACTGAATCGGTAGTGGTGCGGCATTGGCAGGCTGACCTTGAGCATAAGCATTGTAAAATGTTGCCAGTTCCTGAATAAACACACCCATTGACCATTCATCACTGACAATGTGGTGCATACAAATTAACAATATGTGTTCTGTCTCAGACAGCACGACTAATGTTGCTCTCAGTAGGGAACCGCTTGCCAAGTCAAAGGGTTGAATAGCCTGTGTAATTGCCAATTCCTGTGCAGATGTTTCTTGCTCAAATCTTGGCAGATGTTGCAATTCAATTACTGATAGTTTCCAATTCCTGACTGTTTGAATGATTTGAGTTGGTTGTCCATTAATGGTGATGAAGTTGGTGCGTAACGCTTCGTGGCGATGAATAATTTCTTCTAAGCTTTGTTCTAGGGCTGCAACTTCGAGAAATCCTGTTAGACGCAAAGCTAAGGGTATGTTGTATAAGGAACTGTTGGGCTGTAACTGGTCTAAAAACCATAAACGTTGTTGGGCAAATGACAGCGATAATTCTGCATTCTCTCCCCTTGGTAAAATTGGTGGTACTGTTATTTCTAAGTTTTGTCGCTGTGATTGCCCAATAAGATGAGCTAATTGGGCAACTGTCGCTGCTGCAAACAGGCTTCGCAATGGTAGTTCTACTTGGAAGTTGGAACGGATGCGGGATACCAGTTGCGTTGCGAGTAGGGAGTGTCCCCCAATTTCAAAGAAATTATCATGAATGCCGACTTGCTCCACTTTCAAGACTTGCGCCCAAATCTGTGCCAGCATTTCTTCGGTGGGGGTGCGTGGGGGAACATATTTGTCTGTTCTGTTGCTGGATAAATCGGGTGCTGGTAGGGCGCGACGGTCTACTTTGCGATTTGGTGTTAGGGGTAGAGAGTCCAGGAATACGAAGGCCTGGGGCACCATGTAAAGAGGCAGATTCCTAGAGAGGAACTGACGCAGTTCGCTAATTGTGGGTATTTTTTCGGAATGTGGTACTACGTAGGCAACTAAATATTTACTTCGGCTACGCTCAGTACAAGTACTTCGGCTACGCTCAGTACAAGTCTCTCCTGGGGTATCCTCGCGGATGATCACACAAGATGTCTGCACATCAATATATTGGTTTAGTACCGCCTCAATTTCTCCCAACTCGATGCGGAATCCCCGAATTTTTACTTGATTGTCGATGCGTCCAAAGCACTCAATGTTACCATCTGGCAAATAGCGGGCTAAATCTCCGGTTTTATAAAGTCGGGAACTGGGGACTGGGGACTGGGAATTAGGCAGAATTTCAGCCCCGCTGCTGGGGCTGAAGGGGTTGGGAATAAATTTTTCCTCCGTCAGTTCTGGGCGGTTGAGATAACCCCTGGCTAAACGAACACCACACAGGTGCAGTTCACCTTTGACTCCCACGGGTACGGGTTGCAGATGACGGTCAAGGATGTAGGCTTGTGTATTGGCAATGGGACGACCAATCAGCACTGAGTTGGCTGTTTCTGATTGGGGATGGAGTAGGTCATGAACTATGGCGGTTACAGATGCTTCGGTTGGACCGTAGACATTGAGACAATTGACGCGATCGCCTACTACTTGTCGCCATATTGTCACTGTTTCTGGGAGAACTGCATCCCCACCCACAGCCACTAACCGCAGACTTGGCGGTACAGTTGCATTGTCTTGAGATACCGCCACTGCCCATTCATGCCAATAGGCTGGAGTAATATTTAAGACGCTGAGACTTTCTTGGGCAATAAATTGGGCAAAACTGGCAAAGTCAGGGAACATTTGTGTGGGTCTTAATACCACCGTTGCGCCTTTGTACCAAGTGGGGAAGATTTCTTCCGCCGCTACATCAAAGCTGAAGGAAGCAAATTGCAAGACGCGATCGCCGCTAGTTAGACCAAATACTTCACTAATTGCACTGCTATGGTTAACTAAAGCTGCGTGAGTCAGCATTACGCCTTTGGGTTTGCCGGTAGACCCAGAAGTGTACAATAGACAAGCTAAGTTTTCTGGTTTGACCTCACTGACCGGATTTACTTGACTTTGATTCGTCAGCATCTCAGATTCTGTATCCAAGACAATGACTTTTACTCCTTGTACTGGTAGAGAAGTGAGTAATTTTTGCTGTGTGATCAGCACAGAGAATTGTGAATCCTCAGATATGTCAGCTAAACGCTGCTGGGGATAATCAGGGTCTAGGGGCACATAACCGCCACCGGCTTTGAGGATAGCTAATAATGTCACGATGATGGATAGCGATCGCTCTAAATAAATCCCCACCAAAACTTCTGGTCTGACACCTAAAGATTGTAGGTGGTGTGCTAATTGATTGGCTTGGGTGTTCAACTCACCATAAGTTAATTGTTGATTTTCAAATATTACTGCTACTGCATCTGGGGTAAACTTAACCTTCTCTTCAAACAACTGATGGATACATTTATCTTCGGGATAATCGGCTTGAGTATCGTTCCATTCTACAAATAACTGCTGTTGCTCAACTGCTGTTAGCATTGGCAATTGGTCAATTCGCTCTTGGGGATTCGCTACAATTGCTTCCAGCATTGTGACAAAATGACCCTTCATTCGCTCGATGGTGCTATGGTCAAACAAGTCGGTGTTGTACTCCCACACTCCCACTAGTCCATTACCTGTGTTCTGCATTCCTAATGTAAGATCAAATTTTGCCGTTGCGCTTTCTATTGGCAATGGACTGACAGTTAACCCAGTCAACTCTACGGTCGATAGGGGATCATTTTGGAGGAGAAAATCTACCTGAAACAGTGGTGCATGGCTGAGGTCTCGTTCTGGCTGCAATACTTCCACCAACATTTCAAAGGGTAAATCCTGATGAGCATAAGCATCCATTGCCATCAACCGAACACGAGTGAGTAATTCTGCAAAACTGGGATTACCTGATAAATCAGTCCGTAAAACTAAAGTATTGACAAAAAAGCCAATTAACCCTTCTATTTCACTGCGATTGCGGTTAGCAATTGGTGTCCCCACTAAAATATCTGATTGTTCTGTGTAGCGATAAAGTAGGGTATCAAAGGCTGCCAACAACATCATGAACAACGTCACCCCTTGTTCCTGACTCAGCTTTGTCAGTTTTTTAGTTAACTCAACAGAGAGTGCAAACTCATGATATGCGCCGGCGAAGGTTTGCACCGCAGGTCTGGGTCGGTCTGTGGGGAGTGATAATAGGGCTGGTGCATCTTTTAGTTGTTGTTGCCAATAATTCAATTGGTTTTGTAATACATCCCCGACTAACCACTGTCTCTGCCAAATTGCAAAGTCGGCGTACTGAATCGGTAATGGTGCGAGATTGGCAGGCTGACCTATTGAATAAGCATTGTACAGTGTTGCTAGTTCTTGGACAAACACACCCATAGACCAGCCATCAGAGACAATATGGTGCATACACACTAAAAATAGATGCTCTGTCACAGACAGCAATACTAATGTCGCTCTCACTAATGCTTGTTTTTCTAGATCAAAGGGTTGCAGAGCTTGTTGTTGCACTAATTGCTGTGCAGCTATTTCTTGTTCGGTTACTTCGACTTCGCTCAGTACAAGTGTCGATAAATGTCTCAAGTCAACAACTGATAGTGTCCAATTTGTTGCTGTTTGAATGATTTGTCTTGGTTGTCCATCAACTGTAATTAAATTGGTGCGTAAGGCTTCATGGCGATGAATAATTTCTTGTAAGCTTTGTTCTAAGGCTGCTTGATTGAGAGTTCCTACTAGACGCAAAGCTATGGGTATGTTGTATAAGGAACTGTTCGGCTCGAACTGGTCTAAAAACCACAGCCTATTTTGAGCAAATGATAATAGTAATTCTGCATTCTCTGCCCTTGGTAAGATGGGTGGGGAAGTTAGTTCTAAGTCTTGTTGTTGTAAATGCTGAATCGATAGCGTCAATTCGGCTATTGTCGGTGCAGCAAACAACTCCCGCAATGGTAGTTCCACTTGGAAAATGTTGCGGATCTGTGAAACCAGTTGTGTTGCTAGGAGTGAATGTCCTCCGGAGGTAAAGAAGTTATCTTCTATCCCCACTTGCTCTACTTTCAGCACTTGCGCCCAAATTTGTGCCAGTATTTCCTCAACTGGAGTGCGCGGGGCTACATATTTGTGTTTGAGTTCGCTGTGTAAATCTGGTGTGGGTAAAGCGCGGTGGTCGATTTTACCATTGGGAGTTAGTGGCAGAGAGTCTAAAATGACGAAAGCATTAGGTACCATATATTCTGGTAGCTTGGCTTTTAGGAATTGTCGCAGTTCAGTAACTGTCGGTGTCACCTCTTTTTGTGGCACGATGTAAGCAACTAGGCGTTTATCCCCGGTTATATCTTCGCGGACAATGACGCAAGATGCTTGGACATCGCCTAGTTGACTTAGTACTGCTTCAATTTCTCCCAATTCAATGCGGAAGCCACGAATTTTTACCTGATTGTCTATGCGTCCCAGGTATTCAATGTTGCCATCTGGTAAATAACGGGCTAAGTCCCCAGTTTTATATAATTTTGAATTTTGTACGTCTTTGGCGTTTCTGTAGGGTATTTTAAATTTTGAATTGTCAAAGGGATTGGGGATAAATTTCTCTTGTGTCAATTCAGGTCGGTTGAGGTAGCCTCGTGCTAACCCCGCACCACCGATGTGCAATTCTCCTGGTACACCAACGGGAACTAGTTGCAGATATTCGTCTAAGATGTAGATTTGCGCGTTGGCGATTGGACGACCGATGGGCGGTTTTCTTCCATTGGGTTGACAAATTGCTATCGTCGCTGCAACCGTAGACTCCGTAGGTCCATAGGCGTTGAAAAAACGCCGTCCCGTTCCCCACCGTTCTACTAATTCTGCTGAGGAAGCTTCACCACCAACGCTTAGATATTGCAAATCGGGTAAGGTCGCTTGAGGTAAGACAGACAACGCCGAAGGAGATAAAAAACTATGGGAAATCTTGTGAGCAGCTAAAAAGTCAACCAAGACTTGACTTGGTAACAAGGTTTCAATGTTTGGAAGATATAAGCAAGCACCACTGATGAAGGTAGTAGCAATTTCAGCAACAGATAGATCAAAGCTAAAAGACCCAAACTGAAGCAAACGGCTTTGAGATTGAACTTGAAAAGTTTTGCACCAAGCCAAGCTTAAATTTACCAGTGCCTGATGTTCAATCATTACACCTTTAGGTCGTCCTGTCGAACCAGAGGTGTAGATGACGTAAGCTAAATTATTAGGTGTACTTTGAGGATTGGGATTATCGGTTAACTCCGAACTAAAACTTTCCTGATCTAAACAAATTACTTGGTAGGGATTTTGCTGTTCAGCTATGGGTAATTGGTCTAGGAGGAAACTTTGGGTGAGTAATACCGATGTCCCAGAATCTTTTAGCATGAACTGAATCCGCTTTTGTGGATACTCTGGGTCAAGCGGCACATAAGCTCCACCCGCCTTGAAAATGGCTAGTATTCCCACGATCATCTCTAGCGATCGCTCTACACAAATACCCACCAATACATCTGCTCCCACTCCCAATGAGCGCAAGTAATGTGCCAACTGGTTAGCGCGACAATTCAACTCATCATAGGTAAGTTGTTGATTCTCAAACACCACCGCCACTGCATCTGGAGTCCTCAAACACTGCTCCTCAAATAACTGATGGATACACTTATCTTGGGGATAGTCTACTTGTGTATCATTCCACTCTACCAATAACTGCTGCTGCTCAACTTCTGTCAGCAGAGGTAATTGGGAAATCCGCTCAAAGGGATTCGCTACAATTCCCTCAAGTAGTGTCACAAAATGACTCGCCATCCGCTCGATAGTGCCTGTATCAAACAAGTCAGTGTTATACTCCCACACACCAACCAATCCAGTACCTGTACTGAGCGTAGTCGAAGTACCTGTGTTCTCCATTGCTAAGGTAAGATCACACTTGGCAGTTACACTTTCTACTATCAATGGACTAACGGTTAATCCAGTCAACTCTACTTGAGAGTTAGGAGCATTCTGAAGGCCAAACACTACCTGAAACAGCGGTGTATAGCTGAGATCCCGTTCTGGCTGCAATGCCTCAACTAGCATTTCAAAAGGTAAGTCCTGATGAGAGTATGCATCCATTGCCATTAACCGAACACGAGTGAGTAATTCCCTAAAGCTAGGATTGCCTTCCAAGTTGGTACGCATCACCAAGGTATTGACAAAAAAGCCAATTAATGATTCTATTTCACCGTAATTGCGGTTTGCTATAGGAGACCCTACCACAATGTCTGCCACGCCTGTGTAGCGGTAAAGTAGGGTATCAAATGCTGCCAACAATGTCATGAATAGTGTTACTCCCTGCTCCTGACTCAGTTTTGTCAACTTTTGAGTTAACTCAACTGAAAGGGCAAACTTTTGATGTGCGCCTACGAAGGTTTGCACAGCAGGTCTGGGTCTGTCTGTGGGTAGCGATAATAAAGCTGGTGCATCTTTTAGTTGTTTTTGCCAGTAACTCAATTGGCTTTGCAGCAAATCCCCTTGCAACAACTCTCTTTGCCAAATTGCAAAATCTGCGTATTGAATTGCTAATGGCTCTAACGGTGTTCGCTGACCTATTGAATAAGCATTGTACAGTGCCGCTAGTTCTTGGAAAAACACTCCCATTGACCAGCCATCACTGACAATGTGGTGCATACACACTAATAGTAAGTTTTCTGTCTCGGATAGTACGACTAATGTCGCTCTGACTAACGATTCACTTGCTAAATCAAAGGGTTGAATTGATTGTTTTTGTGCCAATTGCTGTGCAGCACTTTCTTGTTCGGTTACTTCGACTTCGCTCAGTACAAGTGTAGATAAATGCTGCAAGTCAACAACTGATACTGTCCAATTTATTTCTGTTTGAATGATTTGTGCTGGTTGTCCATCAATTGTAATGAAATTGGTGCGTAAGGCTTCGTGGCGATCAATAATTTCTTTTAAGCTTTGTTCTAAGGCTGCTCGATTGAGAGTTCCTACTAGACGCAAAGCTAAGGGTATGTTGTATAAGGAACTGTTGGCATCGAACTGGTCTAAAAACCACAAACGCTGTTGAGCATAAGATAGTGGTAATTCTTCATTCTTATTTTGCATTCTTTTTCCTTGGTAAGATGGGTGGTACTTTTAGTTCTATGTTTTGTTGCTGTAACTGCTGAATCGATTGCGCTAATTCAGCAACTGTCGGTGCAGCAAATAAACTACGCAACGGTAGTTCTACTTTGAAGTTAGTGCGGATGCGGGAAACCAATTGCGTTGCTAGTAGGGAGTGTCCGCCGAAGGTAAAGAAGTTATCATGAATACCCACTTGCTCTACTTTGAGGATTTGTGTCCAAACTTGCGCCAGAATTTCCTCAATTGGCGTGCGTGGAGCTACGTATTTGTCTTCTCGTTGACTGTGTAAATCTGGTATTGGCAAAGCGCGCCGGTCTATTTTGCCGTTGGATGTGAGGGGTAAAAACTCCAAGATGACTATTGCATTTGGTATCATGTAATCTGGCAGCTTTTCCTTGAGGAAGCTACGCAGTTCTGCTGTTGTGAGAGATTGTTCCACTTGCGGTACTACATAAGCTACCACACGTTTGTCGCCCGGTTCATCCTCCCTGACTACCACCACACTTTCCCAAACGGCTGGATGTTGTGCCAGTAATGCTTCAATTTCGCCCAACTCAATGCGGAAGCCGCGAATCTTCACTTGCTGGTCAATTCGTCCTAAATACTCTAACTCGCCATTGGGCAAATAACGGGCTAAGTCTCCTGTTCTATAAAGGCGTCCTCCCCTGTTATTTGGGAAGGGGTTGGAGATAAACCGTTGTGCTGTCAGTTCCTCACGATGGAGATAGCCACTCGTCACCCCCTCACCACCAACGTACATCTCGCCGGGAACTCCAATCGGTACTGGTTGTAAATGCTGGTCTAGCACATACACTTGTAAGTCGGGAATTGGACGACCAATGACACTAGCTGTGCGATTTAAATCGTCTTGGCTCAATGGACGATAAGTTACGTGTACAGTGGTTTCCGTAATCCCGTACATATTCACTAACTGAGGTTTCATGTCGCCGTGGCGCTCAAACCAAGGTTGCAAACTCAAGAGTTCCAGAGCTTCTCCACCAAAAATTACGAGACGGAGGTTCAAATTGCTAATTCCGATTGACTGTTCTGCTTGAATTAATTGGCGGAAGGCTGAAGGCGTTTGATTGAGAATTGTGACTTGCTCTTGAGATAATAATTTATAGAAAGATTCAGGCGATCGCGTCAACAGATAGGGCACTACTACCAGTCGTCCACCATAAAGCAATGCACCCCAAATTTCCCAAACAGAGAAGTCGAATGCATATGAGTGGAACATTGTCCACACATCTTGAGAGTTAAATTTATACCAAGAGTTGGTGGCGGCAAACAGACGAGTTACATGATGGTGGTTGACTAAAACACCTTTAGGCTGACCTGTAGAACCTGAAGTGTAGATGACGTATGCCAGATTAATCGATGTGGCAGTATTTACAGGGTTGGAGTTGCTGTTTTGAGTAATTTTTTCCCAGTCGGTGTCTAAGCAGACAAGCTGTGCAGTATGCGCTGGTAGCTTGTTGACTAATTCCTGTTGGGTCAGTAGCACCGAAACTTGAGCATCTTCTAAAATAAAACTCAACCGCTTTTGTGGATACTCAGGGTCAAGCGGAACATAAGCCCCACCCGCCTTGAGAATACCAAGTAATCCCACAATCATCTCCAAGGAGCGCTCTACACAAATACCCACCAGCACATCTGTTCCTACTCCCAATGACCGCAAGTAATGCGCCAACTGATTAGCTCGACAATTTAATTGCTCATAGGTAAGTTGTTGATTTTCAAACACCACCGCCACTGCATCTGGAGTCCGTTCTACCTGCTCTTCAAATAACTGATGAATACACTGATCAACAGGATAATTTACCTGAGTATTATTCCACTCAATTAATAACTGCTGCCGCTCAACTTCTGTTAACAAAGGTAATTGGGAAATCTGTGACAGAGGATTAGCAACAATTGACGAAAGTAGTGTCACAAAATGACCAGTCATCCGCTCAATAGTGCTGGCATCAAACAAGTCAGTATTGTACTCCCACACCCCCACCAATCCAGTACCTGTACTGAGCGTAGTCGAAGTACCTGTGTTCTCCATTACTAAGGTAATATCAAACTTTGCCGTTGCACCTTGTATTGGCAATGAACTAATACTTAACCCACTCAACTCTACTTCTGACAGGTAAGGATTCTGGAGGGCAAACATCACCTGAAATAGGGGTGTATGACTAAGGTCTCGTTCTGGCTGCAATGCTTCCACCAACATTTCCAACGGCAAATTCTGATGAGCATAGGCGGATAAAGCCATAGACCGAACACGAGTGAGTAACGATAAGAAACTAGGATTTTCCGATAAATTACTCCGCATCACTAAAGTATTGACAAAGAAGCCAATTAACCCTTCTATTTCACTGCGATCGCGGTTAGCAATTGGAGTCCCCACCAAAATGTCTTCTGTTCCTGTGTAGCGATAAAGTAATACATCATAAGCTGCCAACAGCGTCATAAACAGAGTACAACCTTGTTGCTGACTCAGTTGCATTAACCCTTGAGTTAATTCCACAGAAAGAGCAAAATCTTGATATGCGCCTGCAAAGGTTTGCACAGCTGGTCTGGGTCGGTCTGTGGGAAGCACTAACAGGGCTGGTGCATCTTTTAGTTGTTGAAGCCAGTAAGAAAGTTGCCTTTGCAGTACATCCCCGACTAACCACTTTCTTTGCCAAATTGCAAAATCTGCGTACTGAATCGGTAGTAGTGCGAGATTGGCAGGCTGACCTATTAAATAAGCATTATACAATGCTGCTAGTTCCTGAACAAACACACCCATTGACCAGCCATCAGAGACAATGTGATGCATACACAGTAACAATATGTGTTCTGTCTCGGACAACACTACTAATGTCGCTCTAACTAATGTTTGTTTAGCCAGATCAAAGGGTTCAATAACTTGTTCTTGTGCTAATTGTTGTGCAGCTATTTGTTGTTCGCTTATCGATAAATGCCTGAAGTTAACAACTGATACTGTCCAAGAAGTTGCTGTTTGAATGATTTGTAAAGGCTTGCCATCAACTGTAATGAAATTGGTGCGTAACGCTTCGTGACGATGAATAATTTCTTCTAAGCTTTGTTCCAAGGCTGCTTGATTGAGATTTCCAACCAGACGCAAAGCTATGGGGATATTATATAAGGCACTGTTCGGCTGTAACTGGTCTAAAAACCACAAACGCTGTTGGGCATAAGACAAGGGTAATTCTGCATTCTCTGCCCTTGGTAAAATGGGTGGGGAAGTCAGTTCTAACTCTTGTTGCTGCAATCGTTGAATATGTGGCGACAATTCAGCAACTGTCGGTGCAGCAAATAAACTACGCAATGGTAGTTCTACTTTGAAGCTGGTGCGGATGCGGGAAACCAATTGGGTTGCTAGTAGTGAGTGTCCGCCGAAGGTAAAGAAGTTATCATGAATGCCTACAAGCTCTAGTTTGAGGACTTGTGCCCAAATTAGTGACAGGATTTCTTCGGTGGGGGTGCGGGGAGCTACGTATTTGTCCGTTCCTTGACCCTGTAAATCGGGAACAGGTAAAGCGCCACGGTTTATCTTACCGTTAGGCGTTAAGGGGAGGGAATCCAGCATCACAAAGATATTGGGAACCATGTAATCTGGGAGTTTTGTCTTGAGGAATTGCGGTAATTCACTAACAGTACAAGTCATCTGGGAAGACGGCACAATATAGCCCACTAGACGTTTATTCCCATTGTCTTCACGGGCGATAACACAAGCTACCTGTACATCATCCCTTTGGTTCAGTACCGCTTCAATTTCGCCCAACTCAATGCGGAAACCACGTATTTTTACTTGATTATCAATGCGTCCCAAGTATTCGATATTGCCATCTGGCAAATAACGGGCTAAGTCCCCGGTTTTGTAGATACGGGAACCAGGGTAGGTGCCAAAGGGCTTGGGTATGAATTTTTCTTGTGTTAACTCTAGTCGGTTGAGGTAGCCTCTGGCTAATCCGGCTCCACCTATATGCAATTCTCCTGGTACACCTATGGGTAATGGTTGTAAATTTTGGTCAAGGATATAAAGTTGGGTATTGGAAATTGGGCGACCAATGGGGACAATTTGTGCATATATCTCCCGCTGACAATTCCAGAACGTTGCATCGATACAAGTTTCCGTAGGTCCGTAGAGATTGTGTAAATTCACATCTAGCTTGCTTAACAAGCCTTCAACCAGAGCCACTGGTAAGACTTCACCTCCACAGAAGACGTGTTTGAGGGAGTGACAAGTTTCGATTCCTCCCTGCTCTAAAAGCATTTGTAACAAAGATGGGACAAGTTGAACAATCGTTACCTGCTGTTGGGCAATTAACCTTAACAGATAAGCACTATCAGTATGACCTCCTGGTTTAGCTATTAACAACTGTCCACCGGCTAATAATGGAGCGTAGAATTCCCAAACTGACGCATCAAAGCCAAAGGGAGTTTTTTGCAATACTTTGTCTTTTTCAGTCAGGGGGAATGTTGCTTGCATCCAGGACATATGGTTGCAAAGGTTACTGTGAGAGAGCATTACCCCCTTGGGTGTGCCAGTAGAGCCAGAGGTATAAATCACATAAGCTAAGTTACCAGGTTGCACCTCAGTGATTGGACTCTCCTGACTAGATTCACAGATCAGCAGCCAGTCGGTGTCTAAGCAGACGACAGACGCCTGATGTTCAGGTAATTTCTCAACTAAATGCTGTTGTGTCAACAACACTTTCACCTGAGCATCTTCCAACATAAAACTCAACCGCTTTTGTGGATACTCAGGGTCAATTGGTACATAAGCCCCACCCGCCTTGAGAATACCAAGTAATCCCACAATCATCTCCAAGGAGCGCTCTACACAAATCCCCACCAGCACATCCGCACCCACACCCAAAGATTGCAAGTAATAGGCTAATTGGTTAGCACGACAATTCAATTGCTGGTAAGTCAGTTGTTGATTTTCAAATACTACTGCTACAGCATCTGGAGTACGTTCTACCTGCGACTCAAACAACTGATGGATACACTTATCACAGGGGTAATCAGCTTGAGTATTGTTCCACTCAACCAATAATTGCTGCCGCTCAACTTCTGTTAACATTGGTAATTGGGAAATCCTCTCTTGAGGATTAGCTACAATACCTTCAAGCAAGGTCACAAAATGCTCTGCCATGCGTGTGATTGTCGTCGCCTCAAACAAGTCAGTATTGTATTGCCAGGATACCTGGAATACTCCTTTAGCTTCTTTCACTAGTAAAGTCAGATCGAAGTCTGCACCTCGTTGTCCGGCACCTACGTCCAAGTATGGCTCCATTTGAAGCACTGCTTCTTGACTGTGCAATGAATTCTCTCTTGGTTCACACCAACCTTGTACTTGCCAAGTGAAATTAACTTGACACAAAGGAGAACGACTTGGATCTCGTTGTTGCTGAAGTTGTTCTGCTAAGAGAGAAAAAGGATAGTCTTGATTCTTTTGGGCTTGTTTTACCTTGTTGCTGACTTGAGCGAGAAATTCTTGGAATGTGAAGTTTTCCCCTACAGAAGCCCGTAAGACGATCAGATTAGCGAAGTAGCCAACAGTGCCTTTAAACTTTCCACCCCACCGACCTCTCATCGGGCTTCCTATGAGGATGTCTGTTTGATTGGTGTAGCGATAAAGTTGCACATAAAATGCTGTAAGTAGAACCTTATAAAGACTTGTTCCAGAAGCTAGAGATAAATTATTAAGTTTTTGAATTAACTGTTCATCTAGCTTTGAAATATGTGCTGCTCCTTGAAAAGTCTGTACGGTCGGGCGGGTTTTGTCTGGAAGCAAATTCAAAATTGGCAATTCCCCAGCTAATTGTTCTTGCCAATATTGCCAAAGTTTTTCTCCCCTGTAACCCGATAACATTTCTGACTGCCAGTGGACAAACTCCCCATAAGATTTATTATTAGTTAAATAATCTTCAACTGCCTCTGTCTGCTCTTGACTAACTTGCTCAACTTCAGCAGCATACAAAGCTTGAAATTCATTCAGCAATAAATCAATAGACCACATATCACCTGCAATGTGGTGCATTGTTAGCAATAGAATGTGTTCTTTTGCTGACCTAGTAAATAGATTAACCCTCAAAACTGAATCTTGTTCTAGGTTAAAATGGCGGTCAGTTTCAGCATAAATTTTCTCTTTTAAGTAATCTTCGCTCCAATTATTGGCATCTATAACCTCAACATTAAATTTCTGTTGTTGATTAACTTGCTGAATGGGTTGGCCTTCATGACTGGTATATGTGGTTCTGAGTATAGGATGATGTGCAAAAATTTTTTCCCATACACGATTTACAGCATCAATATTTAAATGTGAATTAATTTTTACCGTAATAAATATATTATAAGCAACACTCTCTGGCGCCATTTGGTAGATAAACCACATGGCTTCTTGTCCATATGACAGGGGGTAACTTGTTTTTGCAATTCCGTTCATATGAGTTCCCTTTTGCTGCGTTTTTTATAGATAGCTTTGACAATGGCTTCAATTCCATATCACACTAGAGTATCCCCCACAACCGTCAAAAGACCAAGCAGGGGTATTACCCTCTGATGCAACCGTTAGAATCACGAGAATTATGCTAGTAAGACCCATAATAGCGAGTTTTTTCACGATTTCGTCCATTGTAGTTACCTAAAATGCTTACGTCTGAGTTCAAACATTGATCATTGTATAAGAATTTGCCCTCATTTGATAGTTACTTAATAAAGTGTCTTGAGGGATACATTGATTCTGCAGAATATTTAGCAATTTTCTTGAGGACTTACGCACTGTACAAATTAATCTATGACTTTACCAAAATTAGGTCGGTTCAGGCTTTGATTAATCATTATTTTAATGGTAAATAAGTAGGTCGGCGCAAAAAAAAACCGTAGTAGTGAACGCGCAAAGCTTCTGGGACAGGAGATGGACGTCCGGAGTCAAAAGTCATTGGTAAGGATTTGGGGCGGATTTACGTTTCGCAATATAGCTCTGTTTATTCCCGCCGACTTACTTCTATCTGCTACTACAATAGCATTGTTCTCTGTGAGTGGGACTAAAACAAACAAACATTTTGGGTTTTAAACCTATGTCATTGGGTGAAGTCTCCTGTAGCCGCGATTTCTAATCGCTCAGAAAAGTATGAATTTAAACTTCTCAAACACCCTCTAACTAAGTCAGCATAAAAAAATCAACCAAAGTCAGAAAAGAGCTTATAAATCAATCGTTACATGGTTTTTACAAAACTCAACATACCTATCCCATTGGTAAGGATTTGGGGCATATTTACGTTTCCTAATATAGTTAGGGTTATTCCCGCCTACCTACTTATTAGTTGATTGAATGTTTAGAAATTAAATGTTTAGAAATACTTATATATTACATAGTCTTTTCATCAAAAAATTACGTCATTTTATAGTATTTACAACTCATCTTAGATATATAAACATGTACCGTTAGATAGATAATTCTTGCGTACTTAACGTGCTAAATTTTAAATTACAGTCGATAACTTTGTTTTAAAATCAAGGCTTACAGGCGCTTATAGCCAAAATTTTAATCATCAGACCTAAAAGGCAGTAAATAATGGCTGTCATCTTATCCCAGCAAGGAGTTCAAGCTTATTTTTCAACATATTTAGCACGCTAAGTACGCAAGAACCTATTTACTGATAGATAAAAATAAATTATGTATCTAGCTAGTTCGTTGATTAATTACGAATTATACTATTAGGAGATGAAAATGTTGTGACAAATCAAGTAAATACCCAATCAGTTCTGACATTTGATGGTGAAGATGACTACATAAATTTTGGCAAGAATGATATTGGTGGTGTGTTTGCTCAGGGGAGTTCAGTCTTTACGATTTCCGGGTGGGTGAATCCGCATCAACTCACGAATCAAGCAACTACATATGGAGTACACAATGTATTCTTCGCCCGTTCTTCAGACCGATACAGTGATAATTTTGAATTTGGCATTAGTGAAGAAGGTAATCTAGATGTATACATTGATGAAAATGTTGACAATGTTATTAAAACATTTGGCAATGGAGAATTAACTATCGGACAATGGCACTTTTTTGCTATTGTTTTTAATAGCGGTCAACTGAGCATATATCTTGATGAACATGAATATACTGGGTCTTTGACAGGTTCTTCTTTGAACAAAGCAACTAGTCCTATCACCCTGGGGGGGACTTTACACAATAATGTATACTTTACAGGACAGTTAGCAAATATTAGCGTCTGGAATTATCCTTGTACTCAAGACCAAATCCAACAGCATCGCTCTAGTCCTCTAGTCGGAAATGAACCAGGATTAGTAGCCTACTGGAGATTAAACGAAGGACAAGGAACAACTGTCCAAGACCAAAGTGGAAATACCCATAATGGAACCTTGTATGGTAATCCCCGTTGGGATTTAGCACAACTTCCATTTGCGATCGCACAATCATCCCATGAGGGCGAGATAGCCGCAATCTCCCAAACTACCGAATACCCAATTTTAGACAATATTCAACAACAGGAACAAGCGCAAATATTAGCTCAAGAGGAATCGAAAAAAACTATGAATAATACAGCAAATCCCAAATATAAAATACTTGCTATTGATGGCGGTGGGATTCGGGGTATTATCCCCGCCATCATCTTGGCTGAAATTGAAAAGCGGACACAAAAACAGATTTTTAGTTTGTTCGATTTAATTTCAGGTAGTTCCAGCGGAGGAATTCTCGCACTCGGATTAACTAAACCGCGATTAGATTTAGCAGTATCTGATAGCCCACCCGTCGCCCAATACAGCGCTGAAGAACTTCTGCAAATATATTTGGAATATGGGGCTGAGATATTTTACGAGCCATTCTGGGAACAAGTACTCGGTCAGCTAGAGGATATATTCATCCAACCAAAATATTCTTCCGATGGGAGAGAAGAAATTATCAAGCAATATTTTGGCGATAGCTCCTTAGAAAATAATCTCAAAGAAGTTTTCGTGACCAGCTACGATATCGAGCAACGAATTCCGATATTTTTTACTAATAAGCTGGAAAAACAACAGACCGAATCGAAAAAGTTTCGCAAGTTATGCTCAGGTTTTACACTCACAGATGCAGCATTAGCAACTAGTGCAACTCCGACTTATTTTGCTCCCTATCGCGTTTCTAGTTCCCATAATACCAACGGCTTCTATACATTAGTGGATGGGGGATTAGTCGCAAATAATCCCGCTAATTTGGCTATTTTAGAGGCGCAAATTAGTAGACAAGAAAACCAACAAGCCCTGAATATAGAGGATATCTTAGTAGTATCCTTGGGTACTGGCTCCCTGACGAGTGTCTACCCTTATGACGAAGTGAAAAATTGGGGACTATTGCAATGGGCAAAACCGCTGTTAAATATAGTGCTTGACGGTGGGAGTGAAGTAGTCGCTGGAGAATTAGAACGGTTGTTTGAGGCTACTAATAAAGGTCATAAAACTTCTTATTATCGGTTTCAAACCTTCTTGAAAAGTGAACTCGAAGATATCGATAATGCCAAACCAGAAAATCTACGCCAATTACAAGTTTTAGCTAATATACTGATTCAAGAAAAAAATCAAGAAATCGATGAATTATGTAGTCTTTTGTTAAGCTAAGGACTTCCAAAATAAAAAAATATCCCATATGTAGGGTGCGTCTCGCAATTATTGGAGTTATGGAAAAATGGGGTATTTAAATAAGCGGTCTTATCGGATCGTCGCTATACCTGGAGAAGGGATTGGTCCGGAAGTTGTAGAGGCTTCTTTAACCATTTTGCAACGGGTGGCTCAACTAGAAGGATTTACCTTAGAGGTAGACTATGGCTGGCTAGGAGCAACTGCGTTGGAGCAATTTGGTAGTTACTTTCCAACAGCCACAGTCCAACGGTGTGAAGGAGCAGATGGGATTCTATTTGGTGCGGTTAACCAAGGGGGACTGCTAGAACTCCGAAAGCACTTCGACTTTTTTTGCAATCTGCGCCCCATTCGGATTGTTAACAGTTTGCTGCATAAATCTAGTTTGCGACCAGAAAAAGTTCAAGGACTCGATATGCTCATCGTTCGAGAACTGGTCAGTGGGATTTATTTTGGTCCATCTGGACGCTCCTTAGATGAGCAAGGAGCTTATGGTTATCATACCATGCGCTATGGCGATGCAGAGATTCGGCGGATTGCTCGTAAAGCCTTACAGCAAGCCCAAAAGCGTCGAGGATTACTCACCGTAGCCCACAAAGAAAACGCCTTACCTCATTTACCCTGGACTCGTTTAGTACAAGAAGAAGCCACAGAGTTTCCTGGCGTTGTCGTCGAACCAATGTTAGTAGATAACTTAGCTATGCAAATGGTTCTAAATCCGCAACGGTTTGATGTAATTTTGGCGGGGAATATGTTTGGAGATATTCTCAGTGATATTGGCGGTGCATTAGTTGGTTCCATCGGCTTATTAGGATCAGCCAGTATTAACCCTAATGGATTTGGCTTATACGAAGCTATTCATGGTACAGCCTGTGACATTGCAGGTAAAGGTATTGCTAATCCCCTCGGCACCCTAGAAGCGTGTATTTTAATGCTTCAACAATGGGGAGAAGAGCAAGCTGCAGGGAGGATGATTGCAGCGCAAAATCAAATTTTAGTCAAGGGATACCGCACAGCCGATTTATCTCCCGAAAAAGCCGAAATTTTGGTCAATACTCAAACCTTAGTTGAGCTTTTGTTAGCAGAACTTTCCACCGTGCAAAATTCTGAATCAGGAGTGTTTTATGAGTCATATAAATAACGTTTTGTACCTGGGAGATGATATCAATACCGATGATATTATTCCTGCCAATCGAGTAACAATAGACGACCCTGAACACTTAAAACAGTATGCTTTAGAACATGTTATTGGAGCAGGAGAACTGCTAAAATATAATGTGATTGAAGCTGGAGAAAATTTTGGGTGTGGTTCCAGTCGAGAAATTGCCCCCATTGCCCTGCAAGCTGCTGGAATTGAGAAAATTCGGGCGCGATCCTTCGCGGAAATTTTTTATCGTAATAGCATCAATATTGGACTGTCCCTAGAAATTTTGGGGGAACAACAGCAGAATCCAGTAGTTGATGCGATCGCCGCAGCAGGTGGGCTGATGTCTTTTAATCAGCTGCGTCGTCAGGGTAAAATTACGATTCCTCCTAGTCTGACCCCAAGCCGACCCATGACTTTAGTCGAAAAACTTTTGGCTAAAGCTTCTGGTAATTCCTACGTCCAGCCAGGAGAAGTGGTGTTTACCCAGGTTGATTTAGCCCTATCTCATGATGCAGTAGCCGCGCCTGTAGCTAAGACATTTTATCAACACTATGGAGCAGAAGCAAAGTTGTGGGACTCCCAAAAAGTGGTTTTGGTAGCCGATCACTTTATCCAAGTCAATGACATCCGTGTTGATCACAAAACTGATGTCATGTATCAAGAGATGGTGGAATTTGCTAAAATTCAAGGATGCCACTTATTTGATGTGGTTTCCCCAGGGGAAGCAGCGGGGATTTGTCATGTTCTTCTCCCAGAAAAAGGATTTGTTCGTCCAGGAATGGTGATTGCTGGTACAGATTCCCATACCTGCACCTATGGTGCATTGGGAGCCTTTTCCACCGGGGTCGGCACCACTGATATGGCAAATATTTATGCTACAGGGGATATGTGGATTCGTGTTCCCCAAACCCTAGTATTCGAGTTGTCTGGAACCCTGGCTCCTCACATCAGTGCCAAAGATATTATCCTGTTTATCTTGGGGAAAATCGGTTGTGCTGGTGCTACCAGTAAGGTAATGGAGTTTAGAGGGTCAATCCTCACACAACTACCCTTTGATGAACGATTGACCTTAGCCAATATGGCTATTGAGTGTGGTGCAATATGTGGCTTGATTGTTTCTGATCAGGTAACTCGTGAATATGTGAAAAAACGTAGCGATCAAGAATTTATAGAAATTATTGGTGATGCGGATGCTGAGGTAGAAAAAATTTATAATTTTGATCTTACTGATTTAGAACCGCAAGTTGCACGCCCCCCGAAACCAGATCAAGTATTGGCTATTAGTCAATTAGAAGAAATTGCGATTACCAAAGCCTTTATTGGCTCCTGTACGGGAGGTAAACTCTACGATTTGGCTCAAGCTGCTGAAGTTTTGAAAGGTCGTCATCTGGCAACAGGCGTTAGTTTGTATATTGTACCTGCTTCTGTAGAAATTCGTGAAAAAGCCCAAGAGTTAGGTTATATTGATATTTTTGCACAAGCAGGGGCACAGATTCTCAAGTCAGGTTGTGGGGCTTGTATTAATTCTGGAATTGGGGTTTTAGCAAAAGCAGAAACGGGGATTTATGCAACCAATCGCAATTTTAAAGGACGCAGCGGCGATCCAACAGGTAAAAACTATTTAGCCTCTCCCAGAACGGTGGCTATCTCAGCCGTCAAAGGAAAAATTAGTCATGATCTTGATTAAAGATTAAACTATCAAATAAGGGTGAAGAGATCTAATATCCTGAATAAGATTGTCAGCAAAAGTATCAAAATTTTAGGTAATTACAATGGACGAAATCGTTAAAAAATTGGCTGGTCTGGGTCTTCCTGGCATAATTCTCGTCGTTTTAGCAGTTTCATCAGCAGGTAGTAATGCTGCTATTGTTGCTACCCTCACAGCCGTGGGAGGACCCTTTGGTATCCTCGGAGGTATAGGTCTGCTTGGTCTGACAACAGTTGTCGGCGATACTGTAGCGGGTTATGGAATTGAAGCTATTCTCAAGGCCATATATACAGAACGTAGCAAAACCGAATCTGTCAGATTTCTGCTCAAAGAAATTAAAGATTTACCCATTTCAGACGACCTAAAACTCAAACTGAAAAATCACCTCAGTCCCGAAGCCAACACTTCTGCTGAAGCACCAGCAGAACCAAGGGAAGTGGAAATTGTCGAGGAATAATTTCTGGATTTACCCATCTGTCACAATGAACATATATTGTCTGGTGTGTCAGATATCAAAAATCTGTTGTTCATCACCAAATTCTCAAATCTGACGCACACGACTCCTGAGAAAAGAAAATGGCCTCTGAGTCCTATTTCACAGAATTAAACCTTCAAAGGCCATTATTTATAATCATCATCATCAAAATATCTAGCTTATGTTGAAACAATGTATTCATCAGTTATTTGAAGCCCAGGTGGCGCGAACTCCGCAAGCCATAGCTGTGGAATTTGGAAACAAGCAACTGACATACCAAGAATTAAATATTAAAGCTAACCAATTGGCGCATCATTTGCAAAAGTTGGGGGTAGGGGCTGAGGTACTAGTGGGAATTTGCGTTGAGCGCTCCCTAGAGATGATTGTCGGTTTGTTGGGAATTCTCAAAGCTGGAGGAGCATATCTTCCCCTAGATCCTGTCTATCCAGCCGAACGCTTGAACTACATGGTGCAAGATGCTCAAATTTCGGTGTTGCTTACCCAACAAAAATTATCTACTTTAATACCTGAATATTCAGGGACAATTATTTATTTAGATAGCCAGCAAGATGAAATTTTTAACGAGAGCATACACAATGTTGTTAATAAAGTAGAACCCAATCATCTAGCTTATGTAATTTACACATCAGGGTCAACGGGAAAACCCAAAGGGGTAATGATTGAACATCAATCATTGGTAAACTTTAACCAGATAGCAATCGCTCAATATAAAATCTCTGCGTGCGATAGAGTTCTTCAGTTTAGCTCGATGAGTTTTGATGTATTCGTAGAAGAAATCTATCCCTGCTTGAGTTGTGGTGCAACTTTAGTGCTACGAACTGAGGAAATGATCAATTCCGTCGCCTCATTTGTACAGCAATCTCAAGATTGGCAAATAACCCTATGGGATTTACCCACAGCTTACTGGCATTTGTTAGTAAATGAATTAACTATTAGTCAAATAGCATTACCCGCATCATTACGCTTGGTAATTATTGGCGGAGAACGGGTACTACCAGAAAAAGTTAGAATGTGGCTCAAGTATGTGGGGGATTTCCCTGAGTTAATTAATAGCTACGGTCCCACTGAAACAACGGTTGAAGCGACTATTTGCTCTTTATCTAATTTGAATACAATTCAACTAGAAAGAACAGAAATTCCTATTGGTAAACCGATAGGCGATAATATCCAAATTTATGTCTTAGATCAAAACCTGCAACCAGTTCCGACTGAAACAATAGGAGAAATATACATCGGGGGTGCTGGACTAGCACGAGGGTATTTGAACCGCCCAGAATTGACCACAGAAAAATTTATTAAAAATCACTTTAACAATTCAAAATTATATAAAACTGGTGATTTAGGGCGATATTTACCAGACGGGAATCTAGAATTTTTAGGACGCATTGATAATCAGATAAAATTTAACGGCTTCCGAATTGAATTAGAAGAAATTGAATCCCTCCTCAATCAACACCCCCAAGTCTCACAAAGCATAGTTATTCTTCGTGAAGATGCTCCTGGAAACAAACGTCTAGTAGCTTATGTTGTCTACCATCAAAGGACGGAGATTAACTCCACAACTCTGCAAAGCTTCCTGAAAAACCAGCTACCTAGTTACATGGTGCCAAGTGTCTTTGTTTCTTTAGACACTTTACCCCTCAATCCCAATGGGAAAATTGATCGCCAAGCACTTCCCATACCTGATATTCAAGAAACCTTTATTGCACCGCGTAATTTACAAGAAGAAACTCTTGCCCAAATTTGGAGTAAGGTTTTTGGTGTGGAACAGATTGGCATTGATGATAATTTTTTCCAACTAGGTGGACATTCGCTAATCGCCACGCAAATTGTGTCTCGGATACGGGATGTTTTTCAAGTTGAATTATCTTTTAGACAACTGTTTGAAAACCCGACAATTAACGACTTAATTAAGGTAATTATCCAGCAACAGCAATTACAACAGTCATCACCCATAGCCAAAATTACGCCAATTCCTAGAGAAGGTTATTTACCTGTTTCTTTTGCCCAAGAACGGGTATATTTCATTGAGCAATTAGCCCCCTCCATGACTGCTTACCAATTTCAAGAGAGTTTGCGGATTAGGGGAAATTTAAATATACCTATCCTGGAGGAAAGTCTCAGCGAAATTTTGCGTCGTCATGAAATATTCCGGACTACGTTCCCGGCGGTAGAGGGAAAGCTGGTACAAGTAATTCACCCTCCCAAATCTGTGAAATTACCAATTATTGACCTGCAACATCTTCCTAAATCAGAGCAGGAAACGGAATTAGAGAGATTAACAGAAATTGCGGTTCAAAAGCCTTTTGATATTAGTCAATTACCCTTAATTCGTTGGGAATTATTAAAGTTAAGCAACCAAGAACATGTATTAGTTCATGTTGAACATCACATGGTTCATGATGGTTGGTCATTCAATTTATTTTTGCGAGAATTATTAACATTATATCAAGCCTTTTCTGAAGGAAAACCGTCACCCCTAGCTGAACCCGCACTCCAGTTTGCAGATTTTGCCAATTGGCAAAGACAATGGGTGTTAACAGAGCCAGCACAAGCCCAACTGAACTATTGGCAACAAAAATTAACTGGTAGTCCCCCTTTATTAGAATTACCATTAGATCGCCCACGACCAGTAGAGCAAACCTACCAAGGTGGAATGCTGCGGATGGAACTTCCCCTCGATGTCTGCGAAGCCCTGAGAAATATGGGTCGTCAAGAAGGGGTGACGTTATTTATGAGTATGTTTGCGGTTTTCGTGACCATGCTCTACCGCTACACAGGAGAAGAAGACCTTTGCGTGGGATCTGGAGTCGCTAATCGTCGTTGGCGGGAGACAGAAGGGTTAATTGGCATGATTGTCAATAACATCGTCCTACGCACAGATGTTTCTGGCAACCCCACCTTTCGAGAGCTTCTGGCTCAAGTGCGTAATGTTACCTTGGAAGGTTACGCCAACGAAGATTTACCCTTTGATAAGGTCGTAGAGGCACTTAAACCAGAAAGAAATCTCAGTTACAATCCTCTATTTCAGGTGATGTTCAGCTTCCATGATGCTCTTTTACCTAATTTGAATCTACCTGGGTTGAGTATTAAACAGCATGAGGCACTCAACAATAAATCAGCCAAATTCGATCTTGATGTTGTTGTTATGCCTCGTTTTGAACAACGAGTAGGGCGCAATTCCCAAGAAGAAGTCAAAGGAATAGAAACAGAGGGCATAACTCTTGTTTGGGAATATAACAGTGACCTATTTAATGCTGCCACCATTGAGCGGATGATGGGTGAATATCAAACATTATTAGAAGGGATTTTAGCTAACCCTAATCAGCGAATTTCCCAATACACCCTACTAACAAAAGAGCAGCAGCATCAATTATTAGTTGACTGGAACGAGACTAAAAAAGCTTATCCCGCCAAGAAATGTATTCAACAATTATTTGAAGAACAGGTAGCCAAAACTCCAGATGCAGTAGCAGTAATATTTGAGGAGCAAAAACTTACATATCGGGAATTAAATGAACAAGCTAACCAACTTGCTTATTACCTAAAAAAGTTAGGAGTAAAACCCGATGTATTAGTCGGAATCTGCATTGAGCGCTCCTTAAATATGGTAGTGGCACTATTAGGAATTCTCAAAGCTGGGGGTGCTTATGTACCCTTAGACCCTGCCTATCCAGCCGAACGATTGAGCGATATAGTTAATGATGCTCAACTACCGATTTTGGTAACGATGGAGCAATGGGCAAGCATAGAAGCCGATCATCATCTGGAAATAGTTTGTTTAGATGCCCAAAAGGCTTTAATTTCTACTCAAAATCGAGAAAATCCTGACCATGAAGTAGCAGCTAATAACTTAGCCTATGTTATCTATACATCAGGTTCCACAGGCAAACCCAAAGGGGTGCTAATTGAACACCATTCCTTGGTTAATTTTACTCAAACAGCCTTCGCCGAATATCAACTGAAACCAAAGGATAGGGTTCTCCAATTTGCCTCAATTAGTTTTGATGCTGCTGCAGAAGAAATCTATCCTTGTTTAAGTTGTGGTGGAACTCTAGTGCTGCGTACTCAGGAAATGTTGCAGTCTGTCTCAGCATTTATACAGCAGTCCCAAGATTGGGAATTAACAGTATGGGATTTACCAACAGCTTATTGGCATTTGCTAGTGCATGAATTAGCCAGTGGTAATTTATCATTACCTAAATCATTACGACTGGTAATTATTGGTGGAGAACGAGTCCTAGCAGAAAAAGTAGAAATGTGGCATCAATTGGTGGGACATTATCCTCAGTTGGTTAATAGTTATGGACCGACTGAAACAACTGTAGTTGCCACTTTATCCCCATTATTAGATAATGTTCTCAATCGTCAGGAAATTGCGATTGGAAAACCTATTAGTAATGTGCAGGTATATGTATTAGATAAATACTTGCAACCTGTCCCCATCGGAGTACCGGGTGAACTTCATATTGGCGGTGCGGGTGTGGCGCGGGGTTATTTGAATCTTCCAGAATTGACTACAGAAAAATTTATTCCCAATCCTTTTGAGAAGATAGAAGAAAGTAGATTATACAAAACTGGGGATTTAGTCCGTTATCGACCTGATGGGAATCTCGAATATCTGGGGCGGATGGATTCTCAGGTAAAAATTCGTGGTTTTAGGATTGAACTTGGTGAGATTGAAACAATTTTAAATCAACATTCCCTGGTGCAGCAAGCTGTCGTGATTGCTCGTGAAGACATTCCTGGAAATAAGCGTCTCGTCGCCTACATTATTAGCAATCAAGAACAATTCCAATTTGATGAAATCCGCCAATTTCTCAAACAGAAGTTACCCCCATACATGGTTCCTTCTGCCTTCGTCTCATTAGATCAACTACCAATGACTCCTAATGGTAAAGTAGACTATCGTGCTTTACCTATCCCAGATACTTCTGACAAAAATTTAGAGGTAGGATTTGTTGTTCCTCGGACTCCCACAGAAGAGAAATTAGCAGCAATTTGGGCTGAAGTCTTGAGACAAACAAATATCAGCATTCACGACAATTTCTTTGAATTAGGTGGTGACTCTATCATCAGTATTCAGATGATTTCTAGAGCCAATCAAGCAGGATTACAACTAACTCCAAAACAACTATTTCAGTATCAAACAATTGCTGAGTTAGCCACTGTTGTAGGCACAACCCGTAAAATCAAAGCTAATCAGGGTTTAGTCACAGGTTCAGTGCCGCTAATACCTATCCAGCATTGGTTTTTTGAGCAGAGTTTACCGGATGCTCATTACTTTAACCAGTCAGCTTTGTTAGAGATTCCATCAGGAACAAAACCGGACTTATTAAAACAAGCGGTGCAACAATTATTATGGCATCACGATGCTTTGAGATCGCGCTTTGTACCCGAAAGCTATCCTCCGAAACATATTATTGATGCACCCCTAGAAACAGTTCCTTTCACCATTGTTGATTTCTCAGAAATTTCTCCCCAAGCACAACAAACTGCAATTAAAACTAAAGAGGCTGAACTTCAAGCTAGTCTCAATTTGTCATCAGGAGAAATTGTCAGAGTTGCGTTGTTTAACCTGGGAATCAATCAACCAAGTCAACTCCTATTTGTGATTCATCACCTAGTGGTAGATGGCATTTCCTGGCGAATTTTGCTGGAAGATTTAGCAACAGCCTATCAGCAACTTGTCCGGGGTAAAGCAATCAATTTACCAGCGAAAACTACTTCTTTTCAAGAGTGGGCACATCAGCTAAAAGCATATAGTCAATCAGAAACATTAGGCAGAGAAATTGATTACTGGTTATCTCAGTTTGAGGGAAATAGTGCTTCTTTGCCAATAGATTACCCCCTAGAAAAAGAAAGCAATGCCTTAACATCAAGTAATTCTGTTACCCTGTTTTTGAATGAAGATGAAACCCGCGCCCTGCTGCAAGATGTCCCCTCGGCTTACAATACACAAATTAACGATATTTTATTGACTGCTTTAGTCCAAAGTTTTAGCCAATGGACAGGGGAGAAATCCTTAATTGTTGATTTAGAAGGACATGGACGAGAAGACTTATTTGAAGATGTAGATTTGTCCCGTACCGTCGGTTGGTTTACGACTTTATTCCCGGTGAAATTAGAAGTGAGTTCTGTTAATCAGTTAGAAGAAACTTTAAAATTAGTTAAAGAACAACTGCGTCGCCTACCTAAACATGGTATTGGTTATGGTATCTGGCGATATTTACATCTAGATGGGGAAATTCACAGTAAATTCCCTAATTTACCCTCAGCAGAAGTAAGTTTAAATTATTTAGGTCAATTTGACCAAGTACTTTCTGCATCGGCGATGTTGGGAGCCGTTAAAGAGTGGAAATCAGAGCAAAGTAGGAGAGGAAATCGCAGCCATATATTGGCAATAAGCGGATTAATTCAGTCAGGAAAGCTAGAAATGGACTTTGCTTATAGCGAGAAAATTCACAAGCGAGATACCATTGAAAAGTTAGCTTTAGGATTTATGGAAGTATTAAGAAGCCTGATTATTCACTGTCAATCAAAAGAATCACCAGGCTATACGCCTTCTGATTTTTCAGCAGCTAAACTCAATCAGAAACAGCTTGATAAATTCCTAGCCAAAATCAGCAATAACAACACAAAGAATAAATAAAAATATCCCATTCCCAATCCCCAATCCCCAATCCCCAATCCCTGGTCACTGAGCGGAGCCGAAGTGCAATCCCCAAGAGGTAATTATGCAAAATATCGCAGACCTTTATGAACTTTCACCGATGCAACAAGGGATGTTGTTTCATACCATTTATGAGCCAAAATCGGAAGTTTATTTTGAGCAGTTGCTTTGCATTGTCTCTGGGGAATTGAATTTTTCTGCTTTCCAGCAAGCTTGGGAAAAGGTTGTGGCGCGACACCCAGTTTTACGCAGTTCATTTTATTGGGAGGAGATAGAAAAGCCCTTGCAAATGGTGAGTAAACAGGTGGATATTCCGTGGGTGAAACTGGATTGGCGGAATTTAACACACGATGAACAAAAACAGCATTTAGAGGATTTTTTGTCAGGCGATCGCCAAAAGGGATTTGATCTGAGTGTTGCTCCCCTAATGCGCTTTACCATCATTGAGCTAAAAGAGCAGACCTACCAATTTATTTGGAGTCATCATCATATACTTTTTGATGGCTGGTCGATGCAGATTATCCTCAAAGAAGTTTTAGCTTTCTATGAAGCGCATCAGCGAGGCGAACAATTACACCTCATACCATCAGTCCCTTATCGAGAATATATTGATTGGTTACAAAAACAGGACATTTCTAAAGCAAAGAGCTTTTGGAAACAAACTCTCCAGGGCTTTGAAACTCCTACTTTTCTGGGAGAAAACAGAGAAGAAGGAATATATAATGAGCAACATTTCCAATTATCTCAAACCGTAACCGAAAAATTGCAATATGCGGCTCGACAGCACCATTTAACTTTGAATAATTTGGTACAAGGAGCATGGGCGTTACTACTTTCCCGCTACAGTGGAGAAACGGATGTAGTTTTTGGTGCGACTGTATCGGGTCGTCCACCGACACTTGAAAAAGTAGACTCGATGGTGGGGCTTTTAATCAACACCCTCCCTATAAGACTACAAGTTAGTGGAACAACGGAATTATTACCCTGGCTGAAGCAATTACAAGCCCAAGCATTTGAGCAGGAACAGTATGCTTATTTTTCCCTAGCAGAAATTCAACAAATGAGTGATATTCCGACCGGGATGTCACTCTTTGAAAGTATTTTAGTATTGGAAAATTATCCGCTAGATTCGGCTGAAAATGCAACCAGAAAAACTTTAGAATTTAGTCATTTTCGTTGTATTGAACGCACTAATTATCCTCTGACGGTAGTGGTTAATCCTGAATCACAATTGTCTGGCAGAATGATTTATGATAGCAGTCGCTTCGAGAAACAGACAATTGCCCGCATGATTGGACATTTCCAAACATTGCTATCAGGAATAGCAGCTAATTTACAACAATATATTTCTCAATTATCTTTATGCAGTGCAGATGAAGAAAAACAATTAATTCTGCTAGAAAATCAACAACAAATAGATTCTATTAATTACAAATGTATTCATATTTTATTTGAAGAACAGGTAGAAAAAACTCCCGATACTATAGCAGTTGTTTATCAAAAGCAACATTTAACATATCGGGAGTTGAATAATCGCGCTAATCAATTAGCCCATTATTTAAAATCATTAGGAGTTAGACCCGAAGTTCGAGTCGGAATTTGTGTCGAACGTTCCCTAGAAATGGTAATCGGAATACTCGCTATTCTCAAAGCTGGTGGCGCTTATGTTCCCCTAGATCCCGCTTATCCTTGCGAAAGACTGGCGTTGATGTTAGAAGATGCACAAACACCCATTTTGCTAACACAAACCCATGTATACGATAAGCTACCAATCCATAATCAAACCGTAGTTAATCTTGACTCAGATTGGGAAAAAATTGCCCAACAGAGGGAAGACAATTTACACAGTGAAGTTAATCCAGAAAATTTAGCTTATATCATTTATACGTCTGGCTCAACGGGAACGCCAAAAGGCACAGAAGTTCCCCATCGTAGCTTGATTGGTTTTATGTTTGGGGTCGATTATATCCACCTTGATGCAGAACAAATTTGGCTACAACATTCATCGATTTCTTGGGATGCACTAACCCTAGAACTTTGGACACCATTGCTTTACGGTGGGCGTTGTGTACTTTATCCAGAAAAGATTCCGACACCATTCGGCTTAAGTCAGATTATTCAAGAACAAAAAGTTAACATCCTCTGGCTAACTTCCGCCTTCTTCAATGTGATGATTGATACAATGCCAGAAGGTTTGTTAGGCGTTAAACAATTGTTAATTGGCGGAGAATCTCTTTCTGTAGATCATGTTCGTCGTGCCTTAAAATTATTACCAGAAACGCAGATAATTAATGGCTATGGTCCTTCAGAATGTACAGTTTTTACCTGTTGTTATCCAATTCCCAAAGAACTTGCTGAAAATCTCCATTCAATTCCTATTGGAAAACCCATTGGCGATAGGACAGTTTACATACTAGATGAGAATTTACATAGAGTTCCCATTGGCGTTACTGGGGAACTCTATGTAGGTGGGGCGAGTGTTGCTAGAGGTTACTTAAATCAATCAATATTAACCCGTGAAAGATTTATTCCTAATCCTTTTGTTGAGGGAGATACCCTTTACAAAACCGGAGATTTAGTCCGCCGTCTTCCTGATGGAAATCTGGAATTTATCGGTCGATTTGATACACAAGTTAAGATTCGCGGTTTTCGCATTGAATTAGTAGAAATTGAAGCGATTTTAATTCAACATCCTGACATCCAACAAGTGGTAGTGATGGCGCGGGAAGATGAATTAGGGAAGAAACTTTTAGTAGCGTATCTGGTTGCACAAGATAATTCACTAACTCCTGTTACCTTGCGAAATTTAATCAAGAAAAAGTTACCAGATTATATGATTCCTACTGCTTTCGTATTTCTGGAAGCATTACCCCTAACTCCTAATGGTAAAATCAATCGCCGTGCTTTACCTGCTCCTGATACTACGCAAAGAAATCTAGAGGTTGATTTTGTTGCTCCTCGCACGGCTACTGAGCAAGAATTAGCCACTATTTGGGCGGAAGTTCTTAAAGTCAAACAGGTGGGAATTCACGATAACTTTTTTGAGTTAGGAGGACATTCGTTACTTGCTACTCAAGTGATTTCTCGACTGAGAGAAGCCTTTTCTCTAGAATTTCCTCTGCGTTATTTGTTTGAAAATTCAACCATTGCTGAACTGAGTCAAACAGTAATTGCTCAACAGATTGAACAAGCAGAAAATGAAGCCCTAGCACAGATTTTAGGGGAAGTTGATCAATTATCAGATGAAGAAGTGACGCAGCAATTGCTTTCTTGAGTATTAAATTAGTATTCCTTTTTATTTCTCTGTGTTCTCTGTGTCTCTGTGGTTCAATTCAAAAAAAATAATTTCCGACAACAATAAGTATTATGAGCGATCTACTAAAACGTCTTGAAAATCTTTCACCAGAAAAACGAGAATTAGTCCTACAAAAACTGAAAAAACAACAGCAATCTCCACTCCTCACACCCATATCGCGAGAACAACCTCTTCCTCTCTCCTTTGCTCAACAAAGACTGTGGTTTCTCGACCAACTAGAAGGCGAAAATTGTGTCTATAACATCCCGTTTTTCTGGCAAATTAACGGATTTTTGAATATACTTGCTTTAGAACAAGCCATCACAGCAATTATTCAACGTCATGAAGTCTTACGCACCACATTCTGTGTTGTCGATGGGTCGCCAATACAGGTGATTCACGCTCATCCTCAACTGACAATGCAAGTGCTAGACTGGCGAGAATTGACAGAAAAAGACCAGTTAAGCAAAGCGCAGCAGTTAGCCACAGAAGAATTACAACAGCCCTTTGACTTATCAAACCCACCTTTGCTGCGGGTAAAATTGTTGAAACTGGCTGACCAATCCCATTTACTGTTGCTTGTCATCCATCATATCGTTTGTGATGGCTGGTCAATCGAGATATTCCGCCGGGAATTATTAACTCTTTATACCACATTTTGTGCCCAAGAACCATCTCCTCTACCCGAATTATCGCTGCAATATGCAGATTTCGCCCATTGGCAAAGACAATGGTTACAGGGAGAAGTACTGCAAACCCAACTTAATTACTGGCAAAAACAATTAGCTGAAGTCCCACCTCTGTTAGAATTACCCACAGACAAACCACGCCCATCAGTGCAAAGCTTTAGGGGACGTAGTGAATTTTTGCAACTCAATCAAGATTTAACACAGAAGCTAAAACGCTTGAGTCAGGAGTTAGGAACTACCCTGTTTATGACTTTACTGACAGTATTTACGCTGTTACTGTCGCGCTACAGTGGACAAGAGGATATTGTTGTTGGTTCGGCGATCGCCAATCGCAACCGTTGTGAAATAGAACCACTGATTGGCTTTTTTGTTAATACCCTAGCTTTGCGTACCAACCTACAAGGGAATCCCACTTTTAAAGAATTACTTGAACGAGTCAAGCAAGTAACTCTGGATGCTTATGACCATCAAGATTTACCTTTTGAGAAACTGGTTGATCAACTGGGATTAGAGCGCTCGCTTTCTCATCATCCTCTATTTCAAGTTGCTTTTGGCTTAGAAAGTGGAATCAAAGATAAATTAGAAACCAATGGATTAACTTTGACCTCTTTTAGTTGGGAAAACACCACGACTTTGTTTGATTTGTCGCTGATTTTTCGCGAAATTCCTCAAGGGTTAATAGCAGAATGGGAATATGCAACTGATTTGTTTGAAGCTCAAACTATCCAACGGATGGTACAACATTTTGAAGTGCTGCTGAAGCAAATTATTGCTCATCCGAACCAACCAATCAATAATCTATCCTTGCTGACAGAGGATGAACGTCAGCAACTACAACACTGGAATCAAACTCAAACTGATTATCCCCAAGATAAAACTTTAGTTGACCTATTTGAAGCACAAGTTACTTTAAACCCTAATAATATTGCTTTGGTGTTTGAATCCCAAAGTTTAACTTATCAACAACTTAATCAAAAAGCTAATCAATTAGCTCATTATTTAATTCAAAATTACCAAATTCAGCCAGATACTTTAATTGGTATCTCTGTTGAACGGTCTTTAGAAATGATAATTGGTGTACTCGGTATCCTCAAAGCAGGTGCTGCTTATGTACCGATTGACCCGAATTATCCCCAAGAACGGATTGAGTTCATGTTGGAAGATTCTGGGATATCGGTGTTACTAACTCAAAGTTTCCTATTAGATAAATTACCCTCATTTGAATTGGTACACCCACTTCAGGTAATTTGTTTAGATGACGAAACTTTTACCGCAGGGTCAAAAGAAAATCCCAGTCCCAAAACTACGCCTGATAATTTAGCTTATATAATATATACTTCTGGTTCAACGGGACAACCTAAAGGGGTGATGATTGAGCATCGCCCAATTGTCAATTTAGCTTTAGCCTGGGCTAAAATTTTTGAAGTTCAATCCCAAAGCCGTCTGCTTCAGTTTGGTTCTTTTAGTTTCGATTTGTCTATTGGTGAAATTGCGACTACCTTTGTCACAGGTGCTTGCTTGTATCTTGGTAAAAAAGAAAGCTTGTTACCCAGTCAAGTCTTAGTTGACTTCTTAACTCATCACAAGATTTCCCATAGTTTTTTATCTCCTTCCGCCTTATCAATCTTACCTCAAGCGACCTTACCAGATTTGCAATGTCTAACCGTTGGTGGTGAGGCTTGTCCAGCAGAATTGGTGGAACAGTGGGGAAAAACACGAAGTTTCTTTAACTGTTATGGTCCGACGGAATCGACGGTTATTGTCAGTATATCTCGTTGTGAACCGAATGGCAAAAAGCCCTCTATCGGTCAACCTATAGCTAATAACAGTATATACATTTTAAATGCTCACAATCAACCATTACCACCAGGTATTCCTGGAGAATTGTGTATCGCTGGGGTTGGTTTAGCACGGGGTTATCTTAATCGTCCCCAAACTACCGCCCAAAAATTTATTGAAGTAGAATTATTTGGTAAAATCGAGCGAATTTATAAAACTGGTGATTTAGCAAGATGGGGTAATGATGGCAATTTAGAATACCTAGGACGCATTGATGAGCAAGTTAAATTACGGGGCTTTAGAATCGAACTTGGTGAAATTGAATCACTCTTATTGCAACATCCATTAGTTAAAGAAGCTGTTGTAATTTTATATAAAACTGATAATAATCCCAGATTATTAGGCTATATCACAGAGGCAGAAGAATCCGTCAATTTAGAGGGTGAAATTAAGGAATACCTGAAAAATCGCCTGCCGAATTATATGATTCCTAGCCAGATTATAGTGTTAAACCAGTTACCTCTTACTCCCAACGGTAAACTAGATCGTAGAGCATTACCAACACCAAACATAGCCACCTCATCTCACTTGGAAATTCTCGTAACTCCCACAGAAGAACTACTGGCTATTTTATGGCAAGGTTTATTAAAAGTTAACTCTGTTGGTCGCCTTGACAACTTCTTTGAATTGGGTGGACATTCCCTGTTAGCTACTCAATTAGTTACCCGAATTCGTGATAGTTTCGGTGTAGAATTACCTGTCCGCAAGATATTTGAGCAAAGCGTTTTGTCTGAGTTAGCGAGGGAAATTGACGCTAGGGGCACAAGGACTATAACCCCTAATATCACACTACAGCCAGAAAATCAACCCAAAACTCTGTCCTTTGCTCAATCAAGACTTTGGTTTATCGCCCAGCTTGAAGGTACAGGAACCTCAGCTACCTACAATATGCCGATCGCATTCCAATTTGACGGCAACCTAAATGTAGAGGCTTTGCGGTTAAGTTTAACTTATTTGCTGCAACGTCATACAAGTTTACGCAGTTATTTCCCTCCCTTGGAGGGAGAACCGCAAGTAGTAGTGAAAAATGTAGAAGATATCGAAGTGCTGGCGATTGCAGACTTACAAGCACTCGATCAAAAGACCCAAGGGGAAACTGTACAACGGTTAGCCGATACCCATGCTCAAGAACCCTTTGACTTAAATACTGGACCGTTATTCAAAGCCAAACTGCTACAACTGAGCCAACAGAAAAATGTGCTACTGATTAATATACACCATATTATCAGTGATGGCTGGTCAATGGGTGTGTTTAAGCGGGAATGGGAACAGGCTTATGCTGCTTTTGCTGCAGGGGATACTCCCAATTTGTCACCCTTGCCAATTCAGTATAGCGATTATGCAGCTTGGCAGCGCAATTGGTTACAAGGGGATATCTTAGAAAATCAGGAAAATTACTGGAAACAACAACTCAATGATGCACCCCGCTTGCTTACCTTACCTACTGACCATCCCCGTCCCGCACAACAAAGTTACCAAGGTGGACACGAGGAATATTGTTTGAGCAGGGAACTGACGCAGCAACTCAAAATCGTCAGTCAAAAACACGGTGTGAGTTTGTTTATGACCCTGTTGACCGCTTTTAATATTTTACTCTCGCGTTACAGCCGTCAAGAGGATTTATGTGTGGGTACGGCGATCGCTAACCGCACCCATAGCGACACAGAAGGGTTAATCGGCTTTTTTGTCAATACTTTAGTATTGCGGAGTAAAATCCAGCCAGAGCAAAGCTTTAGCGAGTTACTCCCACAAACTCGCCAAACTTGCTTAGATGCTTACGCTCATCAAGACATTCCCTTTGAGTATTTAGTAGAACAATTACAACCAGAGCGTAGTCTCAGCCATAACCCCTTATTCCAAGTGATGATGGTGTTGCAAAACACTCAAGAAGCCGGTAAAAATGTTAGTTTACCAGGGCTGGAGCTTCACTACTTAGAGCAAAATTATCCCTTTGCTAAATTTGACCTAACACTTGACCTTTGCGAAAATGGCAACCAACTATACTGTACGTGGGAATATGCCACAGATTTATTTGAGAGAGAAACAATTCAACGCATGGCGAGACACTTTGAAGTCTTGCTGACAGCAATTACCCAAAATCCCCAACAGCCTATCAGTAAATTGCCCTTGATGACAAGAGCAGAAATCCAGCAATTGCGAAGTTGGAATCAAACCGACATCGATTATCCCCAAAATCAGACATTGATGACTCTGTTTGAACAACAGGTAGCACAAACCCCCGATAAAATTGCGGTGGTGTTTGAAGATCAAAGCCTGAGTTATCAACAACTCAACCAAAAAGCTAATCAGCTGGCGCATTATTTGTTAGAACTCAAAACAGAGCAACAATTACCTGATAATCCATTGATTGCGATTTGTGTGGAGCGATCGCTATCAATGATCATTGGCTTGTTTGGTATTCTTAAAGCGGGTGGAGCTTATGTACCAATTGATCCGAATTATCCCCAAGAACGCATTCATTTAATGCTCGCAGATAGTAATGTTTCTGTATTACTAACAACAAACCCCATCAAAAAGCAACTTCCCCTAGAAAAATTAAAAAATTCCTGTCAACTCCTATTTCTCGATGCACAAACATGGGTTGATCAGCCAACAAATAATCCCCATCAACCAAGTAAACCTGATGATTTGGCCTATGTGATTTATACTTCCGGTTCCACAGGGCGACCTAAAGGTGTCGCCATTGCACAATCTAGCCCGGTAGCTCTGGTAAAATGGGCGCATTCAGTCTTTAGTGCAGAACAACTTGCAGGTGTCTTAGCATCAACCTCAATCTGTTTCGATCTGTCCATCTTTGAAATTTTTGTCCCCCTGACTCAAGGTGGTAGCGTCATTGTGGTGGAAAATGCACTCTACATTGAGCAAGCACGTCAAAGTCCTGTACCAATAACTTTGATTAATACTGTGCCGAGTGCTGCTGCTCAACTCCTGAATATGAATGCTATTGGGTCGAGTGTGCAAGTAATTAATTTAGCCGGTGAACCATTAAAAAATCGTCTGGTACAGGCTTTATATCAAACCACATCGGCGAAGGTAGTTTATAATCTGTATGGACCCACTGAAGACACAACTTACTCTACATTTACAAAAGTTGCCAAAAATGTCCAAGATGAACCAACTATCGGTCAAGCGATCGCCAACACTCGCATTTATATTTTAGATCACTACAATCAACCCCTTCCCCCTGGTATTCCTGGACAACTCTGCATTGCAGGTGCTGGTTTAGCACAGAGTTATTTGCATCGTCCTGAAATTACCGCCGAGAAATTCCTGGAAATTGAATTATTCGGTAAAACTGAGCGAATTTATCACACTGGCGATTTAGCCCGTTGGCTACCTGACGGTAATCTGCAATATTTAGGTCGGATTGATCACCAAATCAAACTTCGTGGTTTCCGCATTGAATTAAGTGAAATAGAAGCAACTTTAGTCAAACACCCACAAATTCACGAAGCTGTTGTCATAGTACGCGAAGAAACTGATTTCGATCAACGTCTAATAGCCTACATTGTGCCAACCGGGACAGAGGATGAATATATTCAAGGTGAACAAGTGGAATTATGGCAACAAATTTTCAATGATGCGTACCATCAACCACAAAAACCAGAAGATGATCCTACCCTGAATGTGGCTAGTTGGAATGATAGCTATACGGGAAAACCATATCCCCAAACTGCGATGCAAGAATGGCGTGATACAACTGTAGAACAAATTCTAGAACTTGCACCAAAACGGGTTTGGGAAATAGGTTGTGGTACAGGAATGTTATTGTTTAAAATTGCACCACATTCTCAAAATTACCTGGTTACAGATATTGCAGCAGCCGGGTTAAATTATATTGAACAACATCTTGAACAACAGTCTCTGCAGGACAAAGTTACTTTAAAACAAAGTGCAGCCAACCAGTTTGATAGCTTTAAAACCAATGATTATGACTTGGTAATTATGAATTCGGTAATTCAGTATTTTCCCTCCTTGGATTACTTCTTATCAGTAATTGAGGGGGCTATTAATGCTGTGACGACGCGGGGAGCAATTTTTATTGGAGATGTGCGAAATTTCGATTTATTAGAGGCTTTCCACACTGCAGTTGAATTTTATCGCGCCGCCGATGAATTATCAATCCAGGACTTGCGCCAACAGATTCAAAAAAGCATCAGCACCGAAGGCGAATTACTGATTGCTCCTAATTTCTTTATCGCCCTCAAGCAAAAATTTACTCGGATTACTCAGGTGCAGATTCAATTGAAACGGGGTTATGCTCAGACGGAAATGAGCCGTTTTCGTTATGATGTTATTTTACACTTGGATCAAACAGATATCCCCATCGCCGAACCTCAATGGTTAAATTGGCCAGACCAACAGTTGAACCTAGAAACTATCGAGAAAATTTTAACAATTCAGCAACCAGATTTACTAGGCATTAAGGATATTCCTAATGCTCGTCTGACCTCTGAAATGGCACTTTTAACAGCTATTGATCAATTAGATGGTACTGTTTCCCACTTAAAAACAGCAGTTGTTCAAGGTGAATTGGGGGTCGAACCCGAAACATTCCGGGCTTTAACGCTAGATTTGCCCTATACGCCTTTTATACAATATAGCTCCACAGATTTTTGCTGTTACGATATAATTTTTCAAAAGAATATCCCTGGAAAAGTGACCATTCCCAGGTTTAATCAAGAGCATAATTGGCGACTTAATTCCTGGCAAAATTACGCCAATCAACCGTTACAATATCGCACCAATCAAATTGAACCAGCATTATTAGAAGAATGGCGAGATTTTCTGGCGAAAACTCTCCCCGAATATATGATTCCCAGCCATTTTATTGTCTTAGAAAAACTCCCATTGACACCAAATGGTAAACTAGACCGCAAAGCTTTACCCACAGCAGATAGAGCAGTTACAGTCACAGAAATTGAATTACCTGTAACAACAACCGAAAAATTGCTAGCCGAATTATGGACAAAGCTACTGAAATATGAAGCCATAGCCCGACAAGATAACTTCTTTAATTTGGGGGGACATTCCCTATTAGCCACCCAATTGTGCTACCGCATCCGCGACAAATTTAAGGTAGAACTACCACTGCGTCTAGTATTTGAGTATCCCATACTCAGAGAATTAGCGAATTATATAGATACCTGCATTTGGGTGAATTATGACGCAACAAATATACAGCCTTTAAACTCAGACGAAGAGGAAATTGAGCTATGAACCAATTAATACCTAAAAATGATAGTAATTCTGCTAAGTAAGTCGGCGCGAAAAAACAAAACTATAGTCCCACTTAATTGTAAACTGGTATCAAACAATGGAAACTCTTCCAATCAAAATTTCCGATGAAACTCTACGGGATGGACAACAACAAGTAGGCATTTTCTTCTCTTATCCAACCAGACAAAAAATTGCCCATCTAATTGCTGAAACAGGTGTTCATGAACTTGCTATCATGCCATGTGTTTGTGAACAAGAAGCAGAGCTAGTCAAATCATTAGTATTAGAGGGATTGGATGATCTAATCGCTGCTTCTACAATGATGGGAAAGCAGTACATTGACCAAGCGAAAAACTATGGAGTTAAGCGCATTATTCTGTTCCATGCTGTTTCTGACAGACTAATGTTTCTGCGAAATCCCCAAATTCGCCTCATGAGTGAATTTCAAGGGAAAACCATCGATGATGACATCCCACATCAGGTAATCAATAGAATTCGCCAAAATGCTATTGATGTAATTGGGAAAAATTTACACTACGCTACAAAGGTCGCCGGACTCACAGTAGATTTCGCTGCTGAGGATGCTTCTAGATCTGATTTTGACTTTTTAGTGCAATGTATCCGCTCTTTTAGCCCTTATATCCAGCACTTCCTACTCTGTGATACGGTGGGAGTTCTGAATCCAGAAAAGAGCTATATCTGGGTTAACGAGCTTCTCCAATCTACAACAGGAGTACCATTGGGGGTACATTACCACAATGACATGGGTTTGGCTTTGGAAAATACTCTCCAGTCTCTCATGGCGGGAGCGACCATAGTATCGGGAACATTTTGTGGTTTAGGAGAGCGAGCCGGAAATGTTGCTATTGAGCAGGTGTTAAATGGACTACGAGTTCGTTTTGGTATTGAAGTCAGTGGGATTAACTATGATGCGATCGCCGCAGTGACTGATTACATTGAAAAATTGGGAGTCCGTCCCGCTTCCCCCTACTCTCAAGCCGCTCAACGACAGCAATCAGGTATTCACGTCAATTCTTTGTTATTCGATCCCAAAAGCTATGATGCTTTTCCTCACAGCACCATAAACATTATTTTCGGTAAATGGAGTGGAGCCAGTAATTTCCAATATTTGTTTGAAAAACAACTGCACAATCCCCAACCCAGAGAGCAATACGAGAAAATGCGCTCTGTGATTAAATCTTTGGCTACAGAACAAGAAAGTTATTTTACCGCAAATGAAGTATTAGATTTATGGAAAAATGGGGCTTTTAAATAATCCTAAATAATTCGTGCCCCCTGATTTGCTAGAACGAAGAGGAATATTAAAATTATGTCACGAAAAGAACCATTAGTTTCTTTAATGCTGCGTTTGCAGAACATGGGCTGCAAAATTTGGGCTGAAGATGATAAGTTACGAATTCGTGCTAGCAAAAATGCCCTAAATTCTGAACTTAAGCAAGAAATTCAACACAACAAAGCAGATATTCTCGCCTTTTTGAAAGCTGCTCAGACGCAAGCTTTCATCACCGAAGAAATTCCCACTTTAAGTGCTGACTCTCCCAAAGTTCTGTCCTTTGCTCAACAACGCCTCTGGCTATTAGCACAACTCCAAGGGTCATCAGCTACTTACAATATGCCGATAGCTTTACAACTGGACGGAAACCTAAATATTGATGCCTTACACTCCAGTTTGGCTTATCTGCTAAATCGACACGAGAGTCTTTTGATGTATTTTCCCACAGTGGCGGGACATCCCCAAGTTGCATTGGGGACTGGGGAGAGTTTTAGTTCAATACCCAATCCCGAAGGACAAAATATTCAAGATTTAATCGATGCTCATGCTCAAGAACCCTTTGACTTAAATACTGGCCCTTTATTTAAAGCCAAACTGCTGCAATTGCAAGAGCAGAAATATGCGTTGCTGATCAATATGCACCACATTATCAGTGATGGCTGGTCAATGGGGGTGTTTGTCCGTGAATTACGGCAAATTTATACCGCCTTTGCTCAATGTCAAACCCCAGACCTTGCTCCTTTACCTATTCAATACAGTGACTACGCAGCTTGGCAAAGAAACTGGTTACAAGGGGAGGTATTAGAAAACCAGATTAATTACTGGAAACATCAACTCCAGGATGCTTCGCCATTACTGGAATTGCCTACCGATTATCCCCGGAAAGCACAACAAAGCTACCGAGGCGATCGCTATACCTACTCTCTCACGCCAGAATTAAGTGCTGCTGTTAAAATCTTCAGTCAACAACAAGGCGCAAGTCTATTTATGACCTTGTTGGCAACTTTGAGTATTCTGCTGGCTCGTTACAGTCGTCAAAACGACCTGTGCATTGGTTCTCCCATTGCCAACCGTACTCATACCCAAACTGAATCATTAATCGGCTTTTTTGTCAATACCATTGTGTTGCGTACTCAAATCAAGCCTGAGCAAAGTTTTATCGAGTACCTACAACAAACTCGCCAAACTTGTTTAGATGCTTATGCTCATCAAGATATCCCCTTTGAGATTCTGGTAGAAAAATTACAACCAGAACGCAGCATGAGTCATCATCCATTATTCCAGGTAATGTTTACCCTAGAAAATAATGAAAGTCCAGACCTGAGTTTACCAGGATTAGAGATTGAATGGCTCGGATTAAGTTATCCAGTTGCTAAGTTTGACTTAGCTCTGATCGTGATGGAATATGACAATCAGTTAAATTGCTCTTGGGAATACGCTACCGACCTCTTTGAAGAGGGTACTATCCAACGGATGGTGGAACATTTTGCAGTTCTGCTGAAGGGAATTATTGCTCATCCTCAAGAACCGATTTATACTCTACCGTTGATGACAGCAACGGAACTGCTACAACTACAACACTGGAATCAAACTCAAACTGATTATCCTCAAGATAAAACTTTAGTTGACCTATTTGAAGCACAAGTTACTTTAAACCCTAATAATATTGCTTTGGTGTTTGAATCCCAAAGCTTAACTTATCAACAACTTAATCAAAAAGCTAATCAATTAGCTCATTATTTAATTCAAAATTACCAAATTCAGCCAGACACTTTAATTGGTATCTGTGTTGAACGGTCTTTAGAAATGATAATTGGTGTAATCGGAGTTACTAAAGCTGGTGGTGCTTATGTACCGATTGACCCCAATTATCCCCAAGAACGGATTAAGTTCATGTTGGAAGATTCTGGGATATCGGTGTTACTAACTCAAGATTTACTATTAGAGCAATTACCCCTATCTCAACTGGAAAACTTTCCTCAAGTAATTTGTTTAGATCAGGATAATTTTGCCGACAATTTAACAGAAAATCCCAGTCCAAAAAGTAAGCCTGATGATTTAGCTTACGTCATCTACACCTCTGGTTCTACTGGAAGACCCAAGGGGGTAATGATTGAGCATCGAGGACTTGTCAATCTAACTTTGGCGGTTGAGCAAATTTTGCAAATTCAACCCCAAAGCCGTTTACTTCAGTTTGCATCTTTCAGTTTCGACGCCTCAATTTGGGAAATTGCTACTGCTTTATCCGCCGGTGCTTGTTTATATCTTGCTAAAAAAGAAGCTTTGTTACCCAGTCGTGACTTAGTGAAATTTTTCAGCGATCGCAAAATTTCCCATGTCACTTTACCGCCCTTAGTCTTATCCCTATTACCCCAAGCAACCTTATCTGATTGGCAAATTTTAGTTACTGCTGGTGAAGCTTGCTCAACAGAATTAGTTACCCGGTGGGCAAAGGAACGGCGTTTTTTTAATGCCTACGGACCAACAGAATCTACGGTTTGTGCAAGTATATCTCTTTGTCCAGCCAATGGCAAAAAACCAAGCATTGGTAAACCTTTACCTAATATCCAAATCTATATTTTAGATGCTTACAATCAACCATTACCGCCAGGTATTCCAGGAGAATTGTGTATCGCTGGGGTTGGTTTAGCACGGGGTTATCTCAATCGTCCCCAAACTACCGCCGAAAAATTTATTGAAGTAGAATTATTTGGTAAAACAGAACGAATTTATAAAACTGGTGATTTAGCAAGATGGGGTAATGATGGCAATTTAGAATACTTGGGTCGGATTGATAAACAAGTTAAATTACGGGGATTTAGAATCGAACTTGGTGAAATTGAATCAATCTTATTGCAACATCCATTAGTTAAAGAAGCTGTTGTAATTTTAAATGAAACTAAGAGCAACCAAAGTTTAATTGGCTATGTAACGGGAATTGCTGATGGTTTGTCTAACGAATTGAAAAATCATCTCAAATCCTGTCTACCCGATTACATGATTCCTGCTCAGATCATTGTATTGGATGAGTTACCTTTAACCCCCAATGGCAAAATTGACCGTAATGCTTTACCTGTTCCCAGTGGTGGGGTTGAAGGCTCATCTGTAGCCCCACGCAACGAAGTAGAAAAACAACTAGCATTTGTTTGGTCTGCTGTACTTGAACGTCAAGATATTGGGATTTATGATAACTTTTTCGACCTGGGCGGACATTCTTTATTGGCGGTGAAATTGCTTAATGATATTCAGCAGATTTTTGAGCAAAAACTTTCCTTGAGCAGTTTATTTCAAAATCCTACTATTGCTCAACTAGCAGAACAACTTGGTAATACTAAAGTTGCACATTCCTATCCCGATTTACTGTTACTCCAACCCCAAGGAAATGCAACCCCTCTATTTTGTCTACCTGGCGCAAACGGACACGGATTCTATTTTCGAGATTTGGCAATTAATTTAGGAAATGAACATCCAGTATATGGATTGGAAACTCCAGGAAGAGATGGCTCTACTCCACTCCCTAAATCAGTAGTATCCCATGCAAGTCAACTGATTGAGCTATTACATCAACAGCAAGCTAAGAGTCCATATATATTAATAGGATACTCTTCAGGTTGTGCTGTTGCTTTTGAAATGGCTTACCAACTGGAACAGCTTGGTGAAAAGATGGGTTTACTCGCTATTTTAGACGCTGGATTAGTTTCTCACCCTGAATATGTAACTAATAGGGTAGAGATTGATTGGATTTGGCAATTACTCCAACGGATTGAAGCTTTAAAGGGAGTTTCTTTCGGTTTAGAATACGCTGATTTAGCTGCTAAAGCTAACGATCAAGCACGTTGGAATTTGGCAGCAGAGTATTTATACAAATATAACGTATTACCGGAACACTCCACCATTTCTTTACTTAAAATAAATATGCAAGTGATGAAAATGCTGACGCTAAATTACGCGAATTATCAGCCTAATTATCGAATTTCTGCCCCGATTGTTTTATTCCGCGCCCAAGAAGTTCATGAAATTGTTTTACAAGAACTCCAAGCTATTTCCAATTACGATCTACCCGATTGGGGATGGAAAGCCTATAGTCAAAAGCCTATCAAGGTGATTTCAGTACCTGGAAACCACGGTCAAATGCTCTATGAACCCAATGTCAAACTATTAGCCACACAATTACTATCTTTGATAGTAGATGAAGGAGAAGTCTAATGGAAACCATTTAATCAAAAAAAGCGAGCTTTTGTGGATTTATGCCAAAATCGGCTTAAGGATGTAGTCAATATATTAAAATATCAAAGTTATTCAGTCAGCCTCAAGAGCCTCAACTGATTTTTACAACATGCAATCCAAAACTTTTCGCGATCAACCGTTAAAGAATGATTCTACAGGGTCCGGTGTTAATCAATTGTGGGAGAACGTCAGAGCGATCGCCGGTCCTTATTGGTATCCAACTACGCCAGGTATCAGAGCATTTTCCGACGTGATTCGTGCATGGGGAATGCTCCTGATCCTGATATTATTAATCATCGCACTTGTGGGCGTAACTGCTTTTAATAGCTTCGTCAGCCGCTATTTAGTCGATGCGATTGTTGAAGAAAAAGATTTTACTAAATTTGTTGATACTTTATTGGTTTATGGTGTTGCCCTTATTTGTGTAACACTCTTGGTAGGAATTTCTAAATTTGTCAGAAAACAAATTGCTCTTGATTGGTACGAATGGCTCAGTAATCAAATTTTAGCCAAATATTTTAGCAATCGAGCTTATTATAAAATAAACTTTAAATCTGATATTGATAACCCAGATCAACGTCTAGCTCAAGAAATCGAACCCATTCCCAGAAATGCTCTCAGTTTTTCAGCCACTTTCTTGGAAAAAGTGCTGGAAATGGCGGTTTTCTTGATAATTGTCTGGTCAATTTCTCAATTTGTTGCAAGTTGTTTGATTGCTTATACTCTTATAGGTAATGTGATTGCTGTTTACTTGACTCAAGAATTAAATAAGATTACTCAAGAGGAACTTGAATGTAAAGCTGACTACAATTATGGACTGACTCATGTTCGTAATCATGCTGAATCAATAGCTTTCTTTCGGGGAGAAAACCAAGAATTAAATATAATTCGACGAAGACTTAGTAATCTCCTGAACAGTGCGAAACGCAAAATTAATTGGGAAAGAAATCAGGATATTTTTAGCAGAGGATATCAGGCTGTTATCCAAATATTTCCATTTATAGTACTCGGTCCTTTACAGATTAATGATGAGATTGATTTTGGACAAGTTGGCCAAGCCAGTTTAGCTTGCAATCTTTTTGCTAATGCTCTCGCAGAATTAATCAATGAATTTGGAACTTCTGGACGATTTTCTAGTTACGCTGAACGTTTAACTGAGTTTGCGGATGCACTGGAAGCAGTCACCAAACAACCAGAGAAAGTGAGTACTATTAAAACAATAGAAGAAAACCATCTCGCTTTTGAGAATGTCACTTTACAAACCCCCAACTATGAACAGGTGATTGTCGAAAATTTGTCACTTTCTGTTCAATCTGGAGAGGGTTTATTAATTGTTGGCCCCAGTGGTCGAGGGAAAAGTTCTCTATTGAGAGCGATCGCTGGTTTGTGGAACGCTGGAACTGGTCGTCTGGTGCGGCCTCCCCTTGAAGAAGTTTTATTTTTACCCCAACGTCCTTATATAATCTTAGGAACTCTCCGCGAACAGTTAACATATCCTAACCCAAATCGTCAAATTAGCGACGCAGAAATCAAAGATATTTTGCAACAAGTTAATCTACAAAACTTACTCAGTCGAATCGATGGCTTTGATAAAGAAGTTCCTTGGGAAAATATATTATCTTTGGGAGAACAACAACGTCTTGCATTTGCACGACTTTTAGTTACTCATCCTAGCTTCACTATCTTAGATGAAGCAACCAGTGCTTTAGATTTAAAAAATGAAGGAAATTTATATCAACAGTTACAAGAGACAAAAACAACATTTATTAGTGTTGGACATAGAGAAAGTTTGTTTAATTATCATCAATGGGTTTTGGAACTATCACAAGATTCCACTTGGCAACTTGTGACTGTGGAGGATTATCGGATTCAAAAAGGAAAAGAAATTGTCATTAATCCCCCCAATAATCATGAAAATACAATAGATATTTTACCCAATAACGAATCTCAAAATCAATCAGAAATAGCCACTATCATAGGACTTTCTCATAAGGAAATGCAAACATTAACAGGCTCTACCATTAACAGCATCAGAAGCAAGGCTAACCTTGGGAAGTCGATTACTACTAAGGATGGCGTTACCTACCGCTATGACAAAGACCCGAAGCTGTTGAAATGGGTGAGAGTTTAGCGACTGAAGAAAAGCAGAGGGCACAGATAGGGAAGAAAAAGTTCTCTCTATAGTTCAGTTATTTCAGAAATAAAATCGGATTACTATAGGGATTATATTTGATTTTTGACATAGGTCTAAGGTGGGCTATGTCACCAGTTTTCACGCGAATACATCAACTCTAAATCAAAGAATACAACTCGACCATAGCCAGACAAAAATTCTTTCTGGCTATGGGAATTTTGTCATGCTTGCTAATTCGTTTTACCTCGTTTTGTTAAGTTAAATAACTGTCTAAATTTGCTTAAGTTTCTTAAATTCTACTTGCTTTTAAACTAATTTATTGCTATACCTTTAATAGGTAGCAAAAATTCCCTCAAGGAAAATACACCTGCTACCAAAAAAGTCGAATCAGAAAATATCCAAATCGACAACTATCAAGGAATAATACCATGTCTAACAACACAGTCAAAGCATCTGATATCAAAGCAGTGCCATTCTTCGCTCGCTTCTTGGAAGAGCAAGTTGCACAAGCTGCAGATAATGCTCCTTACGCACAAACAAAGAAATGGCCTTCCGATTGGGAAGATATCTAAACTGAGTTAGCCGCAGCAAAAAAGAGTAGTTTTCAGTGACTTGCTCACCAAAGTCCTCGCGCCGTGGAAGCCCCTGGCTTTAGACATGGGGGTAAGGCGCAGGCGATTTCAATCGCTGTCACATTATCGCCTTGGGGTTGTTGCATTCGGTGTACTTTTGTTTTGTACTTTCAACGGGACAGTTACCGTTTCAAACTTTACAACCCTGTACGCATAATGTTTTGCTCCATTCGCGCAGCGTGGCGCAGCCAAGAGCCTCCCTTGCGGGGTAATGTTAGCTTCGACAATGTTAGAGGTCGGTAACTATCCAAACGACACTGGTTTAACCCCGTTAAGCCTGTTTAATCGTCTGGTTCTAGAGCAAGGAACTAGCTACGCATTCCTTGGTAGGTCTTTAACTCTTGCCTCTAACGTAGTTCAGTTAAGAACTTAGTCTGGTCAGATTAGGGCTTTTTTCAAGCCCACGCCTTTAGGCGTGGGGTTTCTGACTGAAACCTACTCCCTGTTATCAACAACTATCAAGGAATAACACCATGTCTAACAACACGGTCAAAGCATCTGATATCAAAGCAGTGCCATTCTTCGCTCGCTTTTTGGAAGAGCAAGTTGCACAAGCTGCAGATAATGCTCCCGCATATACTTATAAATTTCCTTCCGATTGGGAAGATTCCTAAATTGAGTTAGCCGCAGCAAAAAAGAGTAGTTTTCAGTGAGCAAGTCACTGAAAACTACTCCCTGTTATCAACAACTATCAAGGCATAATACCATCAATTCATAGACAAAATTCCATGTCAAGCAAAATCGTAAAAGCATTGGATAGCCAAGGGTTGCCATTTTTTGCCCGGTTCTTGGTGGAAGAAACGCCTCCATCCCAGCCAGAAAATACTCCCCCCCCAATCTATACTTTTAAGTATCCTTCAGATTGGGAAGACTGCTAAATTGTAGTCAGGAGACGCCTAAAGAATCTCGCGCAGAAATTGCCTTAACCTGACTCCGTACGTTTTGGTGAAAAAATAAAAATGTGTAGGTTTTGGTTTGTTCCTCAACCCAACCTACCATTGCCGATTGTGCAAGTCCTGATTAAAACCAGAAAATTTTTTATGCATCTATCTCGATACCGAGACATTATTCTATTAATTACCCACAGTGGTGATTTCTTCACAATAGATAGAGTGGCAGAAGCCTTGTCAAAAAAAGGGGTGCAACCATTTCGTCTAGATACTGATAAATTTCCTTTAGATCTGGAATTAACAGCACATTTTGACAAGTCTAAAAGCTATCACACTATAGAATATAACAACCACTTAATCAGCACAGAGCAGGTGCAGGCTGTGTGGTTGCGTCGCATTTGGGAAGCACAACTGAGTCAAGAATTAGCGCCAAAGTTCCGAGAAGCTTGCATTAGAGAATCAAAAGCAACTTTAGATGGTTTTTGGGACAGCCTCAAGGAAGCTCGTTGGATAGATGATTTAGAGCGCATAAATTATGCAAATAACAAGCTACGTCAACTGCGGATTGCGTCTGAGCTAGGTTTTGTGATTCCCAAAACTCTTGTCACCAACAAAGCCGAGTCAGCACGAGAGTTTTTCGAGCAAGTCAACGGTAAAATGGTGAGCAAATTATTGACTCATCTTTCCCGCAGTATGGAACCTACCTCCTTCTTTCTTTACACTAGCACCGTCAAAGAAGAAGACTTACAACAGGCCGAGTCACTGCGCTATTGTCCGATGGTTTTTCAAGAGCAAATCCCCAAGCAGCAGGAATTGCGGGTGGTGTATGTGAATGGCAATGTTTTTGTCGGGGCGCTCAATGCAGATGTGTATGCAACAGCTAAAGGTGATTGGCGTCAACCAGGTATTGAGGTGGGTGCATGGCAAAACCACCAGCTTCCTGATGAACTAATTCGTCGTCTCCACGCTTTTATGGGGAGATTTGGGCTATTATTTGGAGCCTTCGATTTCATCGTCACACCATCAGGCGAATATGTCTTTTTGGAAATCAACCCCATAGGAGAGTGGGGAATGCTAGAGAGAGATTTAGACTTGCCCATTTCTGATGCGATCGCCGATGCGCTTATTGGCTAAAAACATCGTAGGGTGAGTGACGCTGCAATAAATATTGTACGCACTCACTTGAGGCGTGGCGTCACCCACCATTCTTTAAATGTGACACTAGCGTAAGTCCTGTGTGAGATTTTGGTGAGAAAAAACAGATTTTTGACATCTGACGCACCCTACAACTTTTAATCAGAATTAACCACCTTTAGTTAACAATTTTCTATGACAGTACTAATACTAACATTTAGCCAAGATAACGAAAGTATTCCTCTAGTAATTAAAGAAATCGAGGCTAGAGGAGAAAAAGCATTTCGGTTTGACACAGACAGATATCCCACCGAAGTGAAGTTAGATATTTACTGCGGTGATTCTGAACGGGTAATTATTAATGATGGCGAACAGAAGTTAGATTTGAGTGAGGTGTCGTCAGTTTGGTATCGACGGATGCGCTACGGCGCAAAAATTCCCCAAACGATGGACAAGCAATTTCGAGACCCTTCTGTTGAGGAAAGTCGCCGTACTGTCAGGGGGATGATTGCTAGCCTCAAGGCATTTCACTTTGACAAAATGTCAAATGTTGATATCACCAATAATAAACAACTACAGTTGCAAGTGGCAAAGGAGCTAGGACTGCGGACTCCGCGTACACTGACTTCTAATAATCCAGAGACTGTGAAGCAATTTGCCTCTGAGTGTCAGAAGCAAGGTATAGTCACAAAAATGCTTTCTTCCTTTGCGATTTATGGCGACCAGGGGGAAGAATTGGTGGTTTTCACTAGTCCCGTTACAGATGATGATCTCAATCATATGGAAGGACTGCATTTTTGTCCAATGACCTTTCAAGAAAACGTACCAAAGGCGCTAGAGTTGCGGACAACGATTGTCGGACACAATATATTTACTGCAGCAGTAGATTCTCAAAGTTTGACAGGATCTACTTACGACTGGCGCAAAGAAGGGAAATCTTTAGTTAAGAGTTGGGAATCCTACAAATTGCCAGAAGATATTGAGAAAAAGCTGCTCAAACTCATGGCTTATTTTGGCTTAAACTACGGCGCAATTGATATTATTGTCACCCCCGATGGTGAGTACATATTCCTGGAAATTAACCCAGTCGGGGAGTTTTTCTGGATGGAGATATATCCACCACACTTCCCAATTTCTCATGCAATTGCCGAAATTCTGCTGACTGGTAAAAATTCAGATGAATTATCAACACTTCCCCCACCCAGCCTCTCTCTCCTTAAGTAAAAATTGAGTGTTTCTCCCTCTGCTCTTCATCCCCTACCTCTTTTCATGTTTGGTAGTGGGATTTTACCGTGAATAGGTTTCAATTGAGGATGAAGATGCTCAAGCAGCAAAAATAATTGAAATTTTGGCAGAGAGAGAAATAACTAGACCGTTACATTCAGTGATATTCTATATCGCATACGATAAAATGTAAGAACGGATATATATCTAGAATATGCAAAATCCAGTTGTTAATGATAAAACACCAACGAATCCCTTTTCGGATTTTGTTCAATTCTGGGCAAATGTAAAAGTGGTTTTTCAACCTTATTGGTATCCCACAGAGGTAGGAATAAGAGCATTTTCAGAGGTGATTAGCTCATGGGGAATGCTCATTATCCTGATAATATTAATAACTGCCGTTGTGGCAGTAAAGGCCTTAGACAGCTTCTGGAGTCGCTACGTCTTTGATATCGTTATTGAAGAGAAAGACCTTGCCAAATATCTTGATACTTTATGGATTTCCATGCTCTCCATTGTAGTGACAGTCATCTTGCTAGCATTTTCTAAATATGTCAGAAATAAAATAGCGATTGATTGGTATAAGTGGCTAAATCATCACATTTTGAAAAAATATTTGAGCAATCAAGCCTATTATAAAATAACTTTTAACTCTGCTATTGATAATCCAGACCAACGTCTAGCCCAAGAAATAGAACCAATTACCAGCAGTGCTTTAAGATTATCAGCTACTGTACTAGAGAAGTCTATGAACATTATTACTTTTTTAATAATTCTCTGGACAATCTCTTCACAAATTGCAATTTATCTAGTGATATATACAATTGTAGGGAATATTGTTGCTATTTATTTAAGTCAAGAATTAACTAAAATTAATCAAGAAGAACTTGCATTTAAAGCCGATTTCAATTATTGCTTAACTCATGTGCGTAATCATGCTGAATCAATAGCTTTTTTTCAAGGGGAAGAAGAAGAACTAAATATAATTAATCGCCGATTCAATAATGTGCTAAGAAATGCTGAACGGAGGATAAATTGGGAAAAGGGGCAAGATATTTTTAACAATGCCTATCAGTCGGCTATTAGTATATTTTCAATGTTTATACTCACACCTTTATTCATTCAAGATCAGATTAATTATGGCGAAATTAGCCAAGCTACTTACTGTAGTTTTATGTTTTCTAATGCTTTGGGAGCATTAATAGCTGAATTTGGAACTTCCGGGCGATTTTCTAGTTACTTACAGCGTTTATCTGAGTTTTCGGATGCATTAGCATTTGTGAGCAAAAAACCTGAAAATGTCAGTACTATTAAAGTCATAGAAGACCAGCATTTGGCTTTTGAGGGTGTCACCTTACAAACGCCAAACTATGAGCAGGTAATTGTTGAAGATTTGTCATTATCTGTTCAACCAGGAGAAGGATTGTTGATTGTTGGCCCTAGTGGTCGGGGTAAAAGTTCTCTGTTGAGAGCGATCGCTGGTTTGTGGAACGCCGGAACTGGTAGGCTGGTGCGACCTCCCTTAGAGGAAATGTTGTTTCTTCCCCAACGACCTTATATCATTTTGGGGACTCTGCGTCAACAGTTACTGTATCCGCATACAGACCGCAAAATCAGCGATAGCGAACTTGCAGACATTCTGCACCAAGTTAATCTACAAAACCTGCTTACCCGCGTCAATGGCTTTGATACAGAAGTTCCTTGGGAAAATATATTGTCCTTGGGAGAACAACAACGCCTGGCTTTTGCACGATTATTAATTAATCGTCCCAATTTTACTATATTAGATGAAGCAACAAGTGCTTTGGATTTAAATAACGAAGGCAATTTATATCATCAATTACAAGCGACAAAAACAACATTTATTAGTGTTGGACACAGAGAAAGTTTGTTTGATTATCATCAGTGGGTTCTAGAACTTTCGGAAAATTCCCATTGGCATCTTTTCCCCGTGCAGGATTATCGACGAACAAAATCAATTATCGTTGAGCCTACGGAAACCTCTCACATCACCATAGATATTTTACCTGAAGATGAACTCCCAAAAACACCAAAAATATCAGCAACAACAGACATAAGTTTTGGGCTTTCTCATCAAGAAATTCACCCATTAACAGACTATTCTCTGGCCACAATCAGAAATAGGGGTAGGCAAGGTAAATCCATCACTACTAAAAATGGCACTATCTACCATTATAACAAAAACCCAGAAACGTTAAAATGGCTCAAAGAAGAGTAGTTGTCATGCTTTGGTCTTCTGCATACATTGAATAGGAATTTCATATCATGGAAAAACTTCTCACCAAACGATTATATTTGATACCCTTTAAGTTGGAAATAGTCAAAGCAGCAATTTTTGGTGATGCTGAATTAGCCAGATTACTGGGAGTTACAGTTTTGCCAAATTGGCAAGAAGAAGAATTTTTGCAAAATTTGCCAGATATTGCAGATATTCTCAGCAAGTATCCGTGGCAAAGTGAATGGGGATGGGGAAGTTTAGTCATTCATCAAGCAGAGAATACTCTCATTGGTCATGTTATGATCAAAATTATTCCCGATGCCACATTCTCACCCACAGATTCAGTGGAACTTGGCTATTATATAGTTCCATCCTATAGACAGCAAGGGTATGCCTCTGAAGCTGCCAAAGCCATGTCTGATTGGACACTCTCTCAACCCAGTATGCAAACAGTTACGGCTGGATGCGATCCAGATAATATAGCTTCAAAGCGAGTTTTAGAAAAGATTGGCATGGATTTGATAGAAGCACGAGAGAAAGTTTTAGTATGGAAATTATCTAAAACAGCTAATGTAGAGTAGTGGTGTCTCCTCATACTTTTGAAAATCAGAATTATGCTAACTAAACAGCAAAGACAACTAATTACTTATAAAAGTATTACGATTTACGAACGAACATATCAACTACCCGTCCTCAAAAATAACGGTGTAAAAGCAATTCAAAAAAAAATTAGAGAACGTCAACAATTAATTAAAGAAGGTGTTCGATATCATCATCTCTTTGGGGGAATAATTAAGCGAAAAGCAGAAATTAGCCAGGGAGAAATTTTTCAGGAAATCCAATTATTCATTAAAGACTACACTCATATTATTGATTTTCTAGAAAATTACAAGAATAGTTATCATGATTTTTTATTAAACCTTATGGAGGAATTGAAAAAAATATTCAAACAAAAATATTTGTCAATAAAAAAAATAGAAGACGAACGAAAAAAATTAGAAATCAAAAACAATAAAAATCCGAAAATAGTTGATGAACTCAGATGGGAAAAGCAAGAAAACTTGAAAGCAGTTTTACTGTTGAGCAATGCTTATTTTTTAATGTTAGAAAAAATAATCTTGCTTGGCGAAGGAATTAAAAACCTTGCAGAAGATACCAAAATTCAAAAAGGAATTGTTCAGCAAATAGTTAAAGATTTAGAAGTATATCAAGAGATTTACGCTTATCAAAGAAAAGCCTATAAAATTCGCCAAGAAATAGCCAAAATTGCCCATACAGCAATCAATATTGAAAATTATTTACAAGAATACTTGAGTCCATTTCAATCTTTAATAGATGAAGTCATAAAAGTAGATGAATCTTTTTACGCAACTGTCGGAGATATCAAAAATTTAGGAGATAATATTTTCAAGTATCACTCAAATTTATTTAACCTTGAACAAAAAGAGGGAATTTCTGAAACTTTTCTTGATTTTATGGTGACAAGTTATGAGAAAAAAGCCAGATTAAAAGATGCTTTTATTCAATCTCAATTATTAGATTGGCAAATCCATAATTTTGATTTGAGCGAAAATGCCGTATTTTTAGACAAGGGTATTGATTTAATATCAAACTATATATCCAATCAACTCACTGATCAAACAAAATTGCTAGGTATAGCACCAGAAATAAATTTTGTTTCTACATCGGCTCTATCTGCTGTTCAAAAAACAGGATTTATGGGACTGAGCAATAACAATCTTGCGTTGACAAAAAAAATTCCCAGCCATAAAAATATTGATTATACCCCATTACGGGATCTCCTCGCCCAGCATAAGTGGAAAGACGCTGACGTTGAAACCACTAAATTAATGCTAAAAGTCATGAGCAAGAATTATTGGAATGAAGTTTATCAGGAAGATATTGATAATTTTTCCTATCCAGACCTCCACATCATTGATCAACTTTGGCAACAATATAGTTATGGTTATTTTGGCTTCAGTATTCAGCAAACTATCTGGAGCGAAATGGGTGGTCAAGTAGACTATGAAACCGAAAAGAGACTCGGAGATCGTCTTGGTTGGCGAAAAGACGGAAACTGGTTAGACTATGAGCAACTAACTTTTAAATTGTCCCCCATGACACCGATGGGACACCTACCCGCCAAATGGTTACACTATGACCAACATAGGTTTGACTCATCCCCTAACTCATCTGCGGAACACCTTTCAATGGGAGCTTGGCGCGTGGGGTCTTGGTTAGTTTGGCTGATGCACTTATTCTTTTTGCGTGTAAAAAGTTATAACGAAACTTTCCTAGGCGTTAATCACACATTTGTTAATAATAGGAAAAGTTAGATCTAAAGCTAATTTTGAGGATAGACATGAATAATAGTAAGCACTCTGATATAGAAATAGAAATTTTACTTTTGGGAAAATGGCGTTTTGATACATCTTCAGAAAAAATCACTATTGAATTTAAAGATGATATGACTTATGAGCAAACAAGGGTTCAAATGTTGCTTTTCTCTAAACCTAAAGAACTTATAACAGGGAATAAATTTACTGGGGTATGGTACGTGAGGCAAAAAAAATTGCATTTAAATGTTAGAAGTATGCCAAAATCATTTTTTAATTTAAAGGTACCACTAGCTTTGAAAATTTCTATTGCCGATATGGTAGCTACTTTAGGTTCTGTGTTTATGCCAGAAAATTATGAAGTTATGAGAATTAATAGTTCTAAATTTCTCATATCGGATCAGGAGCAATCAATTATTGGGACAAAAATCAAATAAATATTTAGCTATGGGAGCAATGCGATTTTGTGAGCTAACTCCAAACAGAATGATTATGGGTTTATGTTTGCTGGTCTATACACAGGGTAAACGTCAAATCAGAGCCGCACTCAGAGAGTCTAAATTAACTATTAAAAATCAATTGGGTAAAGCAACTGACTGCCCTACTTTACGTTGGATATTTCAACGTTTCCAGTGTATTCATTTAGTTGAATTTAACAATGAAAAACACGTCTCTAATTGGACTCCAGATAGGGATTTCATCTTGAATCTTTTACCAGATGATTGCCTCCGTTACTATCAATTAGTCACATAAGTCTTATCTCTATTAATTTAATATAAATCGGACAAGCAGCTAACCGCTTTGATTAATAGCTCTAATTTACTATGCCAAAAATCTAGTTTTGATACTTCAATTCATTATTCTAATTTATGATTTCAGCGTTGAACGTCTTCATTTATTTATCTCATCCGAATCTATCTGCCATCAGTTCTTATTGCTCCTTATTGACAATAGATTTTGATGCCATTTGTGGTGATTTATGGCTGCTCAAATCCCTATTTTATCTAAATATGTCTGTTTTTATTCTTGCTTGCCTTTTTTATCTCAGTAATTTCCGTTTGTGACACTTGGGGGTGCGGAAGGTGGGTTTTATTTTTCTTTCAACTTGTTGATTGAAGTTGTTAATATCTTAATAATTCTTTCATTACTTATTACTTATTACTTATTACTTATTACTTATTACTTATTACTTATTACTTATTACTTATTACTTATTACTTATTACTTATTACTTATTACTTATTACTTATTACTTATTACTTATTACTTAAAGAACGCGAAAAACAACTTTTCCCCCTGCAAATTTTACTCAGCAAGGATTGTGCATGAATTTTTAACCCCCTCAAGGTACAAAGTCAACAGCCTAGGAATGGGGGGAAATGAGGAAGTAATTTTTCTAATCCCAAGTCCCCATCCCGCATTAACTCCGGTGCCAAATTTTAATCGTTTTATCTAAACTCCCACTGACTAAAATATCGCCGGAAGCAGTAAACGCTACGGCTGTAACTACATCGCTATGACCTGTAAAGGTAGCTAGGAGTTCTCCTGTTTGTACATGCCACAATTTGATAGTTTTATCAGCACTACCACTGGCGATAATTTGCTCATCGGGACCTAGAGCGATCGCACACACTTCAGCTTGATGTCCTTTGAGGGTGCGGATTAATTGCCCAGTTTCCAATTGCCAAATTTTAATTGTCTTATCTAAACTGCCGCTAACCAGCAGTTTACCATCGGCACTCATCGCCAGGGAACGAACAATGTGAGTATGACCCATGAGGATGTGCTGTGGCCGGGGATCTTTCAAATTTGTCGCTAACTTGGATGTATCCCAGACTTTGATTTTGCGGTAGCTACCTGTAATCAGTGTTTGCCCATCTTGGCTAAAAACCAAGGAATGAGCTGCTGTATCATCTAAAGAAAGGGCGATCGCCACCTGACGTTGAGTCATATCCCAAAACAGAATTTTTCTGTCATCTCCGCCAGTCGCTAACATTCTACCATCGGGGGTAAAGGCAACGCACCGGACTACTCCATTATGCTTGTGCAGGATATCGATTAAATCTCGTGCGCCAATGTGCCAAATTTTAATCGTGGAGTCCGCACCAACACTGACTAAAGTCTGTCCATCGCTGCTAAAGGCCAGGGAATTGACTTCATCTACCAGCCCAGATGTTACCCAAGGATGCTCTGATAAGGTATCTATTAATTCACCATTACTTAAATCCCATAGCTTTGTCTCACCACGACTACCACTGGCTAATATTGGTAAGGTTTTGCTTTGATATCTGGAATTGTTTGTCGTTGGCGTTCTAGCACGCAAAGCATCTGCGGTAGGAGAAGAGTAAGCTAGGCAATTAATTCCTCTGGTGTGTCCTTTTAAGGTCTGCCAGTATTCCCAATCACCGATAATTCTCTTCAGAGGATGCTTTGCAGGCAAAGTCTCCACTGTCTGGTCTATCATTTTCTCATCAATCACTGGCAGCACATCATTTTTGGCAACTAGTGATTCTAAATACCAACTCAATCCCCCCGCATACAACAAGTTACTAGGAGTAATGTACAGTTTTGGTTCTGTAAATTCCAGTTGGGCGGTGGGTAAAAATCCAGTAACTACCGCTTGTTTATTGTATCCAATTTTGCTAGTAGAAGGGAAAAATAAACAGAGAAAAATTAAGACTTGGTGATTTTTTAAATCCTCTTGAGTGACTGACCACCTGATTTTATCTTTCTTAATCCCATTAAAACTTTCGCCATCAGCTACGTAAACTTGAATACTCAGCTTTTGGTTAGCTGTAAGCAAATAAGAAAATGTACTTTCGCCACGTAAATTCCCTTCATCATCTAAAACCATGTTTTTCAATGTGTCTTGTGGCACTTTTTTCACCAACTTACCGAGGCGTTCAGCCATCACCCGATCAACAATTTGCTCTCTCAAAAGATAATCCTGGGCTTGTTGTTGGAAGTATTTGGCAAAAGGTATCGTCCAATCGGGAGGTTCCGGGTATTCAGGCGGTGTTGGTGGCGGATTTTGGGCGACAATTTCCGCTTGTTGTCCAGACAACTCTAGGAGTTTTGCCAATGACTCGCCCCAAAATGTCATCATTTCACTATGGCAACCTTTGACTTGAGTATCGAGCAAAGATAGGTCATAAGTCTTAGATTTTTTGACACGTTGAAGGAAGTCAGCTTGTTGAGTTTTTAGTAAGCTAATCCAATCCATTTGCATTAGAGCGGCACACTATTGCTTCCTTAAGGTAAGCTATACCATTGCCATTACTCAAGTTTATAACCTTTAGTTAACTAAAATTCAGTAATCATCACAGTCTAATAGAATACAGCTATAGAACTATATTCCTGTTAAAGATGAACTTAGCACAGCAGCAGGGACTTCCAATTTAAAAAATATCCCCTGGACGCAGTGCAAGGCCTTGGTCTTCTACAAATATACAAATAATTGGGGATAATTTATTTAGTCCCAAGCAGAAACACTACTCACGAAAATGCGATTATCGGGGTTGCGAATGATGTCTCGGCATTCGGTATCGAGTTTTGGGTCATCAAAGAGCTACCATAATAGGATATGTGTGTCAATTAGGTAGCTCATTCCCATTGCTGAAGTTCTTCTTCGGGTAAGGGTTCAAAAAAAGCATCGCTGAGTTTTCCCGTTAGTAATCCTGGGGTACGCGGTTCAAGTTCGCTTACCGTGAGAGGTTGGGCAGTTTCCCGATTTAAACCTAAGCGAAAGTAGTGAATCAGATCATAAATTTCTGCGAGTTTATCTTCGGGGATGTTTTGCAATTCTTGGACAATTTTCTGAATCAGCATAAGTCAAATCTTATGTATTTGATGGTTAATTGGGTTTCGGCTTCGCTCAACCTAATTAGGACCTACTCTGGGGGCACAATAATAATCGTAGGGTGCGTGACGCAGTGATAAATATTGTACGCCAAGACTTGTGGCGTCACGCACCATTCTTTAAATGTGACACGTAAGTAAGTCCTGATCATAAATGCTCAAGGCTTGACAGTGATTCTTCACTTAGATTTACTCACAAATACAAAGCCTCGTGTTTTACCTGAGACTGAATCAATTGTATTCATAGCTTTCCATAACTCAGCCGTCTTTACCCAAACAGGTGGATATTTATAACGGGAAACATCCATAATTAAAAATCTATCAGTCTCCTCATTATATGCAGCTAAAGGTGATATATGTCCGCCTTTTTCTTGGTTAATTTCTTTGCGTAAATAATTAACTATAACAAAATTTCCTTTCTGTTTTAAATTAGCGACTGTGATTTTTCTAAAATCTTCTATATTAGAATCAGCCGCATGATAGACTTTTACATTGACATCATAACTGGCGAGTAATCCACCTAATTGCTCTAAAGTCATACCTTGACGAGCGACTAATTCCTGGGTAATTACAGCTTGAGTTTTTTCATTAGTGAAAAAGTTTTCTTGGGTAAAAAATTGATAGGGAGAATATTGTGGTGCAACTGGAGCAGGAATTCCTAAACTATTTAACACCATCACAATACTAGCAACGCCGCAATAAGCTTGATTATTTTGAGTGACAAACTGCATACTCAAAGGAATAAAGTCAACCCTTGCACGACTAGTAAATAATAAGCTTTCTCCTGCATCAGAGCTAAAATTAATTAGGTTAGGTGAGACAGTTAGGGTTTGAGAGAGAACATTTTTACCAGAAATACATAATCCTAAAATAGCTAAAATCACAGGTGTGATAGTTTTTTTTAACAAGATAATTCATGGCTGTATTCCCAGATTGGGAGAATGTAGAGTAATATAGAGTATTTTACAATACAACTGTACATTAGCAAATTATATGTCGCAATTCGCAAATCATGTCTTGACCTATTAAACTTGGTATTAACTCGCATTAGAAGAGATTTTACTTAAGGGAGTATTACTTAGTGGCTCGTGGTCAGAAAAAAACCGAACAGAATAACGGCAATGGGGCAACATTAGGCTTTGAACAAGCCCTGTGGCTAGCTGCGGATAAGCAGCGGGGTCACATGGACGCAGCGGAGTACAAGCACGTTGTTTTAGGGTTGATTTTCCTTAAGTATATTTCCGATGCCTTCAGTGAACTTTACGACATCTATTCACAGCAAGCTCACGCTGACCCGGAAGACCGCGACGAGTACACAGCGGAGAATGTTTTCTGGGTTCCTAAAGAGGCGCGGTGGTCATATTTACAAGCTAATGCCAAACAACCAAGCATTGGCAAACTGCTAGATGAGGCGATGGATGCCATTGAGAAGGAAAACCCATCACTCAAAGGCGTATTACCCAAAGATTACAATAAGCCAGCCCTAGATAAACAACTGCTGGGAGAAATCATTGACCTGATTAGCAAAATTGGCTTGGGAGATGAAGCCAGCCGTTCTAAAGACATTTTGGGGCGAGTTTACGAGTATTTTTTGGGACAGTTCGCCACTGCGGAAGGGAAGAGAGGCGGACAATTTTATACACCGCGTTGTGTGGTGCAGTTGTTAGTAGAAATGATTGAACCCTACAAAGGGCGGATTTATGACCCCTGTTGCGGTTCTGGGGGAATGTTTGTGCAGTCGGAAAAGTTTGTCGAAGCGCATGGGGGAAAAATTGGCGATATTTCCATTTATGGGCAAGAATCCAACCCGACAACTTGGAAACTGTGCAAGATGAATTTGGCAATTCGCGGAATTGATGGGAATATTGGCACACACAACGCTGATACTTTCCACAATGACTTGCACAAAGACCTCAAGGCTGATTTTATCCTGGCGAATCCCCCATTTAACATGAGCGATTGGGGCGGGGAGAGATTGCGGGAAGATACCCGTTGGCAATATGGTACACCACCTGTAGGTAATGCTAACTATGGTTGGGTACAGCAGATGATTTACCATTTAGCACCCAATGGTATTGCTGGTTTTGTATTGGCGAATGGTTCCATGAGTTCTAACCAGTCTGGGGAAGGTGATATTCGCCAAGCCATTATTGATGGCGATTTAGTTGATTGTATGGTGGCATTGCCTGGGCAATTATTTTACAACACCCAAATTCCCGCTTGTCTGTGGTTTGTGGCTAAAAATAAGAAAAATGGCAAGTTTCGTAACCGCACTGGGGAAACATTATTTATAGATGCGCGAAAGATGGGCGTGTTAATTGACCGAGTACACCGAGAACTGACCGAGGAAGAGATAGCCAGAATTTCTCAAACTTACCATGCTTGGCGGGGCGAGAAAGAAGCGGGTAAGTATGAAGATATCCCAGGTTTTTGTAAGAGTGCCAAGTTAGATGATATTAAAACTCACGGTTATGTTCTCACACCGGGGCGTTATGTGGGAGCAGAGGAAGTAGAAGATGATGATGAGGCGTTTGATGAGAAAATGCTGCATTTGACAAAGAAGTTGCAAAAGCAGTTTGAGGAGTCGGCGAGGTTGGAAGCGATAATAAAAGAGAATTTACGCGGGTTGGGGTATGGCGGATAAGTTATTACCAATGGATGGCTATGATGACTTTTTACGGGAATTAAAAGAACGCATACGCAGCGCCCAAGTTAAAGCAGCTTTGTCTGTTAATCGTGAGTTAGTATTACTTTATTGGCAAATTGGACGGGAAATTATTACACGACAGCAGCAACAGGGATGGGGTGCAAAAGTTATCGAACGTCTCGCCAGAGATTTAAAAGCAGCTTTCCCAGATATGAAGGGATTTTCACGTACAAACCTACTTTATATGAGGGCTTTTGCAGAAGCTTATCCTGATGAACAAATTGTCCAACAACTTGTTGGACAAATTCCGTGGGGACATAACATTCGTATTTTGGATGCTGTCAAAGATGCTTCAGCAAAGCTATGGTACGTCCAAAAAACTATAGAAAATGGCTGGAGTAGAAATGTATTAGTACATCAGATAGAAAGTGGATTATATCATCGTCAAGGTAAGGCTACTACCAACTTTGAAAATACCCTACCCAAACCACAATCTGAATTAGCACAACAATTATTAAAAGACCCTTATAACTTTGACTTTCTCAGTTTAGGAAAAGAAGCGCAAGAACGTGAGCTAGAAAAAGCTTTAATACAACATATTCGTGATTTCTTATTGGAATTAGGGGTTGGTTTTGCCTTTGTTGGCAGCCAATATCACTTGGAGGTGGGAAACAAAGATTTTTATATAGATTTATTATTTTATCATTTGCATTTACGCTGTTATGTGGTTATTGATTTGAAGATTGAAGATTTTCAACCGGAATTTTCGGGAAAGATGAGTTTTTACGTTTCGGCTGTCGATGATTTATTGCGTCATCCAGATGATCAACCAACTATTGGCATGATTTTATGTAAGACGAAGAATCAAACAATTGTAGAATATGCTCTGCGGGAAATGAATAAACCAATTGGAGTTTCAACTTATCAGCTACGGGATACTCTACCGGAACAATTACAAGGAAGTTTACCGACAATTGAGCAATTGGAGGCTGAATTAGAGGCTTTATCTGTGGAAGTTGAGGATCAAGAATGATTTAAAACTATTCAATAAATTAGGAAATAAAGTATTAAGTGATTTTATTTAAGTGATTATGGTTGAATCTTTATTCAGTTGCCTACCTCTGCATTGGAAAGTAACTACACTCGGTGAATCCTGCAAAAAAGGTGGCGGAAACATCCAAACAGGTCCATTTGGAAGTCAATTACACGCCTCTGATTACGTACCTTTTGGTATTCCATCAATAATGCCCCAAAACATTGGTGATAACCGTGTTTTGACAGAAGGAATTGCGCGTATTACTTCAGAAGATGCAGCAAGACTCAGCCGTTATTTAGTAAAAAAAGGAGATATTGTTTATAGTAGACGTGGTGATGTTGAACGTCGAGCTTTAATTCGTACAGAAGAAGATGGTTGGCTTTGCGGTACTGGTTGTCTTCGGGTTAGATTTGGAAACAGTGAAGTTGACCCTTTGTATGCATCTTACTATTTAGGTCATCCTAGTGTTCGTGGGTGGATAGTTCGCCATGCTGTTGGTGCTACCATGCCGAACTTAAACACATCAATTTTATCAGCACTCCCTTTTGTAATTCCTCCCCTCCCTGAACAAAAAGCGATCGCCCACATCCTCGGCACATTAGACAATAAAATCGAACTGAACCGGGAGATGAACCAGACGCTGGAAAACATAGCGTGGACTATTTTTAATTCTTGGTTTCAAGAAAATAACTTTCCTGAAAATTGGCAAATATTGCCATTAGAGGAATGTATGGCAGAAATTATTGATTACCGAGGTAAAACCCCTAAAAAAACGACTTCAGGTATACCTCTAATTACAGCAAAAATTGTTAAAAATGGACGAATTAATCAACCAGAAGAATATATTGCATTAGAAGACTATCATTCTTGGATGAGGCGGGGATTTCCAGAATCTGGCGATGTTGTTATGACTACTGAAGCTCCACTAGGAGAAATTGCACAACTTGATGGACGAAAAGTTGCATTGGCTCAAAGGTTAATAACGCTTCGTGGTAAACCTGGAATACTAGACAATACTTATTTAAAGTTTTTAATGCAATCTTCATTCGTACAAGACCAACTCCACGCAAGAGCAACTGGTACAACAGTTTTTGGAATACGCCAAAGTGAACTGCGTGAGGTTCTTCTGGCTATTCCACCCTTTCCCGAACAAAAGGCTATTGCTTCTGTCCTTAGAAATCTTGAGGACAAAATTGGTGCTAATGAAAAAGAATCTCTCATGCTTGCTGCTATTCGTGATTCTTTATTACCACAGATACTATCAGGGCAAATTCAAGTTAGGGACCGTGAAATTTTTGTAGAAAATTCAATATGACATTAGAAAACACCGAAATTAGTAAAAGCATATTGGCGGGTAGTACTGTCGATTTTCCAGTAGGGTATAGCGAAACTTTACCTGAATTAAGATATGAAAATAATCCTGATTTCAACCAATCCATAGATGAAGAATATGATTTAGTAACAATATGTGATGCTTCCTTTCAACCCAGCAAGATTCTATTTTTAATGGAGCCAGAAACTTATCGTTTGGCATTAAAGCAGTTTAGAGATCAAGAAGTAGAAGACTTAAAAGAAACTATTTTTTATGATTTTCCTACGCCAATTGCTTATAATTTTTATAGATTTGAGAAAGGTTATGAGAATGAGCAGCAACGCCTACTTTTGTTACGTGACACATGGGAATCAATAATCTGTTTGTTATATTCAATGGTTGTAGGAGAATTTAGATGTCTAAATTTACCAATGAAAGAAACTGCTATTAGGCATAAGCAACTAGTATCGGATACTTACCACGATAAGTTGTCAGTAATAGAACAATTAATTAAACTAGCTTTAGATAATAACTATAATTTATCTTGTATAAAGATAATACCTATGAAAGCAATAGAAAAATTAAGTGACTTACAGGCAGTGAGAAATGATTTTGCTCATGGAAGTGCAAAATCTAATGAACAATGTCGTCAAATTATTTTTCAGCATTATGACAATATTATTTCTATTTTTAAAGATATTGAAGAGTTAAAGAATGCAACTTTAATGCGTTATGTTGGGCAATTAAATAATATTCTCGAATTTCGACATGAAGAGTTTAAAGGCAGTTCACTCAATCGGACTTTTGAAAAGACTATTCTCACTAAAGAGCAATTAATATCTGTTAGCTCTTATTTAAATGATCAAACTATATTAGTGAAATATGAGAGTCATCTTTACAGCATCTCGCCTTTCACTTATTTTAAAAAAGATGAAACAGGTAATTATACAAGATTATGTTTTTATAAAAGAAAAAAAGGTGAAGAATCTAATCTACAACTATTTTATGAACTCATAGGGGGTTTTGGAGAAATTGAGATTGCTGAAGATGAATTCAAAGCAGACTTTAAAACTGCAACTGAGGAGCTACGATTATTACTTCCTGATTTGTCTGGTAAGACAGGAGGAAAATCTGCATGATTAACAATATCGATGAAGAAATTCTTGAGCTTGCTACCCTAGAATGGTTTGAAGAGTTAAACTACACTACCCTCAACGCCTCAGAAATCGCCCCCGAAGAACCCAACGCGGAACGCCAAACCTATGCTGATGTTGTATTAATTACCCGCCTGCGTTCTTCCCTAGCAACAATTAACCCCCAAATTCCCGCCGACGCTATCGAAGAAGCGATTCGCAAAATTACCCGCAGCGAAACCCCCAACTTATTTGAAAATAACCGCCGCTTCCACAAATTCCTCACCGATGGCGTAGATGTCGAGTACCAAACATCAGAAAGAATTGTCTACGACCAAGTTAAAATTATCGACTTTACCAACCCAGATAATAACGACTGGCTAGTAGTTAATCAATTTACTGTTATTGAAAATAAAAAAGAACGCCGCCCTGATGTAGTAGTTTTCATCAACGGCTTACCTTTAGGCGTAATTGAACTTAAAAATCCAGCCACCGAAAATGCCACAATTAAAGGCGCATTTAACCAACTCCAAACCTATAAACAAGATATCCCTAGTTTATTTCTTTATAACGAAATTCTCGTAGTTTCCGACGGTACAGAGGCCAGAGTCGGAACCCTGACCGCCGACTGGGAAAGGTTCATGCCTTGGCGCACAATTGATGGCGAAGAAATTGCCCCTAAAAAATTCGCAGAATTAGAAGTTTTAATTAAAGGTATATTTGCAAAAAGCCGATTTATCGACTTAATTAAACACTTCATAGCTTTTGAAGTAGACGGTAGCGACATTACTAAAAAAATGGCAGGCTACCATCAATTCCATGCAGTCAATAAAGCCATTGAACGTACTGTGATAGCGACATCACCCCAAGGTGATAAACGTGTGGGTGTAGTGTGGCACACTCAAGGTAGCGGAAAGAGTTTAACAATGGCATTCTACGCCGGAAAAATCATCCAAAATCCAGAAATGGCAAACCCCACTCTGGTAATTATCACAGACCGCAATGATTTAGACGACCAATTATTTAACACCTTTGCTTACTGTTCTGACTTGCTGCGCCAGAACCCAGTCCAAGCTCAAGATAGGGAAAATTTAACAGAACTTTTACAAGTTTCATCTGGTGGGGTTGTCTTTACCACGATTCAGAAATTCGCACCAGAACCAAAGCAAAAATACCCCGAACTTTCACCCCGTCGCAACATCATTGTGATTGCTGATGAAGCACACCGTAGTCAATACGGTTTAGAAGCGCGTGTAGTCACAAATCAAGATGAAAGTGATAGTTATATTGTTTATGGCTTTGCAAAACATTTAAGAGATGCTTTACCTAACGCCTCATTTATTGGCTTTACAGGAACTCCCATAGAATCAACTGATATTAATACACGAGCAATATTTGGTAATTATATTGATATTTACGATATTCAAAGAGCAGTTGAGGATGAAGCCACAGTCCGTATTTATTATGAAGGACGCATGGCAAAACTGGAACTGGAAGAATCAGAACGTCCTCAGATTGACCCAGAATTTGAAGAAATTACCGAAGGTGAGGAAGAGTCAACTAGAGAACAGTTAAAAACTAAATGGGCAAGATTAGCAGCTTTGGTAGGTGCAGAAAAACGCATTTCTTTAGTTGCTCAAGACATTGTAGAACATTTTGAACATCGCCAAGAAATTATCGATGGTAAGGCAATGATTGTCTGTATGAGTCGTCAGATTTGCGTCGATTTGTACGATGCAATTATCGAAATTCGCCCTGATTGGCATCATCCCGACGACGACAAAGGAATCCTGAAAGTTGTAATGACTGGTTCCGCAGCTGATTCTCTAGAATTTCAACCCCATATCCGCAATAAATCCAGACACAAAGCATTAGCAAAGCGGTTCAAAAATGAACATGACGCGATGAAATTGGCAATTGTCCGGGATATGTGGCTAACAGGATTTGATGCGCCATGTTTGCACACTATATATATAGATAAACCAATGCGTGGTCATGGGTTAATGCAAGCCATCGCCAGAGTTAACCGCGTCTTCAAAGACAAACCAGGCGGTTTAGTTGTAGACTACTTGGGCATTGCTGATCAACTCACAGCAGCCCTGAGAGATTATACTGCTGACAGTCAAGGTGAAACTGGCATTCCTCAAGCACAAGCGATCGCCTTAATGTTATCAAAATATGAAAACGTCACAGCAATGTTAGACGGTTTCGATTATTCGCTGTTCTTTACAGGTACTGTAACCCAACGTGTAACCATCATCCCCGCCGCAATGGATCATATTCTCGAACTCGAAGATGGACAACAAGAATTTATCCAAGCAGTGAACGAATTAGCCAAAGCCTTTGCTTTATGCAGTTCCAGTGATGAAGCTATAAAAATTCGGGATGAAGTCGGTTTATTCCAAGCTATTCGGGGTGCTTTCGTGAAGCATACCACAAATGGGGGTAAAAGTCCAGAAGATTTAGATACCGCAATTCGCCAAATTGTCTCTAACGCTGTTGCGAGTGATGCGGTGGTAGATATTTTCGCTGCTGCTGGAGTGAAAAATCCTGATATTTCCATCCTTTCCGATGAATTTTTAGCAGATATCCGCCAACTACCCCAACGCCACCTAGCTTTAGAACTGCTGCGGAAATTAATCAACGACGAAATCAAAACGCGATCGCCTCGTAACTTGGTACAATCCCGTTCCTTTGCCGAAATGCTAGAACAGACAATTAAACGATACCAGAATCGCGCTATCGAAACTGCCCAGGTGATCAGCGAATTAATCGAATTAGCAAAGGAAATTCGGGAAGCAACAAAGCGAGGCGACAACCTGGGATTATCGGAAGATGAACTAGCTTTTTACGATGCTTTAGATATCAATGATACCTCTGTCAGTGCTTTAGGCGATGATACACTAAGAGCGATCGCTCGTGACCTTGTAGATACAGTTCGCCGCAACGTCACCATCGACTGGACACAGAAAGAAAGCGTCAAAGCTAACCTCCGGCGATTAGTCAAGCGTCTACTGCGAAAATACGGCTATCCACCAGAAAAGCAAGAGAAAGCGATGGTGACAGTGCTGCAACAGGCAGAATTACTGTGTAAAGATTGGGCTGCGTAAAGTTGAGAAAATGCGATCGCCTATCTTTAACAATGTCGCTTGGTTGCTGAAGAAGACACTCTCCGTCAACTGTGGGAACTGATGGTAAAAAAATACACCATTTATCAATGAATTATTGGCACAGGTAGGAAAACACCCAGAATTTGAAACCTGGCTAGAAAAAGGCAAAATCCCTACCGAATAGGAAAAACTTAGTGTAATTAAATTACCTACATTAAGACCGCCCAAGCGACATTAATTTGCGAATAACGACACTAATTCGCGAATTGCGACATATAATTCGCGAATGTACAAAATCGGGATGACTGGATTCGAACCAGCGGCCCCTTCGTCCCGAACGAAGTGCGCTACCAAGCTGCGCCACATCCCGTAAGCCTTACTCTGTAAGTTTTCTAGCTTTTCTGTTAGTTTTATATAATTGTCTTCATCTTAATTAGTATGCAAGTTTATGCAAATTAAGTCAAGACAACTATATTAAGAAATATTAAGTAGTAAATCAGTTTTGGTATTTTAGACTACATAATTATTTGGTAGTCTTCGTCTTCATTCCATAAATCATCACCATAGATACTAGTATTTTTCCTTCTTTTCCAAGCATAAGCAGCTAAAGCTAAACCCATGACACAATCAGTAGGCAGCCCTTTATCATCTAATTTATAAAATCTTAACTCAGTCTTAAGTTGTTTTAATCTATCTTGTTCGTCATAAGGAATTACTAATTTAGCTTTTTCTATACAACCAGCCAAATTAGACAACATTAAAGTTTTATGATTATGTTTTGATTTACCGGGCTTTTTGTTGCTATTAATAGGTATACATTTCTCAGCTAAATCACCAGGTAATTCTTTTTCTATAGATTCCCTTAAATATTGACCAGCTAAAGCAGTAGCATCATAATAAAGTTCACCAGGAAACTGATTTAATCTACGGTTAATTCTTTCAATAGACCCATTTTGATCAAACAAAGGAGTCTTACTAATTCTTTCAAAGGCTACAATTCTTAATTCTCTATCAATATACTGAAGGGTAACTAAAACTGTGCTATCACCATTAGTACAACCAGCAACGTCTACTCCAGTAAAGAACTGAGAACCTGGACCACCTTTAGGTAAATAAGGTAAATGTAAACTAGCCCCATGTTCAGGTAAACAATATCCTGTAACTGGGTCATCATAAGGAAAGAAACAAGTATGCTTTTCACCCTTTTCAATAGCCTTATCTAAGTAATTACCCGCAAAGAAAGTAGCACCATAGTTAGCAAATTTACCATATACTTCTTCTCTAATTTGAGCTTGAGTCATGTTAACCATATTTGACCTGATGGTTTCTTCAGGGTTAACAGGGTTATCAAACTGTGAAAACTCAGCAATAACTACAGATTTATCTTGATTAAGTCTTCTTTCCTTAAACTCATTCCACATCTTCCTAAAGTAAATAGCACCTTGTCCAGCAGTATCTCCTTCACCTTGGGGTGTAGAAATAAAATACTTACGTCCACTAACTTCAGTACCTCTAACATTTAATATTTTCATTCTTAAATGTTCAAGAGCATATTCAGAAGCAGATTCATCTAGTGTAGCTACATCTAAATAGAAACCTAAAATAAATCTACCTTTTTGTACAGTAGCTTGGAACCAAATAATACTGTTAAAACAAGTTTCTATAAAAGGCTGCTGCCCATCAGAAATGTGCTTAATGAACCCTATACTGGTCAGGAAGGGGCTATCATTAACTAAGTTGATTATTTCATCCTTAACTAATTTTGCTTGCTTTAAAGAAGGCGCACAGTTTATTGATTGAAATCTTTTACTATAGTCACCATAAAATACAGAAGTATTAGGTCTTTTTCTATAGAATAAAAACCATAAGTGCATAAGAGCAGTAACAAAAGTTTTCCCACTTCTAGAGCCTGCTTTTAATACCCCTTCATTAGCATTTACAGCTTGCCTTAACCATTGTCTTTGTTTAGGATGTCCTTTAATTAATACTCCTGTTTCTGGGTGTACTCTTTCAACTTCGTTTAAATAATAGTTTACTTTTTCACCAAGAAAATATTTAATAAATAAAACAGGGTCATTAGCCCCAGCAATAAATTGATATCTTAAAGTATCTGACTTAATTATTCCTTCCAAATCAGAAGGGATAGAATTTAAATCCATTAGTCATCGTCTCCCAACTCATATTCAATCTCTACATCTGCTGGTTTTAAAGAAAGTAGCTCATCAACTCTAGCCCCAGGATTAGTTGTCAGATATGCTTTTACTAAATCTTGAATTAACTCTTTAGGGTCTACACTTAATTGTTCATATAAAGCTTTAAGTGTAAGGTCGTTTTCATTTTTATCTCTAAGTTCTTTTCTGGTTTTTAGAGTAGCATTAATCTGAGCTTGATGAATTTGAATAACTTTAGATAAGTCAGTAATACCTTTACTTAATCCATTAATATTATTAGATAGTACTTCGACTTCTCTTGGAGGAGAATCACTCGTTAAACTATTAAACTGTGTTATTGCTAAATTATATCTTTCTAATAAAGTATTTTGGTGATCTAGAAGCCTACCAATCATAGCATCAGTAAGCATAATGCTATTATCTAATAAAATTTCTTTACTGTAATCTGTTTCTAATAATTCTTTTCTTTCTTTTTTACTTAAAGATTTAATAGCTTTCATATTTTCTTGTTTAATTAATTTAGAGTGTAGACCATGTGTAATTCTTGCTTTAGCTGCTTTACCACCATGAGCCGCACAACATTTATAACCCACCATTACATTATTTTTACATTGAGTGCCGTCTTTTTTTATATAAGAACATCTTTCAGGTAGTGGTCTTGTTCCATTTAAATATCTATGTTTATATACAGCACTATCTCTATATAAAACCAAAAATACCCTCCAATTATTGATATAATTTAAGGATATCATATGTAAATACTAACTTATAGGGTAATTACACCCTTAATTTATTTATTATCTAATTTGTATGTAAGCTCTTTTACTATTTCTTTTACTTCTTTTACTGTATCAATGATTTTAGTGTGATTAGCTACATAAGTAGCATGATAACTTTTAGTTTCTTCTATCATATCTTTTACAGAATTAGCTAAAGACTTAAAAGAGTCAGCGTCACTTTCTAATTTGTCCACCCATTTAGAAATAAGTTTATTTATTCCCATCCATTTAGCTAATATTATGAAAGTTAGAAATGTGGCTATAATACCTAATCCAACACCCCCTGATTGAACTAATATTTGGTCAACTATTTTAGCTTGGGTATCTGGAGTTAATTTTATATATTGATATTGAGTTTGGTGTTCCATTTATTTTTTATATTTTTAATAAAGATTTAAGAATTAATTAGAGAGATAATAATAAGGTTCCTAAAGAAACCTTATTATTTTTTTTAATTTAATTAGGTTGTATCAATTACAGCACTTTCCAGCAATGTGAAGTACAATATGTAAGATAGATAAATTATTATTATGAAACCATATTCCGTCGATCTGAGAGAAAAAATAGTCAATGCTTATCAGTTAGGAAATATTTCAGTTAGAAAGTTAGCTGTAAACTTTGGTGTTGGTAAAGCTTTTGTACAAAAAATGTTGAGACAGTATAAAGAGAAAGGACATGTTAATCCTGGTAAGCAAGGGACAAGAAAAAAAGCGGTATTAGCAGATTCTGCGGCTCAACTTGTTGCATTGGTAAAAAAGTATCCAGATGCAACTCTCTCTGAATATTGTGAATATTGGCTCTTAACTGAGGGGCAACTAGTGAGTTCCAGCATGATGTGTAGAGAATTGCAAAAATTAAATCTAACTCGTAAAAAAAAAAACGGTTCGCAGCAGTCAGGCAGCTACCGATAGAGTTCAATTGCTCAGGTGTGAATACAGAGAGAAAGTCAGAGATATAGAGCCGAAAAATCTGGTTTTTTTGGATGAAGCAGGCTTACTGCTTGGGTTAATGCGTCCAAAAGCTCGTAGTGAAAAAGGAAGTAGAGTATATGATGTAAAACCATTTTATCGAGGTAAAAAAGTCACTATTATCGGCGCAATCAGTATGGATAAAGTATTGGCTGTGATGACACTAGATGGTTCAATGGATAGTAATGCTTTTCGCGTGTTTATAGAAAAGTTGTTAGTGCCTCAATTATGGAAAGGTGCAGTTGTCATAATGGATAACCTATTTGCCCATAAGATCGATGAAATTACGCCCATAATTGAATCTGTTGGTGCCAGTGTCATCAATCTATCTTCTTATTCACCAGATTTTAATCCCATTGAACATTGGTGGTCACAGCTTAAAGCTTTTATCAAAACATTTTCTCCAAAAACTACTCAAATGGTAGATGTATTGATTGCAATTGCTTTAAATCTAATCAATCCTATGCATCTGCGAAATTGGTTTGCTAACTGCTGCTACTGTACTTCATGATTCAGGAAAGTGCTGTATAACTGGGCGTTATTAATTAAGCCACATATATTTAATATTTTTATAAAACAATAAGTTTTTATTTAAGCTGCCCTTAAATAAATTAATGGGAAATGATAATCATAAAAACGTGTTGAAATTGTTGGGGTTGTTGGTAATGTCGCAAAAGTTTGATTAACTATAAAGCGACCAACAAAATCACTAAGCATATCTGTTATATTAACCCCTAATAAAAATTCACTATAAGCAGTTGAGGTACATCCTGAAATTGTTATATTTGCTGAAGAACAAAAAACAAACCAATATAACCCAACAGAAAAAGCCCAGGTTACATTTATAGATTTATTTCCTGTTGTTTGCACAGAAGTTGCCCCAGAATCATAAATAAGAGTACCTGGTAGAGCTGTTGAGCTATCATGACTATAAATACCCACTCTAGCATTTCCAAAAGCACCGGACTCCACCCTAAAGCTTACTTGGTTAAAAGTTCCACCTTTAGGTAAATAAAAAGGAACATATATACATGTATCTAGAGGACAATAAAGCGATGTCCGTGATCCTGAATTTGCTAAAGGATAACTTCTATTAGAAATATAGCCTGTAAAATAATCATTACTAGACCCACTACCCCCACCACCACCAGAAGAAGGAGTAGAAGGCTCCCAAGAAGTATTAGCTGTGTTATAAGTTAATACTTGACCGTTAGCAGGAGGAATAGTAGATATATTTGCTCCCCTAATCTGGTTAGCATTCCATTGAGCAGTTGTATTACCTACTTGTGATGCTGTAACCTGGCTTACTCTAGCAATACTTGTTGGTATTTGAGCATCAGGGATTAGGGTATTGGCATCTAAACTAGCTACGCCATTAGCTGTACCTCTAGCTGTTGTAGCTAACCCCCCTAAAGCAGTCAAAGCAGCAGATGCGGTAGTAGCACCTGTACCACCTTTAGAAATAGGTAAAGTTCCACCTAAGTTAGGTAAAGATAAGTTAGCCTCAATGACATCAATATCTATTTCATTAGCAACAGTATCACTTGTAACGGTAATTCTATTACTACCAGCATTAATATTTCTAAACTCTAAATTAACTCCAGTTTTTTGTCTAAATACCCCTACTCCCCCTGTACCTACATTAGACGCAGTATTTATTTCACCAGATCCAGATATTGTAGTAGGTTGCCAAGTAGAACTAGTACTATTCCAAACTATAGCCTGACCATTAGTAGGGGCGGTAGAACTTACACTTCTTCCTTGAATCTGGTTAGCATTCCATTGAGCAGTTGTATTACCTACTTGCGATGCTGTAACCTGACTTACTCTAGCAATGGTAGAAGGTATTTGTGCAATAGGAATTAAAGTACTAGCATCTAAACTTGCTACCCCGTTAGCAGCACCTCTGGTGGTACTAGCTAATCCACCAAGGGCGGTTAAAGCAGCAGATGCAGTAGTAGCACCCGTACCGCCTTTAGTAAGAGGTAAAGTTCCACCTATATTACTTAAAGAAAGGTTGGCTTCAGTAACATCAATATCTATTTCATTGTTGACTGTATCATCTGTAATGGTTATTTTAGAAGACCCAGCATTAAGCCTTTTAAATTCTAAATTAACTCCAGTTTTCTGTCTAAATACACCTACTCCACCCGTACCTATATTAGAAGCAGTGTTAGCTTCTCCAAAAGCCGTAGGGGTTTGAGGTTCCCATCTAGTATTAGTACTACTGTAAGTTAGCACTTGCCCATTAGTAGGAGCAGCCGTATGTATGTTAACCCCTTGAAGTTTATCTGAATTCCATTGAGCAGTAGAATTTCCTACTTGAGCAGCAGTAGTGTTATGCGGGTTATTTGTGTTTCCTGTATGTGATGTTAATGTTGTACTAGAAGCTGCTCCAAGAGCTGTTAAGGCATCTAAGGAAGTAGTAGACCCCGTTCCACCTTTACTTATTGGAAGAGTACCTGCAAGGTTTCCTAGGGTTAAATTAGCTTCTACTACATCTATATCTACGTCAGAATTAGTTGTGTCATCTGTAACAGATATTTTATTAGACGCAGCATTAAGTTTTTTAAACTCTAAATTGACACCAGTTTTTTGTCTAAATACCCCTACTCCCCCTGTACCTACATTAGACGCAGTATTTATTTCACCAGATCCACCACCACTAGAAATAATAGTTTCGATGAACTACCCACAGTTGGCTCCGCCTGAACTGTGGGTTTCTACGTCCCTCAGTTCGTTTCTAGCAAAGCTTTCTGTAGATTTTTGACGCTTCTTTGCCCCTAGTTGCTTCATGCTTCCCGCTTTTTTGCGAGTACATGAAGTAGAGCTAGATGGCTCTGCGCCTACGAAGCCAGTTCCTGACTCCGGTAGAGTGCCTTTAGCCCAGTAAAGCATTACCTCGGCAGCAGCAATATCTCTGTCCTGACGGTATCCACAAACACCACACTCGTGAACTCTAATATCAAGTGTTTTCTTATGTTGATGACCGCACTTTGGACAGGTTTGGCTAGGCCTTACCTTCAGGGTTGGAACTTCTACAAATACACCACCAATTTGTTCTACTTTGTATTTGACAGTATCGCGTAGCATCCCAAAACCTACGTCAAGTATTGACTTATTCAAACCCGATTTTTGCTTCTTGCGCTTACCTTTTTTAGCCTTGCTGGTCATCTTCTTTACTTCTAGTTTTTCAGTTGCAACGAAGCTATTACCGCTGACTATTTCTGCTGCAACTTGATGCACCCAATTCTGTCTTTGATTAGCAACCTTGCGAGTTATCTTGCTAACCTTAGCTTGGGATTTTTTCCATCTTCTAGAAGCTTTAATTTTTTTCTTTCTATTTGGTGCGCGTTTGCGTCTCTTCTCTTTAGACGCTTTTTTTATTTTCTGTTCAGCATTCCTCAAAAACTTTGGCGCTTCAATCTGTTGATGATTTTCGCCATCAGTAATTGACAATGCTGCTTTACATCCTAAATCTATACCAATAGCACCCGTTGGTAAAATTTCTGGCTTGAGAACTTGGTCTAAAGCATCAATTGTGATTGATGCGTACCATTTACCATTTCTGTAAACAATTGTGCAAGTAGTTGGTTTACCCCAATACTTAGCTTTACCCCTCATTTGAATTCGTCCAATTTTAGACAGATTCAAATACCCATTTTCGCCATTAGATTCTACAGAATAACCAGTTTTAGCTGGATATGTCCAACCAGAATAATGGCGAATTGACTTGTATTTAGGGCGTTTACCCAATCCTACAAACCAGCGTTGGAAAGCAAAATCAACACGTTTTAAAGTTGCTTGTAGAGCTTGTGAATTGATTTCTTTATACTCTATCCAAACTTCTTTGAACTCTGGCAAACAATTCTGTTGTTCAAAATAATCAACCTTGTGGTTGAACTTTTGATATTGAGTGAATCTGTTATAAATAGCAGCATTATACAAGTCTTTATGGAGCTTTCGGTGATACCGCAAAGACTTCTCTATCTGCTTATTTGGGTATAACCTGAAAGTCATCCGTCTTGTAGCCACTGATTTATTTGCCTCCTTTTTACATTTATTCTATGATATTACAGTTGACCTATAGGCTTGTCAAAAGAGGCAGGGGAGCAGGGGGCAGGGAGCAAGGGGGAAAACTGAGACGGAGCTTGTACTCCGCCCCAGTAAGAGCGCCCTAGAAGGGCGGGGCTTCTCTTCGAGACGCTCCGCGAAGATACCCATGTTCCGCTCCGCTTCACGGCTTCTCTGCGAGACGCTCCGCGAACGGGACAGGGATTGCTCCCCCTGCTCCCTGCTCCCTGCCCCTCCGCCTCTTTGGTCAAGTTCTTCCCAGAAAAGGCTCTCATTCTGTTTTCTCTATTCGCCAACATTTTGTGTTTGTAACCAAGTACAGACGCAAAACAATAACCGCTTCAATGTTGGAACGGTTGCCAGAAATATTTGCAAATGTCTGTAGAAAAACCAAGTGCAGACTAATCGAGTTTTCAGGCGAAGTGGATCATGTTCATTTGCTAGTTGATTTCCACCCAGATAACAACTTATCCGTTCTTGTAGGTAGTCTAAAATCAGCATCAAGCAGAATTATTCAGAAAGAATTCTCAGAACATCTATCTAATTTTTATCGTCAACCTGTTTTTTGGTCTAGTTCATATTATGTCTCTTCTACTGGCGGCGCACCAATTGAAAAAATCAAGCAATATATACAATCTCAAGAATCCCCAAATGAATGAATGGCTACTCCTCATACATCCATTCCCTTATCAACCTTGCGGTCGATTTTGGTCATAGATGCAATCGTCGCAGCCCGCTATTCATCCCCACCTTGCGAGTACGCTGAAGGTGGGGACTTTCGCGCTACGTTAACCCATTTACCAGTAGAGTTATCATATACAAGAGACTGACCGTCAGTAGGGGAAGTAATAACAACATCAGTTAGCTCATCTAGATTAGTGGAATTAATAGTTTCCCCACCACCTTGAGCTAATAAATCCCAATCTGTAGCTAAAAGAGAAGGAGTTTGACTAGTAGTTTTATTAGCTCTATAACTGGAACCATTATAAAATACTCCTTCATTGCGTCTATAAATCTTATTAGAAGACCAATTACCTAACCAAATAACAGAAATACCATTTACACTAGGTATCGGGTTAGACGGGGTGCTTGGGTTAATTTCTATAGCCATATTAATATCCTTTTAAAGTGCCTATAATAAATAATTGTGTATTAGATTCAGTTCCTGTAATTTCTACTTTAATCACATTTGTATTTACTAAAGAATAACTTTTAACAATAGCATTATCAGTTATAGAAGGGCTTACTTGTACCCAACTGGTCCCTACTAATTCTTTAAGAACAAAGCTAACATTAGAAGAAGCTACAATTTCTATATCAAGTCTACTGTATCTTTTAGTTTCTATAAAGTGACCACCATAAGATTGCCCATTTATTACAGTAGGAATACCAAAATCATCATTATTTAAATCTAATTGTAATATCGGTACAGTGTCTTCTAATTCAGTTTGATGGTCTAGTAAATAAGAAATAGTAAATTGTCCAGCAGAAGTCCATGCCCCATTAGTTGCAGTTTTTTCTCGTAAAGCTGCTTTATCTTCTAATTCATAAGCTCTATCAATTTGTTTTAATTCAATAGAGGTTAACCTTTTTTGGTCCCCTAAAGTTAAATCTTTAGTTTCTTGCCTAGCAATTTCAGCTAAACTTTTATCTCTTTCTGCATTAATTAAGGCTATTCTTTCTGCTAAAGTTAATTGACCTGAAGTGTTACTACCTTCAGTTTGACTAGAACTAATAGATAATTTTTCTTTCCAAAAGTCTTCTGCACTAATTTCATTTAAAATTCTAATTCTTAAATAAGCAAGAACAAAAGTATCATAGCTAGATTTAGCAGCAATGATTAAAGTTTTATCTTTAGTTAAATCTAAACCAGCAGCAGTTTGTAGTTTAGTAATTGGGTCAGAGATAAGAAAGTATTTAACACCGGCTGCTATTACAATAAAAGCATCTGAATGGTTAGCTGTAATAGTTGTAAGGTCATTAACAACTAACTCAGCTTGTTTAGGTTTAGTATTAATAATTAATTCTAATACAGGGTTCCCAGTACCTGTATTTCTCTCAGCCACAGTAAAGATTTCTAATTGTTGACCTGCTGTTTTACCTAGTAACCTAACCCTATTAGAGTCATCAATTGCAGTAATATCAGCATTAAAAGTAGTGTTAGCATTAATTAAAGTAGTTAAGTTTGAAGTTACATTAGAAATAGTCGCAGCAGTAGCTACAAATGAAACAGTAGCATTTTTATAAGTAACTGAAAATCTATTACCTACAGTAACTTGACTAGGGTTTAAATATGTAACTTGAACAGTGGGGGCAATCGTAGTAGTTCCAGGTAAAGGACCAATATCTACTAAACCTTTAGATACTAAATCAGTTATAGCTGAGTAAGTAGTCTTCTTAAGAATTTCTTCGTCATATTGATTACCATAAATATCAAATATTTGTGGCTTCAGATAAGTATTTTCAAATAAATCCCATGTAATTGATGATGGCATAATAATAAATTAAGTTAAATAACTATTTAAAGATAAGATAGGTTTATAGCCTATATTTGTAAAATCAAAAGCAAGAATAGATTGTACTGTTTTATTTATAAAATCAGGTTTTGTTAATATTTTTAACTCTTTAGATATAATAGAATTATTTAACCTGTTAAAAGTGTTTATGTTACTTTTTCTAATTCTTTTTAGAACTACTTTTTTTCTATAATAATCTACATTTTCTGAATTAATATTTGTCATATCTTCATCAGTTTCTTCATCAGTTAAAGGCTCCTCTTCAATTTCTTCAGAATTAACAATTTCAGTTTCTTCTTCCTCTTCAGGGGGCTTTACTTTAACAAAAACGGTTCCTGCGTACTTAGCGTGCTTAATTATTAATTAAAGTCTATAAATTTGCTTTAAAAGTAAGGCTTACAGGCGTTCATAATTTAATTTTTAGCAATATAATATAAAATACAGAAAATAATGGCTATTATCTTAGCTCTGCAAGGGTTTCAAGCTGATTATTTAATAAATTCAGCACGCTAAGTACGGAAGAGCCCTCATCAGTTAATGTAACTCCGTCTAAGACATAGCTTTCTGGTGAATTTGTACTCCAGAAACTTTCAGAAAAATTAGGAGTATACTCTCCAGTAGAAGTTGTACTGAGGTTAGTAACTATTTTTTTCTTATTACCTACTACGTAAATAAAGCTTACTAAATAGGGAGTTAATACACCGTTATCAGCGTACCCAGAAGTAATCTCTAAATTTTTAAGTTGGTTAAGACTTAGACTTTCACATCTCCCATTAGAAGCTATTTCTACTGGAGAATTAGGGTTAGATATATCTAATACACTTATACGTAAGGGTCTAAATTTATAAAGAGAATTTATTTTATATATATCTGGAACGAATGATTTACCTTTAAGTCCTGATAAAATAGTATTATTACCTACATTAATAGCTGTAAAGGTTACATCTTGTCTAGTATCCACAATATTACCACTACTGTAATAAGTTCTTATCCTAGCAGGAAAAGGAACCCCGTTTCTTGTGAGCGTTAAGTTTAGTTCTCCGTTTGGTAATTCTAATCCTTTTGTTATAGGAGAAAAGTCCACTTGAAATTCAGGCCTACCAGAAATAGTAGTATTAGGGGCTTGGAAAAATTCTATTACACAAGTACGTGAATTAAATGACCCTGCGTTTTGTATACTGTCTGCGGATAAAATATTTCCAGTTGTAAGAAATCCTCTAAATAAGTGGCCATTATATACGTCAACATCTTGAGTCAGCAATTCATAATTAGTTGCATTATCTAGTTGAGTATCTACTGATACAGTAGAAGTCCTGTTGATATATTTTTTGTACGAAGTAACTTGTAAACTACCTATTGACTGACTAGGTTTATTATAAGTAAGCTCTGACGTATAATTAAGCCCATCGTAACTAGCTCTTAATTTAAAATTGTTATATTGAAACCAATTATAAGGTGTAGAGTTGCTTCTATTTGCATTATTATAAGAAGTAGCTCCTGTGGGTACAGGAATTTTAATAGCAGTAATATCTACACTATCATTAAAAGCTAACTCACATTTAATAGGGCCTCCTGCAATTATTCCTATCGCGCCAAAAGGAGCATCTAAAGTATTAGAGCCAGCATCATATTCATTAAGTAAAAAGTTAGGAAAGAATCCTTCTACATCAACTCCAGTTAAACTTCTTTTATCCAATATTAATTCTTCTAATAACCCAGTGGTTTTGTTATAAGAAGGAGTGCCTTTTACAAAAACTCCTGATAAATTTTTACCAGATACACTGGCAGTACCTGTTGCTCCTGTAAAAGTAACTGAATAATCTTCTGGGGTAATAGGTGAAGTAATAACTGTTGTTCCTGAGCTTGGATTAAAGTAAGGTCTTTTTACTTGCCTTACAAAATCAAAATAAGTTCTGTAAGCGGCTGCCCATAATCTCATTAAGCCAAAAGGATTAATATTATTCCTAGTCAAGCCACCTTCATTCCACATCTGTATTAATGTATTAAAATTAGCCGGGTTTCCTGCGGCTCCTGATAAACCAACAGAACACCCAGGTTTAAAGCTAACATCATTACTTGAATCCCCTGGCTTTACTGCTATAGGGGAGTTTCCTGTAGTTAAAGTAAAATTACTAGAATTAGGATATCTTTTAATAAACTGAATAACTTTATTTTTATGGAGTGGATTTGACATTGTTTTTTAAGGGGGATATACCCCCTAATTAGTTAAAGGTTACTAGGAATAGAATAGCTGGTAGCATTCAATTGTAGAACTGCTACAGCCCCACGATGATTAGGTGCATAACCCCAACCATCAGTCATAATTGTGTTTTCTAAAGCAAAGCTCGATTTAACATCAGTTTGTAAACCAGCTAAACTAGCAACAGCAGGAATTCTGCTCAAGAAAGGTGTTTTATTAGCTCCACCATCAACCCCTACACAAACTGCATAACCAACAGGAACTATAGGTGTTTTGATAATAGGAGTATTGCTAATAAAACCAACCAAACCTTCCCAAGGAGATAGTTGGCGCATTCTGTCATTAGAAGCTCCACCACTAGCAACTTGAAGGTTACGTCCAATTTGATTTTCTGCGGGTACAAAAGCACTTAAAGATTCCAAAGTGTAGTCATAATCACTAACCCAGATTTCTAATTGCTTGTAACCATGATGCCTAACTTTATCAATTAGTTTAGTACGTATCTCAACTACAGTAGGAGACCCAGCAATAGCCGCAGCAGTATAATGTTGTAAATCACCTGCTTGGAAAGTATATCCGTTAACAGAAGGTGCAGCAACAGAACTATTGCTATTGTAGAAAGGAATTGTGGTCGTTTGATACTTGTTAATGCTGTCAATTACTACTCGGTCAGTGTTAGTGAAAATAGTTTGACGTAATGCGGTAAACCTAGCTTTTTGGAAAGAAGTTAGTTTAGCTTGTACATAACCAGCCAACTCATCAGAAGTCATTAGTTTTACTGCTCTGGTACTAAGAGTCAGTGCAGTCATAAACTCTTCATAAGGAATTTCTTGGGTGTAATCCCAAACAGTATTTCTAGAAGTAGGGCGGGCTGATTCAGTTAAGCTTTCAAGAGTTTCTCCATCATAATATTTGACAACTTTCTGAGGAGTATTAATTGATTCTACTAGTGGACCAAAGAACCTAGAGTTCATGTCACCGTAAAACAGCATATCCTGGTCTAATTCTCTCAGGATAGATACAACAGATTGATTATCAACTGTTACTAACTCAGAGTCATTAGTACTAAGTTCACCAAAAAAAGTAGTGTTGTAAGTCATATATTTTTAATTAATTAATTATTTGGATTAAACAGAAATTTTAACTCGATTAGCAGTTAGAGCAATTCCAACTTTCTTAGTTCCCGTACCTGCTACAATACCAGCAGCACCAGAAAATACAGCAGTACCAGGAGTAAGGGCTAAAGAAGTACCTCGATTTTCAATAATGCAGTCATTATCTACTGCTAAAGAAGTACCTGCTTTACGAGAGTGCCGAGCTACACCTACAGGCTCAAGAGAAGCAGTACATAGAATTGCTAAACCTGAACTATTAATAGCTACTACTGCACCTTCAGGAATGTCTACTGCTGTAATTAAGTTAACAACAGAACCATCTAAATGAGATGAAGCAATAAACCGATAAAGAATTGTGTTGTAAGTTACGTTTTGCATAATTTTAAAATGTGTAAATAGATAAACGAAATTTAATATCCACGCCAAGCTTTTACTTTGCGTTCTTCTTCTACAGAAGTCTTGTTAACAGGTACCCCAGGTTTTGTAACCGTAGAGTTAGTACCATTATTATTTTTAATTAAGGCAGCTTGTAAAGCATTCTGAATCTTTGGAACTAGATTCTCTTTTAATTCTACTTCTAAAGACTGTTGTTTAGCTAATAAATCTGCTTCTACTTCTTCCTGGGTACTACCAATAGGTTTTATTCCTAGAAGTTTAACCATTCTTTGGAAGTCAGGTTTAGTTTTAGCTAAGGCTGCTTCATAATTAATTTCAATAGTAGGTTGTGTAATTGTATCTAAACCTAAATCTAATTCTTGTGCTTGTTCTTCCATAATTAGTTAATTACACTATCTTCAAATAAAGTATTTTCATCTGTATTAGGAGCATCTTTACTGTCAACTAAAGCGGCAGAATACTGAATATTTAATCCTTTTTCTGCATCTAGTTGTTCAAGTTCTTTTAGGGCTTCGTCTTGAGTTAACCCTTCAACTTCAACTAAGTATCTCTTTCTAGAAATTAACTTATTTTTAACAGCTTCAATTTGTAATTTCTTATCTTCTATATTTTTAGGCATCATGTCAGGTAATTCCACTCTAAAGGGAATAGTTATACCTAACTCTAAAAATATAGTTTTAATAACTGAAATTAAATAATTAGCTCTTGTTAATGTTGCTCTCTGTAGTGGTTCATAAAGGACACTAAGAGAAGATGAACTAGAAGCTGACCTAGCATTCTGTAATTCAAGAACCATTACCCCACTTAAAGAGTAAATATCTTGTAAAATTATTAACCTTTGCCTCTCAAGATAAAGTGAGTCTACTGGCTGTAGATACCCAATTTGAGGTGATATACCTACGTCAGCAGCAGCACTACTAATTGGTAGATGAAGAATTGAGGCCCCATCATTTGTAAATGCTGTTCTAAAAGCTGATGACCCAGTAGATGATTGTATACTTTCAAGTGGAGAAGCATTACTACGTCCTATAAAAGTAGGTGCAGAAGTCCCAATTGTATAAACTTGAGGTTTGTGATGTTTACCATTTAGATTAATTCTGGACCTTACTTCGTTATACTCAAGCTGCAAATGAATCAATCTTTCAATAGCAGACTGAGCAGTACGCCCATCTAACCCATTTACTATTCTAACAATTGGGATATGATTACCCATTTCTATAGGTTCATCTCCACCTACCTTAACAAAATATTTATAATCAGGTAAGTTAAATAAATCTAAAGTAGTCTGGCTTTCTGTGGGTAAGGTTAAATAATGCTCTACTTTTACCTTATTATACCGATTACCAATAGGATCATAAACCTCTCTATTCTCCTTTAGATAAACAATCTTTAAAGGGTCAAGGGGGTCAACTTTTACATCATCAACATCAATTGTTCTAATATGCCTAAGTTTGCCGTCTAAGACCTCTATATAGGTTTCACCATAAATTGGTACGTCTGTATACAGGTCATTTAGTAATTTATAAATTTGAATTTGATCTAGTTGTAAACTTAACTGCTCTTGTTGTTCAGGGTTGATAGCTAGAAATTTTATTTTCTTTTCGTAACCGTCACCAAGTAGAAATGATTTAATTTGTTCTACTACTAACTGAATAATTTTAACTGGTAATTCTCTAGTGTCAGCAGGATTAACTCCTTTATAAGCATCTAGTAATTCTTGTTTTGTAGCCATCTAGAATAAAGTTTATTTATACTTCATTTTATAACATTAATTAACTTGTGTAAAGTGGGCTTAATAAAGGAAGTTATAAGGGTATACGTGTAGGGTTAAAAATTAGGGTGGTTTTTAGAGGTATAGACAGGGCAGGCCAGTTTGGCGGGCAGGGTTAAAATTCTATGTACTCCCTAAGTTTAGGTTTTATTAAGGGGGGTATTAAAAAATAAATTTGTAGTCTACTATTAACCCACATAATAGTTTAGCTCACATATTATTAGTGTAGAGAGGATAAGATTACTTATATATACTTAGCTGACTATTAATGATGCAATTAGATATTGAATATATAGAAGGATATAGAAGAGTTAGCTTACTAAACGTATCCAGGTGGTTAGAGATAGAGTATAATAACTTACTTGACTTTATAGATGATGAATGCATTAAGTATCTACAAGACTTTGGGTTGCCGTATAGAGGTGGTAGTATGTGCTATCTATCTCGTGTGCATGTAGAGATAGTCATCATAAGTCTATTCAGTACTGAAGAAGCTAGAACACGTCTTATGGTGTTAGATACCCAATTCGCAGCTACCATCAAAGAGATGTCATAGTAGTATGTAGTGTTATGTGGTTCACTTACTTCAGTCATCTACACTACTATATCTACTTCAGTTAGCTGTGTTACTCTGTCCACTGTGTGTATGGTGTCTAGTATATCTAACATGTAAGGTTATGTAAGATACAGTTAAGTAGATTAAGTTTATTTAAATAAGTTAATTTAACTTTGTGTATCTTAGTTTGGTTGGCTGCACTAGTGAGCTACCACATAGGGGTCTGGGTGTGGGTAGGGTGGTAGGTGTAGTGTACTACTATAGGTAGCTATACTTAGTAGATATATATCTGTTAACTATATAATCACATAACCATCACATAAGGGTGGTATACATCAGTAGGAATATATCTGTTAACTATATATATAGTAGGTATATAATCACATGGCAGTTACATAAGGAAAGTATATATCTGTTAGGTATATATATGATAGCTTTAGTTTAGTATACTGGACTACAGTCAATTATTAAGCTATCTGTAAGTTAGTTATCTGATTAAAGCAGGCTATAAGTTAGTTATCTAATTTAAGCAACTGTAAGTTAGTTATCTGATTAAAGCAGGCTATAAGTTAAGCTACCTAATTAAGCGTACTAAATTCAGTAGATTATAAACAAAGCCATCTAACTATTAAGGTAAATAATATTCAGTCTACAAATAATATTTAATTTTGGGATATATATTTTAAGGGTAAAAGAATAAGGTTTCTGTAGGTTAATTAAACAGATTACAGGTTTTAAAGATTCTTAGTATTAGTGTATATCCTATTGTTATTTTAAATGGCGGCCGGTTTTAAAATTGCCTATAAAATACCTGAATTATTTCTTGTAATCTATTGCATTCTATAACCTATTGTATTATAATAGATATATGAAGAAAAATAAAATATAATTCAGTATGCAGTTAGATAAAATTACTTCTATAAGACTTTTTGCAGGTGACACAGATAAGCTACAAAAAATAGCTGACTCTGTAGGTTTAGAAAAAGCTGACATAATAAGATCAGCAGTTAGAGCATATATAGACAACTTTAATAAGACCAAATAATAAATCAATTAATAAATAACTAAATAAATAATATTATGACAAACTTAAATTTTACAATTCAATCTCAAATCAAATCTACAGTTCAATCAGACAAAGAGTTCTCAGTTAACTTTAATGATGCTTGGCAGTGGTTAGATTATTCTAAAAAGTCTAATGCTAAAGCTAGCTTTCTTAACTGTGGATTTATAGAAAATGTTGATTATTCCTCGTTGCTGGTTAATCAGCAACGAGAAGTAGGAGCTACTAGAGTAGAAGAAATATACCTAACAAAAGATTGTTTAAAAAGTTGGGCAATGATGTCTAATACTGCTAGAGGTAAAGAAGTTAGAGCTTACTTTATTAAGTGTGAAGCTGAACTTAAGGCTATTAAAGCAGCCCCACAGTTACCTAGTGATTATCTAAGTGCATTGAAAGCTTTAGTAAGTGCAGAAGAAGCTAAATTAATAGCTGAATCTAAAGTACTTGACATGGCGCCTAAAGTTGAGTTATACAACACTATTTGTGAGTCAGGTCAAAACATTACAATGGGAGAGTTAGCAAAGGTTATAGGTATAAAAGGATTAGGGCGAAATAATTTATTTCAGTTCCTTAAAAATCAGGGAATACTTCAGTTTAATAACATTCCTTATCAAAAATATATGAATAAAGGCCACTTTGTTTGTATTCAAGCAGAGCGTAATCGTAGAGTTTATACAGTTACTTTAGCCACTCCAAGTGGGATCGAGTTTGTAATCGACTTATTAAAGAAAAATGGCTATTTAATACCATCTAAGGCTGCTTAAATAAAAATAAAGAGAGTAAGCCATTTTTCTTACTCTCCATCAAATAATATTAACAAATTATTACAACTAAATATAACATATCATATAGATATTATAACACATTATGAGAAAAACAGTATCATTACAATTCAGAAACCTTATTAAAGTTAGCTTTCCTGGTTTAGGTAAAAATCTTAGCTACTGGAGATTTATGAGGCATCTAATGTTTGGCAGAAAAGATGAAAAGACAGGGCGCCCAATGATTAGTCAGCGTTGTGTGGCTAAAGCAGAAGATAAGCTAAATATTTTAGAAAACTCTACTAATTATAATGCTGAAAAGTTCTTACTTAAGTTTCAATTAGACGTAATGTCCGTGGAAACTTTTTCTTGGTCTGATTGGAGCTTTAAAGATAGAGAATCAAGAGTAGCTATGGTAGAATTCCCACAGGAAATCAAAGATGCTATTGAGTTAGAAGCCTACAAAATTATGTCAGAAGATAGAGTCTATTTTGATACAGGAAACAAATTCAGCGATAAACTCCAGAAAGTTGACAGAGAGTTAATTAAAAAAGAAGCTTATACCTATTTTAATTTCAGCAGTCCTGAAGCTAAAGATTTACTTACATATATGAACTCTATTCCAGTGCATAGCTTTAGTAAAGTTGTAGCCGCTAATTATAATGACACATGGTTGGAAGCTTCAAACATTAAAGACCCTGAAAAAAGGAGAGTACAGGTAGAAGTCTTAAACACAATTCGAGACGAATTACAGCCTTTTTACAAGCCTTCTAGAGAAGGAAATACTGTACGTATCTTTCCTCTAAACTACTCTATTCCTATGCTTCAGAAGAAGTTAAGAAAATTAATTACAAAAGGATGGTATGAATTTGATTTAGCTAGTAGTCAATTAGCAATTGTAGGTAAAACTTGGGAGATACCTGAAGTTCAAGAGTTTCTACAAAGCAATAAAAAGATTTGGGTTGAGTTAATAAATCATTATGGGTTTGATGCCAATAATCTAAAGCAGACTGATGAAGATACCTACGAGGATATAAAAAGTGTGCTAAAGGATGCGCTTTACTCATTAATTTACGGAATGGGTAAGATAAATCTGGTTACATTTTTAAATGAAGGGTTACTTCCTTTTGGTATTAAAGATGCTGGTAAGAAATTCTTTAAACATCCTTTAATGAAATCTTTATTTGACGCTAGAGAAAAAAGGATAAATGAATTAAATGACTGTGATTCAGCAGAAACTATCTTCGGTAAAGTTATTAAGGTGGCTGGAAATAAAAAAGCTAATGGAAAACCTAACGACATTAGGTCTGAGTGTATAAGGTCTATAATGGCGCAGCAAGCTCAAGCAGTGGAACTCTATTTACTATTGCCTGTACTAGACCTTGCTAAATCCACCAATGACTTTGTAATAACTTTGTGGCAGCATGATGGTTTTAGTATTAACTTTACAGATTCATCTAAAAAAGATAGGTGGATTAGTAAGATTAATCAAGTAGTTAATAATAGGGCGGCTTATTTAGGTATCATAACCAAGCTAGAAGGTGGAGCTTTATAAGTTTAGCTGACTAAGGGTTTTATTGTAGGGGTAGAATGTAAAGCTACCCCATACCTAGCCGCCCCACCCAGTTAAACCTTTTACTTGGTTTACAGATACCATAAGTTCCCTTTAGTTAACTGAATATTAGTTAAGGAATTTTTTTTTCTTTCCTTTCTTTTGTTTCCTTCCTTTCCTTTCTTTTCCTTGTTTTCCTTCCTTCTTTGTTTCCTTCTTAGATACTTAATAGTAGGTAAGGGTAGTAAGCCTGAAATACTTAACTAGTAAAGGTTACAGCCATTTAGACTCAAGTTAAAAAATGCGAAAAAACCCCCAGATTTTTAATCTAGGAAACCCGCCAACCATATACCACCCTAAAGTTATATAATGACAACTTAAGTTTTATAGAAAATATTATGCAATCCAAAAACAATAAACCAAAATTTAAATCTAAAAAATATCGAAGAATGTTTGGAGATGATGACGACTTACCACCATCAGGAGGAGCAATGGCTTTAAAAGTACCAGAAGTAGAAGCGGCATAAATATTAAAGTTCTGGTAAATCAGGGTGCTTAACTCGACCCAAATAATGGTCTAAAAGTACCTTCGGGGTGTGTCCAGTAATAGCGGCAACTTCAATTACAGTTAATCCACAATCAATACAATGACTGATAAATGTATGTCTGGTTGTATATAAGGCTCTATGCTCGATATTTAAGGCTTTAAGGGTGTTTCTCCAGCATCTTTGACTCAATGTATGGTCATCTATTGGTAGACCCCTTAAAGACGTAAATACTAAATCATCCATACCACCTTGAGGGCGCTTAATTAACATTTGATAAGCAGTATTGTTAATTGGCACAACCCTATACTTTCCAGTTTTAGTAGGCTTACGCTCTCTATGATTACTACTTCCTAGATGCCTGCCTAAAGACTCGTAAATGTGTAGCTGCCTTTTTACTAAATCAACATTTTTCCACTGTAAACCAATAGCTTCAGAAGTTCTAAGACCTGTGTTAAAAAGTAAAAGTATGAAGTCGTGATAGATTGAGTAATGTTTATTGTTTTGGATATAAGTTAATATTTTTATAACTTCAACTTTTGTAAAGGGGTTGGCCCTAGGAGTTTGAGGAACTTTTATTTTTATCTCCCCAAATATATCTTTTCTAATTGCTTTTAAAGTATCTAGATATCTTTTTTTACTAGATGGTTTCAAACCCCTATCATCCAACCATTTCATAAAAGCTTTAGCATCTGCTTTAGTTTCAATCTTTTTACCATAAGATTTGATTAATTTTATTAAAGCAGCATCAGCATCATTGAAAGTTTCTTTTTGACGCTCATTTAGTAAGAAGCTTAAAGTACTGTGGTTGACAGATTCCACAGGTTTTGGAGTATTAACTGAATAAATTATTCCTTGTAGGTAAGACTTATACCTATTTAAAGATTCATCAAACTGATTTAAAATGCAATCCTGGTATATTAACTTACCAACATACTCTAACCGTATTATTTCTACGTGATTGCCCCATGTTCCCCAGGTTAATGAGTAATTTTTTTCTTGGTAAGTCCACCTTATTAGGCAGCTATTACCATTTTTTCTAACTTTAAGTTCTCTCATTGCCTTATGCAAATTTATGCAACTGCATGAAGACAATTATGTTAAAATTAACGAAATAATAAGGGTTATAGGGCTTTAAGCTTCGTCCCGAACGAAGTGCGCTACCAAGCTGCGCCACATCCCGCTATAAAAAATGCAATATAAAACCAAAATATCACAAATCGCGCTAAATGACAAAAGCACATCTATTTCATCCAGAAGTTTGCTTGCTAGGATAGGATTTGTATAACTTCAGTGATAAAAGCGGATTGTGACTGTTAAACCAGACTGGTTGCGAGTAAAAGCGCCTCAGTGGGAGCGCGTCGGTAACGTTAAAGAAATTTTGCGGGATTTAGCGCTCAATACGGTTTGCGAGGAAGCGTCCTGTCCGAATATTGGGGAATGCTTCCAAGCAGGTACGGCTACGTTTTTAATTATGGGGCCTGCTTGTACCCGTGCTTGTCCCTATTGCGATATAGATTTTGAGAAAAAACCCAAACCACTAGACCCCACAGAACCAACTCGATTAGCCGAAGCTGTCCACCGGATGCGACTTAACCATGTGGTGATCACTTCTGTGAACCGGGATGATTTACCCGATGGTGGTGCTTCCCAGTTTGTGCAGTGTATTGAAGCTATTCGCGCTGTCTCACTACATACCACAATTGAAGTACTAATTCCCGATTTGTGCGGTAATTGGGAAGCGTTGAAGATCATTATCCAAGCTGCGCCAGAAGTGCTAAACCACAATACAGAAACCATTGAGCGCCTATATCGGCGAGTGCGTCCTCAAGGTAACTACGATCGCACTCTCGAATTATTGCAGCGCTCTCGCCAAATAGCTCCTTGGTTATACACCAAATCTGGCATCATGGTAGGACTTGGTGAAACCGATGCCGAAATTCGCCAAGTCATGCAAGACCTACGCGCCGTAGATTGCGATATCTTGACGATTGGGCAATATCTCCAACCCAGTCAAAAACACTTGCAAGTCAATGAATTTGTCACCCCAGAACAATTTGCAGCTTGGCAAACCTTCGGTGAAGAACTGGGATTTTTACAAGTTGTTTCCTCGCCCTTGACAAGAAGCTCATATCATGCAGAGCAAGTGAGGGAATTAATGCAACGTTATCCCCGGTCAAAAAGTTAGGAGTTAGGAGTTAGGAGTTAGGAGTTAGGAGTTTGGACAGATCCCGTGTAAATAACAAATGACAAATGACAAATGACAACTGACAACTGACAACTGACAACTGACAAATGACTAATCCAAAAACTGTTGCAATTCTGGGTGGGGGTGCGTGGGGATCTGCTTTGGCTTCTTTAGCCCAGGTGAATGGTCATCGGGTGGGACTGTGGTCGCGTCGGGGGTCAGCAACTCTGGATGCGGTGTTAGAAGATGCCGAAATTATCTTATCTGCGATCTCAATGAAAGGGGTGAGAGATGTAGCGGCTCAAGTACAGTCTTTTCCGGTATCTCCAGAAACTATTTTTGTGACGGCGACTAAGGGCTTAGAGCCACAAACCAGCTATACGCCGTCACAAATTTGGCAAAGTGTATTTCCTAACCATGCAGTTGTTGTACTATCTGGTCCAAATTTATCCCAAGAAATTGAACAAGGATTACCCGCTGCGACGGTAGTAGCTAGCAGTATGTTTGCGGCGGCCCAAGTGGTGCAATTGGTATTTTTTTCTCATCGGTTTCGAGTGTACACCAATCCCGATCCTGTGGGTGTGGAACTTGGTGGTACACTCAAAAATGTCATTGCGATCGCCGCTGGTGTTTGTGATGGTTTACATTTGGGAACCAATGCCAAAGCGGGTTTAGTGACTCGTGGATTAACAGAAATGGTTCGCATCGGCAATTTTTGGGGTGCGAAAACCGAAACATTTTACGGTTTGTCAGGTTTAGGCGATTTGCTCGCTACCTGTAACAGTCCTTTAAGTCGCAATTACCAAGTTGGCTACCAGCTGGCTGGTGGTAAAACACTTATAGAAGTTCTCGCCAATTTACAAGGAACAGCTGAAGGCGTTAACACTTGTCAAGTCTTGATGCAAAAAGCCAAGCAGCAAAATATTCCTGTCCCAATTACCGAGCAAGTTTATCGGTTACTTGAGGGTGAAGTCACACCCCAACAAGCCCTTGATGAACTAATGTTACGAGACATCAAGCCAGAATACAACTATTGAAAGGGATTGGGGATTGGGGATTGGGGATTGGGAAAAAAAGAAGAACCGCCTTTGAACTACTCGCGGGAACTTCCTGTCGCCAATTATCTTCTCTAATGCAGCGTTCAGGGATGCATTTTTTAGCGCTTGCTGTCCATCCTGCCATCAATTGCTGGACTATTGACACTCTCCTGCCTTTAGGCGAGGAGATTCTTTAAAAGGAGATACCAGGAATGGCATTGCTCGTACCACAACTCCCAGAACCGTTTACCCGTATCCCGGTGTCGTGCGATGCGCGGTGTCAATTGCGCCTACTCCCTCCCAGCAGTGCGTAAACTGCCCATTGGGTCTACTTATCGTATGCTTGTTACTCACTCACTTAATTGTCCTTGCTTGTGGGGGCTGGGACTGGAGTACAGAGTACCGAGGGGAGCAACGCGAAAATGTTAGATCATCGCTTTTTGGAGCAGGGGGAGCAGGGGGAGCAGGGGGAGCAGGGGGAGTAAAGAGAGGATGTAGTAACCTTTGCTACTATAAATATTTCAAAACACACTTAATTTCTCTCTCCTCCCCTGCCTCCCCTGCCTCAAGAGCCTCCCCTGCCTCCCCTGCTTGCCCACCTCACAAAATCGCATTGCTCCCGTACCGAGTTACCCATGTAGAGTAACAGCCTTTTAACCAGAACGTCCCGCCACTGGGAGTTTCACCCACCAATTAAGGTCCTAGTGGCTGTGCTGATTATACCATGTAAAGCCGTCCTAGAAGGACGGGGTTTGGGACCCATTTTTCTGATGAAAAACCGCAGGATGGATGAGCGGGTTTTTAGCAATACTTTACTGGTAATCGCCTGGTAGCAACCCTTCAGCGTTACTACCAACCTACTACCTTTGACACTCTCAGGTCTAAAGACACTGAGATTCTACAGACAGAGTAAAACTCTCGCTACGACCGTCAAACGCCGTCTACCTAGTCACTCTAAGTCAAGCTTAGGTTTCTAGCTACTTTTATTTTTTCCAATGCTTTGGTGAATCCATCACTAAGCCAAGACGCGGTACGCTCCGCAACAAGCCTTTATTTGCTCTTTCCTGTCATACTGCGCCAGGACTTAAACCTAACCGTTGTTTCATAGGAGCCGGGATTTCTCCGATACTAGGATGCTTCAACACGTAGATGTTTTTTGTTCTTACTCACGCTCTAATTTTAACACAAATACCACTGCGACTGAAGTCGCTCGTGCCGCTGACCACGAGCGGTCTGAAGACGCTGAGTTTCCCGCATCCCGCGAGGTCTTATGAGGATCACCTATACCTCTTACCAGATCATCCTGAGATAAAAAATAGTAAATCGTCAGGAAACTACCGAAATAGCAATGTAGATAGGACTATACAAATGATGATAAACATAATTGCCACTGAAATATGTTTATACAACGTTACTATTGTTACAATCAAGATGAATCAAAGTTGAAATGTTGAAAAAGTAATTAGGAGCCTAAAGGCTGGCTGTAGATATGAATAGCTATTGTTTTAATGAGAAATTTACAGCGGCCGACTATTTCGGTAGTCATGTTTAAAAAGTGTCAGTATAGGTTTTTTTAGAAAAAAACTAAAAAAAACCGTATTAATACCCTCAACCGTGTTAGTTCATCTAGAATCACGGGAACAATAGCAACAGTTAAAAATAGCTGACCGTTAACTGACCGTAATCTATTGTTACCTGGAGCCATTGAGACGATTTATGCCAGCAACATCTTTTTACGCAGATGCACCCTACAACACCCAAAAGTCCGGCCAAGTTTTTGACCGGGATCTCGCCGTTGATGAAACTGAGTTGTCGGTGGATGATCTACACGATCTAGAGATAGCTTCTGTTGACCCTGCTAATTTTGGTGCTAACACTAACCGTCGTAGTACAGACCTAGTACGTTTATATCTTCAGGAAATTGGTCGGGTCCGCTTGTTAGGGCGCGATGAGGAAGTTTCCGAAGCGCAAAAAGTTCAACGCTACTTGCGGATGCGGATAGTGCTAGCTAACGCCGCCAAGCAAGGTGATGCAGTGATTTCACCCTATCTTCGGTTAATTGAAGTTCAGGAACGTCTAGCATCTGAACTGGGACATCGCCCTTCTTTGGAAAGGTGGGCTAATACTGCTGGTGTAAATGTATCTGACCTCAAGCCAATTTTGGGAGAGGGTAAACGCCGTTGGGCTGAAATTGCCAAAATCACGGTGGAAGAATTAGAGCAGATTCAGACCCAAGGACTCCAAGCAAAAGAACATATGATCAAGGCGAATCTGCGCCTGGTAGTGTCTGTTGCTAAGAAGTATCAAAATCGCGGCTTGGAATTGCTAGATTTAGTCCAAGAAGGTACTCTGGGTTTGGAACGGGCTGTAGAAAAGTTTGACCCAACCAAGGGTTATCGCTTTAGCACCTACGCTTACTGGTGGATTCGCCAAGGAATTACACGGGCGATCGCCACTTCTAGCCGCACGATCCGCCTACCTGTTCACATAACAGAAAAGCTGAATAAAATCAAAAAAGCTCAACGCAAAATTGCCCAAGAAAAAGGTCGCACTCCCACCTTAGAAGATTTGGCAACTGAGTTGGAAATGACACCTACCCAAGTACGGGAAGTTTTGTTAAGAGTCCCCCGTTCCGTTTCTTTGGAAACCAAGGTAGGTAAAGATAAAGATACTGAGTTAGGGGAATTACTCGAAACTGATTGTGTCACCCCAGAAGAAATGTTAATGCGGGAATCTTTACAAAGAGACTTGCATAATCTGTTATCAGATTTAACTAGCCGCGAACGGGATGTAATTCTGATGCGGTTTGGTTTGGCTGATGGTCATCCTTACTCACTAGCAGAAATTGGCCGCGCACTGGACTTATCACGGGAACGTGTCAGACAAATTGAATCCAAGGCTTTACAAAAGCTACGCCAACCCAAACGCCGTAACCTCATCCGCGACTATTTGGAGTCACTGAGTTAGTTAGGAGTTAGGAGTGGGGAGTATGAAAAAACCCCGGACTCTTGTCTAGTATAATATCAGTGGCGAATAGGGGATCTAACCCATATTATCCCTAATATGATGACGATTTTTAGTAGGGGCGCAAGGCTTTGCGCCCTGAATTTCCTTGCAAAAACGCCAAAAAACCTGATTTTATCCAGTAGTGAGGGGTCTTACCCTTTATTCACTAAAACTATCGTACTCCGATATGACTCACGACGCAAGGGTTTTTAAGTGTAACTTACAGCAATTTTTATGTACAGGACTTACTTACGTGTCACATTTAAAGAATGGTGCGTGACGCCACAAATCTTGTGACTAGGTACAATATTTATCGCTGCGTCACGCACCCTACGATTATTATTGTGCCCCCAGAGTAAGTCCTAATGTAATAACCACAGATCCCCCCAATCCCCAATCCCCAATCCCCAATCCCCAATCCCCAGTCCCCAGTCCCCAATCCCCAGTCCCCAATTTCTCAACTATTTTTGTTTTTGTTAAATTTTTGGCAAAAATTATCAATAACTTATGTTTGTTGCAAATTGGTCAAAAGATTTGTTATATTCTCAATTAATGGGCTTTGTTGAGAAAAATTAGTATGACCATCTACACATCTAGTTCACTCAAGGCGGAACTGAATGACAGAGGTTGGCGTTTAACGCCCCAAAGAGAGACGATTTTACACATCTTTCAGGAGTTACCACAAGGTGAACATCTCAGCGCTGAGGATCTTTACGCGCGTTTAGAAACTGACGGTGAAGGAATAAGTCTGTCAACTATCTATCGGACTTTGAAGTTGATGGCTAGGATGGGAATTTTGCGCGAGTTAGAATTGGGAGAGGGACATAAGCATTATGAACTCAACCAACCATACCCGCATCACCACCATCATCTGATTTGCGTGAGATGTAACAGTACGATTGAGTTCAAAAACGACTCTATTTTAAAGATTGGGGGAAAAACTGCCCAAAAAGAGGGTTTTCACCTGCTTGACTGTCAGCTAACAATTCATGCAGTTTGTCCCAAGTGCCAAAGAGCATTAATGCCGGTGTAGCACTTGGGAGAAAATAGGTGACAGATAATACTCAGCGGGCGCTAGAACCGTCCGCTTCTAATGTCATTGAGACTGATCCCGTAGAATTGTTGGGCTTGTTTAATAGCTTTTTTGGTGTCGTCTGCCATGACACCGTTAAGCTGTCCTTTATAAAAGCCCTTTTCTTGTAGTCGCCGTTGGATTTCCAGGGTACTAAACTCGTTTTTGGAACCACTATTAACTAAGCTATATAGTTTAGCTCTGGTAGTAGGGCCTGCAACACCACTGGCTGTTAAGTAATTAGCTGACTGAAATCGGCGGACAGCATCGGCGGTGTTTGGGCCATAGTAGCCGTTTGGCTCACCTTGTAGATATCCTACTTTGATCAAATGATCTTGGAGAACTCGAACTGCTTCACCGCGATCGCCCATGCGGAGTTTATCTCGCTCAACTAGTTGTGGTTTAGGATCATCATCTTCCCCACCAATACCTTTTGGCGGTAATTTGCTGAGTGTAGCAGGACCGACAACACCGTCAGCGTCTAATTTGTAAGCTGCTTGGAACCGCTTGACAGCTTCTTCTGTAATTGGTCCAAATATTCCGGTGGCGTTACCGTAATAAAAGCCTGCAACTTTTAACCTTTCTTGCAGAACTTTCACTTCTTCACCTTCATCACCTTTGACCAAGAAGTTGGGATTGCGGCGATTGTTAGTGACGGAACTAGGATTACTGGCTTTTTTGGCGATTTGACTCACAGCGGTGGGGTTTTTCGCAGTTTCACTTACAGCGGTGGGTTTTTTGGCTGGTGTGGTTGTACTCGCAGCGGTTGTGCGCCAGTTATCTAATTTTTGCAGGGTGGTTGCTCCCACAATCCCATCAACTGGTAAGCCGGCGGCTTTTTGGAAGCGTCGCACAGCTTCTTCTGTAGGGAAGTCATATACTTGAGTGACGGGCGCTTGATAAAAGCCTACTCTTTTCAACTGTTGTTGGAGATTCCTGACAGAAGGTCCTTGATCACCCCTTTCTAATGCCAAGACGCTGCTGACAGCGCTAAGAATAGCCAAACTGAGCGCCAGGGGTAACATATACTTCCAGGCCCCGCTAGAAAGGCGTTTCCAGTCTGGTGCGGCTGCTTTGTTTAACAAGTAGCTCAGGGAGACTAATTCACTCGGTTCGCTGTCTTCGTAGGCGCAAGCTAGGTGCAAATACGCAAGATTGTCCATATTTGATTCCTACACCATTTATTTTTCTTCGATCGCTGCTTCAGCTTGATGTACTAGATTTCGCAAGCTTTCCAATGTCTTTCTATTTACATCCTCCCATAAATTGCGCTGGTGTGCTTCTAATAATCTTTCGGCAATATCACGCAACGCATGGGGATTATTGTCGTGAATAAACTCCGAAACAACTGGATCAAGCAAATAAGCTTGAACTACCCCCTGATACATATAATCTTCAACGCATTGGGCTGTAGCATCGTAGGCGAAAAGAAAATCCACTGTGGCCGCCATTTCAAATGCACCTTTGTAACCGTGACGCATCATTCCGGCGATCCACTTAGGATTGACGACGCGAGAACGATATACTCTGGCGATTTCTTCTTTGAGTTGGCGGATGCGTGGTTGAGCGGGAATAGAATGATCGCCAAAATAGGTTTGGGGATTCTTTCCCTGTAGTGAACGAACTGCTGCTGTTAAACCACCCTGAAATTGGTAATAATCATCAGAATCGAGCAAGTCATGTTCACGATTGTCTTGGTTATGCAATACAACTTGCATTTGCGTCAATCGCTGTGCAAATGCTTCTGGTGCTGCAATTCCCTCTAAAGCGCCACCAGAAGCAGTGTAGGCGTAAGAACTCCAATTAATGTAAGCACGGGCTAAATCTTCGTCATCTGTCCAATTTTGCGATTCAATTAAACCTTGGAGTCCCGCACCATAAGCACCTGGTTTGGAACCAAAGATGCGATAGCGCGATCGCATCAGTGCATCTTCTGTAGTTAAACCTTGTGCAGTCCAAAAATCAGTATCTTGGTTAACTTGCGCTGCTAAAGGATTTTGGTCTGGGGGTTCATCCAACCCCGCTACCGCTGTCACTGCTTGTGCAAATAAATCAATCAAGTTAGGAAAAGCATCGCGGAAAAATCCCGAAATTCGCAAAGTCACATCGACACGGGGACGCCCAACAATTGATAGTGGTAAAATTTCAAAATCTACCACCCGTCGCGCCGCACCATCCCACACAGGTTGCACACCCAACAACGCCAACGCCTCGGCGATGTCATCACCACCAGTCCGCATCGTCGCTGTGCCCCAAAGTGATAAAGCTAGTGTTTTGGGATACTCGCCATTATCTTGGGTGTAACATTCAATGAGAGTCTCAGCCGCTTTTCTACCAACATCCCAAGCAGTTTCCGTAGGCAAGGCACGAATATCAACAGAGTAAAAGTTTTTACCAGTTGGTAAAACTTCCGGGCGTCCCCGTGTGGGTGCGCCTGATGCACCACTTTGGATATATTTACCTTCGAGTCCGCGTAGTAAATTGCTAATTTCTTGCTTGGTTTGTTGTAAAGCGGGGATGAGTTTGGCGCTGATCCAGTTGAGGACGGGGGGGATTGGGGATTGGGGATTGGGGATTGGGGATTGGGGAGTAAAAAGGTCGGGAGTTGGTGTAAGGAGTTGTTCGACTAAGAAAGCGGCCTGTTCTTCTATGACTGTGACGACATCGCCGAGGGTATGACAGGATTTACCATTGACAATTGACAACTGACCACTAACCATTGAGAAATCAGCTGTGAGGGGGTCGAAATCTAGACCCCAATCTTGAGCGATCGCACGGGTAATACCGATAGAATAGCGGTTGGGGATGCGGGCGATCGCAACGATTAAATCTCGCAGTTGGCGTCCTTGAGGACATTTGCCAAAAATATGTAAACCATCGCGGATTTGAGCCTCTTTTAATTCACAAAGATAACCACTGATGCAATTCAAGATTAAAGATTCCCAATTCAAAAAGTCTGCTTCATTTTGAATACCTAAATCGCGGTGGAGATTTTCTTCAATAACCAGGTTACGGATGCGATCGCAAATTGCTGGTAAACGGCTAGGATCTAAACTTTGGGCTTCGTAATACTCATCAATTAAATTTTCTAACTGTTGTAACGAACCATAAAGTTCGGCGCGAGTCATTGGGGGCGTTAAGTGATCGATAATCACTGCTTGGGCGCGACGCTTGGCTTGGGAACCTTCACCAGGGTCATTAACAATAAACGGGTACAGGTGAGGGAGTGGACCGAGGGCCACTTCGGGATAACAATTACTAGATAAAGCCAAACTTTTCCCTGGTAGCCATTCCAGATTGCCATGTTTCCCGACATGCACCACCGCATCAGCGCCAAAATTTTCCCTTACCCAATGATAAAAAGCTAAATAAGCATGGGTAGGCTCCAAATCCGGCGCATGATAATTCAAACTAGGGTCAAGATCATAGCCCCTTGATGGCTGAATTCCCACGAATATGTTACCGAATTGAATACCGGGGATGGGGATTGGGGATCGGGAAAAATCTTCGCCAGTCCCCAGCGATGCACTGAGCTTGCCGAAGTGTCCCCAGCGTTGATTAATAGCCTGCTGTACAGCTTCGGGTAAAGAGGCGAAATATTCCTGATATGCTGTCAAAGATAAACTTTGCTGAACGGGACGCCAATCTCTACCTTCTGGGTCATTGGTGACACCAGCGGTGAGACGTTGAATTAACTCATCACCGTTAGCGGGGAGATTTTCGAGCTGATAACCAGCCGATTGCAAAGCCTGAAGAATTTCCACACAACTAGCTGGTGTATCCAATCCCACGCCATTAGCGAGGCGACCATCACGGTTGGGGTAGTTTGCCAAAATCAGGGCTATTCGCCGTTCTTGGGGGGGGGTGGATCGTAACCGTACCCAATTAGCGGCTAACTGTGCTACAAATTCAATGCGATCGCTCACTGGTTCATAAACTACCACATCTGTTTCTAAATCAGAATTTCGCGCTTGCATTGCCTTAAAAGACACAGCACGACTGATAATGCGTCCATCTACCTCTGGAAGTGCCACATTCATTGCAATATCGCGGGGTGAAAGCCCTTGTGACTGCAATTCCCACTGCTCAACAGACCCACCACTGAGGATAACTTGCAACACAGGTATATCCAAATTTTCCCATAGTTCAATTTGGGGTGTTTCTGTTTCCAACCGCGCCAGAGAAAAACTCGTAGTATTAAGCAGCACTGCTATTTGCTCCGAGTCTTTGGGTTGGAAAAGTTCTCTTAACTCGGTTTGAATATCAGGGTCACGCAATGAAGAAACAAACACTGGCACTGGTTGTAAATTTTTCTGTACTAAAGCTTGACACAAAGCATCAATTACCTTCGTATTTCCTGATAGATAATGGGCGCGGTAGAAGAGAATACCGACTTTGGGGATGGGGGATTGGGGATTGGGAATTGGGGATTGGGAGTTTCGAGTTATTATTCTCCCCAGTCCCCAGCGATGCACTGAGCTTGCCGAAGTGTCCCCAGTCTCCAGTCCCGAATACAACCCTAGACGGGGAACAGGCGCGGGTGGTGGGGGATTGAATGCAGTTAACAGACAATGATCAGCAATAAACTGGAGGGCGTTAACAATGTTTTCCACTCCACCTTGGGTAAAGTACTGGCATACTTGGTTAACAATACCCAGTGGTACGGTAGACTGGGAGATTAAATCAGGATCAAGCGCATCGTCCCCTGGCATGACAATGAGTGTTGTACCATTACGTTGAACAATTTCCTGCACTACTTCTAAGCCATAAGCCCAGTAGGAACGTCCTCCTATTAGGCGCAGAATGATGACTTGGGCAAGTTCTAAAACTTGCTCGCCATAAGTATCTATACTGATTTGTTGCTGTAATTGCAACAAGTTGGCAACTCTGAAGGTAGGAAATGTAGCGGGTAATTTGGGGACAGCAGCAGCCAGGGTCTGTATGTCAGTATCAGCCGCCGTGATCAACACGAAGGGAGCTGGCGTTTGTTCTAGAAAAATTAGGTTTTCTGACTGATTCCATCCGCCCGATGTGGCATTTATACGATGCATAATCCTGTATTACCGTTTTAGACTGGTCAACTACCTAGACTGACCTCCGGTACAGTGTAGGCTTGTAAGAATCAGATTACAACTAAGAGATGACTACTGCTCACGAGCCATTACCTGATACGTACTTCCAGATGTTTCCCTAGTCTGGATTATTTACAAACCACCTGATTAGTGGTGCTTGCAGAAAGGACATTTTGGTAATGGTGAGCTAAGGGACTTACAACTTACACGAAAGGATTATCTCTATGATTCGTGTTTCAGTGTTAGACAAAAATGGTAAGCCGCTTATGCCAACAAAAGCCAGTAGAGCTAGACGTTGGCTAAGGGAAGGTAAAGCAAAGATTGTTCATAATGACCTAAATATTTTTGGCATTCAGCTATTAGTAGAACCATCTGGATGTGACCAGCAGCCTATAGCTTTAGGTTTAGACCCCGGCAAAAAGTTTACTGGAGTGGGAGTACAAACAGCTAAATTTACTTTGTTTATGGCGCATCTCGTTTTACCATTTTCAGATGTCACCAAAAAGATGGATGGTAGACGATTATTAAGACGTGCTAGACGAGGTAGAAGGATAAATCGCAAAGTAACGTTTAGTCAAAGGGCGCACACTTCGGCTTCGCTCAGTGACCACCGTCAAAAAAGGTTTAACAACCGCAAACAGAATAAATTGCCTCCCAGTATTCGCGCTAACAAGGAATTAGAATTACGAATTACCAAAGAATTAGTCAAATTATTTCCTGTAACTCAAATCACCTACGAATACATCAAAGCGAAAGGTAACAAAGGTTTTAGTCCTGTTATGGTTGGTCAAAAAGTGATGCTGGAATGGCTCTGTGAAATTGCACCAACCAATACACAAGAAGGGTGGCAGACTTCAATACTCAGGCAGCAATTAGGGTTATCCAAAGACAAAAAAGACAAATCGAAGCAAACGCCAGAGACTCATGCTCATGATGGGATTGCGTTAGCATCCAGCAACTTCATGCGGTTTGAGAAGTTTCACGCGGTCAATAGTCGGGGACATCGCTGGGTGGGATTCGTCACCATTACACCTGCACCATTCCGCATAATTGCTCGTCCAAATCTATTTCGTCGCCAGCTTCATTTTGAAAACCCAGTTAAAGATATTCCTAGCAACAGAAAGCGCAAAGGTGGAACAATTACGCCATTCGGATTACGTTCTGGTGACTTGGTGAAAGCTGAAAAGGCGGGTAAATTTTATATTGGCTGGATTGGTGGCTATACGCAGACTCCAAAAACTAAAAATGTTTCTGTGTATGACCACAACTGGCGCAGAATTGGGCAATTCAGCCCATACTCAGTGCAATTAATTAAGCGGAGTACGAGATTATGCGTTGCAGTCTAAGAGATTGTTTGATTTGTCGCTGTCCTCCTTCCTCTCTTACCTACGGTAAGAATTGGTCGCAGGACGCAACAAATCAAACCCACAATTCCTCCCGACACCGAATCATAGATTACGGTGTGGGACTCCTTGCGGGTTTAGTTGAAGGGATTGGGGACACTTCGGCAAGCTCAGTGCATCGCTGGGGACACTTCGGCAAGCTCAGTGCATCGCTGGGGATTGGGGACACTTCGGCAAGCTCAGTGCATCGCTGGGGACTGAAGGTTAATCAACAGAAGTTGAAGTTTCGAGTTCCAAGGTTGAAGTTTCGAGTTCCGAAGTTGAAGTTTCGAGTTCCGAAGTTGGAGTTTCGAGTTCCGAAGTTGGAGTTTCGAGTTCCGAAGTTGGAGTTTCGAGTTCCGAAGTTGGAGTTTCGAGTTCCGAAGCCAAAACTTGAACTTCTACCAATCCCCAGCGATGCACTGAGCTTGCCGAAGTGTCCCCAATCCCCAATCCCGTTGATCACAGCACATAGCTTCTATTTTTAGACTTTTGACAATGCTTAGTTCTCCTGATTTGAGCTTTTCTCGAACCTTGCCAATAGATATATTTAATCAGCTTGGGGAATTGTTGCAGCAGATGGCTCAAGCAGTGGGAAATACCGGTTTGTTGCTGACAGAAGCTGTACTGGCGCGGATTCGCATCCCTAGATCATGGCAAAAACAAAGATTTACTTTGCTGGTTTCTGATGGATTTAGCGCTCTGTTGGTAGGAAACCAAGAAGAGACGGGGAGGGGGGAAAAAATTACCTCATTGACTCAGGATTCAGAATTGAATGCTAGGTTGACATTTAATTCAGAGGCGATCGCCTCTTTCCTCTCGCAATTAAGAGACTTATTTGCTCAGGATTCTGATACTCACCAAAATTTAGAAAGCTATCGTCAAATTATCGGTCCTAATAATGCCACGCTCCAAAGTAATTTCACCCTGATTTTATTAGAATCCCTCCTACCGAAGCCCAAACAAGAAGTTACAGATGTACCAGCTGTCAAAGAAGCTGATGTTTATACCTGTCAACCAGTCGAAGATGCTCTCAAAAGACAGATTTCTCAAGAGCGGCTGTTGAATCAAGTGACCACCCAGATTCGCAAAAGCCTAGATTTGCCAGTAATTATGGCAACGGCAGTGACACAAGTCCGTGAGTTTCTAGAATTAGACAGATTAGTAATTTATAAGTTTGAAGGCTCAAGAGTCAAGAGGCAACAGGGAAGAGTCAACGGTCAACAGTCAACGGTCAACGGTCAACGGTTAATCGAAAACTACGAACAGCAGAGGGGTTGTATTGTTTATGAAGCCCGTGCTACAGATACCATTCCATCAGTGTTGAATTACAGGGAAGAAAATTGTTTTGTGCGGAATTCTCGATGTTGGGAGAAGTATCGTCAAGGGTTTACTTTAACTGTTGATGATGTTGAAAAAACTTATGGGCTGGAAGAGTGTTTGTTAAATTTTCTCAGGGAGAGCCAAGTTAGAGCAAAGTTGGCTGCACCAATTATATTTGAAGATAAACTTTGGGGACTGCTAATTGCTCATCAGTGCCATGAGCCACGACAATGGACACAGAGTGAAAAAAACTTGTTGACTTCGATTGGCGAGCAATTAGCGATCGCCATTCACCAAGCTGAGTTAATGCGAACTCTGCGAGACGCTACGCGAACACTCGCCCAAGAAAAACACACTCTCGAACAAAGAGTGATTGAGCGGACAATGGCTCTGCGGGATGCGCTATTAGCCGCTGAAGCCGCAAGTCGCCTCAGAAATGAATTTTTGGCTACGATTAGCCATGAATTGCTGACGCCTTTAACTTATGTTATTGGGATGTCTTCTACCCTGTTACGCTGGCCTATAGGTGAGTTAAGCCAGCGACAGCGAGATTATTTACAAACCATCCACGACAGTGGCGAACATTTATTAGAAATGATTAATGACATCCTCGATTTATCGCAAATTGAGGCTGGTAAAACAGTTTTAAATATTACGGAATTTTCTTTGGCGAATATTGCACAAAATACCCTGATATCCCTGATAGAAAAATCGACTATAGAACAAGTAAATCTCAAACTCGATTTGCAAATTGACCCCCGTCGTGACCTATTTACCGCCGATGCAGTCAGAGTAGAACAAATTCTCTGGAATTTGTTAACTAATGGGATTAAATTCACGCCTGAAGGTGGTAATGTCATCTTACGTTTATGGGTAGAAGATGAAACAGCGATTTTTCAAGTTGAAGATACAGGTATTGGTATTCCTGAAGAACAATTACCATTACTATTTGAGAAATTTCAACAACTAGATACACCCTATCGTCGCCGCTACGAAGGTACGGGAGTAGGTTTAGCTTTAACTAAACAGCTTGTGGAAATGCATCGGGGGCGGATTGAAGTAGAATCCACAGTTAGTATTGGCTCAATTTTTACGATTTGGATACCAAAACAGCCCCTCAGCTCTGTGAGTCCTCAGTGACGACTGAGGAGTGAGGAGTGAAGAGTTGGGTTAGTCCTACTACTTTGTTTTTCGAGCAGAAGTGTTGAATGTTAAGATTTCGAGGATATTGCCCAAGTTGTGAATTGGACTTGCTGATACCAAATTCGAGTGGTTAATGACTCTATTCTCAATAGGTAAGGGATTTAACCTGGGTAAAACGCAAGTATTGTAAAGTTTTGTTGCAAGATTCAACTAGACTGTTTTTCGAGGTAAGGTCGTTATCAGGGTAAATTGACAATTAGTTATTATTTGATTAGATTGGTATTCCTTAACTCAGCTCATAAATCGGTAGGATTTTGACAATAAATCCTTCCGGTTTTTCTTTTATATATAAATTAGCCTTGCTATCTGAAAATATGAATTACTTTCACGCACAGACGCCCTAATCGCAAATAACGTATTCTTAATATATATCACAAAATGTAAATTTTGTCAAAACTCTTACCAATGACAAATAATTTTTTAGCTTTCCCGATAGAAGCCCCACGCTCACTCGAATGAGCGTGGGATGAATGGCGCGTGAGTGACGAATTGACCAACGAGCGAAATTGAGCATAGCGAAATCAGCAATGTTGGTCGGTGAGGAATGAACACTTTCTTGTTTTTTTTTCAAAATAAATATTTGATATAATTTTAACCAGTAGGTGTAATCCAATTAAATGCTGAAAAGCAGCCTATTAAAATAAAAGCTAATTGTTTGGCTTAACCAAAGAACCGTGGTTAGCACAGTCTTAAAGCTCAGTCAATGTCTTCATAGAAGAGTCGCACAGAAGCCCACACTCACCTGAAAGGGAGTGTGTGGAGTACGTCACTTGAAATCTTAAAAAAGGGACTGATTATTTCTTGTCATTGGTAAGGGTTTGGGGCATAATCATAATATTTACGTTTCGTAATATAGTTATGTTTATTCGCACTTACTCGTCAACCGTCAAGGGTAAATCTTCTCGGAGTAATGCGCGGAATCCTGCTTGCTGAAAATGCTCGTTAGCAGTTAATGCTTCCGTAATTCCACTATATTGCATTACAATAAAAGAGACGCAATCTCTAAATCCCCATTCTTTTTCAGTCCTGTCGCAGAATAGCTGGAATGCTCTGTCATAAAGCTCCTGGGATAGGGGGACAATTTCTACTTTGGAGTCTGCTGTCAGTGCATTTAATAATATGACTGCTCCATGACGAAATGGTTGTTGAGCTAAGGCGTTACCAATTTCTAGCATGACAGACTGTGTTGTCACTAAGCGTGTTCCTGCGGTTTCTAGCAACCCAGCCAGATAGACGGCTCGCTGATGTAAGTCATCATGGGGTGCAGATAAGGCGATGGCAAAAGATGTATCAAGAAATACTTCTGACCTCATGCTGAGTTTCTGAACCTATAAATACTTGTCAATGTTACTAGACCAGTCAGGCGGTCCCTCTAATTTGAGCGATCGCGCTGTCACCAAAAACGATACAGTTCCCTGTTCTTCAGGTGGTAAGACTTCTATACTAATCCGCACCCTGGTATTGGCTGGTAACGCCATAGGTTCTGTAGGATAGAACACTTTGCCATCAAACACAGCTGTTATTGTTTCTACCATTTTTTTGTCCAAAAGCGTTTTATATTTTATCCTAAGCTGGTTGCGGGGGAACTAGCAAAACGTGATATTGTATACCTTTTCGTAAAATTTGCAGCATTCCTATGTAAAAATACTCCTTAAGGTTCATGTCATAATATTGACATACGATTTACACACGACGTTCATATACTTGGAATATAAAAGATATAGAAAGTTAATAAAAATTTAACTTTTAGGAGTGTTTGCTATCTAGACCTAATATTTTCTGCGGTCTATCTTTGCAAAAATCAGGACAAATCGAAATGAATTCAAGCCTTATTTTGTCGAACATATTGAATCCGCCAGTGCTTTTCTTCTTTTTAGGGATGCTGGCAATTTTTTTAAAATCAGATTTGGAAATTCCCCAACCTTTACCAAAATTGTTTTCTCTTTACCTTTTGCTGGCTATTGGCTTTAAGGGAGGTTATGAACTTGATGAAAGTGGAATTACTCCACAAATTGCACTGACATTATTAGCAGCTATATTAATGGCGTTTGTTGTACCTGTTTACTCATTTTTTGTGTTAAGAATAAAACTTGACACCTATAATGCAGCAGCTATTGCAGCCACCTATGGGTCTATTAGCGCCGTTACCTTTATCACTGCTCAGTCTTTTCTCAAGATTCTGAACATTCCATCTGGCGGACATATGGTCGCCGCTTTAGCCCTGATGGAGTCTCCTGCAATTATTATCGGGATTCTGTTGGTGAGGATATTTAGCCAAAATAAAGAAAATGAAAAATTTTCTTGGAATGAAGTTCTGCGAGAAGCATTTTTAAACGGCTCTGTTTTTCTCTTAATTGGTAGTGTAATTATAGGCATCCTGACTGGACAAAAAGGTTGGGAGAAGTTACACCCATTTACACAAGATATATTTTACGGAGTTCTAGCTTTCTTTCTGTTAGATATGGGAATGGTAGCCGCTAGAAGAATCAAAGATTTGAGTAAAACAGGTTCATTTTTGATTATATTTTCTATATTCATGCCTGTAGCAAATGCAATTTTTGGTATAATCATTGCCAAGGCTATTGGTATGTCTGCTGGAAATACTTTGTTATTTGCTGTCCTTTGTGCGAGTGCTTCTTATATAGCAGTTCCCGCAGCAATGAGAATGAGTGTTCCTGAAGCTAATCCCAGTTTGTACGTTTCAATGGCGCTGGCTTTAACCTTCCCTTTCAACATAATTATTGGCATTCCCTTGTATTTTAATATCATCAAAGTCATGGGAGTTTAACATTGTGCAACCTGTTAAGAAGGTAGAAATCATAACGAATACCCTAGAACTGCAAAAAGTTTTAGTAATTTTAGAAAAAGCTGGGGTGTCTGGGTATACCATCATTGAGGATGTCGTTGGTAAAGGAGACAGAGGTAGAGTTATCAATGATTTAGAAACCCATGTACTCACCAATGGATATGTAATGAGTATCTGTACAGAAGAACAACAGCAACAATTAGTAGCAGCAATTGAGCCTATTTTGCAGAAATTTGGTGGTGTATGTATTGTTTCTGATGTCAAATGGATTGCACATTAGATATCATGTATAGAGAGGCGCCATCAAAAGCGTCTCTCTACAGTTAATCCTGGATTTTGAGAGGTTGTTTGAAAAGTATTTCCCTGTATCTTCGCACTTTGAGATCCCCCCTAACCCCCCTTTTTAAGGGGGGAACCGGAATCAAAGTCCCCCGAGGATCGGGGGATTTAGGGGGATCTCAAATTTTTGATACCGACAAGAGGACTTTTCAAACATCCTCTGACATGTTTTTGCGTAAATTTGGTGAAAGACTGTGATATTTAAGGGAGTTCCAAAGAGAAAATATTTAATCGCCACTGTGGATTGTTGACTACTGACTGTTAACAACTTCAAGTGGTTGTTTTTATTTTTTGGAGTTCCCTAATAGAATAAATTTTGATCAGGGGAATTAATCTGTGCCAATAAAACGCATAATTGATGGTCTGAATGAGTTTCATGACAACTATTTCATTAGGCACCGTGAGATGTTTGAGCATTTGTCTCATGGTCAGAACCCAGAAGTTTTAATTATCACTTGCTCAGACTCAAGGATTGACCCATTTTTAATCACTCAAAGTCAGCCTGGGGACTTGTTTGTAATCCGGAATGTTGGTAATATTATACCACCCTATGGGGCAGCTAATAAAGGTGAGGGTGCTGGTATAGAATATGCTGTTCAGGCTTTGGGTATTAAAGATATTGTCCTCTGTGGTCATTCCCACTGCGGTGCAATGAAAGGACTATTACAATTAGGTAGTCTTGCTCAACAAATGCCTTTAGTTTACGACTGGTTAAAGCAATATGCTGAACCTACCCGGCGTCTAGTGATGGACAACTATCCAGATTATCCCCCCGATAAACTCCTAAAAACAACTATTGAACAGAACGTACTCACACAGATAGAAAGTCTGGAGACTTATCCAATAATTCGCTCTCGACTTCACAGTGGTAAACTCACTCTTCACGCCTGGATTTATGAAATTCAAAGTGGGGAAGTATTTGCTTATGACGCTAACGTAGGTCAATTTAAAATTCTAGAAAATCGTCCGTTTCCTGTACCTAATCCTCTAATTGGTGTACACTCAGAATAAAGGATAGAGGGAATAGGTAATAATTATGATTAATTATTACCTATTCCCCTTTGTACAAGTTAAATGAAAAATTATCATTATATTTATATATAGATAAAAATGTGTGCGATAAAAGCTTCATCCTTTACAAGGAATACAGGGTTGTTCCGCAAAAAAATCACAGAGTACTTACAAACAATGAAAGAATGGTTTTTGAATACACCAGAAAGAGCGCTTTTAGAAGCTTACGAGGCTGCTCAGATCATTAAAAACATCGAAATAGAATACTTTGGTAATCAAACAATATCGGCTGAATCAGGCAATTATACTGAAAATGTGATGTCTTATTGGCAGGGATATTTAGATAAAAATTTAACTATTATTAATGTCAGGCTAGCAGAATTTCGGCTAAGTCGGGCAATGTTGAATATTTCTAATACTGCTGTTTTAGAAAAACTACAATTTATTGACGAAGTTATATTAAAGTATATACCTAATGATGAACCAGTTAGCAGCAGTAATTTAGCGCCAATTTCTGATTCACTACCAATTAACAGTAATGAAGTTAATCAAAAATCAAATTCCACTAATATAGATGCTTTTAAAGTACCACCTGTAAGTCAAAAAGCTGGGTTTTTACCCCGGTCGTTGGGAAGGACAATTAACAGAATAAAAACAGATTTTACGCCGCAAGCAGAAGAAGAATTTGTCAGAAAATACCGAATTTCTAGAAATCGGACAAGAATCGCCTTGAGATTTTTCTTAATTCTAATTCTTGTACCACTGTTAACCCAGCATTTTTCTAAACAATTATTATTCAATCCTATAGTAGAAAAGAATAGAGGTGAAAATATAACTAAAATTTTCCTCAATTCAGATATGGAAGCAGAAGCTCTCCATGAACTAAAGAATTTTGAAGAAACATTAAAATTTACAAATTTATTACATCAAGCTCCAGCACTTTCTCCAGAAGCAATAGAAGAACAAGTCAGGGACAAAGCAATTGAGATAGCTGAGGAATTTAGAACTAAAAGTAGTGGCGCTATTAGTAATGTGTTTGCTGACTTAATATCACTAATTACTTTTGCTGTGATTATTGCTATGAGCAAAAGAGAAATTGTGGTTGTCAAGGCTTTTATCGATGATATTGTCTATGGTCTTAGCGACAGTGCTAAGGCTTTTTTAATTATTTTATTTACAGATATATTTGTAGGATTCCATTCACCACATGGCTGGGAAGTGCTTCTAGAAGGATTTGCAGAACATTTAGGTTTAGCAGCGAATAGAAGTATAGTATTTCTATTTATTGCTACATTTCCTGTGATTTTAGACACGATAGTTAAATATTGGATATTCCGTTATCTGAGTCGGTTGTCTCCTTCAGCTTTAGCCACCTTGAAAGAGATGAACGAGTAATTATTACTTAAAAATAAGACCCCACCCCTAGCCCCTAAGCGCAAGCGAGGAGGGGTATAAGAAGTTTACAGCAATTTTCACACAATAACCACAGATACCTGTAGGGGCGCAAGGCCTTGCGCCCCTACTGTGTGGTCTATTTGGTTGATAATAACTCTAATTCTGCTATAAGTTGCAATATCTGATTCTCAATTTGTCCCAAGGCTTCTTGATGCGAGGTTTTATCTATATCATGCACCAACCAGTAATCAATAGCATCCATCCATTCAGGAAACCGCGCTTTCATTAGCGGTCTATGTTCCGATTCGTCTAGTGCAATAATTCGATTTGCTGTCTGAAAGTCTTTCTCAGTCGCTTGTTGTGGAAAGCGTTCGTTATCAGGTACACTCACTAAGCGCACTGCTAAAGCCTCAACGGCATAGTGAGAAATTGGTCCTACATTATTTGCACCCCGTTCTAAGGCTAATCCTCGTGAATCAGCGAGCCAATCTAACCCTTGTTTAGTAGCCAACCAATTGAACAGGTGTTCGGCGAAACGGCTGCGGTAGTAATTACCCGTACAGAGAAATAATATTTTTGGCATTTAAGATAGTTAAAAGTTGCACGCTGTTGCCTGGATACTGTCTGGGTTTCTAACAACCCACAGTATCCAATCTTAGCAACTGCGCTCCAAATTGATCTATCAAAACAGTATCTGCTTTTTCAGTAGATACACCCTAATGAATCTGTAAAAATAGAGTAAAACTTTCACGCTGACTTTATACATATATAAATGACACAACCTAAACTGACACAATCCCATTTCTACAATCTCAACAATATGCAATGTATTCCGGTTGACGAATAATCTTCATGGGGACTTATCTGGAAGATAGAGGAATATATAAGTAATCCCCCCAGACCCTCTAATGAAAAGAGTATTGGGGGGTTCAAATGTTGCAGCAAAAAGTGAATTAGTATTTAGTTAACATTGTCTAGATTAAAAACTCAATAAAAATTGGTTAACTTTCGGTAAAGTAAATATAAAGGGTGAATAAAGACCAGTCAGAATGGTCAGTGAGTTAAAACTGAAAAACCTGACTGGAAGCTGTTTTCGGATATTTTTGACAGTCGAAAACTAAAAATCAATTCTTTCACAAATACTTACGTATGGCAAGGGGGTTCTTTCCCCTCAGTGCTTGTAATTAGGTTTTGACCTATATTTTTGAGTCTTAATACGCTGAAGCGCAACTACAAACAACTACAAACCGTTGACCGAACCTCTACCCCATCAAAAAATATAAATTTCCCCAAAGCCTGATAAATTATCAGCTACGGTTTTTGAGTACATGCTTAATATCTATTAATAGATCAAATAGGGGAGGTGCGATAATACTTGATGAAGTATTTATTGAGAGTCAAATTTTGAGTAATGAGTAATGAGTAATGAGTAATGAGTAATGAGTGATGAGTAATGAGTGATGAGTAATGAGTAATGAGTAATGAGTAATGAGTAATGAGTAATGAGTGATGAGTAATGAGTAATGAGTAATGAGTAATGAGTAATGAGTGATGAGTAATGAGTAATGAGTAATGAAAGAATTATTAAGATATTAACAACTTCAATCAATAAGTTGAAATAAAAATAAAAAATAATCCACTCATTATGAAGTATTTATTGAGAGTCAAACTTTAAGTAAGGAGTAATGAGTAATAAGTAATGAATAATAAGTAATAAAAGAATTATTAAGATATTAACAACTTCAATCAACAAGTTGAAATAAAAATAAAAAATAATCCACTCATTACTCATTACTCCTTACTCATTACTCATTACTCATTACTCATTACTCCTTACTCCTTACTCATAACTCATTACTCATTACTCATTACGGCTATTTCTAATTCTTCTCTTCATCCAGTTTAGAAACCCCAGCAATTGCTAAAATGTGAGACAGGAAAAAATCATGACCAAGACCTATGCCACTATTGACGGAAATGAGGCTGTAGCCCTTGTTGCTTACAAGTTAAATGAGGTAATTGCTATTTATCCTATCACCCCCTCTTCAACGATGGGTGAATGGGCTGATGCTTGGGCGGCTGATGGTCGTCCGAATCTCTGGGGTACTGTTCCCAGTGTAGTGCAAATGCAGAGTGAGGGCGGCGCGGCTGGTGCGGTACATGGGGCTTTACAAACGGGTTCCCTGAGTACTACTTTTACAGCTTCCCAGGGATTATTACTGATGATTCCCAATCTCTACAAAATTGCTGGGGAACTTACCAGTACTGTTATTTACGTCGCTGCGCGTTCTTTAGCTACGCACGCTTTATCAATTTTTGGTGATCATAGCGACGTGATGGCAGCCCGTGCTACTGGCTTTGGTTTGCTGTGTTCGGCTTCGGTGCAGGAAAACCTGGATTTTGCCCTCATCGCCTATGCAGTAGCCCTAGAGACGCGAGTTTCGTTTATGCATTTCTTTGACGGCTTCCGCACATCACATGAAGTGCAAAAAGTCAAGTTGTTGTCAGATGATGACTTGCGATCGCTCATCAACGATGATTTAATTTTAGCTCACCGCGCGCGCGCCCTGACTCCGGACCATCCAGTTTTACGCGGTACAGCCCAAAACCCGGATGTTTTCTTCCAGTCCCGCGAAGGCGCAAACCCTTACTACCAAGCTACACCGTCCATAGTCCAGCGGGTGATGGATGAATTTGGAGAACGCACAGGTAGATATTACCAAATCTATGAATACCACGGCGCCGCCGATGCGGAGCGGGTAATTGTGATTATGGGTTCTGGGTGTGAAACCGTCCATGAAACCGTAGATTACCTCAACAACAGTGGGGAAAAAGTCGGTGTGGTGAAGGTGCGGTTATATCGCCCCTTTGACGTGGCACGATTTGTGGCAGTATTACCTCATAGTGTACAGGCGATCGCCGTCCTCGACCGCACCAAAGAACCAGGTAGCGCCGGGGAACCCTTGTATTTGGATGTGGTAGCTGCGGTTCATGAAGCCAATCCCAAATCCCAAATTCCAAATCTAAAATCTATTATCGGTGGGCGGTATGGTCTTTCTTCCAAGGAATTTACCCCAGCGATGGTGAAGGGGATATTTGATAATCTTGCCGCAAAACAGCCGAAAAATCATTTTACTATCGGGATTAATGACGATGTTACCCACACATCCTTAAACTTTGACCCCAATTTCTCTACTGAACCTGATAACGTTGTGCGGGCGATGTTTTACGGCTTAGGTGCTGATGGGACTGTGGGTGCTAATAAAAACTCTATCAAAATTATTGGCGAAGAAACCGACAACTACGCCCAAGGCTACTTTGTCTACGACTCCAAAAAATCTGGTTCGATGACCGTTTCTCACCTGCGTTTCGGTACAGAGCCAATTCGGTCAACTTACTTGATCGACAAAGCTAATTTTATCGGTTGTCATCACTGGGGTTTTCTCGAACGGATAGATATTTTGAAAGCCGCTGTACCTGGGGCGACTATCTTAGTTAACAGTCCTTATGATATTGATACTGTTTGGGAACATTTACCCAGCAAAGTGCAACAGCAAATTATTGACAAAAAGCTCAAGTTGTACATCATCAATGCTACCAAAGTAGCCCGCGAAAGTGGCATGGGGGGACGCATTAACACCATTATGCAGGTGTGTTTCTTTGCTTTGGCGGGGGTCTTACCAGAAAAAGAAGCCATTACCAAAATTAAACAAGCGATTGAAAAGACCTACGGTAAAAAAGGCGCCGAAGTTGTTCGCATGAATTTACAAGCGGTAGACAACACCCTGGAAAATTTGCATGAGGTGAAGGTAAAAGATGGGGATATGGGGAAAAAATGGGAATATGGAGAGATTATCCACAGTCCCGTTTCTATAAGTGCGCCGGAATTTGTGCGGGAAGTTTTAGGTAAAATCATGACTTGGGAAGGTGATGATTTACCTGTAAGTTCTCTCCCTCCTGATGGTACCTTTCCCAGTGGAACAACTAAGTGGGAAAAACGCAACGTTGCTGAAGAGATTCCTGTGTGGGATGCGGAAGTTTGCGTTCAATGTAGTAAGTGTGTGATGGTTTGTCCCCACAGCGCCATTCGCGCCAAGGCTTATGAAGCAAGTAAGTTGGTAAATGCGCCAGACACCTTTAAGTCAATTGACGCCAAAGATAAGGACTTTGCAAACCAAAAATTTACGATTCAGGTAGCAGCTGAAGACTGTACAGGATGCGCCATTTGTGTAAATGTCTGTCCGGCGAAAAATAAATCAGAACCATTACGCAAAGCCATTAACATGGCGCAGCAGCTACCTTTGCGGGAGCAAGAACGGAAAAATTGGGATTTCTTTTTGAGTTTACCAAATCCTGACAGAAGACAGTTAAAATTGCACCAAATTCGCCAACAACAACTCCAAGAACCTTTATTTGAATTTTCTGGTGCTTGTGCTGGTTGTGGAGAAACGCCTTATCTAAAATTATTAACACAACTGTTTGGCGATCGCGCTGTTATTGCTAATGCTACGGGTTGTTCTTCCATCTACGGCGGAAATTTACCCACAACCCCTTGGACAACCAACGCTGAGGGACGTGGACCTGCTTGGTCTAATAGTTTATTTGAAGATAACGCCGAATTCGGTTTTGGCTATCGCTTGTCTCTAGATAAACAAGCGCAATTTGCAGTAGAATTGTTGCAAAAGTTGAGTGGGGAAGTTGAAGAGAAGCTTGTCGAATCGATTATTAATGCTACGCAAAATAACGAGACGGAAATTTGGGAACAGCGGGAACGGGTAAAGATTTTGAAACAAAAACTAGATCAAATCTCAACTTCAGAACTAAACCCCAATCTCAAATCCCAAATCCAAAATCTCAAATCCTTAGCCGATTATCTCGTCAAAAAAAGCGTCTGGATTGTCGGCGGTGATGGTTGGGCGTATGATATTGACTTTGGCGGTATTGATCATGTCTTAGCCAGTGGTCGCAATGTCAACATCTTGGTGATGGATACAGAAGTATATTCTAACACGGGCGGACAATCATCCAAAGCTACGCCAAGAGCAGCGGTAGCGAAATTTGCCGCCAGTGGTAAGCCTGCGCCCAAGAAAGACTTAGGTTTAATCGCCATGACCTACGGAAATGTTTACGTAGCCAGTGTAGCTATTGGCGCGAAAGACGAACAGACTTTGAAAGCATTTTTGGAAGCAGAAGCTTTCGACGGTCCATCACTGATTATTGCCTATAGCCATTGCATCGCCCACGGCATCAATATGACCACAGGCATGAATCACCAAAAATCTCTGATAGAATCAGGAAGGTGGTTGCTGTATCGGTATAATCCTGAGTTGCAGAAACAGGGTAAGAATCCATTGCAATTAGATATGCGATCGCCTCACCAATCGGTAGAAAAATCAATGTATCAAGAAAATCGCTTCAAAATGTTGACCAAGAGTAAGCCAGAAGTTGCAAAACAACTGCTAGAACAAGCCCAAGCGGAAGTAGATGCGCGTTGGCAAATGTATCAATATTTGGCGAATAGGTCGGCGCAAATAAATCATACTAGCTAGGGTCGTCATTTGTCATTTGTCATTTGTCATTTGTCATTGGTCATTTGTCATTTGTCATTTGTCATTGGTCATTGGTCATTGGTCATTTGTCATTGGTCATTTCTCCCCAATCCCCAATCCCCAATCCCCAATCCCCAATCCCCAATCCCCAATCCCCAATCCCCAATCCCCAATCCCCAATCCCCAATCCCCAATCCCCAATCCCCAATCCCCAATCCCCAATCCCCAATCCCCAATCCCCAATCCCCAATCCCCAATCCCCAATCCCCAATCCCCAATCCCCAATCCCCAATCCCCAATCCCCAATCCCCAATCCCCTTCAAAGTTGATTCCGCGCTTTGAGTTGCAAATAACGTTCAACTAATTGATCGGTAATTTGATTCGCTGGCGCATCGAGTATCAATACACCTTTTTGTTTCAATTTAGCAAAGGCGATTTGTCTTTGTGCTAATAAATCTAAAGCTACCGCACGAGTATAAGCGACTGTCACATCTTCGTTAAAAGTGTGTGCTAAATGATCAACTTGAGGATCGCGCAGAGTCACCGAAAACGGTAGATAACGAGGTGCTAATCGCGACAGTGCGGCGAGGAGTTCAGCGGAGGCGGTGACATCAACTATATCGGTAATTAATACTACTAGTGCCCGACGAGTTTGGCGCTGCACTAAACTGGTGACAGCCCCTAAATAGTCAGATTCTAGCAATACTGGTTGAATCGGAGTCAGGCGATCAATTAGCTGACTTAGGTGATGTTGACCGCGTTCTGGGGGAATCCACGTATGCATTTGGCGGTCAAATACACCCACACCGACGCGATCGCCTCGATGTAATCCCGCCAAAGCTAAGGATAAGGTCGCATTCAAACCCCAGTCAAATCGCTGCAAACCCTGGACTTTCGATGTCATCAACCGTCCGCGATCGAGCAAAATCAGCAAGGTTTGCTCCTGTTCTGGTTCTAAAACCCTTACCAGTGGCGGTGTATTACTATACGTCCCCACACGCCGGGCGGTAGCTTTCCAATCAATAAATCGCAAATCATCACCAGTGCGATAGTTCCGCAGTTCTGCAAACTCAGTCCCAATACCCATTTGGCGAGATTGGCGAATTGCTCCCGATGATTGTAGTGTCAGCCGAATTGAGAGCGATCGCAACCCCAATAAATCAGGATAAACCTTCACGCGCAGACTTTGGGAAATCTGCCAATCATCCCAAGCTAATCCCCAAAGTCCTAACTGTCGGACTTGAATATTCCCCCAAGGAAACTCTCCCCGCTGTGTTGGTTTGACACTATACTTCAATTCCTGAGTGCTGTTGATGGGAAGATTCGCGCTGAGTGTGGGTACAGACACAGCAAATCCCGTTGGGTAATAATCGCGGATTTGAATCACAGCATTAGCCTTTGCCGATGTTACCATGAGCAGCACCGGATTATCTTGACCAATAGACAAGCGCGGCGGTAATTCGCGGATAATTTGCACCCGGTAGCGCCGTACCCGCAAACCATCCACAACCATCAAGCCCAAAACTACAACATCAAATAGTAAGGCGATCGCAATACTCCAGGGAATACCGAAAAATAGCGATAAAATCGGGGCGATCGCTATTCCGAATATCAATAATAAATAAACTCGTAAAGAAGGAATCATTTTACTCCTAACTCCCAATTCCCAATTTTGGGACTCTCACGGCTACAACGACCTCTGTTTGTACCGATTGACTGATGGGAGCGGGTTTCATGTCTCGGTAGTCGAGTACTTGAACGATGATCAGGTAGGCGATCGCTAAAATAATAGAAATCGCACCGGTGATTATAGCAACTAGTTTTGAGCGGTTCATCGTATGATTTAGCCAGGGGAGTGTCAATATTCTTTTAACATAAGTCAAGAATTTAGATTCTTAATATAGATTAAACCGGCAGTCTTAGCTCGACTTTATCCATTTTCCATGAAGGCGATCACTAACGCTGAAAGCTATATAGGGCGATAGTTTGAGTTTTTCAATTTCACCGTGAATCAGTGACATGGAAAAAGTTTTTGCCAAAAAGCCAGGATTTTTGCCCTATAAGGAGAACCAAGTTCTTAATTTTGGATAAAGTCGAGCTAAGGGTGTGTTACCGCGACAGCGTAACGCACCGTATTAATACAGCCGCAATGTTTGTATAAAAATTACTCTTGTTAAACACATCGATAACGGTAAAATGGCAGATAAAACCGTTACCGGCTGATGCAATGAGTCTGTGCATTAAACCCGACTGCTCAAAACCGCAAAATCGTGATGATGAATTATTTTGTCTCAGTTGCGGCTCCGAACTTCTACTACAAGGGCGCTATCGAGTCATACGTCAGCTAGGGGGTGGCGGTTTTGGTTTGCCATTTACAGCTCAGTAATGGAGTCTTCTTCCCAACAGGGAACGCTTGACAAAATAGCTTTGGGTATTATTGTTACCGACCTCAAGGGCAATAAAATCTCTTTTGGTGTGGCTTTTGCAAGGCATATTAGCAAATATATTTCATCATATTTAACTTTGGGGGTGGGCTACATCATGGCAGGTTTTACGAGTAAAGCACAAACTCTGCACGATCAAATCACTGGTTGTTTAGTAGTTAAAAAACGTTAGGAGTGAACCATGCAACCACAGTACGCCGGTTGACGAGATTTGTAGCATACTTGCTTGACGTGATTATTTTATACATTTTAGGCTCCGTTGTTGGCTTCGTCTTTGGTTTCTTGTATGCTACTGCTCTAGGAACTGCTGAAGGTGTTGAAGGTATTGCCTTTGTTTTGGGAATTGTAATTGCTTGGCTTTACTTTGCATTGCTAGAAAGTTCAGATCAACAGGCTACTCTTGGTAAACAAGCATTGGGAATTATTGTCACTGAGGGGAACAAAATCTCTTTTGGTAGAGCTACGGGAAGGCATTTTTCTAAGTTTATTTCCAGTTTGATTTTTGCGATTGGCTATATTATGGCTGCATTTAGCGAGAAAAAGCAAGCGCTCCACGACATCATAGCTAGTACTCTAGTAGTCAAGAAATAGTGATGATGTCAGCACGATATTGGTAAACCTGTTATTTGCCAAGAGGCGTATTGGCTTCTTATTGGGCAAAGCTCACCCCCAAAGTTAGATTAACCCAACTCCTCACTTGTCGGTGAGTTTGAGTTGGGTTTTTTTTACTTTAAAATAGCTAAAGATTTCTGCTGTACATCTGGCGTGCGGTGACTGCTCATATCGGCTACAATGAAAGGTTAGCTTAGACAGCATCAGGACATCCTACACAGATCATGACCAACATTCCCCAACCTGGAGAACCAGCACCAGATTTCTCTACCCCAAACCAAAATGAAAACCCAGTCAGTCTCGCTGATTTCACCGCTCAATGGGTTATACTTTATTTCTACCCCAAAGATGACACCCCTGGCTGCACCACAGAAGCCAAAGATTTTACCGAGTTGTATCCAGACTTCAGCCAACTAGGAGCGAAAATTTTAGGCGTAAGTCCAGATTCGGGTAAAACTCATTGCAAATTTATCAGCAAACATAACTTATCCATCACCCTCCTCAGTGACCCAGAACATCTACTAACACAGGCTTATGGCGCTTGGCGATTGAAAAAGTTTATGGGAAAAGAATATATGGGTGTGGCGCGGTCAACTTTCCTGATTTCTCCTGATAGAATAATTGCCTATACTTGGCCGAATGTCAAAGCCAAAGGTCATGCTCAACAAGTGTTAACTAAACTGCGAGAATTATCAGGGAGTAAATAATTAAGTAGAATGTGACTAGCCCATTCGAGCAGCCAATTAAGAATTAGAGGTCATGGAACAAGAAAAAATTAAATTTCCTCACCAGAAAATCAATTATATCAGGTGTTAAAAATCTTAAAAAAATTAGGTCAACTATTGAGTTAATATTAATATGGTTCAAGTCATCCAAGCGCAAAATGTAGGCATTGCTTATTTAGAAGAAAGATTTGGTCTGCACCAGACTGAATCTGAGGCGTTTTTTACAGAGTGGTTTACAGGTTTACCAGAAATCACAGATTTAGAAAAGCAAGAGTTAGACAGAGTTAAAACTCATTTCCTCAGATTGGTGAAACATCCTCCTTTGTTGGAAGAAGTTGTGAAAATGGTGGTATTATCTCCTTTACTCAATCTGGCTGGATTTTATGACGAACCTTTTTTGATTAAAAATGAGCAGTCAATAGAAATTTCGGCGGAGGATGAAGGAAAAATTATTCGAGGGAGAATTGATGTTTTAGTCATTCAGCAGCAATTGTGGTTACTTGTAATAGAATCAAAAAGGGCTAGCTTTTCTGTCTTAGAAGCCATACCCCAAGCACTGACTTATATGCTGGGAAATCCCCATGAAGAAAAACCTGTATTTGGATTAGTAACTAATGGAAGCCATTTTCTGTTTTTGAAACTAGCTAAATTAAATACATTCAAGTATGCTTTGTCTGATGAATTTACTTTGTTGAAAAGAGAAAATGAGTTGTATCAGGTGCTAAAAATCTTAAAAAAATTAGGTCAAGCATTCAGTTAATTATGTCCATTCGTCCTATCTACCTCGATTGTCACGCTACCACCCCCGTTGATGAACGGGTATTGGCAGCAATGTTACCTTATTTTACCGAAAAATTTGGCAATCCAGCCAGTATTAGTCATATTTACGGCTGGGAAGCAGAAGCTGCTATCAAACAAACCAGGGAAATTTTAGCAGACGCCATCAACGCCACACCAGAAGAAATTGTCTTCACCAGTGGCGCCACAGAAGCGAATAATTTAGCTATCAAAGGTGTCGCTGAGGCTTATTTTCAAAAGGGTCAACATATTATAACAGTGGCGACTGAACATAAAGCCGTTCTCGACCCTTGTAAATATTTACAAACTCTCGGTTTCGGAATTACCATCCTCCCAGTGCAAAAAGATGGATTAATTGATTTAACCGAGTTAGAAAAAGCCTTCCGTCCTGACACAATTTTGGTGTCGGTGATGGCTGGAAATAACGAAATCGGCGTATTGCAACCATTAGCAGAAATTGGGGAAATGTGTCGCCAACGCAATATAATTTTTCACACAGACGCAGCCCAAGCCATTGGTAAAATTCCCTTAGATGTGGAAGCGCTAAATATTGATATAATGTCGCTCACAGCACATAAAGTCTACGGACCAAAAGGCATCGGTGCATTGTACGTCCGCAGACGCAACCCCAGAGTTCAACTGGCTCCCCAACTGCATGGCGGAGGACATGAACGGGGAATGCGTTCGGGAACATTATATACACCGCAAATTGTCGGTTTAGGTAAAGCCGTAGAAATCGCCTTGGCTGAACAAGCAACGGAAAACCAACGCCTGACAGAACTTAGACAAAGATTGTGGAAACAACTTTCCCAATTGACAGGAGTACATCTCAACGGACATCCCAGCCAAAGAATCGCCGGAAACCTGAATATCAGCATTGAAGGAGTAGACGGCGCCGCCCTTTCTTTAGGATTACAGCCAGTCATGGCAATATCATCCGGTTCAGCTTGCTCCTCAGCCAACACCGCCCCTTCTTATGTTCTCACAGCATTGGGACATTGTGAACAACTAGCTTATGCATCCGTGCGGTTTGGCATTGGACGCTTCAATACCCAAGAGGAGATTGATATCGTCGCCAAACATGCGATCGCCACTATTCACAGTTTACGCAAACAAGCGACTTTGGTCTAGGCGCGATCGCCGTTTTCATACAATTACCACATTTTCTGTAGGGGCGCAAGGCCTTGCGCCCCTAGGCCTTGTCGTCCTCACATAGGCGATCAAATGGGTGTTATCCCTATTCGCGACTCAGTATCCTCAATAAGGATCGGAGTCAATTCTTCCCCGCTTGACACTCCGCAGATAATATCCCCTTGTCGGTCTATTTTTCAAGTCGAAAGTATCACCACGGGGAACGCGCCAAATTTTGTAGTCGTGGAAAGTGAGGGGAGTTCGCGGTTTACATTCTTCTGGTAAATGGTCAGCGAGGACAAAATATGCTGCACCCCTCCCCATAACTTTCGCTAAACCGTATTTATCCACCACAACAGATGTCTCTTCGCTAATAGCTATTCCTAAAGCACTTTCACAGACACCATCCTGAATTTGACGCGCTATAAAAGCCATGATTCGACCCATTCTTTTACGGCTGTCAAAATGGGTATCTACAACACTTCCCCTTAAATTGTGCCATTGAAAAAAGTTGTAAGTAAAGGTCAGATTCTGGTATGGATCTGCGAGTGCATCTTTGCTTTCAACGCTATCTATGCAAGCACAAGCATCGTAGACATATTCACTTTGGATCATCGCACCTGCACTAGTACCACCAATACCACCGCGTCTAGCATAAACTGACTTAACAGCAAATTCTAATTTAGTATTATGCCACTTGCGGATGTATTCACATTGGTCGCCGCCGGCAAAGAAAATTACATCAGCTTGTCTTACTTTATCAAAAATATCTGTTCTGTTAGCATCATCTCTATTGCTAATGATTAGAGTTTCAACAGATCTTACACCTCTCATATCATAAATTAGCCGATTATAATCATGGCTACCATAAGAGCGAATAACTACGACATCAACCTTGGTGTCGCAGTTATTACATCCTCTCACCTCGTTGATCATCCACTGGATCGCCTCTTCCACATCAGGTCCACCCCCACCCAAAAGCAGGACTGGACCTGCTAAAGAAGGCAAAATATAACCAGTATTGATATGGGTAGTATTTTTCTCGATGTAAGGTGTCGATGGTGCTGTAAAATGGTTGATAAACGAGCTTGCCATCTTCAACAGCCAGCTTCTGGCAGTCTTCAAGCACTTTGCGATCTTTAGGAATGCCTTGGTCATACTAATTATTTGGCGCAAACTGCAAATATTGCTTACTTTCGCACCAGAGGGGTAATAATTCCCAGCGTACAGCGCTTGTGCTGTATTTTTCACCCAAAATAACGCAGGGTGAACATTATAGACGGCTTGCAAAAGTCATAAATGCGCCTTCGGAACGAGACATTCCTTGTTTGGAACGCGACAGTTCTTGTTTGGAACTCGACATTCCTTGTTTGGAACTCGACATTCTTTGTTTGGAACGAGACATTCCTTGTTCGGAACGAGACATTCCTTGTTTGGAACGAGACATTCCTTGTTTGGAACGAGACATTCCTTGTTTGGAACGAGACATTCCTTGTTTGGAACGAGACATTCCTTGTTTGGAACGAGACATTCCTTGTTTGGAACGAGACATTCCTTGTTCCGATGATACCCAGGACTTACTTGCGTGTCACATTTAAAGAATGGTGCGTGACGCCACAAGTCAAGTAAGCTGCGTACAATATTTATCGAAGCGTCACGCACCCTACATAGGGCAATACAGTTCAGTTAAGGAAAATTGTCGTAGGGGCACGGCACGAGTAAAATTGTCATTAGAAGAAAAAATTTTGGATGCCGTGCCCCTACATATACCATGTGCAATCAATCGGATTTGATATGAGGTATATCAGAGCAAGCTCCTCGCTTGCGCTTAGGGGGTTGGGGGTGGGGTTCTTATACGTCACTGAGAACCGCCATAGCCCTAACTAAAAATACGGCGTTGCATAATTGCGGGATGAAATCGTTAAATTCAACTTTGAAAACTCTTCCTCTTTGCGCCTTTGCGCCTTTGCGTGAGACAAAAATCATCCCATTAATCAGCAACGCCAAAAATACTATTTACCTAAAATATACCTGCACAACAACTCCTAAAATCATCAATGCACCACCCATGATGAATGACCAGAAGCGATGGTAACTGTTGACAATAGTGCCATTTTCACTCTGCAGTTGAATCAGATCCATCCAAGGCGCAACACCTCGACGGAACCAACCCACAGCTTCAACCTGTTGACCAATTAAGCTTTGCACTCGCTTCATTCCAAACAGAAAATTACCGATAGGGCCAAAGCGGGAGGCGTAGTGCAGATAAAGCATTCCGCTGCGGTCTTGGATTTTCAAATCGGAACCGAATTTATAACCAGCATCACCACGACCAATTAGTTGACCTTCCAGTTTTGCAGGTTGTCCGCGCAATGGGCTGGCGTAAGGGTCTGACATCAGGGTGAGAACATCGGTTGCTGGTGCTTGCTGATAGCTGGGGAACATCACCAAGGCTTTAATCACAATTCCTACCCCTAAGCCGATGAATGGCGCACCCATCGACAAACCAGGGTTTTGGGAACTTGACCACAAAATTGCGGCGATAACTAAACCAGCTAATAGACCGATGGTTTCAGATCCATAGAGTACAACATCTAACAAGAAATTACCATAAAGCTTACCCTTGCTTAAGGTTTTGCCTTCGTTAATAACTCGTCCCATGTCAAACTCAATTGGTAAACCCAGCTGTTCCGCATAGGTGCTAAGGGCGCGGACTCGTTTACCAGTCAGCGGGTGAGTGGAATTTAACTCCATCCACCAACCCCAAGGGTTAAACATATCCCACAAAAAGACGCGACCAATTTTTTGTGAATCTGAAGCAATTCGGTAAGCGGTTCCTGTAGAAGCAGCGGCTTTCGGGTCATAAATACCCAAGGCGCGTGTCCCTTCAATCAAGCGACTGGGTTCTTTTGACCGTGAACCTTCTTCGACAATTCCGTAAGCAATCTTAACTAAAGCGCGGGATAATCCATTAGGGTTTCCTGTGGTTTCTGCAGCAAAATGGTCAGCAAAGTATTCTCTGGTGCGGGAAAGGTACAGCAGTAGGTAAGTCCCCAGGATGTAAAATATATAGGCAGCCAGTGCAACAGATTGTATTGCATCTTTGATTTTGCTATCATCACCGGTTGTTAATCTTCTGGCTGTGCTGTAAATCAGGTAGCAAATTTGCACTAAAGTAGATGCTACGGTCATCACAGCAAAGTCCCAATGGACGATATGTCCTAGTTCGTGGGCGTAGACGGTAGCAATTTCATCGTCATCAAGATAAGTGAAAAGTCCCTGACTAACGACTAAGCGAGCGCTATTTGGTAATGAACCATAAGTGAAAGCTGTGGGGTTTTGGTCGTTAATGATTCCCAGTCTGGGAGTTTTTAGCTGTTTCTGTTGACAAACTTGATGAATAATTCTCGCAGTCTCTGGACTCAAGGATTCCACTTCGGCTAACTCTACCCAACGAGTTTGGTAAAGCCAGCTTTGAATTAAATCCATGAGGAAGGGAGACAGGAAAAAGCTGAGGATACTAAAAATTATGGTAATACCAATAGCGATCGCTAGCCCTTGGAGTGGATCGTTGCTACCCAAAATCAATACTAAGCTTAAACCTAAAGCCAACACCATGCCAAACATCAAAGTCATGGTGACACCAGAGGCTAATACCAAACTACCACCCACACCCCCCATCGCTAATTTTACGCCAGCAGTAGCAGCACGTCCTGCTGTTTGAAAGGCTTGAGATTGGCTCGCTGGTGGCGTTTGAGGTAAGGTTTGGCGGGCTTGTTGTGCCCAATTGCGTACCTCTGGATTGTTGCTGTTCATCAGCTTTTGAACCATAATCGTAGCTTTTTCCAGTTCCCCCGCACCTTGATATGCTTTCACTAACCACATCTGTGCGGAAAGGTAATCTGAGGAATTTTGATCAACACAATTTCTACAGAACTGTTCTAGCAGTTTAACAGATTCTTGATAACGTCCCTCTTGAAACGCATTCAATCCAGATTGCAATGACATAGGATCTCCTTGGTCAAAGAGTGGTATTTGATCTATGAATACTCCATAGATTCAATCTATGTCATGGCAATTTCGTAAAAGTTTAAAAACCAAAAGTATAAATTTTATTTTCCATGAGTTTGGTAAGTAAAAATACCCTTGGTGTTAAGGATAATCGTAGAATCGTAGATTGGGTTTTGTAAAGCCTCAACCCAACCTACACAGTTTTATTTTTTAGCCAAAACCTACGCAGTATTGTCAGCGAACCGTCTTAACTCCCAACTTCTCACTCCTAATTCTTCACCGTCCAGATTCTCCCGTAATTGCTAGGAATATTTACCCAATATTCCGTCCAACTAGGAACCCCAATTAAATTGTTCTGTCCATCAAGTTCGTCTTGATAATCGCCAGCAATTGGGAACCAGAAGGGTACACTCTGATCGCTATTACCAAAGTTAAGCGCTACTAAAGTGAACTTGTTAGCGTGTTGACGCGAGAATAGCAACACATTTTTAGACTGATAGCGGTCATAATTGTTGTAAAAGAAGTGATTCCCTTCCGTAAACTGCGATTGCTGACGACGCAGTTTAATCAGTTTTCTTACTAAAGAAATTACCCTTTGACCAATAGGATCATAAAAATAATCCCATCGTACAGGTCGCAGCAACATTACTCGCCCAAAACCTTGTTCTGGGAGATAATAGTTTTCCCCAAATTCCTGACCTTGCCATAACATGGGAATACCTTTGCAAGTTAAAATCCCAATGAGATATGGCTGGACTTTATACCACAAATCACGATTACCTTCTTGTAATAAATCATTATCGCGAGTATTTTTGCCAAAATTGCAAACAAAGCGAGAATGGTCGTGATTCTCAATATATTGCAATGCTGTTTTGGCTATTTTATCGTCATTGACTGTAATCTCTGACGGATAGCCATCCAAACCAAATTTAAAGCCCAGATTAGCTAAATCACCTTTGTTTCCAGCAGCTACACTTTGGGCTGCACCTAATGTTTCATTTTGCCAGGTACTGTTGGTATAAGTCTGTGCCAAAATCCCTTTTGGTCCTTCTAATTGTTCAGCACACTGAATCAAATTGATGGTGTTATTGTTAAAAAATTTCTGCCAGTAATCCCCAGAAGTGCTTTTTTCTTTGACGGTTTTATAAGTGTTAAACACTAAGTTAGCGTAACCAACTCCTGTAGAACCGTCCCAGTAATTGGGTACGCAGTCATAGCGAAAGCCATCGACATGATAAACAGCCAACCAGTGATAGTTAACTGTATAGAAAAAATCTTGGGTAAACTTGCGGTTATAATCTGTACTTTCACCAAAATAATCTTTAGCAAATGTCCCCATAAAAGGGTTTTCTCGATAGCCTAATTGCCGATAAAGATAAGAGTATGTAAACTGATCACTGGTGTGTCCATAAACGGCATCGACAATTAGAGCAATGTTGTTTTGATGTGCAGCATCAATTAATTTTTGCAAATCTTTTCTTTTGCCAAAGCGCTCATCCACACCAAAATAGCCAATCGGCAAAAAGCCCCAATCTACTGTTAATGCTACGTTAGAAAGGGGCATAATTTCCAGACAGTTAACTCCCAAATCTGCCAGATACCCAAAGCGCTCTATTGTTCTCTCAATATCTCCGGCGAATTCATTGATCATTAATTCGTAGATCACCAAATCTTTTAACGCAGGAGTTTTCCAGATATTTTCTTGCTGACTCCATTGATATGCTTCATATCCCATTGTAAAGGCTGATAATTTGCCTATACCAAATTCTCTAGCAAACGGGTCAACAATCCAATCGATTTCTCCCTTATTCGGATTCTGAAGAAAATAGCGGTAAACATATTTACCTGGTTCTCCCCATGCAGATTTGGGGTGTGGTTTTGGTTGACTGTTAATGTTTATCTGAGTTGACCAATAATCACCATATTCTGGGTCAATAGAATGGTCTAACTCAAATATTAGTGGCTGCGTAATTTGCAAAAATTGGTCTTTTTCGTGAATTACTTTCACCCATAGCCGATTCCCGTCCTTTTTAGACACCCAAGGAAGAAAAACTCCAAACTCAACAATACCACCGGCTTCTCTTGCTCCTAGTTTATCTAAAGGTAGCAGTTTCATATGCTCATCCCTGATTTATTCGCTTTGTTACTGGTGTTAACCCTTCAGGTGTTTGTCATGCAAAAATCAATTGTGTTATACCAATTTAATGTGAAGTTGCATATATCTCGATCCCCCTAAATCCCCCTGAAAAAGGGGTACTTTGATATATGGTTTTCCGCTTCTGGGGATCGAATTCTATGCAGCTTTACATTAAATTGGTATTACCAACAAGACACCAAGAAAAATACATCATTTGAATAGAGACCCTGAAAGATATGATCCTATAAATTTATCGCAGCTTGATTAGGGATTTATGCAACTTCAGAGGGAATTTTATAAAAAATTTTATAAATATCTGATAGGATCTGCTCTCCGGGCACATTAATAATCGTAGGGTGCGTGACGCTGCGATAAATATTGTAAAATATTGTACGCAGTCATAAGACTTGTGGCGTCACGCACCATTCTTTAAATGTGACACTAGCGTAAGTCCTGATTTTATGTCTGAGACACCCTACGCCTAATTTACTACCAAACAACTTGCGATCGCTCTTGGATGACTCGCTGATACACATTCTCGGTTTGCTTGGCTAATTTCGGCCAGCTAAAGCGCCGTTCTAAATCCTCATAAGCATTATCTACCAACCATTGCCGATAACCGGGATTTTTCAACACTTCTAAAATTCCCCAGGCTATGGAATCGGGATTATTCACTAAGGTAACAATACCTGTTTTGGTATGTTGCACGACTTCAGGAAAACCGCCTGTATTGGAAACTACTACGGGTACGCGAGACGCAAAGCTTTCTAAAGCCACAATCCCAAAGGGTTCGTAAAGACTGGGAAACACTCCACAATCAGCAATGGTTTGGAATTTATCTAAGTATTCATCGGAGAGGAAACCAGTAAAATAGCACTTGTGCCAAATCCCCAAATCCCAGGCTTGATGCTTAAGATTGTCAGTATTACCCCCACCAACAATTACAAATTTTACATCCCCCCCCATTTTCCACAGTACCTTTGGCGCTGCATCCAGCAATAAAGATACACCTTTCTCGTAGGTCATGCGTCCGACGTAGTACACAATTTTTTCGTCATCTTCAGCAAATCGACGGCGAAAATCCTGAGCGTGAAAATCTTGGTGGTGCTGTTTCTTTTCTGCGCGAATACCGTTATATATGACATCAACCTTCTCCCCAGGACTGTGTAGCGCTCGTTCTACTTCAGAGCGCATATACTCGCTACACACTATCACTCGCCAAGCGTTGTCAGCTAGTAAGGTTTCTTTGCCATTAATATAACTCTGTGTTTCTGTATTAATACCGTTAGATCGCCCGGATTCAGTAGCGTGGATGGTGGCAATGAGGGGCACTTTAAAGTTATGCTTCAGGGCGATCGCCGCATCTCCCACTAACCAATCATGAGCATGGATTAAATCAAAAGGTCCTTCTTCCAGCATCAATTTACCGCCATGACGCCCCATGCTCTCATTCAAGTTTACCACCCAGTGGAAAAAATCTTTAGCCGTATCCACTGATACTCGATGTATATGCACTCCTTCTACCAGTTCGTACAACGACGCCTGACCAGATTCTACTGTAATCAGGTGGATTTCATGTCCTAGCTTCACCAATTCTGGGTACAGTTCAGCCACATGACGGGAAATTCCGCCAACTATCCTCGGAGGGAATTCCCAACTCAGCACCAAAATCTTCATTTAGTACACTCCCCAATGCTATGCTATACAAACATTTAAAAAATCTACATTTATATAAATGTACAAGGGCGGTAATTGCAGTCGGTAGATCCACTAAAGTTTTGCAGTTGTTAAATTAGGTAGGTCGGCGCAAATAAACCGTACAGCCTTTGGTCGTCATTGGTCATTTGTCATTTGTCATTGGTCATTGGTCATTGGTCATTGGTCATTTGTAAGGATTCTAGGGATATTTACGTTTCGTAATATAGTTTGAGTTATTCCTATCGACTTACTTAGGTGGAGAGAAATCATCAAACATAGGGCATATTGCACAGAAAAAACAGAGATAAGTTTAATTATGTCTAATTAGTTAACGCTTTTTTTGCTTTTTTGATGAAGCTGACAATTTTTTCCTACTAAAAAATTAGGAGACGGTATGTAGGTAGAAAAAATTACCTCATGACCCATCTCCCGATTTATATTCTTGGGGAATATTACCTTTAGCTTTGATCTAAACGCAACACCGCCATAAACGCTTCTTGGGGTACATCTACGGTACCTACAGACTTCATCCGCTTTTTACCTTTGGCTTGCTTTTGTAAGAGTTTCTTCTTACGGCTGATATCACCGCCGTAGCATTTAGCTAGTACGTCTTTGCGTAAGGCGGGGATATGTTCACTGGCGATCACTTTACTCCCAATCGAAGCCTGAATTGGCACCTTAAATTGATGGCGCGGAATTAGTTCTTTGAGCTTTTCAGCCATTGACCGTCCGACGTTATAAGCTTTATCACGGTGAACAATCATCGCCAAAGAATCCACCGGATCACCGTTAATCATAATATCCAGCTTCACCAAAGGATTTTCGCGGTAGCCGATGAGGTGATATTCCATGCTCGCATAACCCCGCGATCGCGATTTCATTTGGTCGAAAAAGTCGGTGACAACTTCCGCTAACGGAATCTCATAAGTCAGGGTGGTGCGTCCCTGGGTGAGATATTTCATATCCTTGAAGACGCCACGGCGATTTTGCGACAACTCCATCAAACTACCCACGTAGATTTCTGGAGTAATCATTTCTACCTTAACGTAGGGTTCTTCGATGCGTTCGCGGTCGTTGGGGGCGGGTAAATGGCTAGGATTATCAATGTACAGTTCCTCTCCCTTGGTGGTGATGACCTTATAAACCACAGATGGGGCTGTAATAATTAAATCCAGGTTATACTCTCGCTCCAGCCGTTCTTGGACAATTTCCATGTGCAGCAAACCCAAGAACCCGCAACGGAAGCCAAACCCCATCGCGCTGGAAGTTTCTGGTTCGTAGTGTAACGCTGCGTCGTTGAGCCTAAGTTTTTCCAGAGCTTCCCGCAAATCTTCAAATTGGTCAGCATCAATGGGGAACATCCCGCAAAAAACCATTGGGTTGGCTTCTGTGTAACCAGGCAAGGCGTCTACAGCTTTGGCATTGGCAAGAGTAATTGTATCACCCACCCGCGCATCAGCTACAGCTCTAATCGCCGCTGCTAGATAACCTACTTCCCCAGCGTGGAGTTCTTCCACTTGCTTTTGGGTAGGAGAGAGAACCCCTAACTCGTCGATTTCATATTCTTTACCCGACGCCATCAGATAAATGCGATCGCCCTTTTTCACGGTGCCATCCATTACCCGGAAGTAGACAATCACGCCCCGGTAGCTGTCGTAGTAGCTATCAAAAATCAGCGCCCTTAACCGTTCTTTTACCCTGTCCGGGGCTGGTGGTACCCGCTCCACAATTGTTTCTAAAATCTCATCAATGCCAATCCCCTCTTTAGCAGATGCCAAAATTGCACCACTACAATCTAGACCGATAATTTCTTCAATCTCACCAATTACTCTATCTGGTTCTGCCCCTGGTAAGTCGATTTTATTCAAAACCGGGATAATTTCCAGATTATGCTCCAGGGCTAAATACACATTCGCCAAAGTTTGCGCTTCTACGCCTTGAGACGCATCTACTACCAGTAATGCCCCTTCGCAAGCGGCAAGACTGCGTGACACTTCATATGAAAAATCCACATGTCCAGGAGTATCAATTAAGTTCAGCACATACTGCTGACCATCTTTGGCAGTATAATTCATGCGGGCAGCTTGCAGCTTAATTGTAATGCCGCGCTCCCGTTCCAAATCCATATTGTCGAGAAACTGTTCCTTCATCTGCCGGTCTTCAACCGTACCAGTGGCTTGTAATAAGCGATCAGCTAGGGTTGATTTTCCGTGGTCGATGTGAGCAATAATACAGAAATTGCGAATGCGAACTGCGGGAACGTCAGTCATATACTATTTTTGCTGAAGCAGCAACCAAGGTTAAACGAGCAATTTACTTAATGTATTTTAATGCTTTCTTCGCCAAGACGCTGCTTCCTGCTAGATAAAACCTAGAAGCGATTGGGGATTGGGGATTGGGGATTGGGGATTGGAGATGTCTATTGGGGATTGGGGATTGGGGATTGGATTAATTTACTCATTACTCCTTACTCCTTACTCCTTACTATTGGGGATTGGCGATTGGGGATTGCACTTCTGGTGCGGACGCTACGCGAACGGCTCCGCTCTGTTACCAGGGATTGGGGATTGGGGATTGCACTTCTGGTGCGGACGCTACGCGAACGGCTCCGCTCTGTTACCAGGGATTGGGGATTGGGGATTGGATTAATTTACTCATTACTCATTACTCATTACTCATTACTCCTTACTATTGGGGATTGGGGAACTGACCAATGACAAAAGTCTATTTTTCGTTGCTGGTATTCATCAGCTAGCAGCGTACAATAAATAAATATAAGTACATAGTGTAAATCAAATGGTCAATTGCCACCTGTAATTGCCCAGTGATACTGATTTGCTGACAAAGCTCCTAGTAGTCTGTCAATTTTGTTTTGAGGGATTTTTGGTAGTGTGAGCGTCTCGCTCACGCGGGCAAGATGCCCGCACTACAGTCCATCATTTTTATCTTGACAGAGTACTAGAGAGATTTGTGAAAATTGTCACTTAAAACCGGAACCTGTTACTTTTGTGATCTTTCGGGGAACCATGTAACTGTCTCTTGTAAAATTTTTCAGTAAACTCACCCGAAAACAGAATACAACTGCTTTACAAAGCTTTAGACAAAACAATTTCAGGTATATAAACCTATGAATATGAAAGAAAAAGCTACCGATGCGGAACAAAGACAAGCCGATAAGGTAGAAATTGCTGTCCACCTAGACTCTGAATTAGTAGAACAAATTCAGCATTTAACCAACGATCCCAGCAAAGTCATTGAAGTAGCCATTCGCCAATGGTTACGAGGTGAAGTACCCAGAGATGATGAACTGACTCGCACTCCTGTAAGGGCACCAATTCCACCCCGAGGGGAATGGAATGATTGAGTTAAATGAACAAACTGTAAATTCAAAATGAAAAAAGTGTAAATTTTGTTAGCTTGAATACCAAAATAGGCAAAATACCCTATTTTGGCTGCCAAAGTTGTAACAATTTATGCCAAACTTTAAGCAGCTTTAGCAAGATTGTAGCGGGCTGCTATTTGTCTACCCAACTCGATTAATGACTATTACTGCCAATTCCCAATTGTCAAATATATTCTCCCAAAATCTAGAATCTGTTACCAATCAATTTGATGGCTCAATACCATCTCTAGGTGCTGAGTTAGTCTATACACAAGATGGGGCGGGTCGCTATCTGACCTTTTATTGGCAGCAAAGCGAACTCCTGGGGTTAAATCCCGCGCATATAGTTGACCTTCTCAATGAAGATCAAACCTTTGTCCCTGTAGACAAGGTTGCCTATTTGGAACGGTTAGACCAGATTTTGACAAATTTGGTACCGGAAAGGTTGCAGTGCTGGTTTAGCTACCGCCAGGAGCTATTTGAGTTGGAATTAACCATCAGTCCGATTATGCCGAAATTGGGTAAAGCGGCGACTACAGTTTTGGTGATGGGACGGTTATTGCAAACTAAAGTCAACAACGAAGAACTAAATGTGGAATCAAAAACCCCCACACAAATCGAGTTGGCGTTACGTTCACAACAGCACCAGAAACTGGTTAACGTAATTACCAGAAATATCCGGCGGACTTTGGATTTAGACATTATTTGGCAACAAACCGTTGATGGTCTGGGAAAAGCACTGCGGCTAGAGCGCTGTATTATCTGTCCCTATCAGCCCTCTAGCTCCCAAGTGCAAGTGATAGCTGAGTATCACCAGCCCAATTACGAATCGATGCTGGGCGTGGAGATAGATATCGTTTCTGAGCCAGGCTTTGCTCAAGCCTTGGAAACCCTAGAACCAATCATGATCAACGTGCCAGGGTATACACAGTGCCCGCAGATGAAAGTTTTGGTGGTGGCTACATCCTATCAAGACCAAGCAAATGGATTTATTGCTTTAAATTTGCGGGATGAATGTTACCCCTTGACAGAATCAGAAATCGAGCTAGCAAAAGAGATGGCAGATCAGCTAGGAACAGCGATCGCTCATGCTACTTTATATAAAGAACTAGAAGTAGCCCGGCAAAAAGCTGAAGAAGCCTCCCGTCTCAAAAGTGAGTTTTTGGCGAATGTATCCCATGAAATTCGTACGCCACTCAATGGTATGATCGGATTTTTGAAACTGATTTTGGAGGGAATGGCAGATGATCCAGAAGAACAAAACCAGTTTCTCACAGAAGCACACCATTTATCCATACATCTGCTGGATATCGTTAACGACATATTAGATATTGCCAAAATTGAATCTGGCAAAATGGAGTTAGATTGTAGTCCCGTCCGGCTAGATGAGCTATTCAGCGATGTCGAAAGTTTCATGAGTCCCCAAGCAGAGATGAAAAACCTCAGCTTTCGGATGCAAATACCTAATACCTCCGATGAAATCATCGTTCAAGGCAACTACCAAAGGCTACTACAAGTAATGTTAAATTTGGTAGGCAATGCGATCAAATTTACCCAAGAAGGGGGCGTCACCATTAGCGTTGATATAGTCCTCAAAAAAACCAAATTTCAAGACCACCAATTCCCTGGTATGGTAAGGGTACGCATAGCAGACACTGGCATCGGCGTTTCTCTCGATAAGCAAGATAAACTGTTTCAATTATTCTCGCAAGTAGATGGCTCCCGCACCCGTCAGTATGGTGGTACTGGTTTAGGATTGGCAATATCCCAGAAATTAGTAGAGACAATGGGTGGAGAAGTACATTTTTACAGTCTAGGCGAAGGACTTGGCTCCACAGTCACATTCACAGTGCCATTATATCAACAACCAGTAATAGTTTTATAATTGTTTGTAGTTGCGCTACCCTGCGGGAAAGCTTCGCTAATAGCGCTCTTGATTTTCGCAACGCTAAAGGTTAGCAGTCCTAAATGGTTACTGAGCAGGCCGTTGTAAGGACGGGGTTCTAAAGCCAAATTTTCGATAAATCTCAGTATTTGTGCAGAAAATAATTGACTAGCAGATTGTTCCACACTTTGCACTAAACTGAAAACAGTGGAGTCGAAGTGGTTGTATGACAGATTTAACAACAGCAAGCGTTTTGTTCCAAACCGCTTACCAGAGTCGTTACACTTGGGACGAAAACTTTCCTGGCTATAGTGCAGATGTCCATCTGCTGGTGGGTGCGGAAGTTTATATAGGTAAAATTACCATTAAAGGCGACCTGAGCGTAGAAGTTACAGGTATTACAGATCAACAGGTAGCAGAAGGTATCCATACCCAATTGCAAGATATGGTCATCCAGCGCCAACCCTCCAATTTTGAGCAGACTCATGGCAAATTCGAGTTTACCCTAGAGCAGACAGATGAAACTGGTGCAGCAACAATTTTAGTCAAGGGGGATTCAGTGGATTCTCGTTATAAAATCCTCGGTAGGGAAATTTCGCAGATAAGTCGGGTAATTGGTCGCAACGCTTTTGTGTTTGATTACCACGAAAACTTCCAGACAGGTGCTGGCTACATTGCTACTCGTTACGATGCCGTGTTCCGCAACTCACAAACCAATGAAGTCAGTCATGTTTTGAAATTTGAAGACACCTATGAAAAATTCGGCAATTATTATTTAATCACCAAACAGGTGGTGCATGAGTATCTTGATACTCAACACAGCACAACTGAGTTTCAATATTCTAACATCAAACTTCTAGAACCAGCATCTGTATAGTCACAAATGAACTAGCTCTACTAAGTTGACGCTTGACTCCAAAATCCAAAATCCAAAATCCAAAATCGGTTGAACCTACTTCCAGTAATTTTCATCCCATAACCACAGACCCTCTCCAGGGCGCGGGGCGCAAGGCCTTGCGCCCCTACCACGGGGAAGTTCAGCTTGAAAATACACACTTGACACAAAATTTAGCGGCAATTGGATCTAGGATCGTTTTAACAAACCTAGAAAATAAAATTTGTTAACTTACCAGGTCTAAAACTATGGAACTAACACTTGAAAACGTCGAAACAGTCTTAGATGAAATGCGCCCTTATCTCATATCTGATGGTGGTAATGTGGAAGTTGTAGAACTCGATGGACCTGTGGTCAAACTGAGGCTCCAAGGTGCCTGTGGTTCTTGTCCCAGTTCCACAATGACTCTGAGAATGGGTATTGAACGCCGTCTGAAGGAACAGATTCCCGAAATTGCCGAAATTGAGCAAGTAATCTGAAGTTAGGAGTTAGGAGTTTGGAGTTAGGAGTTTGGAGTTAGGAGTTAATTTCTAACTCCTAATACCATTTGACTTGATTGACATACTCCCTGATCTGAAAGTTCAGGGATTCTGGATTCAAACAGCAATAGCAGGCATAGCCCGTCTTACATCACCTAGTCCGACAGACAATGCCCTGCCTGTTGCCACTATTTTACCAAAAAGCCGTCCTAGAAGAACGGCGGCTCTAGACCCAAGCTTTCGGTAATGATACAAATACATTGGTAGGAAAAGCTGTTCTTTACGAGATATGTATATGTAACAGGGTTTTTATCTAGTATAACTCTTAACCCATCACTCCTAACTCTTGACTATCCCTATGTCCCATCCTCTCCACGTCGCTTTTATCTGGCACCAACATCAGCCCCTGTACAAATCTCCTGGTAGCGGTGTTTCGCTTGCGCCTAGTCAGCAGTACCGCTTGCCTTGGGTACGGTTACATGGTACTAAGGATTATCTGGATCTGGTATTACTCCTAGAGCAGTATCCTAAGTTACACCAAACTGTGAATCTTGTCCCATCTCTGATATTACAACTAGAAGATTACATTGCTGGTACTGCCTTTGACCCTTATCTCACGGCTAGCTTGACACCAGATGAGAAATTAACTCAGCAGCAGCGGGAATTTGTTATCCAACACTTTTTTGATGCCAATCACCACACGCTGATTGACCCCCATCCCCGGTATGCAGAATTATACTACCAAAGGCAAGAACGAGGGCAAGCTTGGTGTTTGGCTAATTGGCAATTGTCAGATTACAGCGATTTGTTAGCTTGGCACAATTTGGCATGGATTGATCCGCTGTTTTGGGATGACCCAGAAATTGCGACGTGGTTAAAGCAGGGACGGAATTTTACTTTAAGCGATCGCCAGCGCATTTATTCTAAACAACGAGAAATCCTCAGCTTCATTATCCCCCAACACCAAAAAATGCAAGCAGCAGGGCAGCTAGAAGTTACCACTACGCCCTACACTCACCCAATTTTGCCCTTGCTTGCTGATACCAACTCTGGGCGGGTAGCAGTGCCAAATATGACATTGCCGAAACAGCGTTTTCAGTGGGCTGAAGACATTCCTCGTCACTTGCGAAAAGCCTGGGATTTATATACAGACAGATTTGGGCAGGAGCCGCGTGGTTTGTGGCCTTCAGAACAGTCTGTGAGTCCAGAAATATTACCGTATATTGTTAAACAAGGCTTTAAGTGGATTTGCTCAGACGAAGCGATTTTGGGCTGGACACTACAACACTTTTTCCATCGCGATGGGGCGGGGAATATACAGCAACCGGAATTGTTGTATCGACCCTATCGCCTGGAAACACCAGCGGGTGATTTAGGAATCGTGTTTCGCGATCATAGATTATCAGATTTAATTGGCTTTACCTACGGGGCAATGCCGCCAAAACAGGCAGCTGCAAACTTAGTTGGACATTTGCAGGCGATCGCCAAAATGCAAAGAGATAGCCAGAGTGAACAACCTTGGTTAGTGACGATTGCCTTAGATGGAGAAAATTGCTGGGAATTTTATCCCCAAGATGGTAAACCCTTCCTTGAAGCATTATATCAAACTCTTAGCGACGAACCCCGGCTCAAACTCGTCACCGTCTCCGAATTTCTCGAACAATTTCCCCCCACAGCCACCATCCCCCAACAGCAACTGCATAGCGGTTCTTGGGTGGATGGTAGTTTCACAACTTGGATTGGCGATCCTGTGAAAAATCGCGCTTGGGACTACCTGACACAAGCCAGGGAAGTGCTGGCGAATCATCCCGAAGCTACAGAAGAAACCAATCCCGAAGCTTGGGAAGCTTTGTACGCCGCCGAGGGTTCCGACTGGTTCTGGTGGTTTGGCGCCGGACATTCTTCCAATCAAGACGCCATCTTTGACCAGTTGTTTCGCGAACACCTGTTTGGTATTTATAAAGCCTTAAATGAACCCATACCCCCCTATCTTCGCCAACCACTGGAAGTGCATGAAGCAAGAGCAGACCATAGCCCAGAAGGGTTTATTCATCCCATTATCGATGGTCGGGGTGATGAACAAGATTGGGACAAAGCCGGACGCCTAGAAATCGGCGGTTCGCGAGGCACAATGCACAACAGCAGCGTCATTCAGCGACTGTGGTATGGGGTAGATCACCTTAATTTCTATTTGCGGGTGGACTTTAAAACTGGCGTTGTACCAGGGGCTGGTTTACCACCAGAGTTGAATTTGCTGTGGTTCTATCCAAATCAAACAATGGTCAATAGCCCAATTCCTTTGGCAGAAGTGCCAGATATAGCACCCCTGAATTATCTGTTTCACCACCTTTTAGAGATTAATTTGCTCACCCAATCGCTGCAGTTTCGCGAAGCTGGAGATAATTATCAATGGCAACCCCGCTTTAGTCGCGCTCAAGTAGCTTTAAATACTTGTTTAGAGGTGGCGGTGCCCTGGGCTGATTTACAAGTTCCCCCAGATTATCCCCTACGCTTAATTTTGGTGCTGTCCGATGAAGGGCGTTTCAGCAGCTATGCGCCGGAGGATACTTTAATTCCAATTGATGTACCTTAGTTGATATCTGACGACGATTTAGTAGGGGCGCAAGGCCTTGCGCCCCTACAGATTATCGTTGTGTGGCAAAGATTTTTTGAATTGGTATTAGATGTGGTTTAAATCAAGGCTGAGGCTTCAATTGCTAGGATGACCCCAGGAAATAGTTTGTATAAAATATAAGACTACAGATATCTTTCCTGGTAAATATGATGAAGTTAAGTCAATCAAGGGTGGCACATTGGCAAAGAGAATTGTCAAAAGTAATACGTATGCTTGGGGCAAAAAAACTGCAGACCTGGATACTTGGTGGCGTGACGGTAATTTGTGCGATCGCCCTGACGAATTGCACCTCACCAAAAGAGTCATTGCTGCGAATCGCCACGAATCTTTGGCCTGGATATGAAACTCTATACTTGGCTCGCCATCTGGGTTACTACGACAACACCCCCATTAAATTGATTGACTATCCTTCAGGAACAGAAGAAGTACGAGCATATCGCAACCAGGAAGTCGAAGGTGCGGGACTATCTATCGATCAGGCGCTGGTACTAGCCGCAACTCACAAAAATGTGCGGATTATTGCGGTGATGGATTTTTCTAGTGGTGCAGATGTGATTCTGGGAAAGCCTAACATTAGCAACATCAAAGCTTTGAAGGGAAAGCGAGTTGGTATTGAGTCAACCGCCTTGGGGTCTTTTTTTATTGCGCGGGCTTTGGAAAAAAACGGGATGACTCCCAAAGATATACAGATTGTTTCCTTAGATTTTTCTGAACATGAGCGGGCTTTTAACGAAGGCAGAGTTGATGCGATTGTAACATTTGGTCCGCCGGGTGCGAAGTTGTTAGCTGCAGGTGCAAAACTTCTATTCGATAGTAGTCAAATTCCTGGAGAAATTGTTGATACCCTAGTTGTCAACACAGAAGCGATCGCCAATAATTCTTCAGCGGTACAAACCTTAGTCACCGCACGCTTCCGCGCCCTGGATTATCTAAACAAAAATCCCCAAGATGCTGCTAGTCGTATCGCCAAGCGTACCAAAGTCACCCCCGAACAAATTCTCGATGCGTTCAAAGGAATGCAACAACCCAATCTGCAAGAAAATCAAAAATTACTAGATCAAACCGATCCCTCCTTAGTCAATGGAATGAAACGGCTGGTTCAGGTTATGGTGGAAAACAAGCTCATGGCAAAAGCGATCGATCCTACTACCATTTTTGATGATCGCTTTGTTAAAGCCGCCAAACTTTAAGGGGAACAATATTGGAGAGTGGGGATTGGGGATTGGGGATTGGGGATTGGGGACTGGGAACTGGGGACTGGGGACTGGGGATTGGGGACTGGGAACTGGGGACTGAGGACTGGGGAGTGTGAAGTTTCCTGTTCGGAAGTCGAAGTTTCCTGTTCGGAAGTCCAAGTTTCCTGTTCGGAAGTCCAAGTTTCCTGTTCGGAAGTCCAAGTTTCCTGTTCGGAAGTCGAAGTTTCCTGTTCGGAAGCTAAAACTTCTCCCCCAATCCCTGGTAACTGAGCGGAGCCGTTCGCGTAGCGTCTCGCAGAGAAGTGCAATCCCTGATCACTGAGCGGAGCCGTTCGCGTAGCGTGTCGCAGAGAAGTGCAATCCCTGGTAACTGAGCGGAGCCGTTCGCGTAGCGTGTCGCAGAGAAGTGCAATCCCTGGTCACTGAGCGGAGCCGAAGTGCAATCTCTGAAATAAAATCCTGTGGCTGAGATGAAACGCTTCCCCTTTCCCCTACGCTTTTCAATTCCTGCAGTTTTAATCTTGTTTGGGACGGTGCTAGGGCTAGTTTCTTTTAATCGAGAAATCATTGAAAGTAACCACAAAACAGAAGAAAATGCCAGTCATTACGCCCGGTCATTGGGAAGTCAAATTGCTGCTACCTTAGATTACCTTTATAGAAGAGGAGATGTTGATCAGGCTGAGGTGATCATCAGCCAATTGGGAAGCAACCCGCGATTACCTTTGGTTTTGGTTGCTAATGAGCAAGATCGTGTAGTCCTGTCGAACAATTATGAGTTAAGAAAACTGCTGGTAAGCGATACTCCTGCTGCCCCTAATTTATCAAGATTTAGTAGGGTGCGAGAGAAACTGGCGGGAGAAGTTTCACTTTCTCCAGACAGACGCTACCTCAGAGTTATTTATCCTGTACTTTTGCAAGTTCAACCAGGGGAACTCACTCCCTCAAGAGTGGGCGTTTTGTTCATTGAATATGACCTGCTGAACGAAAAACAGGAAGCTTATGTCGTTGCTGGGCGTCAGGCGCTGATATCCACTTCAGTTCTGGCATTATTTTGTATTGGGCTATGGTTTTTCTTTGACCGCACCCTGACGCGACGAGTTGACCATCTGGTTGCTGTCAGCAACAGGTTAGCGAATGGCGAGTTAAGCGTCCGTGCGGGTCTATTAGGTTCCGATGAACTCGCCCAAATTTCTACAGCCTTTGATCGCATGGCCGCTGGAATTCAGGAAAGTACAAGAGTTTTGCACCGTCAAAACGCTACCTTAAAGGCACAGCAAGAAGCAGCTATTGATGGCATTTTGATTATTGATGAAAACCGAAATGTTGTTTCTTATAATCAGCAATTTTGCCAGTTATGGCAAATTCCCCCGGAGATTGTTGAGACTAGCTCTAGAGAAATTCTGGAACGGATTATTGTTGATTTGGCAGATGCGGAGGAATTTCTCGCCAAGATAGAGTATTTATATCAGCATCCGCAAGAAGCCAGCCGTGATGAAGTTCTGTTTAAAAACGGACGCATTTTTGATTGCTATTCTGCAAGCGTGATCTCATCCCTAGGAGAAAACTACGGCAGGATTTGGTACTTTCGCGATATTAGCGATCTCAGGGAATCGGAAGCAGAGATCAAACGAGTTCAAACTTTCCTGAGTTCGATTATTGAAAACATTCCTAACATGATTTTTGTCAAAGATGCAAAAGACTTGAGGTTTATTAGCATTAATAGAGCTGGGGAGAAACTGTTGGGTTATTCCAGGGAAGAACTACTGGGGAAAAATGATTATGACCTTTTTCCCCAAGAGGAAGCGGATTTCTTCACCACTAAGGAGCGGGATATTCTGGTAACGGGGAGCATTTTGGATATTACAGAAGAAGCGATTAAAACCAGAAATCATGGCCCAAGAATTTTGCTGACCAAGAAGTTACCAATTTTTGATAGCATGGGTAAACCTCAGTATATACTAGGCATCTCTGAAGATATTACCGAACGTCAACAGGCAGAAATCGAGTTACGGCAAGCAAAGGAAGCAGCAGAGTCAGCGGCTCAAGCTAAGAGTGATTTTCTCGCCAATATGAGTCACGAAATCCGCACGCCAATGAATGCGGTGATTGGGATGACGGGACTGTTGCTACGTACAGACTTGACTCCAGAGCAACAAGATACGGTGGAAACCATCCGCTCCAGTGGTGAAATTTTATTATCATTGATTAATGACATTTTGGATTTCTCCAAAATTGAGTCAGGTAAATTGGAACTGGAAGCACAACCTTTTGATTTGGCTAGCTGTCTCAAAGAGGTCATTGCTTTACTAGCTAACACTGCTAGCAGCAAAGGATTAGAAGTTAGTTATCTGTTGGTAGAGGATATCCCCAAAATTATTGTGGGAGATATCACTCGGTTGCGTCAGATTTTGGTAAATTTATTGAGTAATGCCATCAAGTTTACCTCAGAAGGAGGTATCACTGTTTCCGTTACAGCCCATCGTCTCGATCCTCTGTCTGGTGAATCTAACAATGCTAGGTCTGCGGATTTTCTATATCAACTACAGTTTGCTGTCCGCGATACCGGGATTGGGATTCCCGCAGATAAACTGGATCGCTTGTTTCAATCCTTCAGTCAGGTTGATTCCTCGACTAGTCGGCGTTATGGGGGGACAGGTCTAGGGTTAGCTATCAGTCGTCAACTCTGCGAATTGATGGGTGGACGAATGTGGGTCAGTAGTCAGATGGGAGAGGGATCGACATTTTATTTCACCATTGTCACCTCTGCCGGGTCTGTTGAGTCCACGATAGACACTCAGGTTAATTATCCCCACTACGGTTCGCTTGCTCCTGTGGCGACTTTTCAAAAGCTACCTGATTCCAACTCACTTAGTTCTCCAATGGCTGAACAGTCCCCCCTGAGAATTTTGCTAGCGGAAGACCATCCGGTAAATCAAAAGCTAGCGGTATTGATGTTGAAACAATTGGGTTATCGAGCCGATGTGGTCAGTAATGGGCTGGAAGTTCTCGTCGCTATCCAGCAGTTGCCCTATGATGTAATCTTAATGGATGTGCAGATGCCGGAAATGGATGGACTAGAGGCAACTGAGTTTATCTGTCGCAAGTATCCCATCGGCACTCGTCCTCGGATTATTGCGATGACAGCCCGTGCTATTCAGGGCGATCGCGAGAAATGTCTCGATGCTGGTATGGATGATTATATCAGCAAACCTATTCGCATCGAAGCCCTGGCTCAGGCTTTAAGTCAATGTACCCCGTTAGTTCCTAGCAATGACGCCACAGCTAAGGAAAGCGATAGCTACCCCAATCAAATAAATCCAGAATTAATCAACCAAAACAATCTGCCAGTAGTAGAGTTGGTTATTAATACTGAAGCTCTCGAAGAGATTCTCGATATTGCTGGTGATGATGGCCCTACATTTCTGGCGGAAATTATTGACTGCTATTTGGAAGACTCCCCCCAATTACTACAACAAATTCGCGACGCTATGGCTGTGGAAGACGCCAAGACCTTACGTCGGGTAGTCCATAGCTGGAAGTCTAGTAGCGCCTATCTCGGCGCCACGGTACTGGCTAGTCTCTGTCGAGAATTAGAGGCGATCGCCGAAACGGGAATTACCGATGTTCCAGAGCGAGTATTCGAGTTAGAGGCTGAGTATGAAAAAGTTAAAGCGGCTTTACAGATAGAACTGCAAAAATGTTCATAGGTACAAGTCCCCAATCCCCAATCCCCAATCCCTAATTTCCCGGAGAATGTTATCCGGAAGATTTTACGATATCTTGTTAAAATTTCCATTTTAAATTTTCGATTTAATGGTATTAAAAATCAGGATTTGGCAAAGATCTAGTAATACTACTAGCATGAAAGCATATTTGTCGTTAAATTAAAAACACTAACAGTTATTCAGTTATCAGTTATCATGTAAGCGTATAACAAGTTTACGAAGCAGGCGTAAAACACCTGCAGGAACGCCTAACAACGGTTGACTGTTCACTGTTAACTGATTTAAAACTTAGCTTTTCTGGAACTATGAATAGATTTTCTCCGAAAATAACGAAGTTTCACGAGAGTGTTTTACAGCAGACGCAGCTTGGTCAGATGTGTGGTTCTAAGGAACTATTTCGCGATCGCTATGAAATCTTGAGAATTTTGGGTAGAGGTGGTTTTGGAATCACCTTCTTAGCCAAAAATGCTGTACTCCCTGGAAAGCCTCTGTGTGTAATTAAGCAACTTTGTCCTAAGGTCAGTAGTCCCAAAAGTTTACGGAAGGCGTCTTTGCGCTTTGAAAAAGAAGCAAAAACTTTGGGTCAACTCGGTAGTCATTCCCAAATTCCCATGCTTTTAGACTACTTTGAAGGGAATGGAGACTTTTATTTGGTTCAAGAATATGTGCGTGGTTCTACGTTAGCACGAGAAGTACGGCGAACCGGTCACAAGAGTGAAGCTGAAGTTAAACAATTTCTGCTAGAATTATTACCAGTATTACAATATCTTCATAAACATCATGTAATTCATCGGGATATTAAGCCCCAAAATTTGTTGCGTTGTGAATATGACCAGCGCTTCGTACTCATCGATTTTGGGGCTGTGAAAGAGGAATTGGTTGAAATCTGTGAAAATTCCACCCATAAAAATCCGTCTACCAATTTTGTTGGGACGATGGGATTTGCACCACCGGAACAGTTTTCCCTACGCGCAGTTTATGCGAGTGATATTTATGCGCTTGGTGTAACTTGTCTTTATTTGTTAACTGGTAAAGGCCCTTTAGAATTTGAACATGACCGCAAAACTGGTGAAATCTGCTGGCAAAAAGAGGTAAATTTAACTGATAGTTTTGGCCGTATTTTGAGTAAAATGGTGAAAATTTCCCTGGAAGAACGGTTTAAAACTGCGGATGAAGTAATTAGAGCTTTGAGTGTGGCTAATCATGTGGCAAATTTAACAGAATGTTTAACTACTCAACCGCTGAGAAAACCAAATATTCCCAAAGAAGATGTTTCTGCGATATCCCATTCCATGATAGCCAGGAACAATTATCCGCAAGCAAACAGTCCCCAGATATATATCCCACCTGCAGAAAGAACTGCGATCGCTATTCGTGAATGGAAAGCAAAGCTACAGGAAACAAAATCGAAACGTCAGGCTAAAGACTAGTAAATTATACTTTTCAAACAACCTCTAAGAGATATTCGATACAATCACTCTTCTTGTTAAGGATCATTCCTATTTCATGACTTTTCAAAGCTCCTCTTATATCATGTTCGGTTGACCGCTTATAAAATGTCATTGCTAGCGTTGCGTTCTCTACGAGCGCCGAAGGCTACGCGATGACAAGTATTTATCCGAACATGATATTACAAATGACAAATGACAAATGACAAAATCAGTCAACTTTATTTCTGCCCACCAACTTACTTAGATTATTATATAATGAGAGAAATAATGTTTTGGCTCTTGTGGTTTTCCGGTATTTAGGAAAAATCGCTGGTATTTTATTTATAAACGCTGACTATATCAAGTAATTCCCCAATCCCCAAATTCAGGGGTTTCTACCAAAATTACACCAGAGCCAATCTTGATATCAAGGGAAATTTCGGGGCAAACTTAGCATATTTTGTCATGCAATGTCGCCTCTTTAATCATGATCTGTTGCTTAAATCCCGACTGTTTAAATCCCCAAAATCCTGATAGCAAAAAGTTTTGCCAAAGTTGTAGTACCCCACTAGTACCACTGTTAAGAAATCGCTTCCGTGTAATTCGGGTGCTTTCTGATGCGGGGGGATTTGGTAGAACTTATTTATCCCAAGATATAGATAAACTCAATGAACGCTGTGTTATCAAGCAATTAGCTCCAAAATTCCAAGGTACTTGGTCACAAAAAAAAGCAATAGAGTTGTTTTCTCAAGAAGCACAGCGATTACAAGAACTGGGAGAACATCCGCAAATTCCGACTCTGATGGCTTACTTTGAACAGGAACACTGTCTGTATTTAGTACAGCAGTTTATCAATGGGGAAAATTTGTTAAGTGAGTTACAGCAACGTAAGACTTATAAAGATAAAGACATTCAAGCAATCTTGTTAGATTTACTCCCCATCCTCAAATTTATTCATGATCGCGGCGTTATTCACCGCGACATCAAACCGGAAAATATTATCCGTCGTGAAAGTGATCGAAGATTAATTTTGATAGATTTTGGGTCCTCAAAACAGTTAACAGCAAGAGTGCAAAATAAAATTGGAACTGCTATCGGTTCACATGGTTATTCACCGATTGAACAAATCAGAGATGGTAAAGCTTATCCCGCTAGTGATTTGTTTGGTTTGGGGACTACTTGTTTTCATCTGCTGACGGGAATTTCTCCCTTTCAGTTGTGGATGGAACATGGATATAGTTGGGTGACAAATTGGCGTCAATATTTGCGAAGTCCCATCAATCCTGAATTAGATCGTGTGTTCGAGAAGCTGTTGCAAAAAGACATCCAGCATCGTTACCAATCAGCCGAGGAAGTCATTAAAGACTTGACTCATAAGCAACCACTTGCACTACCACCAACGGGAAATTCCACCGGAAAATTACCATTCACACACATATCATTTTTACCGAAAAAATATAGCATATTCAGGACTTTTATCTTGATATCTGCGGTTTTGATTCAGGTAGGATTTACCGATTCTTGGTATCAACAATATCGCCGGTTGCAAACCAGTTTATCTTCTCGACTGAATCAGTCAAATCAACATTCCAGGAACGGTGAAGTAGTTCTCAGCGAGACACCAAAGATTCCCTTAGAGAAAATTTCCTTAGCTAATACCGTCACCAGTCATGAAAACTCTGTGTTGTCGATCGCCATCAGTCCCGATAGCAAAATCATCGCCACTAATAGCGATCGCACCATCAAATTATGGAATCTCGCCACAGGTGGGGAAATATCCACCCTAACTGGTCATTCTGGACGGGTAAATGTTGTGGCTATGAGTCCCGATAGCAAAACTTTAGTCAGTGGTAGTGATGACAGCACGATCAAAATCTGGAATCTGTCCACAGGTCAGGAAATCCGCACCCTACTTGGGCATTCCGACTCCGTTCAAGCCCTAGGGATTAGCCCTGATGGCAAAACTTTGGTCAGTGGTAGTGATGATAACACAATCAAAGTCTGGAATCTAGCCACAGGCAGGCATATTCGGACATTAGTTGGACATAAATTTTGGGTACGGTCAATCGCTATTAGCCCAGATGGTCAAACCTTAGCCAGTGGGAGTTTTGACAAGACGATTAAAATTTGGCATCTGGATAAGGGATATACAATACACACACTGCTGGGTAATAACACAACAGTTACATCCCTAGCCATTAGTCCCGATGGTCAAACCTTAGCCAGTGGTAGCCGCGATCGCACCATTAAACTCTGGAATCTGTCCACAGGTCAAGAAATTCGCACACTCACAGGACATAATAACACAGTTACATCCCTAGCGATCAGCCCAGATGGTCAAACTTTAGCCAGTGGTAGCCGCGATCGCACCATCAAACTCTGGAATCTGGCTACCGGTCAAGAAATTCGCACACTCACAGGACATGAAAACAATGTGACATCCGTCATCTTTAGTCCTGATGGTAAGGTTTTAGTTAGTGGTAGCGAGGACAATACAATGAAAATTTGGCGTTTTTTGTAGTTGCGCCTGATACTTTTAACCGAGACATTCTCCGACATTTGAGATATCGTGAACATCCAGTACAACATCACCAACTGAGTTAGTGAAGGTCTCTACAAGAAGCACAACTACAAATACAGGACTTACGCAACTGGCGCATTATATTTGTAGGGTGTGTGACGCTACGACAAAAACCTGTACATAGATTAGGATCTCATGGCGTCACGCACCGTTTTTTTTCTGTGACACATGCGTAAGTCCTAAAATAAATTGCCTTTAGACCCCTATAATCCAATACAGTTCAGTTAAGGAAAATTGTCGTAGGGGCACGGCACGAATAAAATTGTCATTAGAAGAAAAGATTTTGGATGCCGTGCCCCTTCAGGTGTACCATTCGAGCCTAACTGAACTGTATTGCCCTATAATCTAAGTCGAAGCATTTTGTAACTCAGCGGTGCGGACTGATAGCTGCTGTGTTTGATTACCCCGTTGCACTTTCAACTGCAATACTTGACCGAGGCGACTTTCTTCGACAACATTCTGCAACTGTTCAGCTGTGGTGATTGGTTTTCCATCAATTTGCACAATCACATCACCGCGTCGAATACCCGCACGCGCAGCCGGTGAATTGGGAATAACCCGCATCACCAACACACCGTTAAGTTCGGGAATTTCGATAGTAGAATTGGGATCTTTGTTATTTTGCTTCGCTAACTGGGGTGTCAATGTTACCATTTGCACACCTAAATAGGGGTGAGCAACTTTACCATCACGTTCTAGTTGAGCGGCGATCGCCTTGGCTTTATCAATGGGAATAGCAAAGCCGATCCCCATCGCATCCGCACGAATCGCTGTATTAATCCCAATTACTTCACCTTGACCATTTAATAGTGGTCCACCGGAGTTACCAGGATTAATAGCAGCGTCGGTTTGAATGAACTCTAAGCGTTTGTCAGTAATCCCCACTTGGGCGCTGGAACGTTTGAGGGTGCTGACAATACCCAAAGTTACGGTATTATCAAAACCCAAAGGATTACCAACTGCGATCGCCCAGTCTCCTACCTGTACATTATTAGAAGAACCCAAAGACGCCACGGGTAAATTGTTACCAGCGTTAATTTTCACCACCGCTAAATCTGTGACTTCATCTATACCTTGCACTTTGCCTTCAAAAGTGCGACCATCTTTAAGGCGGACTGTAACTTTATCAGCTTGATCTACTACGTGGGCATTGGTGAGAATCAACCCACCCTTGTCAATAATAAAACCAGAACCTAGTCCACGTAACTCCTCCGTAGGTGACTGTTGGGAGAAACTTTCTCCAAAAAACCTGCGGAAAAAGGGGTCTTCAAAAACTGGATCGATACGGCGAGTAATCGTGCGCTCAGTATCAATCCGTACCACTGCTGTCCCAACACGATTCACGGCTTCTGTAACAAAGCTACTACTACCTATCGCCGCTGAAGCTGATGATGGTCCTTGGGCGAGTAGTTGTCTTCCTTCCATAGTCACAGCTTTTGGCGCTGGTTCCGCTTGGGAAGGTAACACCCCTAATGTACTAACGGTTAGCACAACTCCTATAAATATAGCTAAAACATGGGAACTGAGTTGACGGATAGACCAGGGTAATTGAGAAATTCGCATAATCACAACCTAAATTGAGAAACCTAATTGTTGCGTAGTCGTGACAAATTATCTACACTTATTTTGAGAGTCTTGACGCTGCTGCTGTGCATCAGGTATTGCCTGTTCACCCCAGACTTTAAATTGGGGCATTACGCAAGCCACCTGTTATTAAATTAAGTTAATACTTAGCCTAAAAGCTATTATGGACATTTCCCCTTAAAAGGTTCGGATTTTACCCAACAATCAATAACCCATGAATGGATCAAAACGATTACCTAAACAATCCTTGCCTACATCCGAGCAAGTAGAACACACCCACAATCACGATTTAGATGACGATACACACTCTCCAGATCTAAATCATACTCATGGGCAGGTCGATTCGGTTCATCCTCACGTCCATAATGAAGAATCTTTAAGGAAAATAGTCAACCGACTTTCGCGTATAGAAGGACACATTCGCGGTATCAAGACAATGGTGCAGCAAAATAGCCCTTGTCCTGATGTTTTATTGCAAATTGCTGCAGTTCGGGGTGCAATAGATCGGGTGGCGCGAATTGTTCTCGATGAACATTTAACTGAGTGTATTGCAAGAGCTGCCAAAGAAGGGAATATTGAAGTGGAAATTGAACAACTTAAAGCAGCTTTAGATCGATTTTTGCCTTAGAATAAGGTAGACGCATTTCCTATTTTATTTTTGATCGAAGATAAAGTTTATCGTTTGTAGTTGTACTTTAGCACTCAAGTGCAACTACGAACATTAAAGCTGATGCAAAATTACAATTTTCACTATTCTTTAATTAGCAACCCAGATAAGCCAGTCATCCTTTTTTTACACGGCTTCATGGGTAACATTGATGAATTTGATCAAGCGATAAAATTACTATCTGATGAATTTTCTTATTTAACACTTGACCTCCCAGGACATGGTAAAACCCAAGTTTTAGGTGGGGATGATTGCTATACAATGGAAAATACTGCCCAAGGGTTAATTAACTTACTGGATGAGTTAGAAATTCAGCAATGCTATTTAGTTGGTTATTCAATGGGAGGGAGATTAGCTTTATATCTGAAAGTGCATTTTCCCGAAGGTTTTACCAAAGTAGTTTTAGAATCAGCTTCTCCTGGTTTGATGACAGAAACAGAAAGATTAGAAAGAATTAAACGTGATGATCAAATTGGGAGTAAATTAACCAGAAGTCTAGAAAAAAGCGATTTTGCTGCTTTTCTGTCAAATTGGTACAATCAGCCAATTTTCGGTTCTATAAAAAATCATCCAGAATATGAACGGATGCTACAAAGTCGCTTGCAGAATCATCCCCTAGAATTAAATAAATCACTCCAATTCATGGGTACTGGAAGCCAACCTAATTTATGGAATCAACTGCAACAAAATACAAAACCTTTGCTTTTATTAGTTGGTGAAAATGACGAAAAATTTTTAGCGATTAATCATAAAATGGCAGCAATATGTAAAAATGCCCAGTTAAAAATAATTAGAAATTCCGCACATAATATTCACTTAGAAAATACCTGGGAATTTGTGCAACATATCCGAGATTTTTTCAAACAGTAGTTAGTTCATTGGTCATTGGTCATTGGTCATTGGTCATTGGTCATTGGTCATTGGTCATTGGTCATTGGTCATTGGTTATTGGTAAGCATTGGGGACATATTTACATGTAGTAATATAGTTTTGTTTTTTCGCGCCGACTTACTTGGTAGGATGTGTCAGTCCTAAATATTTAGACTAGCGCAGTTGTATTATTGTCTGACGCACCCTACAAAAAAGCAACACCTCAAACCTTCTTGTCACGAGAAGTTTGCAAAGGTGTAGGCGTTGGACTTGGGGACAAATTTAGCAATGGCGGTGTATTATTGATGTTTAATTCTTCTTGCAAAACTGTCTGATAAATTTTAGGCAAAGAGCGAGTGATCGAATTAGTTTCTATACCATAACCAAGACTTGTCCAAGTGGGAGACAATCGCCGCAAAACATCATTTAACTTTCCCTGATGCAAAAGTTGAGAAATATCAACACCCCAAACTCGTGAATCAGTCAACCAACGGTAAACCACTACATCTTGATACTCAGGCTCAAAACTATAAGAAGCCCAAAACATTAACTGCATGGGTTTTGGGTGATATTTGGGAGCAATTTGATACCAAGTAGTATTGATAATTTGGTATCTGCCCGCAGCAGTAGAACAATTTCCCTTATTTGGTCCGACAACAATAGTAACACATACCTCCGGATGGCGGCTGAGGTCAGTGACCTGCTGACCACCATACAAAAGAGAATAGGGACGGTTGCTATTAGCCTCACTGGCTGAGATAGTTCGCATTAAAGCGCGGATATAAGGGTCGCCACCTTTCATCACCAAACCTGGCTGTTTACCACCAAAGATGGGATCAGAAGGCGATCGCAAGTCTCCATATATATACCACTGTAACAAGCAGACAAAGCCGATCAGGGCGACTATGGGTCCAATTAGTTTCTCAACGCCTTTGAATTCAAAGCCTTTCAGAGTCCGACTCCTTAAATATGCGCTCTTTTAGGTAAACACAATCATTGACGCACTCATTCCGGGAAAGTTTACACCTGGGGACACAACGACCGCTCAGTGCATCGCTGGGGATTGGGGACTGGGGGGTTTAAAAATTTCTCTTCAATTTCCAATTCCCAATTCCCAATTCCCCAGTTATTAATCAGCACTGTTGAAAGAGTTCTGGGAAACTTTTAGAGCTAGCATCTGGTCTAGAAATAATCTCGACAATTTTATTGCGAGCGGCTGATTCAAATAGAGATTCGACACTAACCTGAGCAACTTTTTGCCGGGGAATGCTACCATCGAACAATGTATCAGCGCTCTGCATCACTATGGGGTTGGAGTTATCTTCATTCTTCAGCCCTCCCGGTCTGACAATTGTATAGGTAAGACCGCTTTTTTGGATGTATTCCTCCGCTTGCTTTTTCCAAAGCAAAATTAGCCAGAACAAATTCAGGGGATGGAATGGCTTGGAAACACACAAAGAAGAAACTAAGACAAAATGCTCAATTCCTTTTGTTTTAGCCGCATCTACTAAATTTTTAGTACCTTCAAAATCTACCTTATAGGGGCCAGTGGGGTCAAAGCTGGGTTTGGCGCCAGTGGCGCATAGCAGAACGGTGCTATCTCCCAAAGCAGCAGTGAGGCTTTGTGGGTTTAAAACATCGCCCACCACTAATTCCGCCTGGGGAGGCAAAATTCCTGTAGCTTTGTCTTTATCTCGTACCAAAGCCCGAACGGGAATGTTACGTGCTATCAGTTCTTGCACAATCCGGCGACCTGTTTCACCTGTTGCGCCTGCTACAAATGCTTTCATGAAAAACGCTATCCTGGGAAACTAGTATGTGTGTGATCGTTCCGTTTTTTATTTTAGTAATTCTATGGAGTTCATGACAGATTCATGAGGATTCCGTCAAAATGAAATCCGAGTGCGAAGCGACCCATAAAACCTGGGAATGATTAATATAGACAAACGCCATAAGATACAGGAATGCATTTATGCTTTCAAGCAACGGCGAATACAAAACCTTGGAAATAAAAGAAGCAATTTTGTCTGGGTCGTCAGACCTAGCAGCACCAGAGGATGCACTCACACCAGTCAATGCAGCGACACCAACAAAATTTTACGGTCGCTATAACGATTGTATGCCCATGTATGCCCCAAAGCAGAAGGTTGCTGAGTATCTTAATGGTCACGCCCTATGGTTTTCGCGTTGCGCTGAACCGATGAAGGTGGAACCCTTGGGAGAAAATGGCTATGCTTTAATAATTGGTACTTTTGGCTCTTTTGGTTATGAAGTAGAGCCAAAAATTGGTTTGGAACTTTTACCCCCCTCAGAAGGTGTCTACCGGATTCGTACCATTCCCATTCCTGACTACCATCCACCTGGTTATGATGTAGACTATCGGGCATCGCTACAAATAATCGATGATGTGGTAAAGGATGACCCTAATCAAATTATTGAGGTTTGTCGGGTTGAGTGGGAATTGGATTTGGTCGTTGATATTCATTTCCCTCGATTTATTCAGCGATTACCTAAGTCTATAATTCAAGCTACAGGCGATCGCTTGCTTAACCAAATTGTCCGCCAAGTCTCCCGTCGCTTAACACGCAAAGTACAAGAAGATTTTCACCAATCTTTGGGAATACCCTTCCCTGTTAAGTCTCAGAAAAAATGGTGAGTCAAGGGTCAAGGGTCAAGGGTCAAGGGTCAAGGGTCACAAAAAACTTTTGACTTTTGACCTTTGACTCTTGACTCTTGCCTAAAAACTATGCATTACTCAGAATTCTTTGAACAATCTCTATGCCGGTGATTGCTTGCCAAGCAAAAAGTCCCAAAAGGGTGAAATTGAGCAAAATGTGCGTCGTACGCGCCCAATTTGCCCCTTTACGCATATAAGGAGACAAGGCAGCAGAAAAGGCAATTAGACTTACCATACCAAGTCCGGCTAGCAGGTGAGGCCCAACAAACAACTTACCATTATTAATGTAAGTCACAGCCATACCACCAATCGCACCCGCTACAAGTAAAGCCAAGAGTATAGACCCTATTTGCTCGTGTCTTATATTATACTTGCCTTTAATCAGTTCTTTTTTCTCGTCACCCTCGGCGTTTCTGGTACGCTGTACTTGTAGCCCCAGGTAGGCAGCATAGACTGACAGTGCTAATAGTGCCCACATAGTCAGTGGGTGAAAGAAATTCAGCCAATACTTCAAGGATGCAGAAAGTTCCAAATTCATGGTGTCTCGCCTGATTATTAAATCTTCATAAAACTTAGCATAACTCTATTTTATTCATTCGCCGAACAAGTTGGGGATTGGGATAATCACTCGAAACTCCAAACTCCTCATCCCCCCCTCTTGCAAAAGTGGATAAAGAATCTCAGACTAAATTTTGAGCGATGATCAATCGGAATCTCTTCCATGACTCAAAACAACGATGTCTTGCTGCTGATGGCTGCTAAAAGTGGTGATATCAAGCGGCTGTGTGCGTTCCTGGCTGCAGGTGCTAAGGTAGACGTGTGCGATCGCGATGGCACTACAGCTTTAATGTTTGCGGCTAATTTAGGCTATACCGAAATTGTGCGATCGCTGCTGGATGCTGGCGCCAATATTAACTTGAAAAGAAAACGCTATGGTTTGACGGCTTTGATGTTAGCAACTAGTGCCAATCAGCCTGATATTGTCCAGCTTTTAGTATCCAGAGGCGCGGATATCAATGCTACTAATGAAGATGGCAGTACAGCTTTGATGGCAGCAGCACTCAAAGGTGATGTTGATCTGGTGCGAGTCTTACTGGCTGCTGGTGCTAAGGTGAATCTCGCAGATCAAGATGATGACACTGCTTTAAAACTGGCAGTTAAGCACGGACATGCGCCAGTTGTGCAACTTATATCACAAAATGGTGCTGATGTCAACTACCAATATCAAGAAGGCGAAACACTTTTAATGATAGCAGCAGACTTGGGGCATCTGGATGTTGTACAAACACTGCTGGACGCAGGGGCTGATGTGACTGCGAAAAATACAGATGGTGGAACGGCGCTATCGGCGGCTACAGCGGCGGGACACAGTGCGATTATCTCGACTTTACTAGATCGAGGTGCCCTGATTAATCACCAAGATAGCGATGGAGAAACTGCCCTACACCTTGCTGTTGTTGAAGGCTACGTTGATATAGTGCAAGTATTACTTGACCGGGGCGCAAATGTCCATATTAAAAATCGCCTCGGTGATACACCAATACTTCTAGCCGTGTTCCAAGGACACACCCAAATTGTGGAAACCCTGCTGCGTTTTGGGGCGAATATTCAGGAAAAAAACCTGGGTGAGAACCCTTTGACACTCGCAGCATCCCAGGGACACACCCAGATAGTCAAAGTGTTGCTAGACTACGGCGCTGATGCTAATACACCAGCAGATGATGGCAAAACAGCTTTGATTAAAGCTGTAGAAAGTCAGTATACAAGACTGATCCAGCTGTTGCTAGCGAAAGGGGCAAATGTGAATTTTCAAGACTCTGCAGGGGCGACGGCGTTGATGTGGGCTACTTCAGCCGGGGATTTTGAGGCGGTGCAGATTTTGTTGCAAGCTGGGGCGGATGTGAATTTAAAAAATCGCGGTGGTTATACGGCTTTGATGATTGCCGAATTTAATGGGTATAGGGCTATAGTGCGGAGTTTACAAAAAGCTGGGGCACAGGAATAAAAAACTTGGGCGTTGCTGAATCGAGATATGAATTTATCTCAATTCAGCAACGCCAATATAATTCACTCATAATAATAAATAAACAAATTCTTAAGAAATCAAAAATGTAGCGTAGTTGATTGATAAAAATTTTCACAGATTAAGAAGAAATTGAAACACCAAGATAGACAGGGCAAAATGCTGGAGCCTCTAGAATTATAAGGAAGCAACAATAAAGAAGTAAATTTACCTTTTACTTTTTACCTTGTCTCGCCCTCGGTGTTTCCTACTGTGCTAGATGGCAATAATATATAATTTTTAATTTTTCAGAACAGTATTCTAAAGCTCAATTTTTATGTATCATAGTAAACCTTCACACCAGTTCCTGATCTTCTGCTCTGAATTGGCGCTGGTTGTCAGTGATTTGAATCACAGATCTTCTTGGGGGCGTAAGGCCTTGCGCCTCAAAAGTGTGGTTTATCTACCGCAAAATTGCTGTCATAAACTCGTCCATACAGGAGTTTAATGTTAGGAGTTTGGAGTGATGGTATAGTAATCATATTTGATTTCTGAAAAAATCTCAGTACCTGTAGGGTGGGCAATGCCTAGCCTACGTATATTTCAAAAATCAAATATCAGTCCTATATATAATAAAATTTGTCAATTGCAGTCGCATCAAGAAGTTTTTTGGGTGGGAATAGGTTGTCAGCGAGGGACATCACGCCAGTTGATGGAAACGGCGATTCAGCAAGTGTTTAGAGAAAATCATCTGGATGAAAATGCGATCGCAGGTATTGCTACTATTGACACTAAAGCCTCAGAAGTCGGTTTAAGGGAATTTTGCCACTTACGCAATTTACCTCTCAAAACCTTTCCAGCAGAAATCCTCCGTACCGTCTGGGTTCCCAATCCAGCCAAATTAATTGACCAAGAAGTGGGGACTCCCAGCGTTGCGGAAGCTGCTGCTATTTTTGCAGCTGGTGGGGAGAAACTCGAAAAGCAGCAGTCTCTCAATTCCTCATTGACAAATTTGACAGTGAGGCTGTTGGTTCCTAAACAAATTTTTCGGTTACAAGGGGAAGGATCTGTAACAGTAGCTGTTGCTCAAGAAATGAAAGGGTGAGGTTTGAACTTACGAATTACGAATTAGTAATTATTTGTCAATCAACGACTCTCAGAAAATAGTTAATCACACTAGAAACAATCGCCAGCACAATTGAGCCGAACAAAGCAGCCCAAAAATTCTGAATTAGAAACAGAGTACGGGGAACCAAGAAACTGGCTATGTACAGAGTCAAAGCGTTGATGACAAATGTAAATAAACCAAAAGTGAGTAAGGTAATTGGAAATATCAAAGTCCGCAAATTCCTTAAAATCGGTCTAATCGTCGCATTAACCAGGCCGATAACCACAGCCACCACAAGTGCTGCTACAAAACCGTTAAGCACAAATCCTGGCACGATTCTAGAGGTGATCAACAACGCCACCGCTGTACCGAGCCATGTTAATAAAAACTGTTTCATAAGCTGTTGAGCAAAAATAGCAGAAAGTTTAAATTATGCCTCTGTAATTAAATGAAATACAAAACTTTCATAAGGTAGAGTACGTTAAATTTGCCTAACGCACTCTACATGAGAAAGTATCTCGCCTATTAGCGATAAAACACATCGAACTATGTAAGTAGGCGGGAATAAACCAAAAAATGTTACGAAACGTAAACATGCCTCAAACCCTGAGCAATGACAAATCACAACCCTCACTAGTAGACTTTATTAGTACCGACCTACTTATACAGCAAATTCATCTCAGTTTAACGTTGTCGCTTTGATTGTTGAAGCAGAAAATCCCAGGTAGACCCACCGACTACGCCGTCAGGCTCTAAACCATACCGTGTTTGTGCTGCTTTGACAGCCGCTTCGGTTGTTGCACCAAAGTCTCCATCTATACTCCCACTTAAAAAACCCAGCTTTTGTAGTTGCTGTTGCAATTTGACAACTTCAGCACCACGATTCCCTAAACGCAAAATCGGCAATCCTTCTTGGGTGTATTGTAAGGAAGGGTTGCGTTCAGGGCTAATTATTGGTGTATTACGGGTGGGTGTGTTACGGCTGGGTGTGTTACGGCTGGGTGTAATCAGGGGCGATGTAGTCCTGGTTTGTCGGGGGATGTTAGCCTGTCTTGGTTGAGCCGGCTTTGGCTCAGGGATGGGTCTGAGAACCTGAGAAATGTTACGCGATGAATTATTACGCGATTGGGTGGGAACAGTCAACGGTGCTGCTGTCATAGGTGTGGAGTTAGCGGGAGAAACACCAGATGAGACGATTGGTCCACTAGGGAAAAGTCTTTGCCACGTGATGTTATCAACAACACCATCAGGTGTTAAGCCAGCTGCTTGCTTAAACCGGGAAACGGCGCTAACAGTATTCTCTTGATATATACCGTCTACTGGACCTGTATAAAAGCCCAAAAGTTTCAGTGCGGCCTGAAGTTCCGATACAGACTCTCCTTGGCTACCACTTTTGAGGGTAGGGCGATTAATTGTACCTCCTGCAATTACTTGAGCAATTTCCTCTGGTGCGGCAATTGATACTATAGCAGAGGTGCTAATAAAAACAGGGGTTGATGACAATAAAAGTAGCCAAGACAACGGCTTGCTACCCAAGGAAAATGATTTTAGTGTGTTTAAGTGACTCAAGATACTTACTGACAGGCTGCCTTTCATGGAATTTGCCACTGAAATATTCTGATGCTAATATTACAGCGCCTTGAGTCTAGAAAAAAGCTAATATATTCTTCTGTGCGTCAGTACCTAACTCGGTGCAAATAAACCTTACTGGTTGGTAGTCCACCACACAAATTTTGCTGGGTAAAGGAATGAACCACATAGGTTTTTCCAAGAATTTGAAAATCTGCTTTACCTGGTAAAGTTACCTTAGTAGACATTAAAGCCAAGCACTATTAATTGCTTCCTCTGGACCTACTAAAGACAAATAAGGTTCGTGTAAATACCGACGCGCTGCTGTGATAGCATCGGTGACATTTACGGCTGCTATCATCTCCTGAAATGTTCGGTCAAACTCAATTCCTAACCCTAAAATTTCATACCACCCATAGATCTGAGCAATTTGTCCATTAGTTTGTTTACCTAAGGCGTACTGCCCTAGTATCTTGTTTTTAGCAGCCTGGAATGCACTGGCTGTGACTTCGGTGGTAGACAATAAATCTACTTCTGTTTGCAGTCCTTTGAGGGCGATGCTGGTATTTTCGGGTGCGGTACCGATATAAACGACGAATGAGGCTGGCAACTGTCTGGTAGGGTAAAATGCAGATACTTCATAAGCCAAACCCTGCTTTTCGCGCAATTCGACAAATAAGCGACTAGAAAGTCCGTTTCCCAAGTAGGTAGAAAGTAACTTGAGAGGGGCGTAGTCAGGAGAACTTACCGATGGTCCCAAATAACCCAACATGACGATAGATTGTTGTGACTGTAGGGGTTTGAGTCTGGGTTGTGGTTCGACGCGAATTTCTGGTAAATTTAATGTGGGGGTTGGTTCGGCGGTAGGTTGCCAATCACCAAAAACTGCTTCCACCAGCGCCACTGCCTCTTTTGCTGTAACTCTACCAGCAATACTAATTACCACATTATCTGGACGAAAATAAGTCTGGTGATATTTAACTAAGTCCTCACGAGTTAAACTACTCATGGTGGTTTCATCTCCCAAAACCGACATGGCATAGGGATGTTGTTGGTACATTACTTGTCGCAGCTGGTCAAAAGCGAGGGTAAAGGGCTGCTCTTTTTGCGAGCGTATATCTTGGAGTGCTAAACGCCGTTCTAGTTCCACTTGGGCTTCGGGAAATGTCGGCGATCGCAAAAGTCGCCCCGCCAATGTTAAAATTTCGCCAAAATCTGCTGTCACCGTCTTTAAGGACAGCAAAAAATAATCAGTCGTAGCATCGGCGCTCAAACCCGCGCCTAAAGATTCGACTTTTTCGGCAATTTCTAAGCTAGAAAGTCCATCACAGCCTTTTGTCATTACTGCAGATAACAAATGTGCCAAACCAGCCTGCTCCCGGTTTTCGGAAGTACTACCAGCACGGACAAAAATTCGCCCCGCGACGATATCCGCAGCCGGATTTTCTGTTACTAGTAATACAATACCATTTGACAGTACAGTCCGGTGAATGGAGGAGTCAGATAGGGAATTATTCACAGTTTGAGTCATTAGTCAAGGGTCAAGGGTCAAGAGTCAACCGACATTAATGATTAATATGATTAATCGGGTTTAAGTACGGTAACGGCGTAATTTTGGGGTGAAAGATACTGTTGAGCTAATTTTTGCAATTCTTGGGCATTAAATGATTTAATCTGCTGGGGATATGTCACCGCTAATTCTGCTTGGGCAATGGTATTATAGTAACCATAAAGTCCTGTAAGTTGATTTGGGGTTTCTGTGGAAAAGGCATACTCATTACACAGTAGCCTGCTGATACGGGCGAGTTCCCGCTGGCTCATTTCTTGGCTGTGCAAATTATCCAAGTGAGCGCGAATCAACAATTCAACTTCCGCCAAATGTTCTGCATCCAACCAAGCAGTAATGGTAAATAAACTCGATTCCCGTTGTAAGGAAAAATTACTGCAAATTCCTTGTACTAATTGTCTTTCTTCGCGTAAATCTTGTATTAAGCGGGAAGTCCGCCCTTCTGCGAGTAATACCGTCAGCATATCTAAACCATAGGCTGTCCGCAGTTGTTCTACTCCTGGCGCAGTCCACGCCATCAGCAACCGCGCCTGCTCTAGCCGTGGTAAAATGATCTCTCGACGACAAATTCCTGATATTATTGGTTCGGGCAGTTTTTCGCATGGCGGACAATCAGCGCGATGTCCAAAATTTTTAAAGGTGCGTTTGACTAATTCTAATGCTGGCTGTTGGGCAATTCCGCCAACAATGACCACCGTCATGTTTTCTGGTTGGTAGTGGGCGCGGTGAAAACGGCGCATTGCTTCTGGTGAGTGGTGCATTAGTTCTTCCTCAGTCCCCAAAACTGGACGACCGTAAGGATGGCGATCGTAGATGCTCCCGATGAGAGTTTGAAATCCGATCCAGTCGGGATCATCTTGACAGGCGCGAATTTCTTCTAGCACCACATCCCGTTCCCGGATAAATTCATCATCGGGAATTGTCGCATTCAGCAACAGATCGCCTAAGTGGGGTAGAGTTTCTTCTAGATAAGCCGCTGCTGTGGTGACAGAGTAATGGACATAATCGTAGCTCGTAGCAGCATTACTCACCCCACCTCTATTTTCGATGTTATAATCAAATGCCCCAGGGGGTAAGGTCGCTGTGCCTTTAAAAATCATGTGTTCTAAAAAATGCGCCATCCCAAACCAATGTTCTGACTCAACGCAGGCTCCAGCACGCACCCAAACATCAGCCACAACTACGGGTGTAGTGGGAATCTCTTGATGAATCAACGTTAAACCATTGTCTAGGTGAAAAACCGAGGCGGGAAACACGGTACTAGTTGGTTGTTGTTTTGACAATTTTCTGTAGTTTTAACCACAATTTAACGCAATTTGACTATCTTAACTCTGAAATGTGCCAAATTTTGAAGTCATTTATACAGATTTTATTTTCTTGAGCAGTTTTTGCTGACTCCTCATCGAGTTCCCCAATTTGCGATTCGCTCGGCGTCTTGTAGGAAGCGGTTTCCCACTGGTGTCAACTTAGAGATATTTTCATCCAGTAACCACAGATGCTCGTAGGGGCGCAAGGCCTTGCGCCCCTACCGCGTGGTCTATTTAAGCAATAAACTAGCAAGTCTTCTATTTGAGGTTGAGCCGAGATAAAGGCTAGTGCGGAAATAAGGACTGAAAACCCTTAATTTTTCGTTACCTACAACAGTGTTGCGTACAATAAAGTAGCAAATTACCAAATACAAGTGGGATAAGTGTTAAGAGCCTCTATTTCCGAAATCGCAGCTATCTCGGCTCAACCTCAAGCTGAGATCGCGTTTTGCTTCTGCTTCTCAGTCACACCCAGATATCGCTCCAAAGCTGCCAACGTCCGATGCCCCGATATCTCCTGAATGTGGCGCAACGGTATCCCCGCATCGCTCATCCTGGTTAACGCAGTCCTCCTGAAACTGTGGGTACTAACGCCTTCAATCCCCAGCCGCACACAGGTATCTCTGAGGATTTTGTCAGCGCTGACCTTGTGAATATGTCCCAACCCATGCCGCCCCGGAAACAAGAACTCCTTGCGGCGGTTAGGGTTGTACTGTTCTAAATACTGCCTAAGCTTGGGATGAACTTGGATTTCCCTAGTGTCCCGCTTGCCTTTGGTGTTGACGCTGCGTAACACCAACACCCCTCTGACACCGTTGCTGCCAAACACATCTAGAACCGCCAAAGTGCAAGCTTCATTGATCCGGCAAGCAGCATAAAGAGGTTGAGCCGAGATAAAGGCTAGTCCCGCGATTTCAAACTATTTGTTTAGCCGGATCAATTTTTAGATACCTCTAAATCCACACGATATGATACCAGCTGTAGGGGCACGGCATTGCCGTGCCCCTACGCGAAATCTATATGTATCAGCGTTTTTGTAGTATTATATGAGACTTTGAAAACACGCCCTAGTACTCTGTCAAGATAAAAATGATGGACTGTAGTGCGGGCATCTTGCCCGCGTGAGCGAGACGCTCACACTACCAAAAATCCCTCAAAACAAAATTGACAGACTACTAGTGCGGAAATAAGGACTGAAAACCCTTGATTTTTCGTTACCTACAACAGTGTTGCGTATAATAAAGTAGCAAATTACCAAATATAAGTGGGATAAGCGTTAAGAGCCTCTATTTCCGAAATCGCAGCTATCTCGGCTCAACCTAAATTAAAGCTCCCAAGATTATTTCAACCTTGGGAGCTAAAAATTTGAAGTTCACCGCGACGCCGTTTTACCTAAGTTTATGACCTGGTTAAACCAGGTGGGTACCGCAATTCTTCGTTTAAAGTTTCCGGGTACTAGCCCGGTCTACTGCCACGAAAACTCTTTGATTCCCTTTTCTTTAAAGACATAGATCAAAAAACTTGATGGCAGTCACCAACGTCGTAGTGCAACTAGAGTCATTATAACCTTGAAAAAGATGTTGTGTGTTGAGTATGAAAATTTTCTGACAATTTCAAAATATTGAACCGTTAACCGTTAACGGTTCAATGTTAATTGGGATACCAGATAGATTCTATGGTGTCGGCTATAGCGTTTGCTGCATCTCGGTTCTGATGATTCAGCAAAACGGTGATATGTCCCAGTTTACGCCCAGGACGGGATTCGGTTTTACCGTACCAGTGGACAGTGGCTTGGGGAATTTCTGCTAGTTGTTGGCGTTGGCTGTGGTAGTCACTTTGAGAATTTTCGTATCCCAAGAGGTTGACCATCACAGCACTGGCGCAGTTTAAGGCGGTATTACCCAAGGGTAAGCCACAAACTGCTCTCAGATGCTGCTCAAATTGGGAAGTTTCGCAAGCGTCTAGGGAGAAATGTCCAGAATTGTGGGTGCGGGGGGCAATTTCATTAACTAGGATTCTACCATCGGTGGTGAGAAATAGCTCAATGCCAAACACTCCCACGACTTGTAGATTATTGAGTAAAGTGTGAGCGATCGCTTCTACTTCTGCAGCTTGATTGGCGGTAATATCGGCTGGCGCAATTACCCGACGACACACCTGTTGTTCTTGCTGAGTTTCCACAACTGGATAAGTCACAACTTCCCCATCTACAGAACGAGCTGCTATAATTGCCAACTCTCGCTCAAAGGGTACAAATTCTTCGATTAAAAATAGCGGTTGTCCGAAAGTTTTTTTTGGATTGACAGTATTTAACTTTTGTTGCAAACTAGTCCAATCGTCAATAATAAAAGTACCCTGTCCGTCATAGCCGTGGCGGCGCGATTTGAGGACTACTGGAAAACCGAGATATTCGACTTTAGATTGAAGATTTTCTGCTCCATTTGTGTTGACATACTGGTCAAGGGCAAAAAAATTCGGGACAGGTAATCCCAAATCCCGTAAATAGCAGCGCTGGTGATATTTATCTAACAGGGGCGCCAATGCTGCTAATCGTGGACGGAAACAAACGCCTTGATGTGCTAGAAGGGATAAAGCATCAAGGTTGACAAACTCATTTTCAAAGGTGACGACATCAGATTTGGCGGCTAAAATTTCTGTGCTAATAGCGTCATCCACAGGGGCAAAAACCGTATCCTCGGCTATAGTGACAGCAGGATCTTCGTTGCTAGGAGTTTGTATGATCAATTCGACTCCTAACTTCTTGGCTGCATCTCCCATCATCCAGGCTAGTTGACCACCACCAATTATACCTACACGCTTCATGAGCATCCTAGAGAATCACGAGTTTTCACACCTGTTTTGGAATTGACACCACTGGCTTTGTTGCACAATTCTTTAATTTGCGCCCGATCCAAAACCGCATCAGTAAAATCCGTGCTGGTGATATTTACATCTTCAAAAATAGCACGCAGCAACAGAGCTTCTTTGAAAACGGCATCACTTAAATCTGCCTTAGTCAAGTCTACCTGATCAACCAATGCATAACTTAAGTTTGCCCCGTGTAAATTCGCTTGTGTCATCACCGAAGCACTCAGAACTGCTCCCCGCAAGTCAGCGCCTGCAAAGTTAGTCAGTTCCAAATTGGCATTAGAAAACTCAGCCCCTTGTAAACTTTGTCCCGAAAAATCTTGTTTTGTCAACTCTGCATTGCTAAATGACAGCGGATGAGTCCAGTCTGCCAGAGCGGGGGAAGTCATGCACAATACAATCATCCCCAAAATTAAAGCCAATCCTTGCCGCCAAAACATACTACGCACTAAACTAATTAGTTCCTTATGGTAGCTGATTTTTGCGCCATTTTTGAGTGGTGGTTAGATGTAGCCAACTTTCTACCGTAGCTAATAGCAATAAACCCTGTCACAAACATAAATAAAGTATAAACCGCAGCCGCCATTGCCATATCAGGATTTTTGAGTACTCCGACGGTAATTGCGAGCGCCAGGGCACCATTTTGAATGCCAACTTCAATAGCAATGCATATTTGCTGGGCAGGATTGAGCTTGAAGAGCTTGCTGATATAAAAGCCTGCCAACATTGAGAGAGTATTCATCAGCACAACGCCGACTCCAACTTGGAGAAAAAAGCCAGAGAGACGTTTTGACTCCGAAATTATCAGCATCAAAATAATTATACTGATTAATGCGAACGCGACGGGAGTAGTCAGTTTTTCTAGACGACGAGAAAGTTCAGGATAGATCTGCCGCAACCCCATTCCTAACCCTACAGGAAGGAGGGTCATGATAAAAATTTGCACTATTGTTGGACCAATGGGTAGGGAGATCGCCGTACTTTCTCCGAGGAAATGGTTAAATCCAAGGTTTGCCAACACTGGAATTGTAAATACTGTAATTAGACTGCTACAAGCCGTCAGAGTGACTGAGAGTGCAACATCAGCCTTAGCTAGGAATGTAATTAGATTCGAGGACGGACCACCTGGACATATTGCCACTATGATTAACCCCATTGCAATCGTCGGTTGCATGGGTATAACTTTAGCAATGACAAAACCAATAATAGGTAAAAAAACCAACTGACTTATCAAGCCGATGGAGACAGCTTTGGGATACTTGATTACACGTTGAAAATCTTCTGGTAAAAGAGATAAACCCATCCCTAGCATCATGATACCCAAGGCTGTAGGTACAAAAAACGCAGTAAAAAAGTTAGCTACCATAATTATTTTGTATTGAAGTTTTCAAGTAATACCAATTCAAAAAATCTTTGCAACACATCGATAAAATGAGTAATGAGTAATAAGTAATAAGTAATGAAAGAATTATTAAGATATTAACAACTTCAATCAACAAGTTGAAAGAAAAATAAAAAATAATTCACTCACGACTCATCACTCACGACTCATTACTCATTACTCATTACTCATTAAGTAAGTAGGCAGAAATAAACCAAACTATGTTAAGAAAAGTAAACAAGCCTGAAACTCTTACCAATGACCAATGACAAAGGACAAATGACGACCCTCGACCGTACGGTTTATTTGCGCTGACCTACTTATCTGTCCCATTTTTTTTCAACTTGGCATAAGTCTTGGATTATACCAGCAGATATTCTCGGTAGTGTTGCCAGATTTGTTGGTCTGGTTCTGCACCATTGTTTGGTAAACTTTCTACAGGAGTCTGTTTAATTTCAAATCCTGCTTCAGTTGCCATGCTGGACAATACTTCACTGACTAAAGCCGTATAGCCAGCTTCGTTCCCAAGCAATTTACGGAATTTGGCGGCACAAGTAGCTGCTTTAGCCAACTGCAACAGATAATCGCCAGCTACTTTGCCTAAAGCTTCTATAGTTGAGCTTTGTGCGCCACCAATGGAAGCACAAGCGAAACCAATACCCCCCCAAAGGTCTGGCTGTCTTGTGGCGGGAAAAGCGCCGATAGTCGTTGCAATTCGGTCAACATCAGCACAATTTACTAACCAAATACCGCGACCTAGACCTTGGTCAAAGACGCAGCGCAGATAGCCAGAAAGTTGTGCAGGAATAGCTTGACCGTCTATGTAATCTTGCCAGTAATTAACACCATGATTGAAGCCATAACCATCGATTACTGGCCAAGATATTACGGGGTTCAGTTGATTTAAATATGGCTCAATCGGTAGCTTGCCTCGAACTAGTCCCAAGCCTACCCCTAGATAAACCATCGTCTGATAAGCTGGTGTGGTGCCTGCAACAAAAGCCTCTACTCGATTCTGTTCCTGGGGTTTGAGTGCATCTAGTTCAGCCAGACCTATAGCTACGCCCTCTAAGGCAAATCCTAGCAACTCCGAGTCAATTGCATTTAGTTTGGCCACGAGCGCCTCTGGTTCTTCATCGGCGATCGCTGCATGGTATCCTTGCCACATGCCAGAAGCAACATATCTAAATCGCTGTGGCACTTTCGGATCTTTTGGGATTACCTTACGTCCCACCCAATTACCTATCATCTGCGTACTAGCTTGTTCGGCGCTGATTTGCCAAGCTTGTTGTGTCATTTTGATTATCCTTATATATCTTGACAATTTTGCACTAAGCTGCTATCTTACTTCTCACTGGATGAGGTATCCGCGCCCGGTAATGCTGCCATACTGGAGTTTCGCCATGATTGGCCAAACTGTCAGCTACAGCATCAGCACCCATTTCCCACAACACCTGACAAGCCAATTCTGTGTAAACTGACTGATTACCAAGTGCTTGGCGGGACTTGGCTGCGTAAGCAGTACCCTGGGCTAAACAAGAGTGATAAGCACCTGCTTTATTTCCTAAAGCTTCTATAGTTGTACGTTCTGCACCACCAGCGTAAGCACAGGCGTAACCTACACCACCCCACAAGTCTTCTCGTCTTTCGGGTGAAAAGGCATCAATGGTGCGTATGATGCGATTGACATCACCACCATCGACAAACCAAATACTGCGACCCAAACCTTGGTCAAAGACACTGCGAGTATAACCAGAAATTTGTTCCGAGATGACTTGATTATCCAGTGAGTCTCGCCAGTGGAACATACCTTGATAAAAGCCGTAGCCATCGACTATTAACCAAGCCTTGACGTTATCAAATCTTTGCAAAATTGGTTCGATAGGTCGCCCCACCCTAGCCAACATCAAGCCCAAACCGACATAAACCCAGTTATGATAAACGGCTCCATCTCCTGTAACCAAGGTGGCTATGCGATTGTGGGTAGTGGGTGTGAGAAAATCCCGCTGTCCTAGTCCCATACCGACGCCTTCGTAAGCAAATCCCCGCAACTCTTCATCTAGTTCATTTAACTTGGGGGCGATCGCTTCTAATTCATCAGTAACAGCTGTGTGGTATCCTTTCATTAACGAACGACCAGCCTGTTCTAATCGCTTCTGGATACCGCTATCACTTTCTTTTACTTCGCGTTCAGCCCAAGTAGCGATCAAATCTGTCGGCAGTGTGGCTTTATTTAAACTTGATTGCCAAGCGTCTTGTATCATGATATTTTTCCTGATTTAAAAAGTTGGATGCATTAATAAGTAGGTCGGCGCAAATACACCATACTAGCTTTGGTCGTCATTTGTCATTTGTCATTTGTTATTTGTCATTTGTCATTTGTCATTTGTAAGCATTTGGAGGATATTTACATGTAGTAATATAGTTTTGTTTTTTCGCGCCGACTTAATTAATAATTAATAGATTTTTGAATTACATCTAGGTAGGGCTATGCCTTACACATCTGGGTTTTGCTTGGCATTGCGTAGCCTACTGGATGCATTAAAAAATCATAATTCATAATTCATTTTTCTGCAATCCAAGTTCCGTGGAAACCGTAAGGAACTCGTTGTGGTAGTAAAATCCGGGCTACAGGTTTATCTGTGATATTTTGAGCATTTAGCACTACTAACTCTGAAGTTTTGAAAGCTGTGTCATAGACAAAAGTTAATAACCAACCATCATCCTCTAGATTACTATTTGAACGGGGGACAAATATTGCTTCTCCTCCATACCGACCTGAACCCCACTCATGCACTTGGGAATCATCATTGGCAAAATCATACTTAATTACGGCATCAGAAGTGAAAATAGGCAACATTTCCGGCACCATTCTGGCTGAGTAGCCGTAGCGATTCCGTCGTCCTACAAATTGCTGATTTAGAGTAGGAAATTCTGAGGACAAATCATCAATTGTTCCTTCATGAACTACACCTGTGCGGAGATTAAATCGCCAACAATATAACTCCGGTTGCGTTACCTGATGGTGACGTAAATTTGTTTTTGTGGGTATATTCAGCAGTTGAGCATCATTTGTCCGACAGGCTATGACGACGATTTCCTCTCCTGATTCATAAGCATTGAGAGTATGTAAAACATAGCAGGTAGAAACTTCAAACCAGCGAATATTTGTGTTATCTCCATGACGGGGAATAATACCAAAGCGACTGGGAGCATTTGGTTCAAACATGTAAGCTGGTTCTCTGCTTCGTAGCCTGTCTACACTAAATGTCAACGGTAAATCCATGAATATAGTGTAGTTTTCAGTGATGGCAAAATCATGCATCATCACTCCACAAGGTAAATCAATGGGAACTGTTCTTTTTAACTCTCCCTTGGCTGAAACCACGCTGTATTTCAAATAAGGTGGCTCTAGTAGACAATAGCCAAAAAACATCATTTCCCCTGTGATAAAATCCACTTTGGGGTGAGCGGTGAAAGCAGAGGTAAGTTGACCTTGATAAGTGTATGGTCCAATTGTTGCTAAATCAGACACCGCAATTTTGTATGGTTCTGCTCCCTCCCAAAGCGCTAGGAGTTGGTCTGCGTGCCACACTATACCAGTATTAGCAGTGTTCTTAAACGGACTAAAGAGATTATTCGGAGGGTTGTGAAGCTGTGGCGATTCCATTAGACCTGTCCATATGGCTCGACCAACTTTTTGCTCTAGTTCAAGTCCTCGTGTCTGGACATAGCGGTTACGGTAAGTGGCTTTACCATTACTAATCTGCACCCCATGCAACATACCATCGCCATCAATCCACCTGTAATCTCCTTTAGGAGGAAACTGGGGATTTGGTCCATTGCGGACAAACATTCCTGATAAATCAGTTGGTAATTCTCCAATTACTATGAGGTTATCGGCTGTGATTTCTGTTTGTACTGGAGAAAAGTTACCTGTAAGATAGGGACTAATTTCTTTGGCGATGGTCATAGTCAAGACTACTTTATTATTAGGTTAGGAATTCACAATCAGTTAGTTAAGAATATTAGTTAATGTTTCTTTTTCTCAGCATAGGGAGGATATCTCCATTTTAAATCTATGAGAAAAGATTTATTTAATACTGCTCTTTGATAAGAAAAGTTATCAAAGCCAGCTTTACCATGATAACGACCCATACCACTAGCACCAACTCCACCAAAAGGTAAAGAAGGGACAGTCAAATGCATGACTGTATCGTTAATGCAGACTCCGCCAGAAACAGTTTCTTGCAAAATCCGCTCTTGATTTTTTTTATTGTTGGAAAAGAAGTATAAAGCGAGGGGTTTTTGTTGTCGATTAACTAGGGCGATCGCCTCTGCTAAATCTGTATATTCTAGAACTGGAAGAATCGGACCAAAAATTTCTTCTTGCATGATCTTGTCTTGCCAAGAAACTTGATCGATAACCGTGGGAGCAATATAAAGATCATCTAAATCAGTTTCGCCTCCAACTAAAATTTTACCACTTTTTAATAAAGCAGCAAGGCGATGGAAATGTTTTTGATTAATGACTCTAGCAAAGCTTTTACTTGTTGACGGGTCGTCACCGTAAAAAATTCCTATTTGTTTTTTGATGCTAGCCAATAAATCTTGTTTAATTTGACGATGGACTAATAGATAATCAGGCGCAGTACAAGTTTGACCAGCATTAAAGAATTTGCCCCAAACAATTCTTTTAGCTGTATGTTCAAGATGAGTATTTTCATCAACAATACAAGGGCTTTTTCCTCCTAGTTCTAGGGTAACTGGTGTGAGATTTTTAGCGGCGGCTGTCATGACAATTTTACCAATTTCAGTGCCACCGGTGAAAAAGATATGATCAAAATTTTGTGCCAATAGTGTAAGACTTGTTTCAATCCCACCTTCAATGACTGCAATAAAAGATGGGTCAAAATTTTCCTTTACTATTTTGGCTACAAGGAAAGAGGTAGCAGGAGCGATTTCTGATGGTTTTAAAATTGCACAGTTTCCAGATGCGATCGCACCCACCAATGGAGCAAACATTAAATTAAATGGGTAATTCCAAGGACCAATAATCAGAATAACACCAAGAGGTTCAGAACGAACTTGAGCAGAAGAAGGAAACTGAAAAAAGGGAGTAGCCGCCCTCTGTGGTTTTGTCCAGGCTCTAATATTTTTCAGAGCATATTTAATTTCTTCTAAAACGCCAATTATTTCAAAATAAGCTTCAAAGCCTGATTTACGCAAATCAGCTTTTAAAGCTTTAACAATACTATCTTTATTGTTCTCAACCGCTTGCTGAAGAATTTTCAGTTGTTGAATCCGAAAATCAATACTTTTTGTTTTGCCAACATTAAAAAACTGGCGCTGTTTCTCAATTTCATAATATTCTACTTGAGTGAGCATAGCTTTTTCACCATTTTTCAGATACATGAAGTACATAGTTAGGGGCACGGCATTGCCGTGCCCTTACAATAATCTGTTAAAATTAGGAGTTGGCTTTAGCTGAAACCCCAACTAGCTCAGGAACTTTTGCTACAGTTTTATCCTGAATATTTGGCAATTCATCAGCCCCATTTTGGACAGTTTTTTCCTTGACCAAATTTAACCAAGGCTGCAATTTTGTTTGATGTTGGTAACTTTTGAAATTTTCTCTAGCCTTAGCAGTTATGCTGTTGTCTGGCACATCTTTGGTTTGCCATTTGAAAATAAAGTTATCCCAACCAGCTTGAGCAGATGCTTTTAGTAAAGCGAAAATGTGCTTCAGATTTTGTGGTGCTAACAAACCTTTTAGTCCAAAACCCCTCCATAGGAATTTCAGGTACCAAATAGCCACGAAAAAGTGAGTGTATTGCATAGATACAAAAACATTAGTTCGTTGAGGTTCGTACTTGGTCAGGTGGATGTATTCGTCAAAATCCCGGCTCATTATGTAATTAAAAGGCAATTCATCGGCTCGATGGGTATACATAAACCCGATGTTGGCGTTCTTTTGTGCCAACTCTGTTAATTGCTTGTATGCAGCAGTTAGGATTTCGGTAATATATACACGACCTGGCTGCTTAATTTTTGCCAGGAATTTCAAATCTAAATGCCATTTACCCACATACAAAGGAACCATCATTCCAAACCACCACATGTTTTCTAGGAACATGCGATAACTCATGATGCTAGCATTACCAAGATGCTGAGGATGATTGCTGACAAGAAGATTATTACGCTCAATCATCCCTAAATTAAAGCCATTGTAAACCGCCCGCTTCTTCTCTGCATCTGGTTCACCTGCTAACTTGGCGCGAATTACTTCTGTAACGGTGTCTATTTGGAAAGACATCATCGTCATTCCCATCGAGTAGAAGGGATCAAAGATAGCTGCTGCATCACCAATTACATACCAGTTATCTTTTGAGAGTATAGTTTTACTCTTGTGAGCTAGCTTTGGCCAGTAATGGAAATCAATTTCTTCGCCACTCTTGATCAGTCGATAAAGAATGTTATGATTTGCTTCTAAAAAGGCATAAAACTTTTCTTTAGTGTTGACAGTCTGAGCCTGAATATAATCGTGATGGTGGACTAATCCGATAGACAATTCCATACTTTGAGTGTCTGTGGGAATCATCCAAATCCAATGTCCGTGACCCATCCAGTGATTAGTAGCATAGTAGTGGCTACAGGTGGAAACTAAAGGATCATAACCGCTGTGAAAGATGGAGCGATCAACATTTTTCACCCGCACCCATGCTGAACCATTATTAACGCCACGGACGTTTTCAGGGCCAAATAATAAATTATCTGTCTTGCGACCAACGATAAACCTGCGTCCTGATGCATCAATGACATGTTTGGCTTTCAGTTCGATATACTCATCATCCAGTTTGACTTTCACCAGGTTCAGGGTATCGCCAGGGTTTAGCTCAACATCAACAACACGACCCTGATAAAAGACAGCGCCCATTTCCTGATTCATCCTCAGCACATCCCGCTCGAATTTGGGACGTTGGATGAGAACAGAAGCCAATGGTGGTTGGCGAATAGCCCAGAGATGATGGTAATCATCAATGTTTTCTGTACTTTCTAGATTTTTAGGCCAATGAAAGTTTAAACCAAATTTGGGCGGATGATTTTCAATCATGTAATCATAAAGACCCAATTCTTTGCAGATCATCAGAGTAGAGATTTCCACCGCTGATTCTCCCACTTTCAAGTCCTTTTCTGTCCGTTCTTCAGGACGAGGATCAACTAAAGCAATTTTGATATTGGGAACATTAAGTAATAGGTGGCGAGCTTGACATACTCCCGCAAATCCGGCGCCCATAATTACTACATCATAATCATAGGTTCGGCACTGATTGTTGTTCATGGAATTTTCCTTTTTACCAACTAGAAAATTGTATGAATTTGAATTTTTTTGAGTAGCAATGTCCACCCTACGAAGTCACTGAACCATATTGAGCTATAGTTCAGATGCGACTAGCTCTTTCTCCTGCAATTTTGACTCTTCCGCATTCTGACTTTTTAACCAAGGCTCCAATTCAGGTTGATATTTATAACTCTTGAACTCTTCTGTTACCCTAGCGATTTCACTATTAGCCGGCAAACCTTTGGTCTGGCGTCGGTAAATGAAATCATTCCAGCTTGATTGAGCAGATGCATTGAGTAAAGCAAAAACATGTTTGAGATTCTTTGGTGACAACACACCTTTTAGTCCAAAACCTTTCCACAGGAATTTGAGATACCAAAGAGCAATAAAGAAGTAAATGTTTTTCATGTAAGCAAAAACATTGCATCTTTTAGGTTCATACTTTGTATTTTGTAGATAACTATCAAATTCTTGGGTTATGTAGTAACCAAAAGGTAATTGCTGCCCTCGATGGACATACATCATACCAATATTAACATCTTTTTCTATGAGTTCATTAAACTGTTCATAAACATGAGACATCAGTTTTCTGATGACTTGACGACTTTGTTGGCTAAAACTGCGGAGAAATTTTAAATCTAAGTGCCATTTGCCAACATATAAAGGTACAATCAGCCCGAACCACCACATGTTTTCTAAGTAGACGCGCCAGCTCATGATGCTAGCATGACCGAGTTGTTTAGCGTGGTCGTGGAGAAGATGATTACAAGATTCTATATAGCCAAGATTGTATGCATTATACACAGCCCGCTTTTTCTCTACATCCGGCTCACCTGCTAATTTTGCCCGGATAATTTCTGTGACACTTTCCATTTGAAATGTCATCATTACCATCCCCAAGGAATAAAAGGGATCGAAGATGGCTGCTGCGTCACCAATTACATACCAATTGTCGTGAGAAAACAGAGTTTTACTTTTATGTGCGACCCTTGGTAAGTAATGAAAGTCTATGTCCTCTCCACTCTTGACTAGTTGGTAAAGAATGTTGTGATTTGCTTCTAGAAACGCATAAAACTTTTCTTTGGTGTTAACGCTCTGCGCTGGGATAACTTCATGATGATGGGATATTCCTACTGACAGTTCCATAGTTTGAGTATCTGTAGGAATGACCCAAATCCAATGTCCGTGACCCATCATGTGATTAGTGGCATAGTAATGGCTACAGGTAGCACCTGTAGGATCGTAACCACTATGAAAAATGGTGCGATCAACATTTTTAACCCGTACCCATGCAGAGCCATTGTTAAGACCAACGAGTTTCTCAGGGCCAAAGAGTAGATTATCTGTCTTCTGCCCAATGATAAATTTGCGTCCAGCGGCGTCAATCAGATGCTTGGCTGTAAGTTCTAGGTAATCACTACCTATTTTAACCTTAACAGTGTTTGGGGTATCTCCAGAGGCTAAATTAACATCAATTACACGACCGTTATAAAAGTCAACTCCCATCTCTTTGTTCATTTTCAAGACATCCCGCTCGAACTTGGCGCGATTCATCAGAACGGAAGCTAGTGGGGGTTGTTTAATAGACCAAACATGATAGTAATCATCGATATTATTTGTATTTTTTGGGTCTTTAGCCCAATGATAGTTTAGTCCAAATTTCGGCGGATGATTCTCAATTAAGTAATCATAAAGACCCAATTCTTTACCGAAAAATAGAGTAGAAATTTCGACAGTTGACTCACCAATTTTTAAATCTTTTTCAGTTCTTTCTTCAGGACGTGGGTCAATTAAGGCGATTTTGATGTTGGGAATATTCAGCAGCAAGTGTCGAGCTTGAGATACTCCGGCTATCCCCGCGCCCATAATGACGACATCGTAAACTTGAGATTGAGTTGTGTTGTTCACAGACATTTCCTATTTCGTTCACTAAAAGTTTTGGGATGTGGGCAGATTTTTTATTTAGGCGTAGGTTTGGTTGAGGAACGAAACCCAACCTACAATTATCTAAAGCCAGTTATATTTAATTGCGCCGACCTACTTAAACTGAGCCAGCAATCCAATTTAAAGAGCGGAATGGGACAACAACTAGGGCTATCATTCTTTCAGGACTACGTGTCAGTTGAATGGGAAAGGTAAGAACTTGAATTTGACTGTTGGTAGTGACATCACTGAATAAAATGCTATCTCCTTCTATGCGCTCAATTGCTAAATTAATATCTTTGGCTTTAGTCGCCTTACGTATGGCTTCTATAGCTGTCCAAATCCGAGTCCCAGCACGATCTACTGAGTCTTTGCTCTCTAGTTGTTGGATTAATGGATATCGAGAATCACTCAATAAAGCAATCCAATCTTCCACACTGCGATGAGTTACTGGTTCAATGTCACAACCCTGCACTCCTCTACCGACAACACAGAAACAAACATGTTCGTCGTGGGCAAGCGATACTTCTACTCTCTCGTCTAGTAGTCCGATAACTATTGGTTTGCCAGATTCTGTCCATTGAATCTGCATCTTAGACATCAGATTAGCATTATTGTTCAGCAGTTGAGCGATCGCTCTGTGGAATATTGGTAGTTCCAGTTGATGACGTTCTGTGGGCAATAATGCATGGATACCAGGAAGATAAGCCAATGATATCTCTGGCGTAACAACTTTGAACAAAAGCGAGCGATTGCTCAATTCTCGGCGAAGAATTTGTTCATCCCTTTGACTAGGATCGGCCAGATCTTCAGCCGTAGGATTCTCCTGTCGGTGTTCTAGTATCTGCAATTGATAGCTATTGAGTCTTTCCATCACACGCCCATCGGGAGCTAAAAGAAAAACATTACTATGATATTTTTGACCTTCTCGCCCTTGTGGCATTGTCACACCAATGTACGAACCAGTTTTATCTCCATCTGATTGATAGATTTCTAGACTGTCGATGTGGATGGGTAAACAAAGATCCTGGGGAACTACCAGTTGTCCAGCTTGCAGCAACGAGTCTCTGCAATAAGGATCTCCGAGCAAGAAAGGCCCTTGCGCTCTATCTTGAGATTGTTCTTGCTCCTGAGCAGAATACAAGTTTCTCTGGGTTTTAAATACACACCTGTGGGAATTCAGGCTATAAACCTTTTGTAAGCGCTGAAATTTGGGACCTTGAAACAGTAACCAACTATATAAATCTGCTAGAGGCTCAATATCTAGAGGTACTTCTGGAACTTCAACCTTTTCTATAGCTGGATTTTTGTCAACATCTAGTAGAAATGTGGCTGAAAAATGGCTGATGGCAAATCCTGTCTGTTCTGTCTTGATAGAAACATATACTTGCTGTGGATCATTTTTTAACTTTCTCTCCAGGACTTCTGCATGAATTTCTATGTCTACTCCCTTGTCAGGAGCAACAACGATAGCACGTTCTAGACGAATATCTTCTATCTGCACAGTCGGTAAGGAATCTTTACCAGTGACATAAGCAACTGCTTGTGCCATAGCCTCTAAGCCGAATACAGTCGGGAACAGATAGGAACCTCTGTAGCGGTGATCTAGCAAGTATGAATCCCGCTCAAGACTGAGGTGTACCCTGAGAACAACCTCTACATTTGGTTGATAAATCAGGATCTTCTCGAGAAACTTTGACGAAGCTGGAGGTGAGAATAATCCTGGATACCAGGTATCAAAGCCACTCGATTCAAAAGCCGCTAAGGTTTGCATTGGTGCTGCTATCACAACTCGCAAATCTGCAGGTTCATTTTTGATGAGATGCAAGAATCGACTAACGCCGGTATCTTTGGGAATGGCACTAATACCCAGTTTGCTGAGGCTACGAACGCTACCCATCCGCGCTCCCATTCCCACCTCATCCCACACACTGTATGCCATTGAAATCACGGCGGTTTGAGGGTGCTGGGCTTGAAAGCGCCGTAAAATCAGATCCAAAGTTTCATTAGAGAAGCCATACCAAGCATTGCGTTGCATCCCTGTAAAGCCGATGACGGAGGAGAAACCGACAAAAAGCTTGAGTGGTGTAGTTTCTAGTGTTTTGCATAGGTTGATCAATCCTATAAGCTTAGATCTGATTTCATCAAATGCTGCTTCCACAGAAACCTGCTCAATTAGCCTCGGCTTGTTAAGGGCAGCTCCGTGAATTACTCCTGATATTTCACCTAGTTCTTGTGTCACTTTTTGCACAAGATTTACTACTGAATCGTAATCAGAAACATCGCACGCATAGTAGCGGCAGGTTAGTCCTTCAGTATGAAAGCGCAGCAGCGTGCGGGTAATATCAGAACCACTACTTTGTTGAATGTTCTCATCAGGATGGGGTGAACGTCCTACAAGTGCTACACGAGTACCTGTCTGTTTAGCTATAGCCAAAGCGCATTCAGCAGTAATACCTTTTACTCCGCCCGTGACGATGATGACATCCTCAGATGACCAGGTAATTTTGCGGTCTAGATAATCTACAGGTTGCTGTACCTGAGGCCGAGGAACGTAGCGCTTGAGATCAGCATCGTAACTGACAGCTGTATAAACATGGGCAGTAGAAAGTTCTCTGAAGACACATTCTGCTAGACTTGCGGGAGCTACTGTAGGGGAGAAATCAATTACTCGAACTTTGAGATCGGTTCGCTCTAGATGCAAACTGGCTGCAAAACCAACTGTACAGCATTGTTCAATATTTGGTAGTGGCTGTTGAACTCCAAAATGTCCCCCACTAAATTGGACATAAGCTACTGTTCTATGGTCACGGGATGCTAAAGGTGGAATGGCAACACTACGTAACCGTTCAATCATGCCAATTAAACGGGCTTCTGAGGACAACTCGCTATTGGGTGTACAAGGTAATACAGCAATGAAGTGAGTTATATCAACGTTGTGAGTCAGTGTCTGAGGGCTGGCTTCTGCAAAGGTGACACTTTGAACTTGAGCGCCTTGAGTGCGAAGCTCTTCAGACAAGGCTACTATTTTGTCTGATGAGCTTAATTCATAAAGAATTAGCACATTCGCCGTGCGCCAGTTTTCTTCCATCTGTCTGCCTAAAGCAACTGAGGGAAATTCTTCTGGAATATTTTGGATGATATAATCACGGACTAGTTGCTTACGTGTTAATTCTGAGCCAGATGTTAGTGTCTTGCCATTGTTTTGATTTGCGAAATCTTGTTTTAAAGAAATTTTCGAGGTTGGTTCTGAGATTTTAATTTCATGATCATTATTATTTGGTATGAAAATGTGAATTGTTTCAGCAATCTCTTGAATCGTGGCGTTGGCTAGAGAAGGCGGATCAATTTTCCCAGCGGCACCAAATTGCTTGGCAACTTCGGCTATAACTTCACCGGCTTTGATGGAATCGAGGTTAAGATCGTCGAGCAATCGCAATTCGGCTGTGATACTTTCTCTGACATATCCTGTTTGTTGAATAATCAGGTCTGTCAGTGAAGTGGCGATCGCATCGGTTGAGATCATCAACATCGTTGGTACTTGGGAACCCGCTCCATGACCATTGGACATGAAACTGCGAATTGTTTCCCCAATCTCTTGAATTGTGGCATTAGCTAAAGCTGGTGGGTCAATTTTCCCCGCAACACCAAATTGCTTGGCAACTTCGGCGACAATTTCACCGGCTTTGATGGAATCGAGGTTGAGATCGTCAAGCAATCGCAATTCTGCTGTGATACTTTCTCTGACATATCCTGTTTGTCGGACAATCAAGTCTGCTAACAAGAACTCAACACTCTGATTACCATTGGCGACAACGCTATTCTTTTCCCCAGGTTTATGGAAACCATTACCATTACGATTCACTGTGTAACTAATCGCAGCATTTTCAGGACTAGCGACTAAAGGCAGAGTTTGCAGATCAGCCCGGATGACTTCAGCGATAAACTTACCGCGTCGAGCTAAGTAATTTTGCAGTACCTGTGGTGCAATATCGTTGTGTTCGGCAAACACTGAATAATTCAGCAAGCTTTGAGAAGTAATTCCCAAGGATGAAGATGAGTACGTTGTCGATACTTGAAATGGTCGTTCTACAGGATTGTCAATGAAGATGCGTTCTGAGGCGGGTACAAAAGGACGTACCAGCCGACCTTCGTAAACTGCTTCCCAGTTGATGTCATGACCACGAGCAAATACGTTAGCCAACATCATGTTCAAGGATTGGTCAAATCCTGGTTTTGCTTCTACAGGTAGACATTGCAGCCCTTGTAACCCGTTGATATCGCTGACCAATCCAGAGAGGACTTTTCCAGGTCCTACTTCTATTAGTAGGTCGCATGTCTGCTCTAGGGTTTTGACCAGGGATACAAAGTCCACTTGCGCTACTACCTGATGGGCGAAGTGGTCACGCAATTGCAATCCTGTGGGCGGTTCCTGGCCATCTACACAGGAAACAAGACCTAGGGTGGTCTTTTTGAGTGTATTGGGAGCTAGTTCATAATTCTGTAGCTGTTCGGCTGCTTCGGCAACCAGTTGAGAGTGAAAAGCATGAGAAACTGGAAGCTTGTATGTTTTGATTTCTTGAGCTACGGCTAGTTCAATGACTTGTTCAATGCTGGACTGTTCACCAGATATGACTATTTGTTGGGGACTATTTATATTGGCGATCGCCGCATAGCCATTGACTTGTTTTAACAATTCCTCGGCTTTGTCACGGGAGCAAGCAATACTGACCATACTTCCCCGCACACCTTGTCCAGAAGCTGACATGGCACGTCCGCGCACAGCCGCTAAACGGATCAAAGCTTCCTCGTCAAAGGCACCTGCGGCGTGAAAAGCAGTTAGTTCTCCTAGGCTATGACCAGCGACACTAATCGGCTTTAATCCTAGATGTTGCAGGTAGTGCATCCACAGCAGTGAAGCCAGACAAATCGCAGGTTGAGCAATTTCGGTTTGGGCAATTTTTTTAGCCCATTCTTCCACCTGCTCTTGATTGATAGCCCGGTCTAATGGTCTATAGATATATTCGCTAATACTGGCTGCACCAATTTCTTGTAGCCATTTGTCGGTTTGATTGACTAATTCCCTAGCCCAGCTAAAGCGTTGTACGAGGGTACGGGCCATGTTCAATTTTTGCGAACCTTGACCGGGGAAGAGAAAACCGATGCGGCTGTGCTTTCCTTGATTTCCTACCCAAATTCCTTGCTGTGGATTGAGGATTAGTTGTCCCTCGTCCAGTGGTTGAGCATTCAACAATTCTTGTAAGAACAAAAGACGTGCCAACAGTTCTTCTGGTGAACGGGCGATGAGTGCTGCTCGTACTGGTAGTTCCTGGTTTAGTTGTTGCGTAAGATGTGCTGCTAGATCGATGAGTTCGCTTAAACTCAATCCTTGTACTTTCCCAAGTAATGCATCTATGCTTTGTAACAAAGCTGGGATTGATGCTGCACTCAAGACAAAAATCTCTGTTTCTTGAGCAGAAACTAATAAAGCTTGTTCATCAATTGATGGTTCGAGTTTATTCGCGGGAGCATCGCCAGATTCTAAAGTTACATGGCAATTTATCCCGCCAAATCCCATTGCGGAGACTCCAGCCCGGAGTGTGTCTGTTGTCTTTTTAACTTCCCCTTGCAGCACCGGGTACAGACAGCGGGCTGCTTTGTCAAATACTTCGTTTGGTTCATTGCAGCCTGCTAATGGTGGAATCACTCGGCGGTTAACAGCCATCACAGCTTTGATGAACCCGCCAATACCTGCGGCGGCTTTGGTATGTCCTACTAGGGATTTGAAAGAGGTAACACCACAAGCACGGGGATTTGTTTGACTGTCCGCACCCATAGCTAGGGAAATACCTTCTAATTCGGCGCGATCTCCTACTGGTGTCCCTGTACCATGACCTTCGATAAAATCAACATGACTTAAGCTGTAACCGGCTCGCTCATAGGCGCGGCGTAGTGCCTTTGCTTGTCCTTCCCGACTCGGTGCTGTTAGCCCACCTTTGCCATCTGATGATATTCCCCAGCCATTTAATACTGCATAGATATAGTCCTTGTCAGCACGAGCATCTTCTAAGCGCTTCAAAACGACGAAGCCTGAGCCTTCTCCAGGGATAAAGCCACTAGCTTTTTGATCGTAAACGCTCATATCTTTCCTAGTCAGGGCACCTGTTTTGGCAAATCCCACTAGTTCAAAGGTGTCTAGACTAATATCTACACCACCAGCCAGTGCCAAATCGAGGTCGCCATTACTTAAAGCGTTAGCAGCAGTGGCAACGGCAATTAAGGATGAGGAACAAGCCCCATCTACTGTATAACCACCGCCATCAAAGTTAAAATAGTTACAAATTCTTCCAGCGATAGTATTAGAAAGATTACCAGATAGTGTGTCTTCGGTAAATGGTGAGAATACTGATTTGTAGTATTCTTCCATTGCTGTTGCCAGTTCATCTACCATTGGCAATGGCAAACCCTTGGCCTGTGCCGCTGCACGGATTACCCTTTGGATAAATGGCCAGCGTAGTCGCATGTTGTTAGAGCGGGTTTGTTCTCCTGTTAAGGAGTTACCGAGGATGACACCGGTACGTTCGCCCTGAACATTGGCTCTGGTATAACCTGAATCCTCTAAAGCGGCGATCGCTACTTCTAATGCGACCCAGTGAGCGATATCAGCTGTCTCGACTACAGTTTTAGGAATGCGCTTACTCGCCCAATCGAAGTCAAAACCATCAATCACCGCCATCAGTTTCCCGTAGGTTTTGTCTGGAAACCTCGGATCTGGATCGTAATAATCCGCAAGTGGTAACCGCTGAGGAGGCGATTCTCTAAATTGTCGTCGCCGCGAAAGTATGTTTTCCCAGAGTTGTCGTAAATCCTTTGCACCAGGATACCAACACCCCATACCAATAACCGCAATTCTCGGTTGAGATAATTCAACGTTAATTACTTTTTTTGATTCAAACATAAAATTGAATAAATCTAGATATGTTGCATGATGATTGTCAACTTAATGCTATTCACTCAAAAGTACAAGACAAGAGCCATAAAGTATAAACTTTACCTTCGTTATTTCCTACTTTTTCGGCTACTTTTCATTTATTTGTCGCACCTTGCTTTATAAGCGTTACACAATATTTATCAAGTAGCTAGTCTGACCATTTCTTCAAACTTTTGATCGATAATTTGCATAATTTTTGAAATCTTTTGATTGGGAAATTGTCCCAGTAGCGATGATGGTTTGTCATAAGTAACATGGGTCTTGCCATTGTAATCATCGTAGACAAATAGTCTTAATGGAACATAAAGACCAACGGCTGGATTTTCTTCCAACATTTGGTTGGCTATTAGTGGGTTTCCAATTATGTATAACTTGGCATTTTTGTTTTTGCCGAGAAGAGACATGAGTTTGCCATGTTCAATTTGCGAAAATATCATAAAACCGGTTTGACCAATCATCGATTTAATCCCACTTTCGATTTCTTCAAGCGATTGCTGGGAATCAATCATTTGCTCAAAAAGTGCGTTGTCACTTCTACCATTGATTTTCTCTATGTTCTTGGTGACTTCTTCAAAGGACTTTTCGGAGGTAACAATTACACGAATTCCTGTAAAATTCACAGCTTCTATTACGGCTTCCATGACTCTTTACCTTTCTCTACTGTATAGCATACCTACTTTATATTCTTTTAGATAGGGTAAATAATTAATGAATTATTAAATTTATAATTATAAAAATATGTTGCATAAAAAAATATTTATCGACATTTTTTAAAAGCAATTATATTCTCCTCAATCAGGACTTACGCACTAGTAGTCCACCAAGCTAACAATGCTGGGTAACTTGTTGTTTGTAGTTGCGCTACCCTACGGTAAAACTTCGCTAATAGCGCTTCGACAATTAATAGCGATCGCTATTAGCGCAACTACAAACAACCCCTCAAAGTTCGTCTGGTAGACTATTAGGCTATTTGTGCAGATCGGGCATAGGGCATAGGGAATTGGTTAATTTTTCGCTCCCCATGCCCAACCCAAATCCTTGATTTGGAGTTACTCATGCGTAAGTCCTATCAATGTATTGAATTTATTTAATTTTGTTTCAGCACCTTTATGTCAAGGCTATTTCAGCCTTGATTTCATATCTGGCTTCATGATTTTTTTTGATAAAAAAATAAGTTCCCGCCTGAACACAAGGCTGAGAAATGCCCATTTTTTTTTGCGTCAATCAACCCCCAATACGGTTCGGTTAAGAATATTCGTAGGTTGGCTTGAGGAACGTAGCTTGCTTACCGTAAACCCAACCTTTCATCCCGTTTATTGGGTCACTCTTCCCTACGGGACGCTCCGCGAAGTATTTGACAAGAGAAAAAAGATGCTTACCTTGAATGAATCTTCTTCAAAACCTTGCTTAATCAACCGAAACAAAAAATATTTGTTTGGAACCAAGCACGAAAAAACAAGGTTTAGGATATTGTCTAACTAGAGAGATAAAACACTGCTAGGCAATGCCAAGCAAAACCTAGATGTGTAAGGCATAGCCCTACTTACAGATACTTAGATAAGTCAGTTGGTGGGGATAAACTAAAATATATTACGAAACGTAAATATTCCGCAACCCCTTACCAATTAGAAATGACAAATGACAACCAAAACAGGTACGGTTTATTTGTATCGGCTATGTGAGGACGATTGTGGATAGGGGCGCAATGCCTTGCGCCCGTACAATGATTATTGTCTGAAAATTGCTGTAAGCAATTTTCAGATCAAGTTAAGCGAGAAATGCTATAACTAAAACACAAAGGATAAAACCCAAAAATTGGGCTAGTCCGAGATTCTATCAATCAAGGCACACTTCCTAGTGTGCTTTTATCTTTGGGGGATGAAACTAGGCTGCAGAGGAAGCTTTTTGCTTACGCTTCAAGAACAAGCCCATAGCACCAGCAACCGCTGTACCAGCAATGGTCAAGGGTTCGGGTACGCTGGTAACGGGAACACCATTAGGATTCGTTTGAACTGATTGAGAAGTGTTAAGGAAATCTGCAAGTACTATGGTCCCAGGTGCAATCGCTCCAGTAAAGGGAGTAGCGGGAGTGGAGGGAATCTGTAGAGTCAACTGTTTAAAAGGGGAAGTGTTTGTGAAAGACAAAGCCACGTTAGGACCTGTAACTGGGTTGACTATACCGGCCTGGAAAATCCCACCGAAGTTCAAGGTGTTGTTTAGTGCAGCTAAGTTGGGGCTGTTGGTGATAGAGCTGTTGAAGAAGCGGTCATTAAGGGTTGAACCATTTGTGACAGTCACATCGTACTCTGGCAAATTCACTCCAACGCCGCTTCCTGTAGTTAGAGGTAGGTCTCCGTTCTTTACGTAATAGTACCCGCTAGCAGTAGTACCATTACCCCAGTCTACACTAAGGTTATACAGTTTCACATCGCTCAAACTAACAGCGCTAGCAGGAGCAGCGCCTGCAGCAGCAACCATAGCAACGCCGAAAGCAGCGATAGCAGCGGACTGAGATACTTTCTTCAAAGATGTTGCCAACATGAATTTAATTCCTCAAACAAGAAAATAGGTAAATTTAGTGAGTGCGATTTGCACATCACGAGGCTTTACTAATGCAGTTACGCAAAGTGTGAAAAAAGATTTTTGTTAAGTATGGGCTAGCGGCGTAAACTCAGACACACCAAGGAAAAGGCTATTATCTAGGAGTAATTCTCCGCCATCCATATATATCCTTAATTAATCATTTCTAGAGCAGAAACAATTAATACGTCTTTTTTTACCCCTGGAAATAATACTGACAGGAGTTCATGAAAAAAGCAACGTGACAAAAAACTTCTTCATCAAAACATTAAATTTTGGGTTGAGTCGCCGTTGGCATCAAATCAGCCACAAAGTAAGCATGGCAAGCTTTTGCTTCAATCAATGTAAAATTCTTTCTTCGTAGTTTTACTTATGTAAGTTCATCGATAATTTACATTATTGAAATTTCAGCTTATGGAATATGCATGAGCTTAATATTTCGCAAACATATTCAGTAAATCGAAAACTTTTGTAATATCTAGTAGTCTGTCAATTTTGTTTTGAGGGATTTTTGGTAGTGTGAGCGTCTCGCTCACGCGGGCAAGATGCCCGCACTACAGTCCATCATTTTTATCTTGACAGAGTACTAGGACTTACGCATTGACAAAAAATATAAAATATGTGCTGCAAAAAACCGGAGATGTCGTAGGGGTTTAGCAATGCTAAACCCCGACAACGCGGGTCTGTTTACCATCAAAGTAATAATTAATCAAAGCCTGAAACAATGTATTTTGGTAAAAGCATACCATACAGTGTGTAAGTCCTAATATCATGTATGTTCGGATAAATACTTGTCATTGGGAGCGATCGCAATGACATTTTAAGTACTCATGCAAAATTAATTACACATTTATTTAACCTGGAATGACCGTTTGACAAGCATTTCAGCGGATGTGAGTATGCAATTAATTTTGCTCCCGGTACTTATAAGCGATCAACCGAAAATGATATTACGCATTGGCATAATTACTTAAAAATGATTGTTTGAACCACAGATCTTCGTAGGGGCGCAAGGCCTTGCGCCCCAAAAGCGTGGTCTATTTACCTGAAAATGGCTGTAATTTCTGGAAGTCCCTAATGCACAAGTGTCGCTACGTCGGAATGATCAACTAAACGGCCATCTTCCATGTAAATAATGCGATCGGCGATATCCAGAATGCGGTTGTCGTGAGTGACTAACAAAATTGTACAGTGTTGTTCCTTTGCCAAACTTTGGAGAATTTCTACCACATCTCGTCCTGATTGTTTGTCTAATGCGGCGGTTGGTTCATCTGCTAGGATCAGTTTCGGTTGTCCAACCAAAGCGCGGGCGATCGCTACCCGTTGTTTTTGTCCACCAGACAGATCGCTAGGATAGTAGTCAATACGCTGTTCTAGCCCAACTGATGTCAGAATGTGTTTAATCCGCATATCAGCTTCTTCGGCGGAAATATCGTGCATTTCTAAAGCCATTTCCACATTTTGATACACACTCAAAAAGCCTAATAAATTGTGTGCTTGAAAGATATAACCAATATGGCGACGAAGCAGAGTCATCTGTTCTTTGTCAGCGTTGAGTAATTCCTGTCCCAGAACTTTGAGACTCCCTTCTTGGGTGGAACGCAAACTTCCCATTAATGTCAGCAGTGTAGTTTTTCCAGAACCCGATGGTCCTGTTAAAATCACGATTTCACCGCGTTCAATTTGCAAATTGATATCAAATAAAACCTGTTTACTAAGAGAACCATGACCAAAGTAGTGATTAAGATTAGAAATTGAAATGGCTGGTTCTGATAAAGAATGTTCGCTCAAAACTGTCTCAGGTGAAAATAATTTTGTCATTACCAATTCCTAAAAAATATCAGCAGGATCTGCTGTCTGTAATTTACGCACTGCTATGCCGGCAGAAAATGAACACATGATTGTTGTCAGGATGAGAACGAATGCTACCCTTCCTACATCCATTGCCATTGGTAACAGGGTGACGATATAAGTAATTTGATAAATTGTTAAAGCCACGAAAATGCCGGGAATAAAGCCTAATATTGCTAGAATTAGTGCCTCTTGAAATACCACAACTAGTAAGTATTGATCGGGAAATCCCATAGCCTTGAGGGTGGCGTATTCTGGTAAATGGTCGGTGACATCGCTGTAGAGAATTTGATAAACAATGACGGCGCCTACGATGAAAGCAATGACCACTCCTAAATCGAAGGTATAACCAATTGGTGTACTGGCATTCCAGAAAGCAACTTCGGCTTTGGCGTAATCTTCTCTAGTTAAAACTTTAACATCATTGGGTAAGCGCGATCGCAAATCTGCCAGAACTTTTTGGACATCAGCACCAGGCTTGAGCTTAATTACGCCGACATCTATTAATCCAGGTTGGCGATATGTCGCCATGCGTAAGAAGTTAATATCACTGGTGATTAAATAAGAATTTATACCAAATGTGGGACTAAGTTGAAATAATCCCCGAACGCGAATTAGCCGTTGATTTATCTCGGTGGAAATTTGCTCACCCGCCTGAAAGTATTGCCCAATCGGACCAAATTCATGGCGGGAACCTGCATTAAATAGAGCTGTATCCGGTGTTCTTAGTTGTTTACGGTAGGCTTGCACACCTGGTAAGTTCATTACCTGATGTTCTGGATTAATACCAATTGCAAAAATGTTCCAAATTTCTTTGTTGTCAGGATTGCGCCACTGAATAAAATCGAGATAAATCGGACTGACCGATTGCACTCCATCTACTCCGAGTGTTTGATATAGTCGTCTTTGAGTAAAGCGATCTAGGGAAATGAGCGATCGATAACGACCACTCAGCATGACGATTTCGCCATTCAAACTATGGTGAAATTCTACGGCACTGCTAAACAAGGCTCCTCTAAAACCCAATTGCAAAAACATCAGCACATTGGCAAAGCTAATCCCCGCAATCGCAACCATTAAGCGCGATCGCTCTTTCCGCAACTGTAACCACGATAGAAAAAGTGGTTTTTTCTTTTTCTTGGCTTTATTAGATACAGGCTGAGGATGGATAATTGTCGTCATTATGCCCTCGTTAAGATTGGAGATTGATTTCGATTTGAACGCTTAAATTGGTCAAACCACCAACCTTGCGGCTAGATTCTGGATCTAAATGGACTTTTACTTCCACGACTCTGGCATCAAATTGCGCTGCTGGATCGGTGTTTAACACGTCCTTTTTACCAACTTCTAGCCCGACTTCAAACACTTTTCCGTGTAATACATCTGGAAAGGCATTATTCTTGCTGGTGATCGTTGCCGATTGACCAACCCGGACTCGGCTGATATCTAGTTCATAGATTTCTGCTACCGCAACCATTTTTTGAGTTTGTCCCAGGCTAATGATACCTTTATTACCTACCAGTTCTCCTGGACGGGTATGAATTTTCAAAACCTGCCCATTTTGAGGCGATCGCACAACTGCTAGATCTAGTTCCGCCTTTGACCTTGATACCCCAGCCTGTGCTTGGGCTACTTGCGCTCGTGCTAATTCTACATCGACGGGACGCACTTCTGCAACCTGGTTCAGTGTTGCTTTCGCTTCTGTAATCTGCTTTTGTCGTGATAGAATAATCCTGTTCAATGTAGCCTTGGCTTCGTTTAAGCTATCCCTAACGGTATCTGCCTTTAATTGCTTAGTATCACGCAAGGAAGCAGAAACTGCTCCCTCTATGTAGAGTTGCTGATAGCGTCGAGCTTCCAGTTCCGCATTCTGTAATTCTGCTTTCACACGGGCGATCGTTGCTTCTTGTGCTGCTGTTTCGGTGACCAATTCCGCCTGTAGTCGATCCACTACCTGCTTCTGCGCTTGAATTTGCCCCGATTTTGCACCAGCTTCTACTTGCTTGAGACGAGTTTGAGCAACTACAACTTGCTGTTGTGCTTCTTGCAAGGCTGCTTGACGGCGAGCATAGGTATCGAGTATAGCAATTATCTGTCCCTTGCGAATGAACTGACTGTGATTAACTTTTAGGGTATCTACTCTGGCACCATCAATAGATGTAGGCGCAAAAACATTCACAACTTCACCATCTGGCTCCAATCGCCCTAGGGCTGAGATGGTTCTGATAGTAGGTTTAGTCGCCAATACTGTTTGCTCAGATGGACGATTGATAATTTTGTGATAAACAACTACAGATGCCATCACCATAACAAACCCAGCAATGACAACGGTAATCGGACGTGGATGGCGCAACTTGATTCCTATTCCAGAAGCCACAATAATTAATCACCAATGATTTAGTTAAATTTATTGTATTCAACTTTTTGAATACAAAAATTAAGATATACTCAATTTGTTGATTATGTCAAGTGTTTTCTATGGCTCTCAAGCACGCGATTCTAGCTTTTCTTTCCCGTCAACCCCTGAGTGGCTATGAAGTTACCAAAGAATTTGATGAAGGCTTTGGGAGTTGTTTTTGGAAGGCTAGCCAGCAGCAAGTCTATGTTGAGCTAGGTAAACTGGAGCAGCAGGGTAATGTTACCTATGAAGCGATTCCCCAACCGGGACGGCTGGATAAGAAAATCTACTCTATCACCACACAAGGACAGATAGAGGTAACTAATTGGTTGATGAAACCTACGGAACCGACCCCCATCCGTGAAGATTTGGGTGTCATCGGACTCGCTGGACATCTTGTTGATGTCAAGGTGATTGTGCGCGAAATTGAACGACGGCGACAATTGCACCTCGAAAAGCTGCATCAGATACAAAAACTTGATCAACAGTTTGCCCAAAACCTAGAATCTTTAGCAGCTAAGGATCTCTATATGCATTTGATTATTCGCCGCGGAATTCGCTATCAACAAGATTGGGTAGCATGGTGTGACGAAGCCCTTGAAGCAATTACCGCTCTTCGAGAATATAAGTAAGAACGCTATTTTCCTGTGCCACTCATGGGAAAACTTATTGCTGAACTGTTGAAATTAAGAGGTAACACCCATTTTATCACCTATGTGAGGACGATTGTGGGTAGGGGCGCAAGGCCTTGCGCCCCGGAATATTATGCAACGACGCCAAAAACCCTGATTTTACCTGGCGATGAGGGGTTAAACCTACCATTCGCCAACAGCATCCTACAAGGGAAGGGGGGTTAGGTTTTTGAGATTTAGATGTTACCAAAAATACTTTTAAAACATCCTCTAAGGCATTGCCTAGCCTAAGTATAGCAACCGCCAAAGTGCTTAGGACATTAACTGATGATAAAACCTAGACACAATCAGACTTGTAACCCAGTCCCCAGCGATGCACTGAGCGGTCGTTGTGTCCCCAGTCCCCAGTCCCCTGCTATATATTTCAAAAATCAAATAATAGTCCTATAGTATATTACTCATATTGTTTTGTAAAAAAGCTAATTTTATACTCTATTACTACAGAATTGTTCTATTTTCAAGATTTATACCGAATAAAGTTTTACACTCATTTACCTAAACAAATAGAATTTAAGGAGATTTTTTATTTAAGTTTTATTAAGTTTTATATTCTAGTAATTGCTCACAAAATTAATTATTTACAATTCTTGACAAAGCTCGTTAAAAGTAAAGTTTATTGTCTTTTGTTTGAACTAGCCTCTATCAACTGTTAATCTTGTAATCAAGGTAAGTAATGTTTGAGCATAATTAAATCTGTCTCAACTGCTTTATTAGAGTTTTAGGGTCGAGAATTAAGGTTTAATTTGATAGCGATTTAATAGCTTGCCTGGAATCTAGTAAGTATTTATATTCACTGACTACACAAATTCAACATTCCAAATTACCAACCCCTATGATCAATCATTACTCTATTGAATGGATTAAAGAATGGTGCCAAGACAATGGCTGGACAGAACTATTTATGGAACGGCGTAATAATTACTGGGCTTTTCCTCCAGGCGGTGTAATGCCTGAACCGATACCAGTTGATGTCCTGAGATTAATTAAAGCCGAAAAAGGATTAACCTTCGAGGAAAAACTGTGGTCTTTCTCAGCAGTAGTTACCACAGTGATAGCTCTGTTTTCTACCTTGTGGCTACGGTGTCCGATGCCATTAGTTTTGGCTTTTGCTTTTAATGCCATTACAGTAGCTCAATTTGAAGTTGAAGATGTCTAGATTATTGATTGGACATCCGAATTATTTTGCATATCAGTGTTTTAACGCGAGAGCTTGTCATCGCGCAGGGTCTCGCAGACAAGGGTCAAGAGTCCAAGAAACCTGAACTTTTGACCCTTGACTCTTGACCACCATAGCGGAAAGTATATGTGCCCGGAGAGTAGGTCCTGTTTTAATTTGCTGTTCTTTCGCGGTTGGGTGAATTTAGGTCTGTGGTCTGATTTTGAGTTAGCGGTGTCCAGTAACTAGCAATTAAAGCCACCATCAGCCACCAGAGACTATTCACCTCTGGACGAAACCAGACAGTATCGACAGTACCGTGAGCCAACATACCCGCCATTGAGGCGATCGCCCCAATTAACCAAAATCCCTCTACACTGCTGAATTTACGCAAACGTCGTATTTGTAAGTATCCTGTATTAAAAGTCACAATTAATAGCCAGAGGAAACAGCTTAAACCCAAAAAGCCCGTTTCCACAGCCACCTCTAATAAAATTGAATAGGCACTCAAAGCACTATAACGAGGGCGTTGGTAAAGGGGGTAAATTTTATTAAAGGAGTTGTGACCAGGCCCAATACCGATAATTGGGCGATCGTGAATCATCTCAAAGACAGCATCCCAAACATTGCGGCGAAAATTATTGCTGCTATCTTGGCGGTCTGCAAAAATGCTAATCACCCGGATTTGCACTGGTTCAACAAATATTACTGCTAGCAGCAATACCCCAACTAAACCTCCTAAAATAATCGGTAGCGACCAAGTGCGCCAAAAAGGAGGCATGTCTACGCTCCACCAATAAACTAGTAATGCCATCACTGTCAAAACAGACACCACTAGCCCAATCCAGCCACCACGACTAAAAGTCAGAATCAAGCAGGAACTATTGACAATAAACATAGTCAATGCTAAGGCTTTCCTGATCCACCCTTCCCAGGCAAAAATAGCCACTAAGCTAAAAACTACCGCTGGCAGCAAATAACCAGCTAATAAATTGGGATTGCCCAAATAACTGTAAACCCTGGTAGTCTTAGCCAGAGGAGATTCAGGATCAACCCAAGTTGCCAGTGCTGCTGCACCAAAAAACCATTGTCGCAAACCGTATATACTGACAATTAGCGTTACATGCAGGTAAAGGGTAATTATCCAAGATCGCAACCGAGGCGACCTCAGAACCCTAGCACACAGGGCAAACAGCAATAAATAAAGCGTCAAAGTCACCAAGTCATTTAACGCTGCTTTTTTCACCGGTGATAATGCTGTAGCAACTACAGCAATTGCCCAGTAGAGCATAACCAACATGTGAATCGGGGTAAATGATGAAGCTTTGGGTGTTGCTTCATCAGATAAAGTCAGCAGGAGCCAAAATCCTACACAAGCCACTAGCAACAAACCCACCAGGGTACTAGAGACAAAAGGAGCCAGAGCATACACCAGGCTGAGTAAAGCCACTGCTATAGTGTCTCCCCACTGGATCAAGATACTACTTTCCCGCCAGGAGCGCAATAACCCCACCAGAGAGCGGTGGAGGTAGCTACCAGCAAGATATTCTTGGATCGGTAAAGATGATAAAGTGAATCGTTGCCAGGCTAAATTCATAAAAAAACGCTGTGATCGATTAAGACGCCGACGCAGAACTTGGACTTGATCATAATGCGCCTAGTCAGAAAAAAGTAATAACGCAGATTGCAATTTGGGAATTTAGGTAACTTTAAATTAAGGGTTTGGCTTGGGGTTGGGCTTGGGGACCGAAAAATTAACCAATCCCCCATAGCCTATGGCCGATCTCCACTTCGTCGTAAATTTTTATGCACCCGCGCCAAATACCACATATAATCATCAATTTTATAATTATCGGCAGCTTTAACTATATATTCCTGCGCTAAATCAAGATTATTCTCGGCTTCGTAATATAATCCCAAATAAAGATGACTATAAAAATCACCTTTTAAACCTTCAGATTTACCAACGCTTAAAACCTCATCCGCTGCACAATTTCCCGCGTATAAATCATAAACACAACGCATAATTCGTCGCGGGTCGTTTTTCACAGGTAATAGAGAATTACGCGCTTCTGTGACACCCAGCAAACGTGCTATGCACAAATATCGCCACACGGTTTCTTCTACATCTTGAGCATTTACAGTTAAATCTATCTCAAATTGTTGAGCGCCTTCAGCAAATCTTTCAGCATAATAATAAGATAGTCCACGTTGCCAGAGATAGGGTTTAAGACGAGCATCTAATTTTTCTGCTGTGTCAAAATCTTGAATCGACTCATCAATTTTGGCAAGCTGAAAATAAACCATACCCCGACGAATGTAAGCATTAGGGTTTTCTGGCTGATTGCGGACGGTTTCGTTCCAGCGTTGGAGTTGATTTTCTAGGGAATTGGTAAAAAACATCAGTTCACTGAGCTAATGTGCCTTCACTTGCATAATTTCAGCTTTGGGGAGAACTCGTCAAGCCTTCTGTTAAAACTAGGTATTCAGTGAGGCAAAGTTTGTCAAATCCATCCATCGGCGAGAAGCATCCACGAGAAAAATTCGTTACCTTAGAGTTAGTTGCTCGTACATGAGGAAACAAGCCTGTGGTTCCCATTAAAGATGATAATCCTACAGAAATCACGCCTTATGTCACTGTTGGGCTGATTGCTGTAAATGTACTCGTTTTTCTTTACGAGGCCAGTCTTCCGCCACAAGCATTAAATCAATTTTTTCACCTAGCAGCTGTAGTTCCCAGAGAACTCAGCTTAAGTTTTGCAGGTATTTCTATCAATCAACCAGTCCCAGAATGGGCAACTTTAATTACTTGCCAATTTCTCCACGGTGGGTTATTACACCTAGCTGGTAATATGTTGTTTTTGTGGATTTTTGGTAACAATGTCGAAGATAAATTGGGTCACTTCAAATATTTGTTGTTTTATTTGAGTTGCGGGGTGTTGGCATCTTTGACTCAATGGTATTTTGCCCAGAATTCTAATATACCTTCATTGGGTGCAAGTGGTGCGATCGCAGGTGTTATGGGAGCATATATTCTCCGCTTTCCCCAAGTCCAAATTCTCGGTGTCATACCTTTAGGAATTTTCTTCCCCACCTTCCGCGTCCCCGCTTATTTCTTTTTAGGATTTTGGTTTATCCAACAAGCATTCTACGGACTCGCCAGTCTAGAAGCACCTACCAACATTGGTATGGAAGGCGGTGGTATCGCCTACTGGGCCCATGCAGGCGGTTTCATCTTTGGCGCAATCCTCGGTCCATTATTGGGTTTATTTAGCGACAAATCACGGGAAGAATCTTTTTAGGGACTTCCAATTCTCAGGGTTGACCCTTGACCCTTGACCGCAGGTGCAATTACCTATACTATACTTCGCAACTGCCAGCCATACAGGCTATATTGCAGATAATCAATGATTAGGAAAAACACCTGTGTTTCCTCTTTACGACGAAAATCCGACGCGAATCAGGCCGTATTTGACTTACGGGCTGATTGGAATGAATATTTTAGTTTTTCTTCATGAAGTTAGTCTGTCAAATGAACAATTACAGCAGTTTTTCCAGTTGTATGCGGTAGTCCCACAACAGTTAAGCACCAACGTTAAGGGCGAGTGGATAACGTTATTTACCTCGCAATTTTTACACGGTGGTTGGTGGCATTTGCTGTCAAATATGCTGTTCCTGTGGGTGTTTGGTAACAACATTGAAGACCGCTTAGGTCATGTCAAATATCTGATTTTTTATTTGTCCTGCGGTGCTTTAGCGGCTTTGTGTCAGTGGGTGATTGGGATGAATTCTACAATTCCTTCTTTGGGGGCTAGTGGCGCGATTTCGGGAATTTTGGGTGCATACATTATCCGTTTCCCCCATGCGACAATTCAGACCTTAGTCTTTTTCGGATTTTTCTTCACCACAGTCAGAGTACCAGCATTGATCATGATTGGTATTTTCTTTATCCAGAATCTCATATCTGGTGTTGCCAGCTTGCAAGCAGCCGCTAACATGAGTGTCGAAACAGGCGGTGTGGCTTACTGGGCGCACATCGGCGGCTTTGTGTTTGGACTGGCTCTGGCGCCGTTATTTGGATTGTTTAAACAGGATGATTAGAGGACAGGACCTACTCTGGGGGCACATATACAGCAGATTGCAGGTAAATGAGGTACAGATATTACAATGATTTTCTGGTAAATAGACCACGAGGTAGGGGCGCAAGGCCTTGCGCCCCTACAAGGATCTGTGGTTCAAAGAAATGAAAATTGCTGTATCTTCTGTCTTGAAAGTCAAGAGTCAAGAGTCAAGGGTCAAGTGTCAAAAGTCCTGGTTTTTGGACTCTTGACTTTTGACTCTTATAGCAACCGCCAAAGTGCTTAGGACATTAACTGATGATAAAACCTAGACACAATCAGACTTGTAACCCAGTCCCCAGCGATGCACTGAGCGGTCGTTGTGTCCCCTGCTATATCTGCGAGATATTTAAAACTATCTGTGTCTCGGCGCCTCTGCGTGAGATAAATCATCCCGCAATTATGCAACGCCTTAATTTTGACTACCAGCCACCGAAATTTGTGTTTGCAGTTCTTCTTCAGGTGAAGCGGTTGGTGATTCTGTAACTGGTTCAGGTACAAAAACGCTGATATCAGCCCCATTAATAATGCCTCCCAATAGCCCCACTTCAGATTCCATGAATTGATCAATAGCTTCGCCTAGCATATTTTCTTGTGTATAATTTGGTCGAGCAACCAATACCATCCCATCGCTGTAGGGTTGGATTAACAAGGGGTCATTGGATAGACTGAGGGGACTAGTATCTATAATCACAAAGTCATAACGTTCCCGGACATCCTCCATTAGTCTTCGCATTTCGCTGGATTCAATTACAGCAGCGGATTGACGCACAGGTCCAGGGCTAGGAATAATGTATAAATTTTCGACATCAGGAACCAAGCGGATACAATCACTTAAGCTGGCGTAATAGCGTAGAGGTTCAATAGTCGCATCGGGGTCAAGAGTAACGTTGAGGGATGCACAGCAAGAAGGCGATCGCAAATCTGTTTCAATAATCAGTGTTCTTTTGCCAGCACGAGCTGAAGCTATGCCCAAATTATAAGCACTTGTGGTCTTGCCTTCATGTCTGCTAGTGCTGGTTATCAACAGCACCTTCAAGTTTTTATCACCAATACGGCGCAAATTACTGCGAAACTTTTCATAAAACTCTAAATAAGGAGAATCTGGCGAAAGGATGACCGGCACAGCTAATTGATCCAAATCATCTACCGGCATTAAAGGTAATTCTCCAAGCATTGCTAATTCCCGTTGCTTGAGGCTTTCGCGGATATCCTCTCTGGTTTTGAAGGTTCCTTCTAGTGAACCCAACAAAAATATAACCCCACCACCAACCACTAAGCCCATAAAACCACCGACGGCTAATGTAACAGCAGTACTCTTGGGTTTTTTGAGCGTGGGGACAACTGCAGGTGGTCTAGCAACGCTGAGACTAGTAACGGTTTCTGCTTCTGCAGTTTGAGCATCGGTTAGCTTTGTCTGTATTTTATCATAGACAGCTTTTTTGAGGATGACTTCCTGTTCTAAACGCGATCGCTCCAGTTGCTTATTAGGTATTACAGAATACTCCTTCCGTAATCGCTTTTCTGCATTGATTTGCTGGGATAATTGTTGTTGTAGCGTCTCCCGTTGGGTTTGCAAAGCCACCATCTGGTTTGCCAATTGCTGTCGTGCTGGATCTAAATTGCTTTGGGCGCGGATATCCGTAACATTACCCATCATAGGCGCTGCTTTACCCGCACCTGCTACCACCTCAGCCGCCCGTTGTTGCAGCAATTCCTCAGAAGCTTCTTTCTGACGTTGCAACTGAATCATTGTAGGGTGTTCTGGTCGCAAATCTTTCCGCAGAAGGGCAATTTGCGACTCAGTTTGATAAATTTGTGTTCTTAAGTTGGCAATAATTGGATCAGCACTCAAAGCCGAAGAAATATAAGCTTGGCTGACATTTAATCCCAACTTATCTTGCAAACTGCGAATTTGGGCTTCAAGACCAGAAATAGTGAGTTGAATTTGCCTTTGGTCATTTTGGCTAGTAGTTACTGCAGCCAGCAAGCTACCATTCTCAGCGGACAAAATTGCCGGTCGTTCTGTGCGATCGTACTGTTCTAATTTTCTCTCAGCTGCTTGCAGTTCTAGTTTAGCCTGTGGTAAGCGCTCGTTAATTTTTTCAATAATTGCTTTTAATCGCCCAGTATTAATCTCACCGCTTAACTTGATCATAGACAGCATCAATTCCCGGACAATCTCCTGTCCTCGCTTGGCGTCATTATCTTTATATTTCAAGTCAATCGTTGTAGATGTGGCTCCTGTATCTGAACCCTTGGTTTTTATCGGTAAGTTGATCGCCACATTTTTGCCAATCGTTTCCGGCTTAACATTTAGTTTCGTTGCTACAGATTCAATTATCTGGTTTGACAGCAAAACTTGCCCACTCAATTCCTGTCCTTGCTGCTGAATTTCAATCCCAGTTGCGGAAAAAGAAACTGGCGGAATAGTGTAAGTAAGAGCGCCTTCTATTATATAGATAGCGGGTGGTTCTGGTTGCATAGCCACCACAGTTGACCCCGCTACAACTAAAGCAAAACTCGCTAGTCCAATCCACTTATATTTCTCAAAAGCAATAAGATAGCGTTTAACAATTGGTGGGGTCATAGCAGCTTAGTCATTTGTCATTGGTCATTTGTCATTGGTCATTTGTCATTGGTCATTGGTCATTTGTCATTTGTCATTTGTCATTTGTCATTTGTCATTTGTCATTTGTCATTTGTCATTGGTCATTACTCATTACTCATTACTCATTACTCATTACTCATTACTCATTACTCATTACTCTTTGTCATTGGTCATTGGTCATTGGTCATTGGTCATTTGTCATTGGTCATTTGTCACTCCTAACTCCTCGTCCCCTATCTAGCCCACAAAAATGAAAAGGTAAGCGCCACTACTTTGATTTACCACCAAAGTTGTTAAAAAAGTTCAGAAAGGAATTGACATTGAAAAAGGGTTGAGTAATTGTATTGAGCAAATTAGTAAGTTTACCGATGAGGTTACGACCAACCACAATAACATCATTATCTTGAAGCGCCACGTTTTGAGACATATCGCCACCCAAAGCCCTTTTAGCATCTAGTTTTTGGGTAACGGCTTGACCTCTTTCAGGATCGAAGCGTACTAGAGCAATATCTCGGAGGTTAGCGGTGTCTAGATTGATACCTCCTAAAGCATCGACAAAAGTACTACCATTAGGCAGCGTTTGATTAGAAATTCCTCCCACAGCATAGTTTAAAACCCTAATTTTAATCTGCGCTACAGCCAAAGTTGAACGAGCTACGAGATTGCGGTCATAACCATCATCAGTGCCTGCTTCACGACGTGGCAAAATTATGGCATCGCCGTCTTGTAGTCGTAAATTAGGCGGTGAGGCACCATTTTGTAACGCTGCATACAGGTCAAGAGTTTGTGAAACCATAGAACCATCAACCAACCTCCGACGCACTTGCACTTGTCGCAGGTCAGCAATCATCGTCGAACCACCAGCTAGTTGTAAAGCATCAACAATACGGGGGGTTGACGATGCAATGGAATAAATTCCTGGTCGGAATACTTCACCGCTAATGGTAATTTGAACTGGTCGCAGGCTTGCCAATGACACTACCACAATCGGATTGATGACAACGCGACTTAAAGCCAAGCGAATTTTTTCTTGTGCTTCCTCCAAATTCAAGCCTTTTAAGGATATGGTTCCCACTTGTGGCACCATAATGTTACCTTCGGGATTAATTGGGGCTTGAAAGCTCAAATCCTGGCGTTGCGTAGCCAGTGATAAAACTATCACAGGATTGATTACATAACGGTTGAGCAACAACCGGATTTTTTCTTGTGCTTCTGGTAAACTCAAGCCTTGTAATGACACAGTTCCTAGTAGCGGGACTATCACATTACCTTCAGGATTAATTGCTGCAGAAAAGCTCAAATCTTGAAACCGCTGAACCACAACGCTAATACTATCTCCAGGCCCTAAGCGGTAAACACCAGGAGGGCGCTGAAGCGCAACGCTAATTACATCTCCTGGCCCTAATAGATAGCGGTTGAGTTGGGGAGAAATTTCTTGATTTAAACTCGAAGGTACAACCTCAGCACCAGACGGGGCTGAGGATGGTGTCCCTGGAGATTGTCCTGGAGATAGTAAAGTTTCAGCAACAACAGGTTGAACCACTGTTGTTAAGAAAACGCCTACGTGAACACTGACAAAACACAGGGCACTAAATGCACGCAAATGAGAACTGAGAGCCATGAACATTTGTGCAGTAAAGCTAAAATCAGAATTAGGTCTTGCCGAGCCGCCATTCTACTCTCTAAATACTTAAAGTGTCTCGTTGTTCTGGAAAAAATTGCGGGAAATATTCAAAATTCAAAATTCAATATCAAATTCGCCTAAGTAGGTCGGCGCAAATAAATCATACTAGCTAGGGTCGTCATTTGTCATTGGTCATCCGTAGGGTGCATCAGAAGCCAGAAAACTGGGGTTAGGTAAGATATTATTGGTGCTGACGTACCCTATAGCGATTCTCAGTTAAGTGAGGTACAAAATTGTATCACGCGGTGTAGGGGCACGGCAATGCCGTGCCCCTACGGGTGTACCTTACTAGGGCGAGAAACGCTATACAAATTGGAGATTTTTTTTAATTGGAAGTCCTTAAAGCAGCTGCCATCAATCTACCTTGTACTGTTTCACCAAGAGACTTGACTAAAGGCCAAGTTTTTTCCACCTGTCCTAAAGGTTCCATCGGTAAGAGAATACTAACCGCAACCCAAGCTGTACGTTGCTGGCGCCATTGTGCCAATTGATCTGTCAAAAACCAACGTAAAGGTGATGAGTCTCCACCATTAGGCCAAGCATACCATTGCAATACAGCAAAGGTATCTTGTTGTGTGGAGGCGCGAAAGAAGCTAGCTTCTACCTTAGCTTCCATAGGCTGTTTAACAGTAAATTCAGCCGAGCGATGTTGAGCTATCTCCCACTTTTGCCAACGAGACTTCCCCCAACCCTTAATTTCCGACCACTCCACCTCTGGTTGATCTTTAGAGCTATTTTGCGGCTGGAACAGCAATATCGCTTGAGTTTCTGAGCCTTCCTGCTTAATTACTTGCAGCGACCATTTATGTCCACCAATCTGTTGTACCCCTTGTTGAATAGTTTGCCAACCAGGAAGGGTTAACCCGGTCTGATATATTTGTCTCAATTCTTTCAGGCTGGTTACGTTTGGTGGCTGTTTCCATTGCCAATTTCCTGTTAAGTATCCGGGAACTCCTCCCATACCCAACAGTAGTAGCAATAACAAAAGCACTACTACCTGATTCCATTGCTTTTCCTTGATAAATGTTGATAAGGAAGTCATCAGTAAATTTTGCAATATTTAAGCAAAATTTTACTTCGCAAAAAGACAATATGAGTTCAGTAATATTAGCATTTTTTTTGAGGCTAATTTTATGCAGCATTTAGAAATTAAAGTAATATCAAATTCAGGTTATTGTATGGTATTTTTAGGGTGACAGCAGTGCTTTTTGCTAGAGTTTGTGTGTTCATTTAACCGAATTTGATATAATAGGTAAAGTACAAGAAACTTCATTTGTAACGACTTACCGAAGTCGGGCACTGTACCCTTATTAATTACGAATTACGAAACCAAGGCTGAGAGTTTAACCAATTCAGCAAAGGTATTAATAACACCAACATACAAGCAGAGTAGAGATCACCACCCCAACCCTCATGTAGCCATGCAAACAATCCATCTTGTCCAGTGCCGTGAAATAAGGTAAGTAAAGTGTTGCGAACAATATTGGCACTAACACTGAGGATCATAGCTAAAGATAAAAACCAAATAATTGTGCGGCGTGAAGACAAAGAACTCGTCCAATAAAGCAGCATCAAGCTAACATAAAAAGTGGTAAAGAGCATTTTCAACCCTGCACAATAAGGCGCAACTTCCACAATTCGTCCGCCCACATATAAATTCATCTCATCAACTGCTACTTCCATCCCAAACTGATTGAGTATAAAACCTGCAGTCCCAGCGATGAAGTTTTGCAGGGGAAAGGTGTAGGGTGTGATTAGGTAAGGGACTGCAGTTGGGGTGGCTAGAAATATTAACACCAAGGGAAACCCCTGAAATTTTAAGCCTGGTATACCCTTGAACCATAAACATAATCCTGCCAGTATAGTCGGGAAGGAAAGGTTCACCCATTCGCTGACACCGCTTAAATAAAATACTCCCCCTACTAACAGCAATATACCACCCACAGGATGGGTAATATCTGGCAGACGTAGCCACTGTTTACGGTTGCTCCAAATCAGGTGAGCCGCAAACGGTAGACCAATCATACCGTGGCTGAAATATTCATGTTCTATACTAATATTTTTGTGCAGCCAACCATCGAGCCAATGTAGCAATATGGGGGCATAAAGCAGCAAGAAAACGCCTATAATTCCTAGGTTGAGTAATTGTGAAGTGTTTGTGTTTTTAAGTTGTTGTTGGAGTGTCATTTGTTATTGGTCATTGGTCATTGGTCATTGGTCATTGGTCATTTGTCATTGGTCATTGGTCATTTGTCATTTGTCAAGCAAGATGAATTTTCAGGTTTTACTCTGAACTCTGGACTCTAGACCCTTGACTTTTGACTCACCAAATTAAATGCATAATAACTGTTGTTCTTCGCTACTGAGGATTGATGCGATCGCCGTTACAATTTCTTTAATTTGGCTATTGGTTAACCCTGGGTACATGGGTAACGATAATATTTGATTTGCCAGTTTTTCTGCTTGGGGAAAGTCTCCGAGTTGGTAGCCTAAGTTAGTGAATGCTGGCTGAAGATGGCAAGGAATTGGGTAGTGAATACCTGTTTGAATGCCATCTGCTGTGAGTTTCTCTTGAATTTGCTGTCTTTGTAGGGGACAAGTGTCTTCTATTTTGATGACATAAAGATGATATACGTTCCCTGTGCCGCTGTGGTTTTGCATGGGGATAATACCTGCAGATGTTAAGGGTAATAGTTGACTATCGTACTGCTGGGCAATATTCAGGCGATCGCGATTCCATTTTGGTAAGTAGGGTAATTTTTCTCGCAATACTGCGGCTTGTAAGGTATCTAAGCGACTATTTGTCCCCAATTCAACATGAACATATTTTTGCGATGCTCCGTAATTCCGCAAGCGCACCATTTTTTCAGCGATATCTGGATCTCTTGTCACCAACATTCCCCCATCCCCAAGGGCGCCTAAGTTCTTGCTGGGATAGAAACTAAATGCGGCTGCTATCCCGACTGAACCTGCACGATATCCATCCCTTTCGGCGAGGTGTGCTTGTGCTGCATCTTCAAATATTAGCAGTTTGTAAGTATCTGCTAGATCCAAAAGCTGTTGTGGCGAAACCATCTGACCATAGAGATGCACGGGGATAATTGCTTTAGTATGAGGCGTTATTGCCTTTGCTGCTGCTTCTAAATCAATTAAAGCTGTGTGTGGGTTACAATCTACAAAAATTGGCTTGGCTCCAGCACGTAATACCCCAATCAGCGTTGCCGCAAAGGTATTAACTGGTAAAATGACTTCATCACCAGCACCAATATTACACGCTTGTAAACCCAGGGCGATCGCATCCGTGCCTGAAGCTACACCTACACCATATTGTGTACCAGACGCTGCCGCAAATGCTGCTTCAAAATCTGAAAGTGCTTGTCCTAACACAAAATCTCCCTTGGACAATACAGCCTGGATTGCTTGTTCCAATTGGATTTGAATCGGTTGGTGTTGTAAATTCAGGTCTACAAACAGAATTTTCATAGTCATTCTATTCATTGTCAGGTTCCCACAAAAAGCAGATTTTGGTAAAATACTTTCATGAAAAAATGGTAAAATCTGGATGTTTTTTTTGATTCATCTCGCAGGTTTTATCAGGAAGAATGGATAGAACATCCAAAATTTGAGAATTAATCAAATTTTGCTTTTGATTCATAGATATATAGTTATTATCTAAAAATTGAAGAAAATGCCAAAAATCATGAAATCAAATACCTACATAATTTATTTTTTGAGAAATTAGTATTCCCTGTTACAGAAATAGCACCAGAAATTATCAACCTTTTATATCAACCTTTTATATCAACCTTTTAAATAGGAGTCTTTTGCATTCGCTCTTGGCGTTGCCGTACCCCTAGGCGTAAGCAAGCTAAATACCTGCAGCGTCTAGGACTGGAGTTGCTTAGGAGTTCTCAAAGAGTGGGAAAGTCATTTTAGGTAAATGAGAATTGAATATATATACAAGAAATTTTCCTCCTGTATATAAAAATCGCAAACTTTTTTTATGCCATCCTTAGTGTTATGTTACCCAGGCTGAATGCGAAACTAACGCTATCTGACATCAAACCCGAAATTAATCGTGATTGCACGTGATTTCACCAGTTGCGAGTAGAACATTTATGGCTACCGAGTACCTACTGATGACGAGATTGAAAATTTTTGCTCCAACTTTGTTTGTCGGAGGCAAAATTAGGGAATGCTTAAAAATAGTAAAGATTAAGCCGTATACAGCGGTTAGATAAATTACAGTTTCAAGCAATTATTAAGGTAGCGATGGCAATGGTAGAGCCTGAAAACAAATTATTTGCCCTCAAGGACGGTTGGGCTTCCCAGGAAACTAGAGAGCAACAACGCCTCAAAGCAATATCAGAATTAGGTTTGCGGCAACCAGAAACGATTCCAGTCTTTGAAGAAGCTACTCAAACTGCTGCCCACTTTTTGGAAGCACCAATTTCCATTTTGGGATTTGTAGATCAAGAGCGCCACTGGTTCAAGTCAGCAGTGGGCTTATCTAGATTAGGACTGATGAATCTTCTGGCACAAAACCGACAACTTTTACGCCGGGAATCTTTTTGCACCCAAGTGGTAGAGAATTCGCAAGTTTTAGTAATAAACGATACACATAAAATTACTGATTCCATACTTGCCAATAGCAAGTTGGTACAGGATTATGGCATTCGGGCATACTTGGGAGCGCCACTGATTGATGCTTCGGGACATTGTTTGGGTGCATTAGCAGTTATGGATCTAGTACCGCGTAATTTTACAACTAGAGACATTGAGTTTTTACAAATCATTGCTCGTTGGAGCATGAGTGAGTTTGAGCGCAACCTACTGCTGCAAGGGAAACTAGAATCAAGCACATCCAAGACTAGTCCGATTGTGTCACTCACCGAGGAAGGTAACAGTGAAATCAGAATCACCCCACCTGTTGTAGAACGAGAATCTGTTTCTACCAAACAACTAAAACTGGAACTATTGGGCCAGCTAACTCAGGAGTTACGTACACCCTTAACATCTGTACTAGGTATGGCTAGTGTCCTAGGACGTGAGATTTATGGGCCTTTAACAACTAAACAAAGAGAATATCTGGATATTATCCAACACAGCGGTCGATACTTACTGTCTTTGGTCAACGAAATTACTGAACTGGGAGCAATGGATGATAGCTCAACGGAATTAAATGTAGCACCTGTGGATATTGAAATGCTATGTCAACAAGCCATCAATACCCTAGAAGAAGCAGCTAACCGCCGTGAGCAAGATATTCGCTTGTCTATAGAACCAGGACGCAGTCGTATTTGGCCTTTGGATAAGGACAAGGTACGGCAAATACTCTATCACCTAATTTTTAGCGTGATTCAACTTTCGGCGACAGGTAGTGTTGTTCGTATTCATGTTTCTTACAAAGAAAATACGCTCAACATAACTGTTTGGGTTTCCCATCCCTGGCTAGGAGACGGAATAACTGAGGTTGACCCGTACTTTCGTTTTAATCCCCTGTCCCTGGTCGAGTTGACAGGTGAGACAGCAAGCTACAATTTTCATCCAGAAAACCATAAACAAGCAATGAGCTTACCAGCAATCTTGGAGCAGCCAAAAAAATTACGTGATTCCCACTCCGACATTCTTGCTATTAATTCAGGTATAGATTTTGCTAAATCGCATGGTACTTTATCTCGCGAAAGCTTGGGTCTATTGTTGAGCTGTGAGCTAGCAGAAGTGCATGGTGGACAAATTTCGATTCAAGGTTCATCAGAATCTGGATACCGCTATGTGCTGACCTTACCACTACAATTAGCAACTCCTTCAGAAGCAGTTAGTGATGTCTCATGAGGGAACACCAAAAAATACATTATCCCAAATTGGCTTAGGTAGAACTTAGGGACTTCCAAATAAAAAACATCCTACCAAATTGATTGTGGGGTATCTTTCTCGCCCGTCGCCTAAACTCAGGCTGGCAAGATACTCACCCCACAATATGGGATAATTTATTGGTTGTAAATCCCTTGCTAAATCTAAAATTCAGGAAATAAAAACTACTTTAGAATGATTATTCTTAAGTAAGCACAAAGTAGGTAATGAGTAATGAGTAATGAGTAATGAGTAATGAGTAATGAGTAAGGAGTAATGAGTAATGAGTAATGAGTAATGAGTGATGAGTGATGAGTAAGGAGTAAGGAGTAATGAGTAATGAGTAATGAGTAATGAGTAATGAGTGATGAGTGATGAGTAAGGAGTAAGGAGTAAGGAGTAATGAGTAATGAGTAATGAGTAATGAGTAATGAGTGATGAGTGATGAGTAAGGAGTAATGAGTGATGAGTAAGGAGTGATGAGTAAGGAGTAAGGAGTGATGAGTAAGGAGTAAGGAGTAAGGAGTAAGGAGTAAGGAGTAAGGAGTAATGAGTAATGAGTAATGAGTAATGAGTAATGAGTGATGAGTGATGAGTGATGAGTAAGGAGTAATGAGTGATGAGTAAGGAGTAAGGAGTGGATTATTTTTTATTTTTCTTTCAACTTGTTGATTGAAGTTGTTAATATCTTAATAATTCTTTTATTACTCATTACTCATTACTCATTACTCATTACTCATTACTCATTACTTATTACCCATTACTTATAAAGTAATATTGAATTACCATATTCTTTTTTACTCATGATTAATCATAACGCAAATACAGCACTTTCCAGCAATGTGAAGTACAATATGTAAGATAGATAAATTATTATTATGAAACCATATTCCGTCGATCTGAGAGAAAAAATAGTCAATGCTTATCAGTTAGGAAATATTTCAGTTAGAAAGTTAGCTGTAAACTTTGGTGTTGGTAAAGCTTTTGTACAAAAAATGTTGAGACAGTATAAAGAGAAAGGACATGTTAATCCTGGTAAGCAAGGGACAAGAAAAAAAGCGGTATTAGCAGATTCTGCGGCTCAACTTGTTGCATTGGTAAAAAAGTATCCAGATGCAACTCTCTCTGAATATTGTGAATATTGGCTCTTAACTGAGGGGCAACTAGTGAGTTCCAGCATGATGTGTAGAGAATTGCAAAAATTAAATCTAACTCGTAAAAAAAAACGGTTCGCAGCAGTCAGGCAGCTACCGATAGAGTTCAATTGCTCAGGTGTGAATACAGAGAGAAAGTCAGAGATATAGAGCCGAAAAATCTGGTTTTTTTGGATGAAGCAGGCTTACTGCTTGGGTTAATGCGTCCAAAAGCTCGTAGTGAAAAAGGAAGTAGAGTATATGATGTAAAACCATTTTATCGAGGTAAAAAAGTCACTATTATCGGCGCAATCAGTATGGATAAAGTATTGGCTGTGATGACACTAGATGGTTCAATGGATAGTAATGCTTTTCGCGTGTTTATAGAAAAGTTGTTAGTGCCTCAATTATGGAAAGGTGCAGTTGTCATAATGGATAACCTATTTGCCCATAAGATCGATGAAATTACGCCCATAATTGAATCTGTTGGTGCCAGTGTCATCAATCTATCTTCTTATTCACCAGATTTTAATCCCATTGAACATTGGTGGTCACAGCTTAAAGCTTTTATCAAAACATTTTCTCCAAAAACTACTCAAATGGTAGATGTATTGATTGCAATTGCTTTAAATCTAATCAATCCTATGCATCTGCGAAATTGGTTTGCTAACTGCTGCTACTGTACTTCATGATTCAGGAAAGTGCTGTATCAGTATTCAAGAAAGAACAGAAAATTTTGCAATAAGAGTTATCAAAGCTTATTCTGAGCTAAATAAAAAACCTTTTGACGACGCTGGTAAAATCTTGTCTAAACAATTTTTAAGAAGCGGGACATCAATAGGTGCGAACTGTTCAGAAGCTAAGTATGCACAATCAAATAAAGACTTTATCAATAAGTATTCTATAGCCTTAAAGGAAGCCAATGAAACCCTTTATTGGATAAAAATAATGATAAAATCCGAGTTAGTGTCAAAATCAAAATTTCAAAATCTGATAGAAGAGAATGAAAGAATTATTAAGATATTAACAACTTCAATCAACAAGTTGAAAGAAAAATAAAAAATAATCCACTCATAACTCATAACTCATAACTCATAACTCATAACTCATAACTCATAACTCATAACTCATAACTCATAACTCATAACTCATTACTCATTACTCATTACTCATAACTCATTACTCATAACTCATAACTCATTACTCATTACTCATTACTCATAACTCATTACTCATAACTCATAACTCATAACTCATTACTCATAACTCATTACTCATAACTCATAACTCATTACTCATAACTCATAACTCATAACTCATAACTCATAACTCATAACTCATAACTCATAACTCATAACTCATAACTCATAACTCATAACTCATAACTCATAACTCATTACTCATTACTCATTACTCATAACTCATAACTCATAACTCATAACTCATAACTCATAACTCATAACTCATCACTCATTACTCATCACTCATAACTCATAACTCATAACTCATAACTCATAACTCATAACTCATAACTCATAACTCATCACTCATAACTCATAACTCATAACTCATTACTCATTACTCATCACTCATCACTCATCACTCATCACTCATTACTCATAACTCATAACTCATTACTCATTACTCATTACTCATAACTCATTACTCATTACTCATTTAATAGGGAACCGATGATGACACCAAAACTGTATGAATAAAAAATGGGTAAATCTGACAAGGTAAGCAGCCTACCTCGTTGCTGATCTATTTAATTTTCGCTGGCTTCCGCTTCAAACTGCACTTGGCGATACAAATCAACAATCTCTATTTCCACACCCACCGATTCCAGGCGCAATTTTTCGCCTAAATTATACTCCGACAGCACCCATTTACCCTGTTCGTTCCGGCGAAATACTTCCACACCTGGTTGAGTTACTTGTACTAAAACATATTCTTGCAAAGTTGGAGATTGGCGATATTTGGCAAACTTTTTCCCTCGATCAACTGCTTCTGTTGAAGGTGATAGTACTTCGATAATTAAGCAGGGAAATTGCACAAATTGTGGATCGCTTTCGCGGTCGTCGCAAGTCACCACCACATCAGGATAAAAATACTTTTGTCCCGGTTCTACCTGCACCTTCACATCTACAATGTACACTTCGCAGGAGCGCTCCGCTAGGGCATCATCTAAAAGCTTAAACAAATTTCCAGAAACCCGATTGTGGTTGCGTGTAGCACCACTCATCATCACAACTTCGCCATCCCAATACTCGTAGCGTTCCTCTTGGGTGGGTTCCCAAGCTAGATACTCCTCTGCACTCATGTAAGTGTTGTCAGGTAAAGCAACCATTGTTAGTTTACGCAATAATTTTCTCTTCTAGGATAGCGAAAAAATGGCGTTCTTTATTCTTAATAAAACTTTGTCGCCCAACCGTTGACGTAATGACTTTTCTGTGATAATCATTGCTACTTCGTGAGCAGTTCCTTTGGCTGACATTCTGACGATTTGTCCCGCTATTAATTCTCAGCCTTCTTCAGGACGAAAAGTTCCTGTTTCCGCCATTTTGTGATATTATTAAACGCTAATTAAGCGAATATTGATTTACGTTAACGTCCCAGCATTTTATCTCGCAGATGCTTAATGCGATCGCGCAATTTCCCCGCTTCTTCAAATTCCAGTTTCTTTGCTGCTTCTTTCATCTGCGCTTCTAGTTTGGTAATCAATTCGGGAATGTTTTCTAACGGTATTTCATTGATATGTTCATCTACTATTTGTAAATCCGTTGCATTCAACCGTCGGGAAACATCCAAAAACGATAAAATCGCGTTACTTGATTTTTTCACAATCGATTGCGGCGTAATTCCATGCATCCGATTATATGCCCTTTGAATCCCACGCCGTCTGTCAGTTTCATCAATGGCTTTAATCATGCTATCTGTCATATTATCAGCATACATGATTGCCTGTCCCCGGACGTGACGTGCTGCTCTACCAATAGTTTGGATTAAAGAACGTTCGGCACGTAAGAATCCTTCTTTATCTGCATCTAAAATTGCGACTAAGGAAACTTCGGGTAAATCCAAACCTTCCCTTAATAAGTTCACACCAACTAACACATCAAAACTTCCTTCGCGCAAATTCTGCAAAATTTCAATGCGCTCAATGGAATTAATTTCTGAGTGCAAATACCGCACCCGAACACTGTGGTCTTGCAAATATTCTGTCAAATCTTCCGCCATGCGCTTGGTTAATGTGGTAATCAGCACTCGTTCTTGGCGGTCTACTCTGTCTCTAATTTCTCCCAACAAATCATCAATTTGTCCTTCTGTGGGACGTACGGAAATTTCGGGGTCAATTACGCCAGTGGGTCTAATTACTTGCTCAACTATTTGACCTTCAGAAATTTCTAATTCCCAATTTCCTGGAGTAGCGGAAACAAAAACACACTGGTTCACTTTCTGCCAAAATTCTTCGGCTTTCAAAGGACGATTATCAGCCGCACTAGGAAGGCGAAAGCCATGATCAATTAAAACTTTTTTCCTGGCTTGGTCGCCGTTGTACATACCGCGAATTTGTGGGACTGTAACGTGAGATTCATCGATTATTAATAGCCAATCTTTAGGAAAATAATCAATTAAACACTCTGGTGGTTCTCCCGCTTGTCTTCCGGCTAAGTGGCGGGAATAGTTCTCGACGCCGTTACAGTAACCGACTTCGCGCAGCATTTCTAGGTCATAGCGTGTCCGCTGATCTATACGTTGCGCTTCTAATAATTTTCCGGCTGCTTCTAATTCGGCTTTTTGCTGTTTTAATTCGGTGGCGATATCCTTACAAGCTACTTCTAAGCGTTCTTCTGGGGTGACAAAGTGACGTGCGGGGTAAATATTCACCGCTTGTAGGCTGTGGATAATTTCACCCGTTACAGGGTCAATGTAGCGAATCGCGTCAATTTCATCACCAAAAAATTCGACGCGAATAATCCGGTCTTCGTAGGCTGGTCCAATTTCTAACACATCACCCCGGACGCGAAACTTTCCCCGACCCATTTCTAAATCGTTGCGGCTATATTGCACTGATGCTAAAGCCCGCAAAATTTGGCGTTGATTAACTTCCATACCTATCTTGAGGGGGATGGCAGCTTTGAGGTATTCTGCAGGCATTCCCAAACCGTAAATACAGCTAATGGAAGCAACTACGATCACATCACGACGTTCAAACAGCGATCGCGTGGCTGAATGTCGCAACATATCGATTTCATCGTTAATCGACGCCGTTTTTTCAATATAAGTATCGGTAACTGCAATGTACGCTTCTGGTTGATAATAGTCGTAATAGCTGACGAAATACTCGACAGCATTTTTAGGAAAGAACTCCCGCAACTCATTACACAGTTGCGCTGCGAGGGTTTTGTTATGAGCCAGAACCAAAGTAGGTTTGCCAATCTTCTCAATGACTGCTGCTACCGAAAATGTCTTGCCGGTTCCCGTAGCTCCTTGTAAAGTTTGGTAACGATTACCCGCTTGGATACTGGCCACAAGTTGGGCGATCGCATGTGGTTGATCACCGGTTGGACTAAAGGGAGCTTGAAGACAAAATTCTGTCATACAGGTTTGCTGGAAATACCCTATCTCATACTAACGATAGCACTCCACAGCCCTCGCCCTTGAGTAGTAAACGCAATAAATAGCAACTTTTATTTATAAATATTTACATTTTATGTATACTTATGTATCAGTTTTCAAAATACTTATATCCAGATAAGGTTTTTTCAGGTTACACTTTCATATACTAGAAAAAAAATTCATGTCTGTTTAATTATTGTAAAATTCAGTTAATAAACCAGAGGTGTTCGATGAGCATTAGCAGCGCTGGCACAGAAATCAGTCCTCGGCAAAAGAATGCCAAGTTAAACGGAGAAAATACAGCAGAAGTGGAAAATAATCAAGGTCAGAGTTTGAAAACAGACAAAGTTGAGCCAGGTACTGCTCTGCCAGTTCAGGTAGAATCACTTAACAAACTGGATACTAATGGCACCCTTGCCGTTTCTGGAGTCCGTCCCATTGGCACCAGCGACTTACAAGTTGCTGAGACATTATCAATAGCTGGTGTACGTCCCGTTAGCACCAGTGAATTGCACGTGGTCAATACATATAACTCAATGGGAATCCGTCCCATTGGCGCTAATACTATCTCTGTTGTTAGTAGTATTAACCTTTCTGGAATTCGTCCAATTGCTTCAAGTGCATTGGTAGTTTCCGAAAACTATTCAATTTTTGGGAACCGTCCAATAGCATCAAATGAGATTGACGATTCTGAAAGTTTAATGGGTTTTCTCGATTAGACATAAAAATCATCTTTATCATTTTAGCAACCCGGCTTCTTTACAGAACCGGGTTGTTTGTCATTGTTTATTGTTCTCTCCCTCCTCTGTCCCTATCTCTCTGTCCAAAAGCATAAATTAAAACATCCCAGCTTACATCCATTGACGGAAGGCTTTAGCAAAAATTTTAAGCTACTTTGTAAATGTAATAACAATTTATTTCAAAGCTGCAAACCAACTTTGAAAATAGGGAGTTCCAAATAGAAAAATATGCCATTGCAACTCTTGACCATTGACAGTTAACATTCAGCCGTCAACCGTCAACAACTTCAAGTGATTGTTGTGATTTTTTTGGAGTTACCTAAATTGTTTATAAAATTAGGAGAGCAAAATGAGCTTAGAAGAAAGAGCCAAAGCGACTGCTAAAAATGTAGAAGGTAAAATCCAAGAAGCAACAGGAAAAGTTACTGGAGACCCGAAAGATAAAACAGAAGGTAAAGCAAAACAAGCCGAAAGCGAAGTGCGCCACGGTATTGAAGATGTCAAAGACGAAGTGAAGAAAAAGCTCAACTAAAACTCAATCAAATTTTTGGCAAAAACTCTAGGTTGCTAATCGGGGTTCATCCCAATAGTTGCCAGTTTTTGTGCGTAAAAATGATCAAGTTACAATAGTGGCGCAATTCCTTGCGCCACTACAAAGTTTAGCGGGGAGTATCCTAAACCATTTTAATGGGTTTGTGCTAAAAGCCAGAAATTTATTTCACGCTTCTTAACCGATTTGTATTGATATCAGTTGTCTCGCTTGGTGACGCACCCTAGAAATTGGACATTTTTTCAATTGGAAGCCTCTAAGTGCTGAGTGGTGGCTCATCTCCATTTAAATTACTAGCACTCAAAACCATATATAACTATTTTTGTATATACAGCTACTAATAAAAACCTACAAACAGAGTAGATTCACATAATCTTCATATCTATTTTGAGCGTATAAACATGCGCTTGTAAGTATACACAAAGGCTTTTAGCCTTTTTATGTAAATTTTATTGTAAAAAACATATATAAAGATTATATGAACTTTAGTTTAGTATATTTACTAGAGGCAATAAATACGGAATAATAGTAATTCATTTAATTTTTTGTTAATAGGAGTTAGTTAGATGAGTATATTTGATGTAGTCAAGAAGTTAATAGCTGCAGGTGCTGGAGCCGCATTAGTTTTTACCGCTAGCCCATCTCAAGCTGCAGTTATCGACATTAATGACTTGACTGGGTGGGAAACAATTGGCAATGTTAGCAACAATAATAATGGAGGAATTTTACTTTCCACCTCTGCTGGAGATAATGACACGGAAATAGAGTCATTTCTAGGATTAAGTTCTGGAGATTTGGATGCTCTGAACAACATTGATGCTACGATTGGTTCTGCGATTAAAAATTCGATTACAGTGGAAGCTGGAGATGTTTTGAACTTTAATTGGCAATTTGAAACATTTGATTACCTACCCTATAATGACTTTTCCTTCTACTCCATTGGGTCTTCAGTTAATAAACTCGCTGACGTGTCGCAAGTCGGTGATTTTGGCCAAACTGCATCTCAAACTTCCTACACCTTCAACACAGGGGGAACTTATACCGTAGGTTTTGGTGTTGTAAATGCAACAGATACGGCTGCTCAGTCTAATTTAACCGTTGGTACATCTGTCCCCGAACCTCTGACTATATTCGGTACATTGACAGCAGCTGGTTTTGGTGTAGCTTTGCGCCGCAAACAACAGCAGCAACAAAAAGCTACAGCTAAAGCGTAAGCTAGCAACTGCAACTGATACATACATCGCTGCATTCTGATCAACAAAAGAGTGTTGTGTGTGGACTTAAAAATTGATAGTTCCATGCACAACACCTTTTAGAGGTACTAAAAAATTTGACTGTCAGTCAAGACCGCCATCAACCTTTATATTGTTGTAGAAGTGATGATTCTATCGAAACAACTACGGTTTATGCTTTTGGCTGCAACCCTAAGTGCCGTTCTTTTAGTTTTCGTCAAAGTCTTTCTGGCGACAACTCTAGATAAGCCAAAACCGGACAAGCCTAGACATCAAGCTCATACTAGTTCGATATTTAAAGATTACATTTCCATGTTTTCCCCTAAAACGGAAGACAATGTGTGATTTTGTCATTATTGGACTGGTAGACTCTAGAGGGTGTGAGAACTACATAGAGGAGTCATGTATAACAATATTCAGGTGAATTTGAATTTGTATATTAGACAAGATTTCAAAAAACGCCGATTGTTTTTCGGATAATGTTAGTGGCAACCCTGTTGTCAGAAACCTGGAATTTTCCTCAACCCAAATCTTTCTTTTCTGTGCTATTAAGATGACTAAATCAACTAATGATCAATTCATGCCCTTAGTTAAGGAACTACAGGAGTTTGCCTTTAGCCAGGTAGGCTCGATGACGATTTTGCGAATCCTTGGCTACGGACTACTGCTATTAGCGTTATTCGACATTGTAGAAATGTTTATTCCGCTAAATTTGATGAATCCTGCTTGGGAATTTCAAACTTTTGGGTCACTAGTTGAGCGAGTACCGGTACCTTTAATCGGCTTAGTGCTGGTGTTTTATGGAGAATTCCATGCTCGCAGCAAATGGGAATTCCCGGTGTTGAATTTGTTATCTTGGTTAACTGTTTTGTTAGCCTTATTGTTTGTTTTACTAATTCCTTTGGGCGTTTTTAATACTATCCGACTCAACAAACAAAGCGTTGATCAAATTAGTGCTGCATCTCAGCAAGAAATATCTAAGGCTGAAAAGCTACAACAGCAACTAAGCCAGGCTACACCAGAACAAATCACTAATTTTTTGAAGAGTCAAGGCCGCTCCGTGGATTCTAAAAGTCCTCAGGAGGTAAAAAATCAGGTCTTGTCAGAACTTTCGCAAGCCAAGGACAAAATCCAAACTCAAGCGAAAGACGCTCAATCTACTCAAAATTTAAACTTGCTGAAGAATTCTGTGAAGTGGAATCTTGGCGCTTTGGTTTCTGCGGCTTTGTTTTTCAATATTTGGAAGACAACCAGCTGGGCTAGAGCAAGTAGGTAACGCATTCCCCACGGATAAATCCGGGGGCTTTTAGCAGCCCTGAGAAATAGCGGCTTGGTTCCTGTTCAGGTTCCGAAACACTATCCCCCGAACCTCAGGGCGCGGTTACGATTGAACAGAGGATGTACTCATCCCCACGCCCCAAAAACACATTGTTTTGCCCCTTAGCAAGCAATATGTTTCTACCCACTACGAGACTACGCGACAATCTCTTATCTACTGGAAAGCCGTTTCTGCTGGGTAGACAGTGCCTTGTCCTATTTCGATATACATTTATTATCTCATGGTTAACTACATTTTTCACAGCGATTGAAATCGCCGTCTTTGGAGGCCGCAGGCTTAACGCCTTACCCCCATATCTAAAGCCAGGGGCTTCCTCGGCGTTGATAATTCGGTGATAATACAGCCCTATTAGTCCGTAAAAATTTTACCAAAAAATTAGGCTGGGCTATGCCCAGCCTACGTGTATTTATATTAATTAAAAACTGATTAAACCTTTGCTAATTCTGGTGTCGGGCGCTTGCTGTTACGAATAGCTGTAATCGCCTGAGCATAATCCTTGGCACCAAAGACAGCGGAACCTGCTACGATCGCATTAGCCCCAGCTTCCAAAACTTGCCAGGTATTATTTGCTTTCAATCCCCCATCCACTTCAATCCAGGGGTCAAGACCACGTTCATCACATATCTGACGCAGCTTGCGGATTTTAGGCACCACACCGGGAATGAAGCTTTGACCACCAAAGCCGGGGTTGACGCTCATAATTAGTATTAAATCGCAAAGTTCTAGCGCGTACTCAATCAATTCCAAAGGGGTTGAAGGATTGAGTACAACTCCCGCTTTTTTACCGAGTTCTTTGATTTGTCCGAGAGTGCGGTGTAGGTGCGGTGAAGCATTATGTTCGGCATGTACTGAGATAATATCAGCACCCGCCTTAGCAAAACCCTCTACATATTTTTCTGGTTCCACAATCATCAAGTGGACATCCAGTGGCTTTGTCGTTACAGGACGAATCGCCTCAACCACCAGAGGACCTATTGTAATATTAGGTACAAAACGACCATCCATTACATCAACATGAATCCAATCTGCTCCAGCGGCGTCTACGGAGCGAATTTCATCTCCCAGACGACTAAAATCGGCTGATAGGATGGAAGGAGCAATCACAATGGGCTTTTGAGATAGGTTTTGGGTCATGGTTAGTGGGTTTTCAAGCATCCTCGTCTGTAGGTATTGTAACAAAATATTGCTCACTTGCTCATAAATTTGATCCCCGCGTTTTGGGGACTGGGGACTGGGGACTGGGGATTGGGGATTGGGGATTGGGGATTGGGGACTGGGGACTGGGGATTGGGGACTGGGGATTGGGGATTGGGGATTGGGGATTGGGGATTGGGGATTGGGGAGAGAGGGGGATGAGGGAGAAACAACCAAAACTAATGACAAATGACCAATGACAAATGACCAATGACAAATGACCAATGACAAATGACCAATGACCAATGACAAATGACCAATGACAAATGACCAATGACAAATGACCAATGACAAATGACCAATGACCAATGACCAATGACAAATGACCAATGACAAATGACCAATGACAATGAACAAAAAACTAATTTGGATAATTTGGGGATTGAGTGCTTCGTGTTTGAGTGCGCCGGTGCTGGCTTCGGCTTTACAAACTTCCTTGGGAAGTAATGGTATTGATGCTTTGAAGCTACACCAACCTCCTTACAATTTAACCGGTCGCAAGATTGCGATTGGTCAGGTGGAAATTGGGCGACCGGGAATGTTTGGCTGGGATAAAGCGGTGTCTAAAAATCGCGCTGTGTCCCTAGCTGGGGTGTTTTTACGCAATGGACCTGCTAAGTCAAATAGCGGGGTTGACCCCCATGCTTATAATGTTGCTGGTGTGATGGTGAGTAATGACAAAGCCTGGCCGGGAATTGCTCCTGGTGCTAGACTGTACTCCTCTGCTGTGGGTTCGACAAAAAACATGGGTCAACCGGAAGAGTGTTTATCGGCGCAGCACATAGCAGGGCAAAACAGTGGGGATATCCGCGCCATTAACTTTAGCTTTGGGGAACCTCTGAATCGAGATCCACGCCCGGACGCGGTTTTAGATGGTAATGCTTTACTCACACTATGTATTGATTGGTCGAGTCGCGTTCATAATGTACTGTATGCGATCGCTGGCAATCAGGGTAAAGGTGGGATTCCGATTCCTACAGATAATTTTAACGGAGTAAACGTAGCTTTTTCATCCCGCCGAGGGGGGATTTTTAATAAAGTTGACGTTTCTAATCTGGCTGATGCTAATCAGGGAGTGAGTGGTCGGCTAGAGGGAAAGGAGTTTAATGCTGATGGGCGTCGTGCTATCAGTTTAGTCGCGCCTGGTAGTAACATTGCTTTGCTCAATCCCGATGGGAAGGTAAACAAAGTTACAGGTACAAGTTTTGCTGCGCCTCACGTTACTGCTACTGTGGCTTTGTTGCAGGAATTTGGTGATCGACAATTACGGACAAAACAGCCTCATTGGAGTATTGAATCTCGCAGGCATGAACTGATGAAAGCGGTGTTATTGAATTCAGCAGACAAAATTCAAGATAGCGGTGATGGCTTGCGGTTAGGAATGACTCGGACATTAATTGATAAACAAAATAAAGACTGGCTGGAGTCTGATGCTTATAAAGATCCCACAATTCCCTTAGATGCCCAAATGGGAGCGGGTCATTTAAATGCTTTCCGAGCTTATCAACAATTTAGCACTGGTCAATGGCAGCCATCAAGTTCTGTACCCCCCATTGGATGGGATTATCGGACAGTGGATGCGCTGAAGTCTGTGGAATATCAGCTAGCAAAACCTTTGAAACAGGGGAGTTTTGTGGCGATTACTCTGGCTTGGGACAGATTGGTAGAACTCAATGATACTAATAAAAATCAGCTTTTTGATCTCAATGAGAATTTCCGCGATCGCGGCTTAAATAATCTCGACCTTTATTTAGTAAAAGCCGATGCTAAAACTCCAGATGCTGGTACGGTTTGCTCGTCAATCAGCGCCATTGATAGTGTAGAGCATATTTTTTGCCCAATTCCTGCCAATGGCAATTACAAAATTCTTGTCCAGTTTCGCCAACAAGTAAACGAAGCAACTCAATCTTATGCTTTAGCTTGGTGGACGTAAGCTACTAGTACGTCATTTGTCATTTGTCATTTGTCATTTGTCATTTGTCATTGGTAACTAATTTTAACCCTTGACCAAGCCAATTTTAGATTTCAGATTTTAAATTTAATCCAAAATCCAAAATCCAAAATCTAAAATTGTTTGCTCCTTGTGGTCGGGGTCAATCCAAAATCCAAAACTTGTACTGAGCGAAGTCGAAGTATCCAAAATCCAAAATCGGTTGACCCTTGACTTACTGCAAAAAGAAGTCTACTTTTCATAAAAATGAAAGTATATATAGTTGATTTTGTATGAGATGTATCAGAACTTTTATTTTGAATAATCCTTGTATCTCATAAGAGTAATTGAGGGCATAGTTTATGTTTATGGCTAAATTATTAAATTTAGTTATTAACGAAAACTTAATAATTACTGTTATTTTGGTGATTAGTAGTTTAAAATACATTTATTAAAAATCTTAGCAATACCTAAAAACCTAGGATGTGCATCCTTTCGTCGATTAGCAATTAGCAGTTGGTAGCATTGATAAGTTCTCTTTAATTCATTGCATCCACTGGCTGTTACAAAAACCGTAACAGTCTAGTATTTTTGGTGGTGTAAATGCCATACTTAACAAGTGACGCCTATGATGTGTCAATCTTGACTGACAGTTATAAAATCTATGGCAAGCGAGGTGGTAAAATGAATCAGCAAAAATTGAGTGGTGCGCGAGAAAATTTCCTGCAAAGACGTTATGGTGTTCGTTTGGGAAGACGTTACGCTTTGGCTGCTGCTGGCGTCGTTCTTTTAAGTGTACTAGGTTGTTCTCAGGTGAATAATAACACGAGTGCCCTAGCCCAATCTCCTCTGCCTGGGTCAGAGTCTACATTACCAAAAAAAACAGTCAAACCTGATACAAAAATCGTTGCTGCTAATAATAAATTCGGCTTTAAACTCTTTTCAGAAATTCTGAAAGAAAATAGTAGTGAAAACAACATTTTTGTGTCACCTTCGAGTGTAGGTATTGCTCTGGCTATGACCTACAATGGTGCAAGCGGTTCTACTCAAAAAGCGATGGCAAAAACCCTGGAATTACAGGGAATTAATCTGGAAGAAATAAACTCTGGTTATGCGGCTTTAAAAAAAATATTAGAAAATTCTGATGGGAAAGTACAATTAACGATCGCTAACTCTCTTTGGGCAAATAAAGATGCTAGATTTCAGACAGATTTTCTCCAGAAAACCGAAGAGTTTTATAACGCCAAGGTAACAAGTTTAAATTTTGAAGACGGCACCACACCTAATGTCATAAATAATTGGGTTAAGGAAAATACAGGCGGAAAAATTAATAAAATAGTCGAGAAAATTGAACCCAACCAGGTGCTATTTCTGATTAATGCCATATATTTTAAAGGAAAATGGAGCAACGAATTTGATAAATCACAAACGGCTATAGCTCCTTTTTACATCAATAATTCTGGTAAGCAGAAACAACACCCGATGATGTCGCAAACGGGTAACTATAGATACTATGAAACGGAACAATTTCAGGCAGTGAGTTTACCTTACGGCGAAGATGGTAAAATCAGCTTTTATATCTTCCTGCCTAAAAAGAACTCAAATCTCAAAACTTTCTATCAATCCTTAAATGCCGAGAACTGGGAAAAATGGATGGGTCAGTTTAGTAAGCAGGAAGGGAATATACGCTTGCCTAGGTTTAAAACCGACTATGATATTACACTCAATCAGGCCTTGAAAGCTTTAGGTATGGCGGAAGCTTTCAGCAATAAAGCCGACTTTTCTAGCATGGGTCAAAATTTTGCTATTAGCCAGGTTAAGCATAAAACTTTTGTGGAGGTGAACGAAGAAGGCACTGAAGCCGCTGCGGCTACTTCTGTGGGAATGGTGGCGACATCTTATAGACCTTCCTCAGAACCATTCCGCATGATTGTTGACCGTCCTTTTTTCAGTGCCATTCGGGATCATCAGACAGGAAGCATTTTGTTTATGGGTTCAATCGTCGATCCACAGTAAATAATTCAAATGACAAATGACAAATGACAAATGACAAATGACCAATGACCAATGACAAATGACCAATGACAAATGACAAATGACCAATGACAAATGACGAATGACTATGGCAATGTAGGTTCTGAGACTCCTAGAGGATTGTTTGCTTGAGGTCTGGGAGATTCTTCTGATAGAATTGGTGCTGTTAAATCCTCCGGCTTGGTGGATTCATTTGTATCGCCAGTCAGCGTCCCAGGACGCAGGGCGCTTAAAGCGGTCTTAATGACAACAGCTGAGGGTACTGCGACAATCACACCTAAAAGTCCGCCAATTCTTGCTCCTGTCAAAACTGAAATTACCACCCAAACTGGGTTTAAACCAGTAAAACTGCCTAATATTCGGGGGGCAATTAAGTTTTCGAGAATTTGCTGTACAATTAGTGATGCGGTTAAAACTCTCGCTCCCATCCAAACATCTTGCAGAGCTACCACCAAAGTAGTCAGAGCGATACCTACAGAGCCGCCAAAGGGGACCAGAGCCATCAGACCAATTGTTAAGCCAAATAATAGACCAAATGGCACTTTTAGCCACAAGAAAGCGGGAATGAGGGCTGAAGCAATACAGGTAGATAAAATTAGCTGGGTGATAAAGAAATTTTGAAAACTGAGGCGTAATGTTTTCGAGAAAGGGTCACGAAAACTTGAAGGTAGCCAGTTGACCAAACTTTCCCACAGTTCAGTGCCATGCTGTAAAAGATAGAAAGTTACAACCATCGTCAAGACAAAATCCAGCAGGCTAGTAACTGTGACTACAGCCAGATTCAAAACTTGTCCAGCGATCGCCTGTAATTGTCCCTTGACGCGATCATTAATTTGCACGACTAAAGCATCGAGATTAATCGGTAAGCCGAAACCCTCTGCTTTTTCGTTTAATATCATTAATTGAGAGCGTCCAGAATCAATCAACTCTGGTATGCGTGCCACCAGTTGCTGGGCTTGGGTCAAGGCTAAGGGGAAAAGGGTGACACCCAAAGCCAATAAAATCGATAAAGCCAATAAAAATACTAGAATAGCAACTGGTTCTCGCTGGGCACCGTGACGTTCCATCCAGCTGACGGGATAGTTCAGCAGAAATGCTAAAACTGAGGCTCCGACTAAAATAACGATCAGGGAATGGAAATAATCAAAAATTATCGAAATCGCCCAACCATTGAGAACTAGCAACGGAATGAATAGCGCGATCGCTCCGATTCGCGCTATAGGTGTTAGTATTTGCCACCAGTCAAGTAGCTTGCGTGTCTGCATCTTTTAGCCGATTAGGGGATATAACTCAATAAAATAGTTCCAAATCACATAGTCAAACATAGTCAGACTTATGCAATTTAGCTTTAAGCGACTCTACTTTCAGCATGGACACGCTTAAATAGTGGAGTTATCCGCCTTGGATGTACTACCTGACACCCCCTATCCCTTAGAACAGACTGGAGGCAGTCAAACCCTTCAGGATTACTTTTTCTGCCGATGTTGTACCCTGCGTTCACGTCGGCATGAATCTTCAAACCATTTTTACTGATATACCACGCTCTTTCAACACGTCTTCCATTGAAGACGTACCTCACGAAGTTGTTAGGTTTGTAAATTGGGATATTGTCCCAATCAATAAAAGAAGCCAAACTCGTGTAAGATTCTTCTCCAACCTTAACGGTGATGCCGACTCGCTCCAATTTGTAAGTCAGTATCTCGATAAATTTAGCATGTGGTATTTGAGTAAAGCTTTGGTTTGTACGTTTACCTAAATTAAGACGTGTTTTCCATTGTTCGTTTTTCCCGATTGAGACGTGAGTTACACCAAGAGATAGAAGTTCATCCACAATCATTTTTGTGGATTGATGCAAATATGAATCTATAAATTGATTACGGTTGCGGACGATGTTTGCGATTCGCCTTGATTTACCTTTACCATGAGGCAGAAAACCTCGAAACTTGGCAATCTGCTTGTTATAAAATTGGTTGGCTGATTTTAATGGTTTCCCATTTACGATAATTGGCTGTTCGCTCAAGTCGTTGAAAACAATTGTCGCTAGATTGTCTAAGCCTATGTCTATCGCCGCATTAAGTTCAGGATTCAAACTACAGAAGAACTCATTTTTTTGCAGAATTTCATAGACTACCTCGATCACAAAACATCCCGTTTTTGGGACAATTCGGACTTCGCACAAGTCGTCAAATCTTAGTCCAGGCTTTACCGGGATTCTGATTGGCGACATTGACGGGACAACCGAACCTTTACTAAATTTTCTTTTGCCAATGGCTTGATTGTTAAACTTAATCAGGTTCTTATCATCAACATAATTAGGTGGTTTTGGTCTACCAGTGAACTTAGTTGGTTCAAGTTTGTAAGCCACTAATGCTTTGTAGTAAGCAATCCACGCATCTGCATTCTGTTTTAATACGAGTTGAGCTACTTTTGTGGGTAAGGCTTTGTAGTTCTCATTTTGTTTGAATAAACTATCTAAGCCGGCTTGGGTTTGAGTTCCCCATCCGTAGAAAAAACCTTGACGCTGAGTGAATTGAGCAGTATTGTAAAGCTGCCGAGAAATAGTGGTAATGTCACTACAATAATCAAACCACTCATGTCCTTCTTTGATTATGTGCTTTTCTACTTGACGCATATTTATACTGAGCGTAGTCAAAGTATTGATCAACTTTGGCAATGAAATTAGTATATCATTCAAGATACAGTAAGATATGCTTGACTATAAAACTTAATCAATCTGTTGGAGAATTTAAGGCTTCTACAATTTTTTCTGTTTTGCGCTTTGCCCTGCGCTGACCATACAATCGTGCTGCAAAGCTGGTAATTATCGCCACTAAATCTTGCATCAATTCATCACGTCCGTTATCAGCTAGGTTAACAATCTCTAGATTTACTCCTAGTCTTCTAAGTAAAATATCCATGTAATGTGTCCCAAACCTACCCAGTCTATCTTTGTGTTCGACTAGCAAGATATCATAATCATCTTTGAGTAAAAGCAATTCTTGTTTCTTGCGATTGTCGTTTAGTCCACTTCCTACTTCCTTGATTATGTAAACGATTTGATATCCTTTGGCAGTTGCATATTGAGTTAGCCTAGTAGCTTGCCTATCCAAATTATCTTTGTTTTCAGCGCTTGATACAAAGAGCATAAATTGCCACCCTAACAACACCCCCTGATATCTTTTTCGGGTCGTAATTAACAATTACCGTACCCGTGGGAAGTTGCTCTGTTGGATATGGTATTTTACCTGCTTTGTAATGTCGCCAAGCGGTAAGGTACGAAATCCCCAAGGTTTTAGCATAATCAGATAATTTCATTAGGACTGTCTTTTAGACTATATCTGACTATGCTAGACTATATTTTGTTTAAAGTTTTATCATACTTATTATCTCTAACTTAATCACTATGGAAAATCTTCCTTCTAGCGAAAATTCCTCAGCGACTGGGACTGAGGAAGAGTCTGCCCAATCCCCAATCAAGAGTCAAGAACGAGTTACTTTGAAAAGAGAGCTAGTTGTGTATTTAATTCCGGTCATCGGCTTTTTCCCATCCCTGTGGTCTTTGTATCGTCGTCAAGGAACTCGGGAACAACTAGCCATCTGTCGTCTGTCTATTACTTTGGCATTTACCTGGCTGTTCGGGTACATCTTGTTAGCAACCGGTGCTGAAACTTCAGAATTTTTTGCACTACGTTTATTAATCCTCAATAGCTTTCTCACCTCTGGTTACTTTTTGGTGAGTGTCTGGTTGATTTTTCGCCTGAGCCAAAGAAAGTCTCACCGCTTACCGGGCTTTAGCAACTTTGCAGAGCGAGTGCTGGGTAAGTACTTGTCTTAAAATATGAGGTAAGAGGTAAGAGGCAATCCGTTGTCCATCAGTAGGTTTACTTATTTTTTCATAAATTCCCAATTATCTGCCAACAGATCTGGTCAAACCGATTGATTGTTGTCATACTGCAAGAAAACATTACTGGATTTAGCAAAAATCGGCAAAAAAACTGCTATAAGTGTCGTATTTGACACAAGTGTGGAAAGGTTAGCACGAATAATTAAGAATTAGTTATTATGGGTTGATTTGTCAGCATATTGAATAGTTTGCAAAGTTACCGAATTTGATCAGTAAGTGTGAGGAAGTCTGTGACCATTCAAAGAACTTCGGCGGAAGATAACCAGTCAGCAAACAGCTCCCAGTCCAAGGACAACAATTCCCAAGATCCTAAATCGAGTCGTTGGTTATGGTTTTGGGTGGGAATGAGCGGTATTGCCATGATTTCGGCAACAGCGGGGGCGCTGTTGGCGGTTTCGTTGACGAGTACACCATTACAGCAAGCACAACTCAGCCCCCAAGAGGAAGCAGTATTTGATGGCGATCGCATTTCTGGCGGTGGATTGCGCTTTTCGGAATTAACTCGCCCTGTTAATATCTTACTTCTGGGTATGAGCGTACTTCCCCCAGATATTCAAAACCCTCCCGCCGAAAGTAAAAATCTTAGATACCTCCCCCAGGTAAACTCTTTTGATGGTCTTTCTGATGTCATGCTCTTGATCAAATTTGATCCAGAGAAGAAGAAAATGGTGATGCTGTCGATTCCCAGAGATACGCGCACCGAAATAGAAGGCCATGGAGTCAAAAAAATTAATGCTGCTAATGTTGATGGGGGTCCTGCTTTGACAGCTAAAACTGTCAGTAATCTCCTTGGTGGGGTGGGAATTGATCGCTATGTCCGCATTAATGTTCTGGGAGTTGCTAAACTGATCGAGGCTTTGGGTGGGGTGACAGTCTACGTCCCGAAAGATATGAAATATCGGGACGATTCCCAGCACTTATACATCAATTTGAAGGCAGGTAAGCAACATCTCAGCGGCGAACAGGCGCTACAATTACTGCGCTATCGCCATGATGAACTGGGGGATATTGGCCGGATTCAACGTCAGCAAATGGTAATTCGGGCTTTAATTGACCAGACCCTGAATCCAATTACTGTGGCTAAATTACCTCAAATTCTCGATGTAGTCAAGGAATACATTGATACTAACTTGACCATTGAAGAATTAGCCGCCCTAGTTGGTTTTGGGATGCGAACCAATCGCTCGAATATGCAAATGTTAATGTTACCAGGTCGCTTTAGCGAGAACCGTGAGTATGATGCTAGCTATTGGATACCTAACAAAGATGCTATTGCCAAAGTTATGGCACAAAACTTTGGTTTGGAATCAGAAAATGCCAAGCAGGCCTCTGAACCTAGCGCTTTAAAAGTCGCAATTCAAGACAGCACAGGTAGCGATCGCTCTCACCTGCGACCTTTAATCAGATCCCTAGAAAAAGCTGGATATCGCAATGTCTATATCGCTAAGGCTTGGGGCGAACCTTTAGAGGTAACTCATATTGTCGCCCAACAAGGAGATGAGGAAAGCGCCCAATCCATTCGCGATACTTTGGGTTTTGGCGAGGTGCGCGTGGAAAGCACTGGTAATATTAGCTCGGATATCAGTATCCAGGTGGGTAAAGATTGGGTGCAACAAAAAGCTATTTTGGAGAAGTCTAATACACCTTAAGTTATCCTGCTATCAATCAAAGAATTATCAAACCACAGATGGACACAGATAAACTTGTAGCTCATTCAAATTAAACCCCCTATATCAAGCTGCACTACCTAAAAAAGTTTATAATTCTTGCTCTGATTGCATTGTGGGACTTAGATATTCTGTGCTAATTATTCCGGTGTGACATTCTACATATCAAAATCCTGAAACAAAAAGGCGTGAAGAAAACTCCACGCCTTTATTTTCTGCTTTGGAAAATATGTCATTTATTGCCACACCATTATCTACCAAATGTCGGCTGTTCCTTTGTAAGGATCGCCTGTAAATGGTTGTACACCAATAACTGGATAAGCATCATCAGTAGGAGCAAAAATCCGCATTGCGGCTTCAGAAATATATTGGGTTATGCTAGCGATCATCCGGGAAATAAACATAATCTAACACTCCTGTTTTTCTCGTCGCTTTCATCGTTGTTTTTTCACTTTAATTCTAAAATTAGCGGCTGGCTCTAATTCTCAATATATTGACAATCTGTTTAATAATTTGTCAGACAACTTTGCAATACTTTATATTATCTAATAGTCCAACTTTGATCTTTAATTCTAATTGTAACTGACCCAGAGCAATCCTATCTATATAACGACAGATTGTTTGACCGCAGAGACAAATTAAAAGTTAAAGTTCCTTGGTGCTTGTAAGCTTTAGTGCTAGAAAGCCTGTTTAATCGGTGATAACCTAATAAATAACTATGTGTAATAATAGCAATGCTCCACTTATCCTGATACTCAGATTTACTGTTTGACTACCTGAATATTGTTCAGCCTAAAGAAGCCACCGTGTGCATCACCTAAAAACTCGGCTTGAGCAGTAATTATATTATTAGTTGAAAAATTCGGGCTAGATTGAATAGTAAATGCTTTGACTTTATCTCCTATCTGAGCAAAATTACCGCCTGTTATATTTTTACTTTCTAAAATTTCTAACTCTAAATACCATTTATCCTCAAATTCTTTAGATTTTTCGATATGCAAAACCTTTGCTTTGATTTCACTTTGGTTAGGTGCTGCCATTATCCCTTGTAACTTCGATATCATAAAATGTTTTCCCCCTAAAATTTCCACCGTAATATCATGTCTGCCAGAGTTAAGCGAAGTGGCATTTATTGCAAATCCTGATAATCCAATAGCAAAAGCAACAGTAAATAATAACCACTGTAGAATTTTACTCATATTACTTACCACTCTAATTTATCTAAGGTTGCTGAATAAAAAAAATATTAATTCAGCAACCTCATGGTTGTAATGTTTTCAGTTCAGGATATTGAATTTATATCCTTTTTACCACCTTGCTTACTGAAGCATGACGAAGGCATTACTGACAGTGGTTTTCAAGTCATTGATTACGGTAGCAGCAACTTCCAAACTAATTACAAATGCTGATGCAGGGGACGATTACAAGGCAAAAGAGATTAACGAGTTACAGGTATCTTAGGAGCGTGTAGTACCCCAGATTTGATATTTACAGTAATGTTGTCTCCTTTGCGTTGAATATCAGTAATTGCAATCCCTGAATCAGAACCATTGTAGGCTTTACTGCTGGGTGTAGTGTTTGCCGTAAAAGAACTGTTCATACCACAAGGGAATGGATCGTTAGCATCTCCACAGTTCTCACCTTTATTCAGGTCTAGCTTGCCATCACACTGTTCAATATCAACTAGGTAGTGAGTATCGTTGGTATTACCAGTTTTGTTTTCATCTATATGCTCAATGATTAGACCTTCACCTAGCAAGTAGCCATCAAACCCTTTTTTCTGACGATTTGAAAGTAGGAAATATTCCTGACTGTTAATCTCTTTGATCGGCAGTTTGTAGATTTGCCCATCTTTAGTAGCATAGGGTTCAATGGTGATATTTTGTTGGCTATTGAAGATTGTCACGGGTTTTACCCATCCGAGTTTAACTTTACAATAAGCAGTTGGGTGAGATGGTGTTTGTCCACCATTGTTCCAACTTCCAGCAGCCATCAAATCCCAATCACCAGTACCAGATGAACTGTAATCAGTGTCATACAAATCTGGTAATCCAAATACGTGTCCTAATTCATGACAAAATACACCAATCTTTCCGTCTTCAGGTTCAATGCTGTAGCTTTGAACCTTTACGCCATCTACAGTTTTTGGTGAAATTTCCCATTTATGCGACCAAATGTGGTTTTTGTCACCAGTAACTTCTGCTCCAGAACCCGCATGAACAATGAATAAAGCATCTACAATTCCATCGCCATCATTGTCGTAGTTGGCGAAATTTACAAATGGGTCTGCTAAATCCACTAAATCTTCCACTAGCTTTTGAGAATTTTGTGGATAAAAACCCGTGCCAAAATCATTGTTGGTGTAATAGGAGTATGGTCTTGGAGCGCGATACCAACCATTTGTAGCTCTTCCCTGACCACTGACCTCACCAGTTACTGTCAGTTTGTGGTAAGAAGCTTCCCAGTAAAAATCTTTCAAACTCACTGTACCGTCGTTGCTGCTAGAAAACAGCATATCTGCATAGTGTTGTTGGTTTTGAGTAGCCTGATTGTTTGAGAAGTCTACCAAAAGTACTAAAGCTCTTCTTGTACCAACAACTGGAGCCAGTTCTCCCGTTGTCGTATGGATGCGTCTGCGTCTACTGCTAATTAAGCTGAAAGTTCGTAAATCAAGAACATCAATTGTTGCTGCTTCAGGCAATCCGTCTCCAGCTTGCAATAATTCTTGAGTGCGGAGAAATCTGGCTCTGAGTTCTGGTGAAGCCGCAACTAAGTAACAGTTATCTTTTGAAAACATAAATCGAAACCTGCCATTTTTTTTCAAAAAGAGTGAAAAGCTAAAACAGTTGAAAATTCAGAAAGTGCAATATCAAAAAAACTCCCTACCATTTATTAGCAGCATTGCTATAAATCATTACTCAGTTATACGCTTAAATAATTCTTACCAACTCTCTCAACAGGAGTATTTATTACTAAAGCCAGTGTATATATTTTTTATACATTACCCCCCTGCAAAACTTTACTTTATATAACTGTTTTGAGCGAGATTTACCTAAATGTTGAGGATAAGTGATGAGATCTGAAAATAACATTTATTTTCAGCTATAAATGGCTATTTATTATAATTTAATTCAATAAAAAATATAGATTTACAAATTGCTTATCGGTCATAAGCTCTATCCTAAGGTATAGAAAATTCCAAATAGTAATACTTATGATTAGCTACTATGGATTACCAAAAAGAAGAGATCGAGAGTAAAAACTTAGATCACTTGGGAATAATAGCAGGAATAATTGATGATATAGGAATTGTTGAAAAAATCGGCGTTGCTGAATCCAAGCATGATTCAGCAACGACGGAAAATATATCTGCCCAGTGAGTATGTCCTTAATGCTTGACATTACTTATGGTAAATATTACCATAAGTAAAAGAAACATTCTTGTAAGGAAACTCTTACATGACAACGTTCTCAGATATAGACTATGTATATAGAAATAATCAGCAGCACAACCAAGCCCTAGCCGTGACAGATGAAGATTACAGCCTACTGACAGACCTTTACCAGTTGACGATGGCTGCTTGTTACACAGGTGAAGGCGTAGAACAAAAACGGGCAAGTTTTGAGCTATCTGTTAGGAGACTACCAGAGGGTTTTGGCTATTTAATTGCGATGGGGTTGGCGCAGGCGTTGGAATATTTGGCAAAATTCCGCTTTAGTCCCTCCCAGATAGAGGCTTTACAGGCGACGGGAATTTTTGCCAATGCTAGCGATCGCTTTTGGTCATTGCTGGGGGAGGGGCGTTTTACTGGGGATGTCTGGGCGGTACCGGAAGGAACAGCAGTATTTGCCAATCAGCCGCTGTTGCGCGTGGAAGCACCCCTTTGGCAAGCACAGCTAGTAGAAACTTACCTACTCAATACTCTCAATTATCAAACTTTAATTGCCACCAAGGCGGCGAGAATCCGCGATGTAGCAGGAGTTAAAGCCACACTCCTGGAATTTGGCACAAGAAGAGCATTTAGTCCCCAAGGGTCTTTGTGGGCGGCGCGGGCGGCGTTGGCGGGTGGATTGAATTCCACCTCAAATGTGTTAGCAGCGCTACAACTGGGACAACAACCAAGTGGTACGATGGCTCACGCCTTGGTTATGGCACTTTCGGCAATGGAAGGTACTGAAGAACAAGCTTTTACGGCGTTTCACCGCTATTTTCCGGGTGCGTCATTGTTGATTGATACTTATGATACCATCGCCGCTGCCCAGGGGTTGGCTCTGAAGGTAAATTCGGGGGAAATGAAATTATCTGGGGTGAGGTTGGATTCTGGGGATTTGGTCACTTTATCACAACAGGTGCGATCGCTACTTCCAGGTGTGTCTATTTTCGCTAGTGGTGACTTGGATGAGTGGGAAATTGCCAAGCTAAAAGCTGCTGGGTCTGAGATTGATGGCTATGGGCTGGGAACGCGACTAGTTACCGGTGCGCCGGTGAATGGAGTTTATAAACTCGTGGAAGTTGATGGTATCCCAGTCATGAAACAATCGAGTGGTAAGGTAACTTATCCAGGGCGTAAGCAGATTTTTCGCTCGTTTGCGGGGGGTAAGGTGACAGCAGATAAATTGGGATTGGCGACGGAAAGTCCTCTTTGTGCAGAACCTTTGTTGCAGTTAGTAGTCAAGGAAGGTCAACGGGTACAACCTCCAGAGACTTTGGCGACTATTCAACAACGGACTGCGGCTTCGGTTGTTAGTTTACCTGATCAGACGCGGCGGTTGGACAATCCTGTATCGGTGGAGGTGGAAATTTCTCAGCAGCTTATGGAGTTGGTTGACCAGACTAAACACCGCTTTGGGTAAAATTCTAGGGTTTTTAACGCAGAGGGGCGCTGAGGAAACGCAGTGGGGCGCGGAGTTTTTTCTGGTAATTTTCGCTACGAATTGATGAAATGCTGTATTCAGGAATGAAGTGCAGAGGACGCAAAATGAGAGTTGCTTTGTTTGGTACTAGTGCTGATCCACCAACGGCTGGCCATCAGGTGATTCTGAGTTGGTTGTCTGAGGGTTATGATTGGGTGGCGGTTTGGGCGGCGGATAATCCTTTTAAGTCTCATTCTACTGGTTTAGAACATCGGGCGGCAATGCTGCAACTGTTAATTGCGGATATCGATGGGCCACGGGAGAATATTGCTTTACAGCAGGAATTGAGTAGCTTGAGAACTCTGGAGACGATCCAGAAGGCGAAAGTTATGTGGGGAGAGGATGCGGAGTTGACGTTGGTTATTGGTTCTGATTTATTAAATCAATTGCCCCGTTGGTATAGAGTTGAAGAATTGTTACGACAAGTGCAATTATTGGTGGTACCGCGACCGGGATATGCAATAGATGAGTCTAGTTTAGAGGGAGTGCAAAAGCTGGGAGGGAAGATTGCGATCGCTAGTCTGACTGGTCTAGATGTTTCTTCGACAGCATATCGTGAACATGGAGATCAAGAAGCCCTCATACCCCCTATTGTTGACTATATTCATCGAGAGCATTTGTACGCAGAATGCCAGGACGCTACCACAAAAAGATTCCAACTCCGCTAAATCAACAACCTTTGGCTGATTTCAAGGTGGGTGTTGATAATGTAATTTTCTCTGTAGATACCGCACAAAATCGCCTGCTCGTTCTCTTGGTCATGCGACAACAGGAGCCATTTTTAAATTCTTGCTGTCTTCCTGGTACTTTGGTGCGTCAAGGTGAGTCTTTGGAGGACGCTGCCTATCGCATTATGGCAGAAAAAATTCGGGTCAATAATCTCTATTTGGAGCAATTGTATACCTTTGGTGGCCCTAACCGCGACCCACGGGAAGCAACTGATAGTTATGGTGTCCGTTATCTATCAGTAAGTTATTTTGCTCTGGTACGGTTTGAAGAAGCTGAATTGATTGCTGATGGCGTCACTGGGATCGCTTGGTATCCGGTGAAAGAAGTGCCCCAATTAGCTTTTGACCATAATGAAGTGTTGGCCTATGGCCACAGGCGGTTATGTAATAAGTTGGAATATAGTCCGGTGGCTTTTGAGGTTTTACCGGAAATGTTTACTTTGAATGATTTATATCAATTGTACACGACGGTTTTAGGGGACAATTTCTCCGATTATTCTAATTTTCGCTCACGTTTACTCAAGTTAGGTTTTTTATGCGATACCGGAATCAAGGTGTCTCGTGGTGCTGGTCGTCCGGCTAGTTTATATAAGTTTGATGCTCAAGCTTTTGCTCCATTTACAAATAAGCCATTGGTGTTTATTTGACAGCTTAAAAGACAATATAGCAGTCCTATTTGATTTATGAAAAATCTCAGTATTTGTAGTATCTTTAGGTAGGCAATGCCAAGCACATCCGGGTTTTGTAAGGCATAGCCCTACCTAGGTATATTTCAAAAATCAAATAGTGGTCTTATAGGTAAATCTCTATAATTCGGGAAGTTTTCGCCAAGTTTGTAGAGTGTCTGGTATTTAAGTTCTAATTTTTCTTCTCAGTCCCAAATCTCAAATCTAACAGCCAATATGAAGATTGCAATCGCTCAAATTAATCCGACAATTGGTGATTTACCCGGTAATGCCCAAAAAATTCTAGAGATGGCACAACGGGCTGCAGCATTGGGTGCGCGTTTGTTGTTGACTCCAGAACTTTCTTTGTCTGGATATCCGCCAAGAGATTTATTACTAAATCCTAGTTTTGTCGAGGCTATGGGGATAACGCTGCAAAAATTGGCGAGAGATTTACCACCAAATTTAGCTGTGTTGGTGGGAACTGTTGAAGAGAATTTAAAAGCGCATCTCACAGGCGGTAAGTCTTTATTTAATAGCATTGCTTGTTTGGAAGGAGGGAAGGTAAAGCAAGTTTTTTATAAGCGGCTATTGCCTACTTATGATGTATTCGACGAACGCCGTTATTTTGAACCAGGGTTACAGGCTAATTATTTCACCCTGGATAATATTCATATTGGCGTCACTATTTGCGAAGATTTATGGAATGATGAGGAATTTTGGGGCAAACGTAGTTATGCGGTCAATCCGATTGCTGATTTAGCAATTTTGGGTGTGGATTTAATTGTCAATTTGTCTGCTTCGCCTTACAGTGTCGGTAAGCAGGGGTTTCGCGAAGCCATGCTCAAACATAGTGCGGTGCGTTTTCAACAACCAATCATCTATGCCAATCAGGTAGGCGGAAATGATGATTTAATCTTTGATGGTCACAGTTTTGCTTTGAATCGTCAAGGTGAAATTATGTGTCGTGCCCGTGGTTTTGAAACCGATTTGGTGGTAGTAGAATTTGATGAGGCGCAACGGGATTTGAAATCGGGTACCTTGAGACCAGCATCAGATACTGAAGATGAGGAAATTTGGCAGGCGTTGGTTTTAGGAGTGCAAGATTATGCCCGCAAATGTGGTTTTTCTAAAGTAGTGCTGGGTTTAAGTGGGGGGATTGATTCTTCATTAGTTGCGGCGATCGCTACTGCTGCACTCGGTAAAGAAAATGTCTTTGGTGTCCTCATGCCTTCGCCCTACAGTTCAGAACATTCTATCAGCGATGCTTTGGCATTAGGTAAAAGTTTGGGGATTCAGACTAATATCTTACCAATTGGCGAGTTAATGCACAGCTTTGACAATTCCTTGGCTGAGTTGTTTACGGGAACTGAGTTTGGTATCGCCGAAGAAAATCTACAATCCCGGATTCGGGGTAATTTATTAATGGCGATCGCTAACAAGTTTGGTTATTTGTTATTGTCTACCGGTAATAAGTCAGAAATGGCGGTTGGTTACTGTACTCTCTATGGCGATATGAATGGCGGTTTGGCTGTAATTGCTGATGTTCCCAAAACCCGCGTTTATTCCCTTTGTTACTGGTTAAATTCTCATACAGGGGCGATCAAAACTCAGCACGGGCTACACCCCGCTACGCTAACATCACTCATCCCGGAAAATGTCCTCACCAAAGCACCAAGCGCTGAACTCAAACCAGGTCAAGTAGACCAAGATTCTCTACCCCCCTACGAAATATTAGACGACATCTTGCAACGCCTGATTCACAACCACCAATCACCAGCCCAAATCGTCGCCCAAGGACACGATCCAGTAATTGTAGACCGAGTAACTCAGATGGTAGCCCGTGCCGAATTTAAGCGCCGACAAGCACCCCCCGGATTAAAAATCACCGATCGCGCCTTTGGTACAGGTTGGCGAATGCCAATAGCCAGTAACTGGGTTGCTGTTAAAAATGCCTACCAAACTCAAACCATTCCTACTCCTAGTTTGGCACAAGATGCCCATTCCCAAATTAAGTGATACCAATTCAAAAAGTCTTTGCAACACATCGATAAAATGAGTAATGAGTAATAAGTAATAAGTAATAAGTAATGAGTAATGAAAGAATTATTAAGATATTAACAACTTCAATCAACAAGTTGAAAGCAAAATAAAAAATAATTCACTCACGACTCATCACTCACGACTCATCACTCATCACTCATTACTCGTCACTCATCACTCATCACTCATTACTCATTACTCATTACTCATTACTCCAACTTGTCAATCCTCAACCGTCAACCCCTAAGCAATTTCAATTTCCAGATTTTCTGATGGAATCAAAATTTTATACAAAGCTGCTACGCCAATTTGGGCAGAAACTGCATCATCATCCCATTTACCATCGGCTGTGTATTTGCCTTTCGTGTATTGATTAGTACTTGACCACAGGTAAGGAGTCAAAACTTCTGGATGGTAGAGCCTATAGCCAAAACCGTTGTATCTCTCTAGTTGCCAAAGCTGTGCGGATAGACTCCAATCTTTTACTTTGTGGAATTCCTTAAGTATTAAAGCATCAATAGCACTTTCTTCCCAGGTGTAGCCTTCATTCCAACCGTTAAGCGGTTCGGGAATTGGTCTACCAGATGGTACGTTGACTGTGCGTTTTTTCAGAGAGTCGCCGTTGTGCAGATGTCTGGTAAACTTGAGGGAGGATTCCATATTGTGGATGACAGCAACGAAGTACCAAGGTACATTAATTTTTTGCTGCAGAGCTTCGTATGTAGGGCGATTGGAGATGATAGTTGCAACTATCTGTTGAGTCTGACTCAAATTCTCTGGTTTGATTTCGCAGCTATTCCAAAGCTGCTCATATTCCGCCTTAAGATCGCGAAGGCGAACGGATATACTACCTGTCATTTGTTTACGCACCCCTCAGTAATAACACTCTTTATGATTTTGTCCCACTAAATTACCTTATTTATGTGAACTTTAAATTGATTGATACAAAAGATTAAGTTTTTTACAGCAATTTTCATTCATTTGAACCACAGATCTTCGTAGGGGCGCAAGGCCTTGCGCCCCAAAAGCGTGGTCTATTTACCTGAAAATGGCTGTAAGACCCAGAAGGGGATCGAGTTTCCCGCCGACTTCCAATGAATGTGGCGAACCACTAGTTGATGTTTGTATACTGAAATTGGTGAAATAATGTATTCTTATATATTACATATGTATATATAAAGAATAATTTTGCAGCAATTTTTTATCCAAGGGTATATTCTAGAACAGAATCAATCTATATGGGAATTCCAAGAAACAAAAACAACCGCTAAGAAATATTGCTGACGGTTGAGGGTTGACCGTTAACAGTTACGATAGGTTATTTTTTTATTTGGAATGCCATAAAGAAAGTTTGTATCTATCCAGGAATTAGGTAAATCAAGGAAAGTGTGACATGAGACTACAAGATTTTTTGGGAACACAGACTAAATGGAACTTCGAGGCTATCGGGGGTGACACAGATTTAGCTCGTCAAATTCAGTTACTGTTAATTAACTTCGGTCTGCTAGAACCCCCCGCCGATGGGAAGTTTGGCCCAATCTCGACGGCTGCTCTCAAACAGTTTCAAGAATTAGCCAAAACTGGAGAAACTGACTTTTTAGGAGCAGTTACAGCCGAAAAACTGATTGAAACAAAGCCAGAAGATCTACCCACACCCCCTTTAAAACTAAGCAATAGCATTGCTAGTCGGATTGTGAAATACTTGCAGGCAAAAAATTATCAGGTATTCACCAAACCAAAAGAATACAACATTGTTTACATAGAGGGCATCAGCGAAGACTGGACTCTCAACGGAGATCCACCAAATCAATTTAATGATCGACGGATTGTCATCGAAGTCGTAGATAGTGTTCCCAAAATCGTCAATCACTGGCAAGCTACCACCGAACCCGGCAGATACTATACTGTAAACCCGATGAATCCTAAAGGAGCTGCTAGAATTCAGTTTGGTCAATACAAAGCTTGGGCAGTTGGATTCCACGGCAATGCAGATCGTCACGAAGCATTAGTGCAAGTTGCCCCGATCACAGTTCATCGAGATTTCAACGAAGATTTTAAACGGACTGGCGACAAACTTGATACAGGTCTTTTCCTAATTAATCAACACTGGGGCTATGATGCTCCTGTGACGGATATTAAGAATGCCAGTGCGGGTTGTTTAGTCGGACGCAGGCGAGATGGACACCGAGAATTTATGGCGATCATTAAACAAGACCGCCGTTACGTAGCTAATAATGACTATGTGTTCTACACCACAGTCATTCCAGGCGATGATTTTGTTAAGAGCTTCCCAGCATAAGGTAATTTTTCCTTGGAAGTCGCCAGGAGACTCCAACGCAAGATTGGGTGATTGAGGTGGCTTGGTCTGCCAACATGGGGCATAGGGCATTGGAACCATTCATGGACTATGCCCCATGCCCCATACCCCCTGCCCAAAACATCAAATATCTCAACCTCCCAATTCTTGCAGCAAGGCTTCTACCCTGGCTACACCATCAAAATCATTGCGGCGCTGGTACAAGTCACGAGCTTTAGCTAGCGAGTTGCTTGCTTGTTGAACTTGTCGGCGCTGCTTATACATTGAACCCATTAACTCATAAGTCTGGGCATTGTTCTGATCGAGGTTGATTGCTTGTTCGTATGCCCAGCTAGCTGCTTCATAGTCTCCCAGACGGGATTGCATCACACCTAATCCCAAATAAGCATTAACGTTGTTGCGGTTGATCTGGATAGCGCGACGGTAAGCTTCCTTCGATCCATTAATGTCTCCTAAATTACCTTTAATATAACCGACAGCGTAATAAAAATCACCATTATTAGGGTTGATAGCCAAAGCGCGACGATAAGCGGCTAGTGCGGACTGGAAATTGCCTTGTTGAGCATATAAGTAGCCAATGCCAGAATGTATTTTGGCATTCCTGGGATCGAGGTTTCCAGCTTGTTCATAAACGGCGATCGCCCCGTTATAATCCCCAGCATCCACTAGCCGCCGCCCTTCCTCTAAAAGTTGCTTTAATTCTGGGTTTCTGGCTTGTGCAACTACAACCTGAGCCTGAGCCACTGACGGTACAGTGGTGGCCAAAAATCCTAATAAAAGAACACTAATTACGAACGATGTCTGCTTGTACATAATAATTTGCCTAGGATAATAGGGAAGTTTTTTTCTTGTACATTAAAACAAAAATCTGGAGATTTGAAAACTGTCTTTGTTAACTTTTATCGAATATTAATAATATGTTAAGCATATACTTACTGCCAGTCATATGTTTTCAGGATTTATACTGAAAAATAATGGAAAAATATCAAAAACACAGTATAATCCGTAGCAAATCTGGGAATTGGAAACAGGACGTGTTTTTGGCTGGAGCAATTCAGATAAAGCTGCGAGCTGGTCTGCAATGTCTAGAACCTGATGTTTGATTATTCATTCATTTTGGGTCATGATCTGGATAATATTTGTCCAAAACATAAAAGACTCCATCCACAAGGGCATGGGGCATGGGGCATGGGGCATAGGGCATAGGGGATGGAGAAAAGTCACCAAGACGTGAAGCCGCCACCAAGTCGGCTCTTGAGCAACCCCAACCACCCACTCAAGGTATGGATAAAAGGCCGACTTCCAATAAAAATCCTGGTGCGTAAGTCCTGATCAAGTTTTTTGGCGTGGTTGTCAGGTTCGTCGGGGCGCAAGGCCTTACACCCCAACAACGAAGAAAAGTAATACAAAGGGTCACACCCCCCATGAAAATCTGTTTTCCCGCCAAAATGAGGAATCTGGCAACAATTTAAAATTAATCAAACAAATCACTAGCCTTAAATTTTACATAAATTTGACTACCCAATTGTCAAGTTCACGTTTATACTCGTAGAGAAAAATTTACTAAATGCGAGTATTATGTTTATCGACTGGCTAGCCGCTTGGGGAGTTGGTACTGGTGTTGGGTTTTGCTTCCAACCAGTAATGGCACGATTTGCCCAAAACTTAAGTAAAAATACGAGTAATTACGCCTTAGATTTAGCGTTAATCGAAATTTTAGGGGGATTTACACAGGAAGAAAAAAATATTTTTGCGGGTAAAGCTTTTACAGCATTTCTGAAACTGGTGCAGAAGGATTTAGAAGATGGTGGACTTTCCAAATCAGATATAGAGCAATATAATCAGCCCTTCAAGAAATTTCTTGATGATCAAACAGTCACAAAAATTCTCTTAAGTACATTCAAACAGGACTGTGAAGTTATAAATATCAAAAAATTAGCCGCGATTTGGTATCAACTTAATTCCTCATCTTCTCTTCCAGATGATTTCAACTGGAAACGGGTAGTAAAACAATATGTCAAAAAGGTTAAAGAAGAGATTATCTTAGACTCTCCAGAATTGGTAGCTATACTTGAGAATCAAACATTCGATAACATAAAACTTTATACTCAAGAAATAGCATGTATTGTAGCTGATTTAAATTTACAAAAATATCAATTAAGTCTTCGCGAGCAATATGAAAATGTCAAATTATATAGTTTAGATGCCCAGAGTTACACCGATAAAGAACTGAAGTTATCGCAAATTTTTATTCCTCAAAATGTGCGGGAAATTTTCCAAGTTGTACCCCAAGTATACGAACAGCCTAAAGAACATTTCAGACGACTGATAGAGAGTAATCAAAAAGTAGCCGAAATAGCAGAAGAGTTAGAAGGCTACAAGAGAATTTATGTTGAACAGCAGATACATTCCGTATTAGATATTATCAATAAATCGCAAATTTATCAATATATAGTATTTTTAGGCAATCCTGGTGCAGGGAAATCGACTTTATTACAATACCTAGCATTGAATTGGGCAGAATCACCCCTAGAAAATTTAATTTATTACCCGTTGCCATTGTTAATTGAATTAGGCATTTATATGCAATGGCAAGAAGATAATCAGAGTGATAATTTTTTTGAATTTTTACATAAATCGAGTGGTGTATTCCATTATTTAAATCAGCATGAATTCCATAAACAGTTACAATTAGGTAAAACCTTGGTGATGTTTGATGGTTTGGATGAAGTGTTTAACTGTGGTAAGCGAGAACAAGTAATTAATGATATTCATAATTTCAAAATTGAGTATCCAAATGCACGAATTATTTTAACTTCTCGCGTAATTGGCTACAAACCGCAAGCCTTGCGAGATGCTGATTTTCATCATTTTATGGTGCAGGAGTTCGATGCAGAACAAATTCAAAGATTTATCTATCGTTGGCATGAATTAACCTTCAATTTCCAGGAAGATAAAACTGCTAAAAAAGAATACATGCAAACAGCAATTTTCACGTCGAAAGCAATTGCTGAACTAGCAGGTAATCCGCTACTATTAACAATCATGTTGATGCTAAATCGTCACCATGAATTGCCGAGAACTAGACCAGAATTGTACAATCAAGCATCACGCTTACTTATACATCTCTGGGATGTGGAACCTACTTTAGTGGAAAGTTTGCGGCTAGAATCGAAAACTTTTGATTATCAAGATAAGCAAGCAATATTGCGCCGAGTTGCTTACTGGATGCAAACCAGCAACAAAGGTTTAGCTGGTAATTTGATTAGTGCAGATGACTTAGAAAATATTCTGGCTGATTATCTTATCAAAATATTTGACAACCCCAAGCAAGTAGCGAAGTTAATGATTAATCAACTGCGGCACAGTAACTTGATATTATGTTATTGTGGCTCTGAATACTATGGTTTTATCCATCGAAATTTTTGGGAATATTTCTGTGCTTCGGAGTTGGTTTACCAGTTTAAAGAACAGCAAAGTCTTTCTTTTGCACAACTGCAAACTGAGATTTATGGTAATTATTGGCATCATGAAAAATGGCATGAAATTTTGCAGTTTATTATAGCGATGATTGAGCCAAAATTAGCTGGAGACATCATT